>NZ_SRUT01000002.1:635000-637500 GCF_004791315.1 Mesorhizobium sp. M8A.F.Ca.ET.208.01.1.1
GCCTCGGCCACGACGGCACCGGCCAGCAGACGCGCAACTCGATACCCCGCATCCATCACGGTGCCAGATGCGCGCGGGATAGGTACGGAAGCCGGCTGAGTACAAATTCGTTTTATATCTGGACCTCCGAGACTGCACCTTCCGGTTTGTGTATCTGTCTGCGATTTCGTTATGCGGCGAGGATACGAATGCGAACAGCCCGCCGGCGGGAGCCTGGCGGGCTGTTTTTGTCTTGTTGAGGCAGGTCTTTTTTAGCCAGGGTTTGTGTTTGTTGTCCTGGTGGTTGGCTGCCGTCTTTGCGTGCTGATGATGGCTAAGATCGATGGCGGCTGGTTCGAACGCAAAACGGCCCTCCGGGTTTGATTCTGGCGGGCGTTTTAATTTGGTTTTGGGGATAGGATTTGAGTTATCGGTCCTGCGGCGTCGGCTTTGCCTCCTTGCGGGCCGCTGATGACAGGTTCGAATCGCCGGCGACCACGGCAAAATACAAAAGAGCCCGCACGATGGCGGGCTCATTTGTATTTGGTTGCGGGGACAGGATTTGAACCTGTGACCTTCAGGTTATGAGCCTGACGAGCTACCGGGCTGCTCCACCCCGCGCCACCGATTTGCAAGCGAGAGCTTGCGAGAGGTTTGTCCGCCAAATGAAAGGGCCGCTTACGCGGCCCGTGTTTCCCGTTGGCGGGCCATGTTCAGAGAAGATTTCATCGCCTCGACCCAAAAACCGGCTTCGATTTTTGGAAAGTAGGATGTGACACATAAAACGTGCGTTTAGCAGACCTGGCAGCGACCTACTCTCCCGCGTCTTGAGACGAAGTACCATCAGCGCTGGAGCGTTTCACGGCCGAGTTCGGAATGGGATCGGGTGCAGCCGCTCCGCCATAACCACCAGGTCGGCAAAACGCACGTTATTCGAGAAGCTGTTTTTTGTGCCTTTGGAGTTCTTTTAGCCTGGCGCCTTTCGAAGCGAAGCTTCGCAAGGTCGACCGACCGTCGGCGCTTGTGCGCCGCACCCACGTAGCGCCGCCCGCAGGGCGGAACAAGCGTGAGTGAGAACAAACCATCTGACGAAGTCAGATGGACATAAGGAATGAGAACGATCAAGCCGATCGAACTATTAGTACCGGTAAGCTTCAAGCGTTGCCGCTCTTCCACACCCGGCCTATCAACGTGGTCGTCTTCCACGGTTCTCAGGGAATACTCGTTTTAAGGTGGGTTTCCCGCTTAGATGCCTTCAGCGGTTATCCCGTCCGGATATAGCTACCCTGCTATGCGGCTGGCGCCACAACAGGTCCACCAGAGATCCGTCCATCCCGGTCCTCTCGTACTAGGGACAGATCCTTTCAATATTCCTACACCCACGGCAGATAGGGACCGAACTGTCTCACGACGTTCTGAACCCAACTCACGTACCGCTTTAAATGGCGAACAGCCATACCCTTGGGACCTGCTCCAGCCCCAGGATGCGATGAGTCGACATCGAGGTGCCAAACAACCCCGTCGATATGGACTCTTGGGGGTCATCAGCCTGTTATCCCCGGCGTACCTTTTATCCGTTGAGCGATGGCCCTTCCACGCGGGACCACCGGATCACTATGACCGACTTTCGTCTCTGCTCGACTTGTCAGTCTCGCAGTCAGGCAGGCTTATGCCATTGCACTCAGCGAACGATTTCCGACCGTTCTGAGCCCACCATCGCGCGCCTCCGTTACTCTTTAGGAGGCGACCGCCCCAGTCAAACTACCCACCATACATTGTCCCGGACCCGGATAACGGGCCGCGGTTAGACATCCATAGTAATAAGGGTGGTATTTCAAGGGTGGCTCCACCTGAGCTGGCGCCCAGGTTTCAAAGCCTACCACCTATCCTACACATGCCACTACGAATGCCAATGTAAAGCTATAGTAAAGGTGCACGGGGTCTTTCCGTCTAACCGCAGGAACCCCGCATCTTCACGGGGAATTCAATTTCACTGAGTCTATGCTGGAGACAGCGGGGAAGTCGTTACGCCATTCGTGCAGGTCGGAACTTACCCGACAAGGAATTTCGCTACCTTAGGACCGTTATAGTTACGGCCGCCGTTTACTGGGGCTTCGATTCAGAGCTTGCACCCCTCCTCTTAACCTTCCAGCACCGGGCAGGCGTCAGACCCTATACGTCGTCTTGCGACTTCGCAGAGCCCTGTGTTTTTGATAAACAGTCGCTACCCCCTGGTCTGTGCCACCCTCCTCCACTTGCGTGGAAAAGGGTCACGCTTCTTCCGAAGTTACGCGTGCAATTTGCCGAGTTCCTTCAGCATAGTTCTCTCAAGCGCCTTGGTATACTCTACCAGACCACCAGTGTCGGTTTCGGGTACGGTTTATAAGGAGGAGCTATTTCCTGGAACCACGCAGCAGCCCGTTCAATCCGATAAGATTGGACTACCTCAATGATCCGTCACTACCTCCAAGCCCACGAATATTAACGTGGTTCCCATCGACTACGCGTTTCCGCCTCGTCT
>NZ_SRUT01000002.1:641769-1299309 GCF_004791315.1 Mesorhizobium sp. M8A.F.Ca.ET.208.01.1.1
CTCTTGAATTTCGCTGAGGGCAGTCTTAGAAGCAAACTTCTTCGTCGCCAGCGGCGCACCGCCCTCGTTCGTGAGGCGTATATAGTCGCCACCTACCAAAACTGTCAACACACCTTCGCAAAGTTTTTGAACTTTTTGCGACAGAAATTTTGGGCACGCTTTGTGGATAGCCGACTGCCCCAGGGGAACAGGGGATAACAGGAGGCCACGGCCACGAAGGAGCCCTATTGCCGCCGCATTGCCGTTCGACACCAAGGCCAACAAGAGAGGCGCAATCACAGCCTTGCAATGGCCTCTTTATTGAGCCTCGAAGGGGCGCGCGCGGGAGTCTTATGAATGAAGGCACGCCGCCCGCTTTTCAGAGCGCTCTATAAGAGAAGTGCACGAGGGGAATTCGACCGGGGCCCGAGGCTTCGTTGACTTAACCTGCCGTGACAGGCAAATGTCATGGCCACAACAAAAGCGACAAGCCGTCCCGCCTGGGGAAGAAGCAGCCTTTCTGGATGCCAGATACGGAAGATGTCATAGCCGAACTCGGCAATGAGCCGCCGCTTATCGCGGATGGCCGCAGCGGCCCGCCCGATCGGCGTGAGGTTTCCGCGCGCTGGCTGTCGGGAACATTCCTCACCGGCGTGACCTCGAGCGTGCTGATGGGCGTGGCGCTGTTTGCCGCCCTAGACGGGCGCCAGCAACTGGCGACCCCACCAGAGATCGCCGAACTGATTGGCCTCGCCAGCAATGGCGATTCCGGCGAAGTGGCCAAGACCACCAGGCTGGTGGCGCCGCGCCAGATTGCCAAAGCCAAGGACCGTCGTCGCATGGAAGTGTCGATGGTTACCAAGGTCGGCGACCGCGATGTCATCCACACCATGCCTTTCGTGCAGATCAAGATGGCGCTCGCCGCCGGGCACACCACTAGCCGGCCCTACCCGCCCTTCGACCCGATGCAGGTGTTCGGCAACGATAGCGACGACGGCGCCGCCGCACAGCCGGCGGCAGCGGCGTCCGCCGCTTCCGGCCAGATCTACGGCGCCAAGGTCGAAAGCGAGATGAGCCTGAAGACCGTCGATTTCCCGATCGAGACGGCCTCCTTCGACGAAAAGGGCGACCTTTCCGCCGACGAAGTTGAAAAAGTCGTGCGCGAAGCCGGCACCGACCTCAGCGACGGCGCCGTACAGGTCGCTTCGCTCCATTATGTCGACCCGCAGCGCTTCGGCGATGCTTTTGCCGAAAGCATGGCCGGCTCCTATGACGTCAAGATCGTCCCCGAAAACGTCTCCGTGGCGCCGCGCGCCAACGCTGACGACCAGGCGCCGGCTTTCGCCGAAGAAATCATCCCTTTCACCAAGGACACGGACCTCACCGAGGCCTTTGCCGATTCGGGGTACACGGGCGACGATGCCACCGGCATGGCCGAAGCGATTGCCAAGCTGCTCAACGCCCCGGCGCTCAAGGCCGGAACCGTGTTGCGCGTCGGTCTCGAGGTCCATGGTGACGCCGCCAAGGTGGTTCGCACCAGCGTCTACGACAAGGCCACGCACATCGTCACCATCGCGCTCGACGATCGCGGTCAGTACGTGCCGGCGCAGGAGCCGGAACCCAATCCCGAATTGCTGACGGCGTTCGATGACTCGTCGGCTCCGGTGGTGGTGCGCGGCAACCTGCCGAACATTTATGACGGCATCTATCGGACCGCCTATTCCTACGGCATGTCCAAGGCGATGACTCAGCGGCTGATCAAGCTGCTTGCGTCCGATGTCGACTTCCAGTCGCGGCTCAATCCCGCCGATCGCCTCGAAGTGCTGTTCTCGCAGCCCGATGGCGATGACCAGACCTCCGACAATTCCGAGCTCCTCTACGTCTCGGCGACGTTCGGCGGAACGACGCGCAATTTCTACCGTTTTCAAATGCAGGACGGCAGCACGGATTATTTCGACGAGAATGGCAGCAGCGCCCAGCAGTTCCTGCTGCGTAACCCACTGCCGAACGGCAGATTTACCTCCGGATTTGGCGCTCGCAAGCACCCGATCCTTGGCTATGTCCGCATGCACACCGGCACCGACTGGGCAGCGCCCATCGGGACGCCGATCATCGCCGCGGGCAATGGCGTCATCGAGAAGGCCGGCTGGGCCGGCGGCTATGGCAAGCAAATCATCATTCGCCACGCCAATGGCTACGAAACCTCCTACAATCACCAGAGCGCCTTCGCCAAAGGCATCGCCGAGGGCGTGCGCGTCCGCCAGGGCCAGGTTATCGGCTATCTCGGTCAGACTGGCCTGTCCACCGGACCGCATCTTCACTACGAGTTGATCGTCAACGGCACCAAAGTCGATTCAATGCGTGTGCGCTTGCCGGTCGGCAAGGTGCTGAAGGGCGACGACCTCGTCGCCTTCAAGCGCGAGCGTGAACGCATCGACGATCTCCTGAAGCAGGAAGACGGCAACTCGCTGAAGGTCGCCAGCGCCAAGATCGAAGGCTGAGTCTTAGCCTTTGTGCTGCCGAGGTTCGGCGCGCCGCGGCCACGGCAGCGCCTCGCCGGAAATCGTCATCCACGCAATGACAGCGGAAAGCAGGCATAGCAGCGCGGTTACCGAGGAGACGGCGGAAAAAGCGGCGTCGCTGGCGGCGATTCTTGCCACATCGAGTGCCGGCGAAAGTCCCGTTGGCGGCGGTTCGCCGAAGCCAGGCAGGCCGGGCCCGGCGTTTCCCTCCAGGGCATTGGCGTAGATCCAGGCAGCGAGCGACCCCATCGCCGCCACCGCGATCAGACCGCCGATGCGCGAGACGGCGTTGTTGATGCCGGAAGCCGCGCCGGTGTCCTTGTCTTCCACCGCCGTCATGATCGCGGTCGACAATGGCGACACGACCAACGCCATGCCGAGTCCCATCAGCGCCATCAACGGGAAGATGCCAGTCCAGAAATGGTGAAAGCCGGCATGGGTGAGCAAGGCCAGCCCGGCGAAGGCAATCGCCACGATCAGACTGCCGCAGGCAATTGGAAGACGTGGCCCGATCCGGTCCGACAGCTTGCCGACGGGTCCTGACAAAAGCGCGATAGCTGCGGACAGCGGCAGGAAGATGAAGCCGACCTCGGCCGTGCTCAGCCCCCAACCGGCTATCAGCAGCATCGGCAGGTAAAAAAGATTGGCCGACAGCGCGAAATAGAGGAAGAATGTCGCGACATTGGCCCCGGCGAAAGCACCGATGCGAAACAGGCTGAGGTCGATCATCGGCTCGCGCTGCCGCCGCTCGAACAGGATGAAGACCACAAGCAGCACGGCGCCGGCGGCAATCGTTGGACCGGCCATGCGGCTCTCGCCGCTGGCGCTCATCGAAGTCAACCCATAAGCGAGCGCGCCGAAGGCCAGCGTCGCAAGCGCACCACCGGCAAGGTCAAGGCTGCGTTTCTGCGTCGGCGCATCGGCCGGAATCTTGGCGAGCAGCAGATAGATCGAGATCAGGCCGAGTGGCAGGTTGACGGCAAAGATCGCACGCCAGATGCCATCGCCGAAAGCCGACAGCACCAGGCCGCCGAGCACCGGGCCGAGAGCGGTGGTCAGCGCCGAGGCCGCCGCCCAGATGCCGATCGCGCGACCGCGTTCCTTCTTCGGATAAGCCTTGGCGATGATGGCGAGACTGCCCGGCACCATGATCGCGGCGCCAATCCCCTGGAGAGCGCGAAAAGCGATCAGCACGACAGCGTTCGGCGCCAGCGCACAGGCAAGCGAGGCCGCGACGAACAGCGCAATGCCGGCCACGAAAGCACGGCGGAGCCCGAACCGGTCGCCTGCAGCACCGCCGGCGAGGATCAGCGCCGAGAGCGTCAGCGCATAGGCATTGGAGATCCACTGCGCCTCGGCAAGGCTGGCGCCGAGGTTGACGCGGATCGCCGGCATGGCGATCGCCAGGATCGACCCGTCGATGAAGCCGAGCGCCGAGGCCAGGATCGCCGCGACCAGCACATAACGCCGCTGCGATTGCGGGCAGAACGTGCCATTCGCGACCGGAGCGGTCAGCGGAACGGCGGCGGCTTCATTGGGTGAATGCATGCCACCTGATTAGACCGGCGGCGCACCGGCAACAACCAGCCAGAGACTGGTTGCCCTTGAAACCAGCCCTATTGCTAGGGATCGCATCTGCCCCGATGCAAACCGCGGCAGTCATGCTAGGTTTTCTCCAGAGCCGGGGGCAGGAGAATTCGATGAAGCGTCCACTCGAAGCCTCCGTTGAGGGGCGCGGCCGTATCGTCGGTATCACCGATGGCGTATTCGCCATCGCGCTTACCCTGATCGTGCTCGAGATCAGGGTGCCGGTGCATGAGGCGATTCATTCCGAACACGATCTGCTTGTCGCCATCGCCGCACTGGCGCCCCGCTTTCTGACCTATGCCTTAAGCTTCCTGACCCTGACCATCTTCTGGTTCGGCCAGCAGGCGCAGCATGGTTTGATCGCCAAATCCGACAGGCGGCTGGCCACGCTGAACCTGTGCTTTCTCGCCTTCATCGCGCTCTTGCCGTTCTCGACCGACTTGCTGGCCGACTTCCTCGAATTCAAGACCGCGGTGCTGGTCTACTGGGTCAACCTGCTGATGCTCGGCGTCACGCTGTTCGCCAGCTGGCGCTACGCGGATAAGAACGGCTTTGTCGCGGAAGATGTTGACGCGCAGACGAGGCGCACGGTCTATCTGCGCATCGTCAAGGCCCAGATCCTGTGGGCGGTCGGCGGCGCACTCTGCCTGATCAGCCCGCTGCTAAGCGTCGGCTTCATTCTGGTCGTGCAGTTGATCTATGCCGCGGCGCCACGCGGCTCATTGCTGCGCAACGTCATCGGCTGAAGGTCCGCCAAGGAATTCCACGGTAACGCCTGGCGACACCAGCTTGGCGAGCTCGCGCGCGTCCCAGTTCGTCAGGCGCACGCAGCCATGGCTTTCGGTCTTGCCTATCTTCGACGGCTCGGGCGTTCCGTGGATGCCGTAGGTCGGTTTGTCCAAGGCGATCCAGACCGACCCGACAGGTCCGTTGGGGCCTGGCGGAACGGTAAGAATCTTGTCGTTCTCGCCTTGCTTGAAATTGATGTTCGGATTGTAGGTGTAGTTCGGGTCGAGCGCGATGCGCGACACGGCGTGGATGCCGGTGGGCGACGGCGTGTCCGCCGAGCCGATGGTGGCCGGATAGGCTGCTACCAGCTTGCCGCCACCATCGTAGGCGTACACCTCTTTCTTGGTCTTGTCGGCGACGATGCGCACGACCGGCGTAGACACCAGCTTGCCGAAATTGGCGACCTTGATGATCGTGCCGGGGCGGTTGAAGTCGAGGCCCTTGTTGATCGACTTCAGATAGTTCTCGTCCATGTGGAAGCGCTCCGCCAGCGCCTCGGTGACAGAGGTGTAGCACATGCAGTTGAGCTGCGCCTTCTGACTGTAGTCTTCCGGGATGGAGGCGACATACGGCCCGGCTGCGTCCTCCGCCGTGATGGTGTAGTTGGCGAAGGCATCGCCGCCGGATTGCGAGAGTGCTGACTGGATGCCGACCGCATCGGTCGATTTGAGGTTGCTGCCGTTGATCTCGTTGTAGGCGGCGAGCGCCTTGTCGACATTCGAGCCGAAGCGCCCGTCGATGACGCCAGGCGAAGCACCGCCACGGTCGAGCAGCACCTGCAGCGCTGCCACATCCTGGCGTGCGCCCAGCGAAAGCGACGGGTCGACCGACGTCTTGCTGCCAGCGTTTGGCGGCAATGCCGCCTGGTCGGAGGGCGCCTGTTCCGTCGGATCTGCCGGCTGGAGAGGGTCTATCGACGCCTCGTTCAGCGGTTGGCGCTTGATGGTGCCCGGCTCTGCCGGCTGCGGCGCATCGGGATAATTGTTATCGTAATTGCCTTCGTCCTGCGGTGCCGGCGGATAGGCATCGACTGAATTGCTTCCGTCAGGGTCGTATTCGTCGGCTGGTGGCGGGATGACCCGGCCCTCTTCTTCCAGTTGCTTGCGGCGGAAGCGTGCCATGTCCTGGGGATCGTCGAGATAGTAGCGATCATCGTCGGCGGGGGCACGGCCGAGTTCTCGCATCCGCGTCTCGCGGCGCAGCGCCCGCCGGTCGAGCCTGGTCTGCGGCGGCTGGATGGCGATCACCTTGCCGGTATCGGCATCGACGATGACGCGGTTGCCCCTGGCATCGTAATAAATGTCGAGACTGCCGTCCTGGGCGAGCAGAATGCCGCCACTCTCGGCCGCGCGAACAGGCTGGGCCGCGCCGTCATGCGTCGGCGCCGCGAACGCGTTGGAAAACACCAGTCCCGCAGCAAGCGCCGAAAGGGTGAAGATAGTGCGCAGCATAGTAGCGAAACTCTCCGGTCCGTATGTGCCGCCCCCCGGCATTGTGCAGTTCGGCGAACCCCTTCGCCAGCAAACCAGTTACCCACCATATGGTTCCATCATGAACCGGGCATGAAGATGGCGGTCTTCCGACGCCTCGAGGAATATTAGCTAGCCCACGCCAAGCCCCAATTCCTTGCGCGCCTGCTTCGTCAGCTTCAGAGCAACCAGGCGATGACTCTCGCGCAAATAGTCCTTCAGCGCACCATCATCCATGCTCTGGCTTGTCTGACGCTGGATCCACTTCATGCCGCGGGAGGCAAGATAGGGCGCGGGGCGCAGGCCGGGCTGCTCCTTGAGCACGTCATAGGCAACATCGGAGCATTTGAAGGTGACGAAAAGCTGCTCACCCTGATCCCAGCCACCGATCGCAAACACCTTGGTCCCAACTTTCCAGACATGGGCGCCGCCCCATTGCACCACGTGGATCGTTGCCGGCAGCGAGCCGCAGAAGCCGTTGTAGTCGTCCAGCGTCATCCGGCCCCCCCATGATATATGAAGACGCCGCGCGCCCATACTGGACACGCGGCGTTGGATCAGGCCGCCGCCTCGGCGGCGACGATCGTCGGCCTGGAGCGGAAATTCAGCCGGTCGGAACCGGCCGTAACCTTGACCGTCGAGCCGTCGAGAATCTCACCAAGCAGGATCTTTTCCGCCAGCGGATCCTGCAGCTCCTTCTGCATCACGCGCTTCAGCGGCCTGGCACCATAAGCGGGGTCGTAACCCTTGGCCGCCAGCCACTCGACCGCCTCGGGATCCAGCGACAGCGTGATCTTGCGATCGGTCAGCAAGCTCTCCAGCCGCTTGAGCTGGATCTCGACGATGCGGTCCATGTCCTTGCGGCGCAGCCGGTGGAACAGGATCACCTCGTCGACACGATTGAGGAACTCGGGCCGGAACGATGCCCTCACCACGCCCATCACCTCGTCCCGTACGGCATCGACATCCTGGTCCTCGCCGAGATTGACCAGATATTCCGCGCCGAGATTCGACGTCATGATGATCAGCGTGTTGCGGAAATCGACGGTACGCCCCTGCCCGTCGGTGAGCCGGCCGTCATCGAGCACCTGCAAAAGCACGTTGAAGACATCGGGATGCGCCTTCTCGATCTCGTCGAACAGCACGACCTGATAGGGCCGGCGCCGCACCGCTTCGGTCAGCGCGCCGCCTTCCTCATAACCGACATAGCCGGGAGGCGCGCCGATCAGCCGGGCGACGGAGTGCTTCTCCATGTACTCGGACATGTCGAGGCGCACCAGCGCCGTTTCATCGTCGAACAGGAAGTTGGCCAAAGCCTTGGTGAGCTCGGTCTTGCCGACGCCGGTCGGGCCAAGGAACATGAACGAGCCGATAGGCCGGTTCGGATCCTGCAGGCCTGCACGCGCGCGCCGCACCGCCTTGGAAACGGCTTGCACCGCCTCGCCCTGGCCGACAACACGCTTGCCGATCTCGTCTTCCATGCGCAACAGCTTGTCGCGCTCGCCCTGGAGCATCTTGTCGACCGGAATTCCGGTCCAGCGCGACACGATATGGGCGACGTGGTCGGGCGTGACCACTTCCTCGACCATGCCGGCCTTGCCGTCCTGGGCTTCGGCCTCCTTCAGCTTCTTTTCCAACTCGGGGATCTTGCCATAGGCAAGCTCCCCGGCGCGCTGGAACTCACCCTTGCGCTGGGCAATGGCAAGGTCGTTGCGCGCCTCGTCGAGCTGCTTCTTCAGATCGGCGGCAAGCCCAAGCTTCTGCTTCTCGGCCTGCCACTTCGAAGTAATCTCGGTCGATTCCTCCTCAAGGCCGACAAGTTCCTTTTCCAGGCGGGCGAGCCGGTCCTTCGAGGCTTCGTCCGTCTCGACCTTCAGCGCCTCGCGTTCGATCTTGAGCTGCATGATGCGGCGGTCGATCTCATCCAGCGCCTCAGGCTTGGAATCGACCTGCATCCTGAGCCGCGAGGCGGCTTCGTCGACCAAGTCGATCGCCTTGTCCGGCAGGAAGCGGTCGGCGATGTAGCGGTTGGACAGCGTCGCCGCCGCCACCAGCGCCGAATCGGAGATACGCACCTTGTGGTGCTGCTCATATTTCTCCTTCAGGCCGCGCAGGATCGAAACCGTGTCCTCCACCGTCGGCTCGTCGACGAAGACGGGCTGGAAACGGCGGGCAAGGGCTGGATCCTTTTCGACATGCTTGCGGTATTCATCGAGCGTGGTCGCGCCGACGCAGTGCAGTTCGCCGCGCGCCAGCGCCGGCTTCAGCAGGTTCGACGCATCCATGGCGCCATCGGCCTTGCCGGCGCCGACCAGGGTGTGCATCTCGTCGATGAACAGGATGATATTGCCACTGGCCGAGGTGACTTCGGAAAGCACGGCCTTCAGCCGCTCCTCGAACTCGCCGCGATATTTGGCGCCGGCAATCAGCGCGCCCATGTCGAGCGCCATCAACTGCTTGTCCTTCAGCGATTCCGGCACGTCGCCATTGACAATGCGCAGCGCCAAGCCTTCCGCGATCGCCGTCTTGCCGACGCCCGGCTCGCCAATCAGCACCGGGTTGTTCTTGGTGCGGCGCGACAGCACCTGGATGGTGCGGCGGATCTCGTCGTCGCGGCCGATGACCGGATCGAGCTTGCCCGCGCGTGCGTCGGCGGTCAGATCGCGCGCGTACTTCTTCAGCGCGTCATAGCCCTGTTCGGCACTCGCCGAATCGGCGGTGCGGCCCTTGCGGACGTCGTTGATGACCTGGTTCAGCGCCTGCGCGGTGACGCCGGCCTTGGCCAGGATTTCGGCCGTCTTTGCCGATTTCTCCATGGTAAGCGCCTGCAGCAGCCGCTCGACGGTGACAAAACTGTCACCGGCCTTCTTGGCCAGGTCCTCGGCGGTCGAGAACACCTTGGCCAGCGGCTGAGCCAGATAGAGCTGGCCATTGCCACCCTCCACCTTGGGCATCGCTTCGAGCGCCGTCTCGACACCGAGCTTGACGTCGCGGACATTGCCGCCGGCGCGCTCGATCAGCGACGCGGCCAGGCCCTCGTCATCGTCGACGAGGACCTTCAGAATATGTTCGGGGGTGAATTGCTGATGGTTGCGGGAGAGCGCCATGGTCTGCGCGGACTGGATAAAGCCGCGCACGCGCTCTGAGTATTTCTCAAGGTTCATATCTGTCTCCTTCCATCACCGGCCCGCTTTGCGGCACCGGATCAGATTGCGGTGACGGACCCGCCCATTCGAGCCGGATCCCGTTCAGCCGAGATATGGTGCATGGGGCATGCTGTCTCAAGACGCATTGATGTCTGTCAATCGACAATATTCCACGTCAGCCCAAACGAAAACGGCGGGGATTTCTCCCCGCCGTTCAATGTCTTGCGGTGCCGTTCGATCAGTTGTCGATGTCGGCGATCACGGGTTCGGCGCTGCCGCCGTCGCCTGGAGCCGCGGCCGTCTTGCCCGCATCCGCATTGTCGCTGCCACCCTCGACCTGGTCGGGATTGGTGCGCGGACGGCGCGGACGCCGTGGGCGGCGAGCAGCACCGCTCTCGGCGGCCGCCTCGTTGAGTTCGGCTTGAGCGGCCAGGCCTGCCGGTGAAAAATTCTCGAACCGTGGAGCCGGCTCGGCTGCCGCCACGGTCTCGGACGGCGAAGCGGGCTCTGCCTGCACTTCAGTCTGTCCCGAGGCCTCGTTGCGCTGCTGCTGGCCGCCTTGTTCGGCCGAAGCATAGTCGCGCTGACCGTTCTGGCCGTAGCCGCCGTTAGGGCGACGATCGCGATGGCGCCCGCCATTGTTGTTGTCGCGGCCGCTGTTGTTACGCCCGCCATTGTCGCGCCCGCTATTGTCACGATTGTCGCGACCGTCCCGGTTTAGCGCAACCTCAGCCGGCATGCCCTCGATCACCGGCTGCGGGCCAGCGCCGTGGTTGACCACGGGAACCTGTGGATCGGAACCAGCATTGCCGGTGCTAATGGACGCCCCACTGTTGCCAGCCCCACTGTTGCCGGCCCCGCTGTTGCCAGCATTGTCGAACTCGTCGCGATCCTCATCGCCGTCCTCGTCGAACTCGTCGCGGTTCTGCTGGACGTTCTGGATCGGCATCTGCGCCTGCGCGGCGGCGATGATGCGGTTGTAGTGTTCGGCGTGCTGGAGATAGTTTTCCGCCATCACCCGGTCGCCGGAGCTTTGCGCATCGCGGGCCAAGGTGGCGTATTTTTCGGCGATCTGCTGAGCCGATCCACGGATCTTCACGTCCGGGCCGTTGCTCTCGTAGTTGCGCGTCAGGGGATTTGGTCCCTTGCGGTTGTTGTTATTGTTATTGTTATTGCCGCCGCCGCCATTGTTGTTGCGACCGCGCATGCGCCTGTTCTGCTGTTGTGGCCTCATTAGACTCTCTTCATAGTGAAATTTTCGAAAAACTCTTCACGAACGGAGGCGCTCATGCAGCCAGCCGTTTCGTTTCTTCACCGGCGTTCGCCCGCATCGATTGCGTTGGCGCCACGTGCCATCCTGTTCCGGTTACATCACTTGCCGGACGATTCCCGCACGAAGCTTGGGCGTCGTTTGCGCAAGAAGGCAGCTATTTCCAAGGAAACCGAATCGCTAAGAGCACTGCCTGCTTCGTCTCATCCGGTAAGGCGACCCTAGCTGCATTCCCCGGCATTGCCAAGCGGTTTTTTCGCACTGCGTCAAGGTGTTGCCCGTTGAAAAACAAGAACCCTGTCGTTTCCGCCGAGATCGCCAAACACCTCGCCGCCCGCGTAACCGGCCGCGCCAAATATATCGTTGACCTCGTTGCTTTGCGTGTGGCCGATCTCGACCGCAATCCTGCCTTCGGCTTCCAGAAACCTTGCCGCCTCGGCGGCGATGATCCTGTAGGGGTTCAACCCATCCACGCCGCCATCCAAGGCCAGGCGCGGGTCGAAATCGCGGACTTCGTCCTGCAGATTTCCAATGTCTTGCGAAGGTATATAGGGAGGGTTTGCGGCAATTACATGGTATCGGCCGGAAACTTTTTCGAACCAGTTCGACTGAACCGTCGTGAACCGGCCGCCGAGCCCGAATTGCCCGGCATTGCGGGCCGCCATTGCCAGCGCGCCGGCGGAAATGTCGACGCCGGTGGCGGTCGCGGCAGGCACGACGCTCAGCAGCGCCAGGGCGATGGCACCCGTGCCCGTGCCGAGGTCGAGGATGCGGCATACCCCCTCGCGTGCGGCCACCGCCTTGACGAAGGGCAGCACCGCCTCGACCAGTGTTTCGGTGTCCGGCCGCGGTTCCAGCGTCTCCGGTGACAGCATCAGGCGCAAACCGTAGAATTCGCGATAGCCCAGGATGCGATGCACCGGCTCGCCACCGGCTCGCCGTCTCAGAGCGTCATCGATCGCGGCGATGGCGTTTGCTTCGATCATGCGTTCGGGGTCGGCGATGGCCTGCGTACGCGTCGTGCCGGAATAGTGCTCGACGATCAGCCGCGCATCGAGCGCGGGATCGTCGACACCGGCCGCGGCAAGCCTGGCCCGCGCTTTCCGCAGCAGCGGCCCCAGCGCCTCGGGCGGATGCTCAGCCATCGAGGCCGATATCGGCCAGCAGCTTCGACTGGTGATCGGCGATCAGCGCGTCGACGACTTCGTCGAGTTCACCCATCATCACCCGGTCGAGCTTGTAGAGCGTCAGGTTGATGCGGTGGTCGGTGACGCGGCCTTGCGGAAAATTGTAGGTGCGGATGCGCTCCGAGCGGTCGCCGGAGCCGACCTGCGACTTGCGCGATTCGGAACGCTCCTCGTCCGCCTTGCTGCGCTCCATGTCATAGAGCCGGGCCCGCAGGATCTGCATGGCCTTGGCCCGATTCTGGTGCTGCGACTTCTCCGCCTGCACCACCATGATACCGGTCGGCAGATGGGTGATGCGGACCGCCGAATCGGTAGTGTTGACGTGCTGGCCGCCGGAGCCCGAGGCACGCATCGTGTCGATGCGGATGTCCTCGGCTCTGATGTCGATATCGACCTCTTCCGCTTCCGGCAGCACGGCGACGGTGGCGGCGGACGTGTGGATGCGCCCGCTGGCCTCGGTTGCAGGCACACGCTGGACGCGATGCACCCCGGACTCGAATTTCAGATGGGCGAACACACCCTTGCCCGAGATCGTGGCGATGATTTCCTTGAAGCCGCCGGCATCGCCGTCGCTCGCCGATACCGTTTCGAACCGCCAGCCGCGTTCGGCGGCGTAGCGCTCATACATGCGAAACAGGTCGCCGGCGAAGAGCGCCGCCTCATCGCCACCGGTGCCGGCGCGGATTTCGAGGATGGCGTTCTTGTCGTCGGCGGCATCCCTGGGCAGAAGCAGGATCTGGATGTCCTTCTGCAGCGCCTCGATGCGATCTTCCACTCCAGGCAGATCGGCTTCGGCGAGCGCCCGCATCTCGGCGTCGGTGCCCTTGTCGGCGAGCATCGCTTCGAGGTCGGCCTGCTCCTGCTCGGCCGAGCGCAGTTCCCTGACCTTGGCCACCATGTCCTGTAACTCGGCATATTCGGATGCCATCTTAACATAGGCATCCGGCGTCGGTCCGGCCGACATCTGCGCCTCGAGCATCTCGAAACGCTTGACGACTTGATCCATACGATCGCGGGGCAAGTTGACCATGATGCGGGTGCTACAACGGGATCGAGCGGTCGTCGGCGAAGGCCTGCAGCAACGCCCGCATCGGCAGCCCTTGCGCCGGCGCCATCAGATTGTCGTCGAAGAAAGCCTTCAGCTCCTCCAGCGGCAGCTCCGTCAGCATCGCCTTGACCGGGCCGATCGAGGCTGGCGACATCGAGATCGAGCGGAAACCGAGGCCAATCAGCGCCATCGCCGAGATCGGCTTGCCGGCCAGTTCACCGCATAGGGTGACGGGCGTATGATTGCGCGCGCCGGCGTCGGCGATCTGCTTGAGCACCCGCAGGAACGGCGCCGACAGCGTATCGAAGCGGTTGGCCAGTTGCGTATTGCCGCGGTCGACCGCCATGACGAACTGGAACAGGTCGTTCGACCCGACCGAGACGAAGTCGACCGCCTTCATCAATTCGTCGAGCTGGAACAGAAGCGACGGCACTTCCAGCATGGCGCCCAGTTTGAGACTGGTCGGCAGATGGTGGGCGAAGCGTGAGAGATGCCGCACCTCGCGGTCGATGATTTCGCGCGCCTGGGCGATTTCGCCAAGCTCGGTCACCATCGGCAGCATCAACTTGAGTTCGCGCCCGCCGCTGGCCTTGAGCAAGGCGCGGATCTGGGTGCGCAGCAAGCCTGGCCGGTCGAGCGTCAGGCGGATCGCGCGCCAGCCGAGCGCCGGATTCTCTTCCTGGATCGCGCCCTTAAAGTAGGGCAGCACCTTGTCGCCACCGATGTCGATGGTGCGGAAGGTGACCGGCTTGCCGCGCGCCGCTTCGAGCACGTCGCGATAGAGTTTTTCCTGGGCTTCGGCGCGTGGAAAGGTCGAGGCGACCATGAATTGCAGTTCCGTGCGGAACAGGCCGATGCCGGCAGCGCCCGCCTCCGCCAATTGCGGGAGGTCGACGGCAAGCCCGGCATTCATCAGCAGATCGACCTGGACACCGTCCCTGGTCGTCGACGGCTTCTTGCGCAGTTCGCGGTAGACTTCCTGCCGGCGCGCCCGGAACCGTACTTTTTCGGCATAGGCGGCTTCAAGATCGGATTGCGGCCGCAGATGGATCGCACCCTCCTCGCCGTCGACGATGATGGCATCGCCGTTTTCCGCCATGGAAACGGCGCCCTTCATCTGGCCGGCAACGGGAATGCCCATGGCGCGCGCGACGATGACGACATGGCTGGTCGCCGCGCCATCCTCGAGCACCAGGCCACGCAGCTTGTCGCGGGGGTAATCGAGCAGTTCGGCGGCGCCCATCGAGCGGGCGACGATGATGGCGTCCTTCGGCAGCGAGGCCGCGACATCCTCGGGCCCGCGGCCCATCAGCTGGCGCAACAGCCGGTTGGCGAGATCGTCGAAATCGCTCATCCGCTCGCGCAGATAGGGATCGGTCATGTGCAGCATGCGGGCGCGCATGTCGCTCTGCACCTTTTCCACCGCCGCTTCCGCTGTCAGGCCATTGCGGATCGCCTCTTCCAGCCGCCGCACCCAGCCGCGGTCGTTGGCGAACATGCGGTAGGCTTCCAGCACCTGGCGATGCTCGCCCTCGAAGGCGACGTCGCGGCGCTCCAGCATGTCGTCGATCGAGAGCCTGAGCGAACCGAGCGAGGCTTCGAGCCGGCGGACCTCTTCCTCGCTGTCCTCGTTGAACAGATTGGTGACGACGATGCGCGGCTCGTGCAGCACGACGTGACCAAGTCCGACGCCGTCGTTGAAGGACAGGCCGGTGAAGCTGACGGGCCGGCGCAGGTCGAGTTCGAGGCCCGGCCGGGTCAGCCGCGCCAGATCGCCGGTGGCGATCATCTCGGCGATGACCATGGCGGTGGTTTCCAGCGCCTCGACCTCGTCGTCGCGGTAGTGGCGCATGGTCTTGTTCTGGACAACCAGGACGCCGAGCGTACGCCCTGCCCTGAGCACCGGGACGCCGAGGAAGGAATTGTAGATCTCCTCCCCGGTCTCCGGCAAGTAGGCGAAGGCCGGATGTTCCTGTGCGTTGGACAGGTTGAGCGGCCTGGCACTCGCCGCGATCGTACCGACCAGGCCTTGTCCCAGCCGCAGTTGCGCGAGGTGGACAGCGTTCGGGTTCAGACCTTCGGTGGCGTAGAGTTCGAGCACCGAATCGGCGCGCAGCACATAGAGCGAGCACACTTCGGCGACCATGTTGGAGGCGATGTCGCGCACGATGCGGTCAAGCCGCTCCTGCGGCTCCAGCGGCTCCTGCATGAGCTCGCGGAGCCGTTTCAGCAAAACGCGCGGGCCGCTGGCCTGGTCACGCATCGCGGCTTCTTCTCCAATGAAACACTTGCCGCCGCAGTTTCCGCCGCGGCCGGCATGCACGCAACAACTGATTCAGTCTTGCTACTGCTTATCGAGACCGTAGACGGAATGCAAAGTGCGAACCGCCAGTTCGGTATACGGACCGTCGATCAGTATCGAAATCTTGATCTCGGAGGTGGTGATGGCGCGGATGTTGATCGCCTTGTCGGCCAGCGCCTTGAAGGCGGTGGCGGCAACACCCGCATGGCTCCTCATGCCGATGCCGATGACCGAAACCTTCGACATGCCGGCTTCCGACTGCACGACATCGTAGCCGATCTCGGCCTTCAGCCGGTCGAGCACGGCCAGCGCCTTGTCGACGTCGCCCGACGGCACGGTGAAGGTCATGTCGGTCAGCTTGCCGTCCTCGGAGATGTTCTGGACGATCATGTCGACATTGATGTTGGCCTCGGCCAGCGGGCCGAAGATGCCGGCGGCGACGCCTGGCCGGTCGCCGACACGGCGCAGCGAAATCTGCGCCTCGTCCTTGGCGTAGGCAATTCCGGTGACGACCTGCTGTTCCACGATCTCTTCCTCGTCGCAAATGAGCGTTCCCGGAGGATTGAGCAAATCCCCCATTCCGGGCGCATCGGGATCGTCGAAGGACGACCGCACGAAGGTACGTACCCTGTGCACCATGGCAAGCTCGACCGAACGCACCTGTAGAACCTTGGCGCCGAGCGAGGCCATTTCAAGCATTTCCTCGAAGGAGATCTTGGCCAGCCGGCGCGCCTTCGGCTCGATGCGCGGGTCGGTGGTGTAGACCCCGTCGACGTCGGTGTAGATGTCGCAGCGGTCAGCCTTGACCGCTGCGGCGATCGCCACGGCGCTGGTGTCGGAGCCACCGCGGCCAAGCGTTGCGATGCGGTTGTCCGGTCCGATGCCCTGGAACCCGGCGACGACCGCCACCTGCCCCTCGCCGAAGCGCTTGACCAGGAAGGCGCCGTCGATGTCGAGGATGCGCGCCGCGCCATGCGCGTTGTCGGTCTTGATCGGGATCTGCCAGCCCTGCCAGGAACGCGCATGCACGCCCATGTTCTGCAAGGTGATGGCAAGCAGGCCAGCCGTGACCTGTTCGCCGGAAGCGACGACCGCGTCATATTCGCGTGCGTCGTGCATCGGCGAGGCCTCGCGCGTCCAGCCGACCAGTTCATTGGTCTTGCCGGCCATCGCCGAAACCACCACCGCCACCTCGTGGCCGGCATCGACCTCGCGTTTGACGTGACGCGCCACGTTGCGGATGCGGGCGATGTCGGCGACGGAGGTTCCGCCGAATTTCATCACGATACGCGCCATGGAAGCGAAATGCCTTTGACTGGAGTGGCCCGGGGCCGAAAACGGAAGAAAAGCGCCCGGCTTGCGCCGGCCGCTGGATGCGCGGCCTCCTTAGCCAAATGAGGAAGGTTTCGCAAGGCTGACGGCGGATTGCGCAACAATACGACATATTGCCTTCCAGGCCGGCGCCGCTTACCAAATGCTTGCCTGCGGGGAATTCCTTTTGGTTCGGCATAACAGATGATTGCTCGTCTTCGTCGCGCCATGCGATTGCAATCGCTCCCGATTGTCGCCGGCTTCGCCGTGCTGGCGCTGATCGTCGGCGCCCGTACCGTGCTCGTCGAGAGCCAGAGGGCCAATCGTGCCGCCGCGCGCGAGACAATCGAATATCAGGAGCAGCTTTCCGGGCTGCTTTCACTGGCGCAAGACGCCGAGAGTGGTCAGCGCGGCTACCTGCTCACCGGAGAAAAATCCTATCTGGAGCCTTACCGGAAGGCCGTCGAGGCAATTCCCGGACAACTGGCGCGGATCGAGAGCGCGGCCGCTCCCGACGATCGGATCGTCCAGCAGATCAGCCACATCAAGGAAGCGCTTTCGCAAGAGCAGGCTGAGCTGTCCCAGACGATAGCCCTCTATGATCGAGGCGATGCGGCAAAGGCCCTGCAACTGGTCCGCAGCGGCCAGGGCAAGGCCGCCATGGACGAAATCCGGGCCAGCATGGACACGATCCGGCGTATTGGCGCCGCCGCCGTGGCCGCGCGCGACGAGCATACCGATCGGGTCGAGGCCTGGTTGCGCATCGGCTCGCTGGCTGCGTTGCTGGCGATTTTCCTGCTTGGCGTCTACACCATCCGTCAATCCCGCCGCCGCTTCCGCGATGTGGTCGCCGTCCAGGAAGAGCTGATGCGCAAGAACATCGAGCTCGGCAACGAGATCCAGACGCGGGAAAAGGCCGAATCCCAGATACGCCAGATGCAGAAGATGGAAGCCGTCGGGCAGTTGACCGGTGGGATCGCTCACGACTTCAACAACATGCTGGC
Source organism: Mesorhizobium sp. M8A.F.Ca.ET.208.01.1.1 (assembly GCF_004791315.1). Taxonomy (NCBI): domain Bacteria; kingdom Pseudomonadati; phylum Pseudomonadota; class Alphaproteobacteria; order Hyphomicrobiales; family Phyllobacteriaceae; genus Mesorhizobium; species Mesorhizobium sp. M8A.F.Ca.ET.208.01.1.1. The sequence goes on from NZ_SRUT01000002.1 coordinate 659,384, forward strand.
GGTCATCCTCAGCGCCATGAACCTTGCCCAGCGCAAGCTGAAACGGGGCGAACATGACATTGAAAAGCTTGTCGAGGCCGCGACGGACGCGGCCAGCCGTGCCGCCGATCTGACCTCCCGCTTGCTTGCCTTCTCCCGCCTGCAGCCTTTGGCGCCGCAGGTTGTCGACACCAACCGGCTGTTGACCGGCATGTCAGATCTTCTGCGCCGTTCCTTGGGCGAAGGCATCCGCATCGAAACCGTGCTGGCGGGCGGCCTGTGGAAAACCCATGCCGATCCTTCCCAACTTGAGAACGCGATCCTCAATCTGGCCGTCAATGCCCGCGATGCCATGGATAATGACGGCAAGCTGACCATCGAGACCGTCAACAGCCACCTCGACGAGGCTTATGCATCGACGCATGCCGAGCTCGCACCTGGCCAATATGTGATGATCGCGGTAACCGACACCGGTGCGGGCATGTCGCCCGAGGTCATCGCCAAGGCCTTCGAGCCCTTCTTCACGACGAAGCCGGCCAACAAGGGCACGGGACTTGGGCTGAGCCAGGTGTTCGGCTTCGTCAAACAGTCGGGCGGCCACGTCAAGATCTACTCCGAGCCCGGCGAAGGCACGACGATCAAGATCTATCTGCCCCGGTTTTTCGGACCAGAGGAGCCGGCATCGCCCACAGGGCGCGGCAAGAGCGCCGCCAAAGTCACCGAGACGATCCTCGTCGTCGAGGACGACGCCCGCGTGCGGGCTGCCACGACCGACGTCATGCGCGAACTCGGCTACACCGTCATCCATGCGGCAGGTGGACCGGAGGCCCTTGAGAAGCTCGCCGCGACACCCGGCATCGCCCTGCTTTTCACCGACATCGTCATGCCGGTGATGAATGGCCGCAAGCTCGCCGAAGAAGCGCTCGCGCGCCAGCCCGGATTGAAAGTCGTCTTCACCACCGGCTTCACCAGGAACGCCGTGTTCCACAACGGCGTGCTCGACCATGACGTGCACTTCCTGGCCAAGCCGTTCACCATCGAGCAGCTGGCGGCCAAGCTGCGCGACGTGCTGGACTCGAAATAGGCTGGCCTTTGGTCGGCCAGTCACTTTGTCAGCATTGAAAATTGTTGCCTTGACATTCGATGCCTCACGCCCGACTTCGTAGCGTCCGAGGAGACCAACCTATGCCTGAGCCCCGACGATCGACGATCGATGCCGGAGAAGTGGAACGCTTTTCCGCCCTTGCCGCCGAATGGTGGAACCCGAACGGCAAGTTTCGTCCGCTGCACAAATTCAATCCGGTCCGGCTTTCCTATATCCGCGACCAGATCGCGGCGCGCTTCGGTCGCGACCCGCGCGCGGCGCGGCCGTTCGAAGGCCTGCGTATCCTCGACATTGGCTGCGGCGGTGGCCTTTTGTGCGAGCCGATGGCGCGGCTCGGCGCCGAGGTGATCGGAGCGGACGCCTCCGAAACGAACATCGAAGTGGCGAAACTGCATGCCGCCGAGGGCAATGTGAGCATCGACTATCGCGCCACGACGGCGGAAGATCTCGCCGAGGCCGGCGAAAAATTCGATGTCGTCCTCAACATGGAAGTGGTCGAACATGTCGCCGACATCGACCTGTTCGTCGCCAAATGCGGCGAGATGGTCAAGCCCGGCGGCATCATGTTCGTGGCCACCATCAACCGCACGCTGAAGGCGCTCGGCCTCGCCATCATCGGCGCCGAATATGTGTTGCGCTGGCTGCCGCGCGGCACTCATCAGTTCGGCAAGCTGGTGCGCCCGGAGGAGCTGGAAAAGGCGCTGGACGGCGCCGGCCTGACCATCATCGACCGCACCGGCGTCACCTACAATCCGCTTGCCGACCGCTGGGCGCGGTCGAAGGACATGGACGTCAACTATATGGTGCTGGCGGAAAAGGGATCGGTCTGATCAGCCAAATCCTCAGCCTCAGCCGCCGCCGATACCCACTGCCGGAGCCGGCGGCGGGGCTAAAGAAACTTAGGCGGGCTGGCTCTGCGCCCTCGTAGCGGTCTGGCTCTGCGCCTTGGTGGTGATGAACACGCCGGCGGTGATGATGACCGCGCCGACCCAGGTCAGCAGTTGATAGTGCTCGCCAAGGAAGATCGTACCGGCAAACAGCCCGACGGCCGCAGCGACATAGCCGATCTGGCTGAGATAGACCGGACCGCCCACCGCCTGCAGCCGGAAGAAGAAAGCAAACATCGCCGATGCCGAGGCCATCTGTGCCACGAGGATGAGCGGCACGGTGCCGAGCTGGGCGAAGGCCTTGCCTCCAAGCAAGGTCAGGATGCCGACGAGCAGCATCGCCGCGGACGCCAGATGGCTGCCGACCGCGAGTTCGATAGGACCGGTTCCTTCCGGCCAGTCGATGGTGCGATAGATGTTGCCGGCGGCAAGGCTGACGGGAATGAGCAGACCCATGATGACCCAGAAGACATCGGCCGGCTGGCCGGCCTCGCCACGCGTCACCGCCACCATGACCGCGCCGACGAAACCGACGGCGATGCCTGATATGCCCAGCATGTTGGGCCGCCGCACGCCGAGCAGGATCGACAACACCAGCGTGACGACGGGCGACAGCGTGAACATGATGCCGGTGTAGCCGGCGCCCAGGTGCGGTATGGCCGAGAACATCAAAAGGTTTGGCACGGCATAAGACACTGCGGCGGTGACGAAGAAATAGCGAAGCTTGTGCGCCGTGAGCCGGATGCGCTGGCCGCGCAGCAGCAATACGACGAGAAGCACGCCGCCGGCGCCGAGCGAGATGACGAAGGCCCAGACCATGGCCGGCACGCCGGCCGCCGTGGCGAGCTTGCCGAAAGGCAGCGTCAGGCCAAGCAGCCCCCCGGTGACGATCAGCAGGCCGAGCGCCGAATCCCAGAGAAGTTTCATGATCGATCCCTGTCCGCACGGCCCTTGGCCGGCATTGCATCTTGGGATAAGATAATGGAAAGATTCTTAACGTCAAGATACATTACGGTGAGATAGATGGACCGTGCAGGGAAAGCCATCGAGCAGTGGAAGCGGGAGCGGCCGGACCTAGACGTATCACCGATGGCCGTGATCGGGCGCTTGAATGAGGTCTCCTCGCTGATCGCCCGCGACCGCCTTGCGCCGCTCTTTGCCCGTTTCGGATTGCAGGCGGGAGAGTTCGATGTGCTGGCGACGCTGCGCCGCTCAGGCTCGCCTTACGCGCTGACGCCGACGGCGCTTTACGAGGCGACGATGGTGACCTCCGGGGCCATGACCAACAGACTGGATCGGCTCGAAACATCCGGCTTGATCCAGCGCGGGCCACACCCCAACGACCGGCGCGGCATCATCGTGCGGCTGAGCGACAAGGGCCTTGCGCTGATCGACGAGGCTGTCACCGCCCATGTGGCGAACGAGCATCAGATCCTGTCCGGCCTGACGCTGACCGAAAGAGAAACACTTTCGCGTCTGATGGAAAAACTGATCAGCAGCGTGAGCTAAGTGCTCAGTTCCGGTCGTCCGGAAACACTGGAATCGGCATGAAATCGACGCCGTCCTCGGCAAGGCCCTTGGCCTCTTCCAGCGTCGCCTCGCCATAGATGCCGCGCGCATCGGTTTCGCCGAAGTGGATCTTTCGCGCTTCCTCGGCGAACTTGTCGCCGACATAGTCGGCGTTCTCGCGCACTTTCTCGGCCATCGCCTTCAGTTGCGCCAGCGCCTGCTTCTGCGCCTCGCCCATGGCAAGCGCTATGGTTTCCTGCTTGCGGGCCGTGGACACGGCGGGCGCCATTAGCGCCTTCTCGACCTTTTGCGAGCCGCAGCTGGGGCAATCGACGAAGCCGCGCTTCTTCTGGGTGTCGAAATCGTCATTGCTGCGAAACCAGCCCTCGAACTCGTGCTCGTTTTCGCAGATCAGGGAAAAGCGGATCAAGAGGCGGCACCCCTGAGACGTGGCGCGTCAACCTCGCCGGCATTGATGGCGAAATCCCGCGCATTCTTCAAATTCGGGATCTTCTTGCGCGCCGCAAGCGATTGCGCCGGATCGATCTCGGCGACGATCACCCCAGGCTCGTCATGCGCGGCTTCCGCGATGATGCGGCCCCACGGATCGATGATCAGAGAATGCCCATAGGTCTCGCGGCCATCCTCGTGCAGGCCGCCTTGCGCGGCGGCGACGACGAAGGCGCCGTTCTCGATGGCGCGTGCCCTGAGCAACACGTGCCAATGCGCCTCGCCGGTCTGGCGGGTGAAAGCGGCGGGCACGGAAAGCAGATCGGCGCCGGCCATCGCCTCGGCGCGGAACAGTTGCGGAAAGCGCAGGTCGTAGCAGACGGCGAAGCCGAGCTTCGCGCCCCCGATCCCGGCGACGACGGCCTCCGTGCCAGGCTCGTAGGCGGCCGATTCACGCCAGCTCTCGCCATTGTCGAGATCGACGTCGAACATGTGGATCTTGTCGTAGCTGGCGAGCGTCACGCCATCGGGGCCGAACAGGAGCGCGCGGTTGGCGAGCTTGCCGTCGGCGCGCAGGATAGCGGTCGAGCCGATATGCAGGAACACGCCGAGTTCGCGCGCCAGCCTGCGCGCGGTCGCGACGATGATGTCCTTGTCTTCGGAGGTGAAGGACGCGGCGCGCGCTTGCCTGTCGCGGATCAGCGCTCCGGTCATTTCCGGCGTCTGGATGTAGGTTGCGCCTTGGGCCGCGGCCTCACGCACGAATCGTTCGAGATCGACCGCATTGCGCTCGGGGCTCTCGCCTGAACGCATCTGGATTGCCGCTGCCTTGAAAACACCCATTGTCACACCTCAAATCGACGAGCCGTTGGCGAGCAGTTTGTCCAGTCGACCCTCCGCCTCCAGATCATGGAGGTCGTCGCAGCCGCCGACATGCGTGTCGCCGATGAAAATCTGCGGAAAGGTGGTGCGCCCGTGGGCGCGCGACATCATTTCCTGGCGCAGCTCCGGCGAAAACGAGGCGTCGTGCTCGGTATAGGCGACACCCTTGCGCTCCAGCAGCCGCTTGGCCGCCGTGCAGTAGCCGCACATCATGCGCGTATAGATCGTGACATCGACCATGACGAATTCCGTTTCCGTTGCCGACTTATATAGTCGTGGACTCGTCCGCCCGGAAGTCCCCAGGCAACACGCGGGCAAAGGTCAGCACGTCGACGGCGGCAGCGCCTCCCTTTTTCAGCGCCTTGGTGGCGGCACGCACGGTGGCGCCGGTGGTGTAGACATCATCGATCAGAAGCACCCTGCGGCCTGCAATCTCAATCTCCGCCTCGGCGGGCACGCGAAAGGCGGCGCGCACGTTCTCCTCGCGCTCCTGCCGCTCCAGCCCGGCCTGCTGGCGGGTGAGTTTGACACGACGCATGGCGGAAGGCGCGAAAGACAGCCCGCTGAGCTCGCAAACCGAGCGCGCCAGTTCCGCCGACTGGTTGAACCGCCGCCTGAAAAAACGGCGCCAATGCAGCGGCACAGGCACCACCACATCCGCGTCGGCGATAAGGTCGGCGCCCACGCGAACCATCCAGCGCGCCATCCAGGGAGCGAGATCGGTGCGGTCCTGGTATTTCAGCCCTTGCACCATCTGGCGGGCCACGCCGGAATAGGCGACCGCTGCCCGCGCCCGTTCGAAGGGCGGCGGATCGGCGATCGCCTCCGCCGACAGAAAACCATCCCCCATATGATGGGTGAACGGCGTGCCCATCACCGGGCACCAGGGCCGCTCCAGCAGCCGCAGCTTCGGCCAGCAGGCGCCGCACAGCACGCCGGGCTGCGAGACTTGCCGGCGGCAACCGGCGCAGACCGGCGGAAACAGGATGCGCGCCGGCCAGCCCAGAGCCGACCGGGCTGCCGACCCGGCCAGCTTCCTGATCTCGTCGGACTTGATCTTGGGCATCGGATCGGCCACGTGGTTGGTTTCTCGTCGCCCACCATACGAACCATATCAGGGCGCGGACATACAAGGACCATCCCTTGCAGCCTATAATGGATACCTCTCTGTGGCTGGCGCACAAGCGGCGCGCGCTCATCCATCCGGTTGACGGTGCCGACTTCCTCATGCATCGCGCCGCCGAGGATCTTGCCGACCGGCTGGGTGCCGTCGAGCGCAGGTTCGCCAAGGCGGCGGTGCTGTTTTGCCAGACCTCGGCCGCGGCCGACGTCCTTGCGCAGAGCGGCAAGGTAGCCGATATCGCCCGTGTCGAGACGGACGCGGCTTTCCTGAATGGTGCCGCCGGCCTGATTGCGCCGCTCGAGACCGTGCCGTTCGAACCGCAGAGGCTCGATCTGGTGGTGTCGCTTTTGTCGCTGCAAACCATGAACGACATCCCGGGCATGCTGATCCAGATCCGCCGCGCCCTGCGGCCGGACGGACTTTTCCTCGGCGCCTTCGCGGGCGCCGGCACCCTGTCGGAACTGCGCGAAAGCCTGCTTGCCGCGGAGACCGATATCTACGGTGGCGCCAGCCCGCGCGTCATCCCGTTCACCGATGTGCGCGATGCTGGCGCACTGCTGCAGCGCGCCGGTTTCGCGTTGCCGGTCGCCGACGTCGAGACGGTGACGGTGCGCTATGCCAATCTGTTTGCGCTTATGGCCGACCTGCGTTCCATGGGCGAAACCAGCGCGCTTGCCGACCGCAGCCGGCGGCCGGGCTCGCGCAGACTGTTTGCCCGCGCCGCGGAAATCTACGCCGAACGCTTCTCCGACCCCGACGGTCGCGTCAGGGCAAGCTTTTCGATTGTCTGGATGTCCGGCTGGGCGCCCGACGCGTCGCAGCAAAAGCCGCTGAAGCCCGGTTCGGCCAAGGTTTCGCTAAAGACTATACTGGAGGGGCCTGAAGGGCATTGACCTGTTCGCAGGCTCTAGTGCGCGAAAGCGTTCGCAAGCCTGCTGCCGTTGTCGCTGAACAGCCAGGTGATCGAGTTGAAGACCTGGCCGATACCGCCGATGATCGTCAGCGACAGTACGCAGACAATCAGGCCGTATTCGACGGCCGTGGCGCCGTTTTCGTCCTTCAGAAAGCGCAGCAGCACTGTTTTCATCACCTCATTTCCCCCTTGCCACGATCTTACGGCCGATCTGTTAAGAAAGGTTAACGGCAAAGGCTTAACAGGGGATGAAATCGCCGCCTTTCGGCAATGCCTTAACCTTGTCAGCAGTCGCCGCTGCTTTTGCCATCGGAGCGGATAATGCAGACCGCGCCGGGTTCGGCCTGCAACACGCTGCGGCGCACTGTATAGGTGCTGCGGTGGCTGATCGAACCGGTAGCCGTCATGTCGAGGCCGGGGAAACCATCGCGGGCCGTTTGCGAACGCGTCTGGCTGTCGAGGAAAGGGGTCGCGATCAGCGCCAGCGCCACCGCGGCCGACCCGAACAGCAGCGCGATCCGCAGGACGCCCATGCCGGCATCGGCGGCACGAAAACCGCGCTCGGGCCGGATCGAATCCCACTCCCTGTCCAGGCTCATTCCTCGCTCCCCAGCGAAATTGTGGCGGCCACGCGAAAAACGGCCATGCATCAATTTTTCATGATGAGATAAATCTTCCATTAACGCTGGCTGATGGACCGTGGTCCAATCAGCCTTCGATCGTCAGAGGAGATCGATCAGGAACGGGATCAACGGCGCATCGGCCGGCGGCATCGGATAGTCGCGCATCTGTTTCGGCCGCACCCATTTCAGCGCCTGCCCTTCCCTCGGCTGGGCGATGCCGCGGAAGCGGCGGCAGACAAACAGCGGCATCAAGAGATGGAAATCGTCATAGGAATGGCTGGCAAAGGTCAGTGGCGCCAGGCATGGGATTTCGGTTTCGATGCCGATCTCCTCATGCAGTTCACGGATGAGGCATTGTTCCGGCGTCTCGCCGGGCTCGACCTTGCCGCCGGGAAACTCCCACAGGCCGGCAAGCTGCTTGCCTTGCGGACGCTGCGCCAGCAGCACGCGGCCATCGGCGTCGACCAGCGCGCAAGCGGCGACCAGGAGCAGGCGCTTGCCGCCGGATGTCAGATCATTCATGGCCGGGCGGCCGGCGGTAGTGGTAGCGGTAGACTTCCTCGAAGCCGAGCGCGCGGTAGAGCGCCAGCGCCGGCGCGTTGCCGGCCTCGACCTGCAGCCAGGCCTCCCGCGCGCCACGCAGCCGCGCCCATTTCAGCGCCGACAGGATCAGGTTGCGGCCGTGACCCTTGTTGCGCGCCGCCTTGTCGGTGGCGATCTCGAACAGGCCGGCAAGATCGCCGTCATGCACGCAGATCAGCGTCGCCAGCGGCTCCGCCCCATCCTCGAGCGCGAACAGCCCGGCTTCGGGCTGGATAGCGCCGATGATCTCCGACAGGCCCGGCCGCAGCGATATGTCCGAGCCGCTGACCTTGAGCAATGCTCCGATGAAGCGGCTGATGTCCTTGAGCGGAATCTGGTCCATGGCGTCGTCGAGCCGCGCGTCCGCCAACTGCAGCCGCATGACGAGCGATTCGTCGAACCGGCTCCAGCCTTCCTTGTCGAGATGGCCGGCAAGATCGGGGCCCGACAGTGGCGACATGCGGAACGTCAATGGCCGGCCATAGGCGTCGAAGCGGCGGCTGGCGCGGCCAATGCGGTCGGCGATGTGCTGGATGTCGCCGGGATCGAGTGGATTGACCGAGTTCAGCCGCTTGGCCGGATGTCCCGCGGTCAGGCGCACCACCCACGTGCCGTCATAATGGACGGCGGCCGCGGGCCAGGCGCGAAAGCCGGCCGCCTCGTAGCGGCGCACGGTCGCGAGCATGCTTGCCGGATGACGCGAAACCAACGCGATCAGCTCCTGTAGTCGCCGTTGATGGCGACATATTCCTTGGTGAGATCGCAGGTCCACACCGTCGCCTTGCCGCGGCCGATGCCGATATCGGCGCGGATGCGGATGTCATCGTGCTTCATGTAGGCCGAGGTCGCTTCCTCCGAGTAGGCCGGGTCGCGCTCGCCCTCATGCGCCAGCCGGTTGTCGCCGAACCAGATCGACAGCCGGTCGCGGTCGGCGGGCTCGCCGGCCTTGCCGACGGCCATGACGACGCGGCCCCAATTGGCGTCCTCGCCGGCGACCGCTGTCTTGACCAGCGGCGAATTGGCGATCGACAGCGCGATGCGCTTGGCCGAGCGGGCCGACTTGGCCCCGGTGACGGTGACTTCGACCTGCTTGCGCGCGCCCTCGCCGTCACGCACCACTTGCAGCGCCAGCGACTTCAGCACCTTGCCGAGCGCCCGGCGGAACTGACCAAGGCGGGCATCCCTGGGATCGGTGATTTCAGGCGCGCCGCGCTTTGCCGCCTTGCCGGTGGCGAACAACAACAGCGTGTCGCTGGTCGAGGTGTCGCTGTCGACGGTCACCGCGTTGAATGTCTTGGCAGTGCCGCGCGACAAAAGGTCCTGCAGGACCGGTGCCGCGATCGGCGCGTCGGTGGCGATGAAGGAGAGCATCGTCGCCATGTCTGGCGCGATCATGCCGGCACCCTTGGAAATGCCGTTGATGGTGACATCTGCGTCGCCGAGCTTCACCGTCTGCGTCGCCACTTTCGGATAGGTGTCCGTGGTCATGATGGCCCTTGCAGCCTCGGTCCACAGGTTCGGCTTGCCATCGCTGACCAGCCCGGCGAGCAGATGGCTGAACTTGGATGTGTCGAGCGGCTCGCCGATGACGCCGGTCGAAGCCAGGAAAACCTCACCTGGCGTGCAGCCCGCGGCCTTCGCCGCCGCTTCGCCCGTCATCGCGGTGGACTCGCGGCCCTTCTTGCCGGTGAAGGCGTTGGCGTTGCCGGAATTGACGACCAGCACCCGCGCCTGGCCGGCGCCAAGGTTCTGGCGGCAGAAATCGACCGGCGCCGAGGGGCATTTCGACTTGGTGAACACGCCGGCGACCGCGGTACCGGCGTCGAACACCATGGCCAGCAGATCGGTGCGGTTCTTGTACTTTATCCCCGCTTCGGCGGTGGCGATGCGCACCCCTTCGATTTCCGGCATTTTGGGGTATTTCTTCGGCGCGAGCGGCGAAATCGTCGTGGACATGGAGACCTCGGGCGGGAAAATCGCAAGGGGAAGGCCGGTTTGCCCGATACGGCGCGCGGGCGCAAGCGCGTTTTCGTCGCTCCGGCCAGGGACAAACCCGGTCAGGATTAAGCTTGCATTTCAAATCCGTTGGCATCGCCGGGGTCCGTGGCGCTATGATCTTCCCCATGGGCAGGCTTGCGATCCTCGCTTGGGCATTTCTCGGACTTCTGTTGCTGCGCGCCGACGCCGAGCCGGGGCGGCGCGTCGCGCTCGTCATCGGCAACGGTAGCTATGCCGAGGCCGGCACGCTGGCCAATCCGGTCAACGACGCGCTCGACATCGCCGACAAGCTGCGTTCCATCGGCTTCGAGGTCATCGAAGGCAACGACCTCGGCAAGCGCGAGCTTGAACACAGCATCGGCGAGTTCTCCGATGCGCTCGAAGGTGCCGGCGTCGGGCTTTTCTACTATGCCGGCCACGGCCTTCAGGTCGACGGCCGCAATTACATCGTGCCGGTCGACGCCAGGCTCGACATGCCGGTGAAGCTGCAGCTCGAAGCCGTGCCGATCGACGAAGTCCTCGACATCATGGAACAGCAGACCAAGGTCAGCCTGGTCTTCCTCGATGCCTGCCGCAACAACCCGTTTGCCCGCAGCCTGAGCCGCACCGCCACCACCCGCTCGGCGACGGCGCTGGCGGGTCTGGCGCAGTTCGATTCGACGCGCGGTTCCTTCATCGCCTTTTCGACCGCGCCAGGTGCTGTCGCCATGGACGGCAGCGGGCGCAACTCGCCTTTCGCCCAGGCCCTGCTGCGCCATATCGCCGAACCCGGCCAGAGCATCAACGACATGATGATCGCGGTGCGCCGCGACGTGGTTTCGCAAACCCGCGAGGCCCAGCGACCCTGGGAGCAGGGATCGCTGCTCGAACGCTTCGAGTTCGTGCCGGGCGAAGGACCGGTGAAGGCCCCGGAACCGACGGCCGCGCCCGCGCCCTCGACGCAAGTGGCTGCGCTCGAGCGTTCGGTCGGCGACGACAAAAGCGCGATCGAGAAGTTCCTGCGCGACGACTATCTGCAGCCTGACACCAAGGACATGCGCGCGGCCGTCAGACGGCTTTATGGCGCATCCGCCACCATCTTCGGCACGCCTTACGATGCCGAGACGCTTGCGAAGGTGAAGGGCGACTGGTTCGCGCAATGGGCCTCCTGGTCGCTTGGCCTCGACCCCGGCAGCCTCGAGGTTACACCGCACGGCGAGGGCAGCGCCCAGGCCGTCTTTGCCATGAGCTACGACTACACGCCAAAGGACAAGTCGGCGGCGCGCGTGGCCGGCAAGGCGCGGGTGACGCTGGAATTGATCAAGATCGATAAGGGATGGCGCATCGTGTCCGAGACGTCGCAGCCGATGTGACGACCACCGCCTGATGACGGCGCCTCTGCATCCAAAAACGGATCGTTTCGTTTCATCACCGGATCACTTATCATGCCGGCGAATTGAACGAGGACGACAGGAATGGCCGAGGCGGCGGATACGGCGCGCAGATCGATCGGGGCGCGGCGCAATCCCGACAGTGCGGACGCCATTCTGGAGGCAGCCGAGGCCGTGCTCGTCGAGGCCGGCTATGCCGGCTTTTCGATCGAGGCGGTGGCGCGGCGAGCGCGCGCCGGCAAGCCGACCATCTATCGCTGGTGGCCGAGCAAGGCGGCGCTGCTGCTGGAAGTCTACCAGCGCCAGAAACGCGTCGACGTTCCCGATACGGGAAAACTGGAAGAAGATCTCGTCGGCTTCCTGGAGAACCTGTTCTTCCACTGGCGCGAGACATCGTCGGGAAGCGTGTTCAGGTCGCTGATCGCCGAGGCGCAGTCGGATGAGACCGCGGCCGAGGCTCTTGCCGGTTACGCCAGCGGACGCCGCGCCCACACCACCCAGATCATCGAACGTGCCAAGGCAAGGGGCGAAATCGCCAGCGATATCGATCCGGCCGTGGTCGCCGACCTCCTGGCTTCCTACGCGTGGCGGCATCTCCTGACCAACCGGCTCGACGAGCCCGAAGCGACGATTCGCAAGGTGGTCCGCTATCTCCTGCAAGGCATAGCAGCGCCCGGCAGATAGGCGCCCGCTGGCACGTGCCAACAAAAAGGGCGCGGCACCTTCCGGCTGCCGCGCCCTTTTCGAAGCTGTTCGGGCTTACTTGGCGCTTTCCAGCGTATCGACGGCCTTCTTGAGGTTGGCGTCGGGGATCTCGACCTTGGCACCGGCGCGCAGCGATTTGACCAGCGCGAAATACTTGTCGCGGATGACGGCCTGCTTGGCCTGGTCCTTGACCTCGTCGAAGGCCGGCGGCTGCTTGGCGCGCTTGTCCTCGAGCTTGATGACGTGCCAGCCGAACTGCGACTGCACCGGCTGCTCGGTGTACTTGCCGACATCGAGCGCGAAGGCCGCCTTGTCGAACTCCGGCACCATCTGGCCAGGCCCGAACCAGCCGAGGTCGCCGCCATTGGACTTGCCGCTCGGATCCGAGGTGTGTTCGTTGGCGAGCTTCTGGAAGTCGGCGCCGCCGTCGAGCTGCTTGATGATCGCCTCGGCCTCTTCCTTGGTCTTCACGAGGATGTGACGGGCATGCACCTCGTTGACCGGCGGGGTGTTGGCGATTTCCTGGTCGTAGCGGGCGCGAACCTCGGCATCGGTGACCTTGTCGACGACGCCCTTTTCGACCATCTCGCCATGCAGCGCGCGCTGCTGCAGGAAGGCCATGCGGCGCTGGAAATCGGGATCCTTGTCAAGACCGTCGGTAACGGCCTTGGCGGCCATGACACGGATTTCGATCGCCGCCGAAAGGGCGGCGGCGCGGCGCTGTTCAGGCGGCAACTGCGCGAACTGCTGCGACAGCTCGCCCTCGGCAAGCATCAGATCGGCTTCGGTCAAGGGCTGGCCGTTGACGGTGGCGATCACGGTGTTCGGATCGACCGGCGCCGCGGCCGGTGCGGCCGCATCCGCTGGGGCGGCCGGTGCGGGAGCGGTCTCCTGCGCCATCGATGGCGACAGGCAAAGAGCCGACAGGCCGAGGGCCAGGCCAAGGCTGGCAAGCGACGCACGGCTGAACAACAAGGACATAAGAATGACTCCGGTGAGGGATTGTAAGGAGGGCGGCTTCCAGATCGGCCAGATTATGGCGGAATTTGGCGCGACCGGCAGGGCCAGCGCGGCGTTGACATCAGTTGAGCCCCCTCTTATCTGTCCATCGACTTGGCGTCCAGAACCGTTTTCCGGGCGCTTTTTGTGTTTGCCCGCATTCAAGCGGTGCGTTCACGTGGATGTGATGGGGCCGGCCGGCGCCTGTCTCAAGATTGAGAATTCTATCGAAAGGACCATTGGATGGTCAGTCTCGGCGGTCTCGCCCGTAAGGTTTTCGGTTCCTCCAACGACCGTCGGGTCAAATCGACCCGCCCCCGTGTCGAGGCGATCAACGCCATGGAAAACGAGATGCGGGCGCTCTCCGACGCCGAGCTTGCCGGCCGCACGGAAAAATTCCGCCAGGACATCACCAACGGCGCAAGCCTTGACGATCTGCTGATCCCAGCCTTCGCGACCGCCCGCGAGGCGGCGCGCCGTGTGCTTGGCATGCGTCCCTTCGACGTCCAGCTGATCGGCGGCATGGTGCTGCACAATGGCGGCATTGCCGAGATGCGCACCGGCGAGGGCAAGACCCTGGTCGCGACGCTGCCGGTCTATCTCAATGCACTCGCCGGCAACGGCGTCCATGTCGTCACCGTCAACGACTACCTCGCCACCCGCGACTCCGAATGGATGGGCCGCGTCTACAAATTCCTCGGCCTGTCGGTCGGCGTCATCGTCCACGGCCTGTCGGACGAGGAGCGTCGCGTCGCCTACGCCTCCGACGTCACCTACGCCACCAACAACGAGCTCGGCTTCGACTATCTGCGCGACAACATGAAGTACGAGCGCGCCCAGATGGTGCAGCGCGGTCACAATTACGCGATCGTCGACGAGGTCGATTCCATCCTGGTCGACGAGGCGCGCACGCCGCTGATCATTTCCGGTCCGCTAGAGGACCGTTCGGAAATGTACAACACCATCGACACCTTCATCATCAAGCTGCAGCCTCAGGATTACGAGATCGATGAGAAGCAGAAGACCTCGATCTTCACCGAGGAAGGCACCGAGAAGCTCGAGAATATGCTGCGCGACGCCGACCTGCTCAAGGGCGAGTCGCTCTACGACGTCGAGAACGTCGCCATCGTCCATCACGTCAACAACGCGCTGAAGGCGCACCGGCTGTTCCAGCGCGACAAGGACTACATCGTGCGCAACGGCGAGATCGTCATCATCGACGAGTTCACCGGCCGCATGATGCCCGGCCGCCGCTATTCGGAAGGCCTGCACCAGGCGCTCGAAGCCAAGGAACATGTGGCGATCCAGCCGGAGAACCAGACGCTGGCCTCCGTCACCTTCCAGAACTACTTCCGCCTCTACAAGAAGCTTTCCGGCATGACCGGCACGGCGCTGACCGAAGCCGAGGAATTCGGCAACATCTACGGCCTCGAGGTCACCGAGATCCCGACCAACCTGCCCGTTATCCGCAAGGACGAGGACGACGAGGTCTACCGGACGGTCGAGGAGAAGTACAAGGCGATCGTCAGGGAGATCCGCGAAGCCAGCGCCAAGGGCCAGCCGACGTTGGTCGGCACCACCTCGATCGAAAAGTCCGAGCAGTTGGCCGAGCGCCTGCGCAAGGAAGGCTTCAAGGATTTCGAAGTGCTGAACGCCCGCCACCACGAGCGCGAGGCGGCGATCGTCGCCCAGGCCGGCAAGCCCGGCGCCATCACCATCGCCACCAACATGGCCGGCCGCGGCACCGACATCAAGCTCGGCGGCAATGCCGAGATGCGCATCGCCGACGAACTGGGCGACATGCCGGAGGGTCCCGAGCGCGAGGCGCGCGAAAAGGAGATTTATGCCGACATCGAGCGCCTGAAGGAAAAGGCGCTGGCCGCCGGCGGCCTCTACGTGCTCGCCACCGAGCGCCATGAGTCACGCCGCATCGACAATCAGCTCAGAGGCCGTTCCGGCCGCCAGGGAGACCCGGGCCGCTCGAAATTCTTCCTGTCGCTGCAGGACGATCTGATGCGCATCTTCGGCTCCGAGCGCATGGACGGCATGCTGCAGAAGCTCGGCCTCAAGGAAGACGAGGCCATCATCCATCCCTGGATCAACAAGGCGCTGGAAAAGGCGCAGAAGAAGGTCGAGGCCCGCAACTTCGACATCCGCAAGAACCTGTTGAAATATGACGACGTCTCCAACGACCAGCGCAAGGTGGTGTTCGAGCAGCGCATCGAGCTGATGGACGGCGAAGGCCTTTCGGAAACCATTGCCGAGATGCGCGAAGGCGTCATCGACGAGATCGTCGCCAAGGCCATTCCCGAAAACGCCTATGCCGAACAGTGGGACGTCGCCGGCCTGAAGGCCGAGGTCGCCGAATTCCTCAATCTCGACCTGCCGATCGAGGACTGGGTGAAGGAAGAAGGCATCGCCGAGGACGACATCCGCGAGCGCATCTCTCAAGCCGCCGAAGCCGCGGCACAAGAACGCGCCGACCGTTTCGGCCCCGAGGTGATGACCTATGTCGAGCGCTCCGTGGTGCTGCAGACGCTCGACCATTTGTGGCGCGAGCACATCGTCAATCTCGATCACCTGCGCTCGGTCGTCGGCTTCCGCGGCTACGCCCAGCGCGATCCGCTGCAGGAATACAAGGGCGAGGCGTTCGAGCTGTTCCAGGCGATGCTGGGCAATCTGCGCCAGGCCGTCACCGCGCAGCTGATGCGCGTCGAACTGGTCCGCCAGGCCGCCGAAGCCCCGCCGCCGGAAGCCCCCGACATGTTCGGCACGCATATTGACGGCACCACCGGCGAGAATGATTTCGAAGGCGGCGAAACGGCTCTTCTGGTGCGCCAGGAAAGCAACGCCATCGTCGCTCCCGAGGATCGCGACCCCAACAACCAGGCCACCTGGGGCAAGGTCGGCCGCAACGAAGCCTGCCCCTGCGGCTCCGGCAAGAAATACAAGCACTGCCACGGCGCGTTTGCGTAACGGACGCTTCTTCCTTCTCCCCGTCCCTATACGGGGAGAAGGTGGCCCGAAGGGCCGGATGAGGGGCGGCGCCGATTGGCGTTTGTCTGCGACCAAAAACAATGCCTGGCCCGCTCCCGGCGAGCCGATTCGTTTTGCGGATGGCTTTTCTTCTTCCCGCATCCACAGTGCAAACTCCAAAGCCGGCGCCGCCCCTCATCCGCCTGCCGGCACCTTCTCCCCGTGAACGGGGAGAAGGAAGCGCCCCCACCCACGCTTTCTTAAGGTGTCTTCGCTACACCAAAGCGTGAAAAGAGGCGGAAAACGGAGAGAAATCGGGGTGCGCTTTTCCGCGGCCACGACTGCTGGGCGGTTCTTGCCGCAGCGTTTGGCGCTGCGCGTGGGGCCGCTGCTTGACCACATCGACGCCGTGCTGTTCACCGCCGATGAGCGCGGCGAAGCCGGCCGCATGTCGGTCATCGCCTTCTCCATCCGCATCGTCAGCGCCGTCATTGCCTTCATCAGCCAGGTGCTGATGGCGCGCTGGATGGGCTCGTTCGAGTACGGCATTTTCGTCCTGGTCTGGGTGACGATGGTCATCGTCGGCAATCTCGCCTGCCTCGGCTTCCACACATCGGTCATCCGCTTCATTCCCGAATACCGCGAGCGCGGCCTGATGGACGAATTGCGCGGCATCGTCGTGGCCAGCCGTCTGTTCGTGCTGATCGCCTCGACGCTGATCGCGGGCCTTGGCGCCCTCGGTGTCTGGCTGGCCGCACCCTGGATCGAAAATTACTACGTCATACCGTTCATCCTCGGCGTCATCTGCCTGCCGATGATCGCGCTGTCGGATTTGCTGCAGGGGCTGGCGCGTGCCAATTCATGGGCATTGTTCGCGCTATCGCCGACCTACCTGATACGGCCGGTGCTGATCCTGCTGTTCATGGCGCTGATGCTTTGGGCAGGCTACGCCCCCGACGCGCGGACGGCGATCTTCGCCTCGATCGCGGCCACCTACGTCACCACGCTGTCTCAGTTGATCGGCGTCACCCAGCGCATGGAAAGGCAGATTCCGGCCGGCCCGATGAAAGTGCATTTCGCGCAATGGTTCATCGTCTCGCTGCCGATCTTCCTGGTCGAGAGCTTCTTCTTCCTGCTCACCAATGCCGATGTGCTGATGGTCGGCGCCTATATGGATCCCAACGACGTCGCCGTCTATTTCGCCACGGTCAAGACGCTGGCGCTGGTGCATTTCGTCTATTTCGCGGTCAAGGCCGGCGTCGCCCAGCGCTACGCGCAGTTCACCCATGGCGAGCCGGAAAAACTTGCCGCCTTCGCCCGCGAGACGGTATCGTGGACCTTCTGGCCCTCGCTGCTGATGGCGTTCCTGGTGCTGGCGCTGGGCGAACCGATGCTGGTGCTGTTCGGCCCGGAATTCACCTCTGGCTATCCGCTCCTGTTCCTGCTTGTCTTCGGCGTCGTGGCGCGGGCCGCCGTGGGTCCCTGCGAAAGCCTGCTCACCATGAGCGGCAACCAGAATGTCTGCGCCGCCGTCTATGCCATGACCCTGGCCTTCAACATCGGGCTCAACGTGGTGCTGATCCCGCTTTTTGGCTTGTGGGGCGCGGCCATGGCCACCGCCTTTGCCATGATCTTCGAGGCCAGCGCGCTGTCCTTCACGGTCTGGCGCAAGCTCGGCATCGTCATGGCGATCTTCGTGCCAGCCAAAGGAGCCGCCTGATGGCAGCCATCCCCTTGCTCGAGGAAACCAGCGGCGGTCCGGCCGGCGCCATGGTGTCCGGCCTTGCCGGGCTGGCGCGCGACGCCGAT
Organism: Mesorhizobium sp. M8A.F.Ca.ET.208.01.1.1; assembly: GCF_004791315.1. NCBI lineage: Bacteria > Pseudomonadati > Pseudomonadota > Alphaproteobacteria > Hyphomicrobiales > Phyllobacteriaceae > Mesorhizobium > Mesorhizobium sp. M8A.F.Ca.ET.208.01.1.1. The sequence continues at coordinate 677,294 of NZ_SRUT01000002.1, forward strand.
CCGGCCCATATCGAGATCCTCGCCAACAACCGGCCCGAGCGCAAACTCGCCATCTACCCGGCATCGGCCGGCTTCGACCTGGTCGAGGAACTGGACTATCTCTGCGCCCGCACGATCGAGCCGAACGTCTTCTTCAACCCCCGCTTCCTGGCGCCGGCCATGCCCCGCCTGGAAGACCGCGAGGTGCGTCTTGCCGTGATCCGCGACGGTGATGAATACCGCAACCGGCTGCGCCTGCTGGTGCCGATCTCGGTGGAACGGCCGGTGGTGCCGCTGGGCGTGCCGGTCATGCGCACATGGTCGAGCCCGTTCGGCCCGCTCGGCACGCCGCTGATCGACCGCGACGATCCGGTCGGCGTGGTCGAGGATTTCTTCTCGATGCTGTCGCGCCCGCATCTGAAGCTGCCGAAAGTCCTGGTCCTGCCTGACATCAGGCTCGACGGTCCGGTGGCGAGCCTGATCGGCACCGTGGCCGAGACGCGCGGCCTGATGCTGGTCACCACGGGCCAGATCTCACGCCCCGTGCTGGAGAGCGAACTCGACGGCGACGATTATCTGAAGGCTTCGCTGAGCGCGCACCATTACCGCGAGTTCCGCCGCCTGAAGCGGCGCCTCGGCGATCTCGGCAAGCTCGAACATGTCGTGGCACGCGGCCCCGAGGAGATCCGTCACGCCATCGAGCACTTCCTGACGCTGGAAGCGTCCGGCTGGAAAGGCCGCGAGCGCACCGCCATGGCGATCGACCGCTTCCGCGCCGCCTTTGCCCGCGAGGCGGTGCACCGGCTCGCCGAACAGGACATGTGCCGCATCCATTCGCTGACGCTGGACGGCCGCACCATCGCTTGCCTGATCGTCTTCGTCGAGGCTGGCGTCGCCTACACCTGGAAGACCGCCTATGACGAGACGCTGGCCGTCTATTCGCCCGGCACGCTGCTGATGATCGAAGTCACCAGGCAGCATCTCGACGACCCCAACATCATGATGACCGATTCCTGCGCCGTGCCCGATCACCCGGTGATGAGCCGGCTATGGAGCGAGCGCAAGCCGGTCGGCACATTGGTGATCGGGTTGACCAGGGATGCCGACCGTCTCGCCCGCCAGGCCGCCTCGCAACTGCATCTCTACCGCGAGACCCGCAACATGGCGCGCCTGCTGCGCAACCGGATGAAGAGCTTGCTGCGGCGGCGCTAAGGGGTCCGTCGAGACGAGCTCGGCTGCGTTCAATCAGCTTGTCCCACAGCCGGCGTATCGCGTTCCGCAATGAAGGTCGCGGTTCTCGGCAGCAGCATTAATTCAGCTTGCCAAGAGTTGTGTCCAGCGACCACTCTCGAAGTGAAAAACAGATTCAGCCATTGAGTCGCCGATGACGAAACAAGATTCCGTCCCGATGAACGACCTCAAGCGGCTGTATCAACGATACCAGGTCGAAATTGAACGTGAAGTAACAAGCACACTGCGCTCCGGATGGTGGCTCAATGGCGCGATGGGCAAGAAATTCGCCGCCAACTTCGCAGGTTTCATCGGCGTCTCGGATTGCGTCCTTGTGGCCAACGGAACGGACGCTCTCGAACTGGCCTTGGCCGCGGCTGTCGGGCGCAATGGCGCTCGGGGACGCGAAGTCATCACGGCTGCCAATGCCGGCGGCTACGCAAGTTGCGCCTGCTGGCACAACGACCTTGTCCCCCACTATGTCGACATCGATGCAGCCAGCCAGTTGATCAGCGTTTCATCGGTGCTGGCCGCGGCCAGCACGGACACCGCCGCCATCGTCGTCACGCATCTTTATGGCGGCGTCGTCGATGTCGGCGCCCTCAAAAGCGCACTTGCCGAGGCCGGCCTCTCACATATTCCGATCGTGGAGGATTGTGCGCAGGCACATGGCGCACGCATCGGCGGGCGCGTGGCGGGTTCGCTCGCGGACGTGTCCACTTTCAGCTTCTACCCAACCAAGAACCTTGGCGCGACGGGTGACGGAGGCGCCGTTCTGACGTCGGACCCGACGATCGCCGAACAGGTGCGGCGGCTGCAGCAATATGGCTGGGTGGCAAAATATCATGTCGGCGTACCCCATGGCCGGAATTCCCGCATGGATGAGGTCCAGGCGGCCGTTCTTGATGTCTTTCTGCGTGATCTGGGCGATAGAAACGAACGACGCCGTGCTATTCTGGGCCGCTACAAGTCGGCGGCCAGGCGGCGGCTGCAATTCGTGGAAGGCGGTGACGGCGCGGTCGCGCATCTTGCCGTCGCCTTGTGCGACGAGCGCGATGCGTTCAGGATTTTCATGAAGGAGCATGGCGTCGATACCGAGGTCCATTACCCCGTCCTTGACTGCGATCAGGTCGGCTGGGCAGGACTGCCGATGAAACGAACCGAAGATCTGGTGGTCACACGGGCCAGCGTCAACCGTCTCTGCACCGTGCCATGCTATCCCGACATGACGAATGACGAGGTCGGCCAAGTCTGTCTGGCACTCGCCCAATGGGAGGCAATGTGACGACACGCACGATCGTTTTTCCGATCTACCGCAATCAGGCGAATATCCCCTCCCTGATGCAGGCGGTCGCCAATTTTCACGCCAGGTATGCGGGCGATATCGAGTTCGTCTTTGTCATCGATGGGTCGCCGGATGAATCGGGGCCTTTGCTTCTCAATGCGCTGAAGACCTCCGGCTTCGACTATAAAATCATCTTTCACAGCCGGAATTTCGGCTCTTTCACCGCCATTCGAACAGGTCTCGAACATGCTTCTGGCGAGCATGTCGCCGCCATGGCCGCCGACCTGCAAGAGCCGCCGGAACTGATCGTGGAGTTCTTCTCGATCCTGGAGAAGGATGGCGCCGACGTCGTATTCGGGCGCAGGACGGGCCGCAATGATCCGCCGGTAACGCGGTTTTTGTCGAAAGCGTTCTGGGCGGCCTACCGCAGGCTCGTCCTGCCCAGCATGCCGAGCGGTGGGGTCGATATCTTTGCCTGCAACCGCCAGGTGCTGGAAGCGATCCTGTCCATCGAGGAGCCCAACAGCTCGCTTGTCGTGCAATTGTTCTGGGTCGGCTTCAGGCGGGAATTCGTGCCCTATCGCCGCCGCGAACGGGAGCATGGGACGAGTGCGTGGAGCATGGCCCGTCGGTTCAGATACATGATGGACAGCATCTTTTCGTTCTCCGATTTCCCGATAATTCTGACCCTTTGGGTGGGCTTCGCGGGCTGCCTGCTCAGCCTGCTGTTTGCAGCCGTTACCGTCATGGCGCGGTTGCTCGGCAACATTGACGCGGCCGGCTACACAACGCTGGTGCTGCTGATCGTGGGCTTCGGATCGGCCAGTCTGATGGTCCAGGGCATTCTGGGCTGCTATCTCTGGCGGGCGGTTGAAAACACCAAGTCACGGCCCCTGCGAGTGATCAGCCGCGTCGTCGAGGGGACATCGAAATGACCGACAAGGCATTTTTTGTTCATGAGCAGGGCATCTGCGAAAGTCCGCATATCGGCCAGGGAACACGCATCTGGGCGTTTGCCCATGTTCTGAAGGGCGCCGTGATCGGTGCGGACTGCAACATCTGTGATCATGTCTTCATCGAGAATGACGTGGTGATCGGTAATGACGTGACCATAAAAAGCGGCGTTCAATTGTGGGACGGCCTCCGCCTTGGGAACCGCGTGTTCGTCGGTCCAAACGCGACATTCACCAACGATCGTTTCCCGCGCTCGAAAGAGTATCCCGAGGCATTTCTTCTGACGACGGTGGAGGACGGCGCGTCAATAGGCGCCAATGCGACCATCCTGCCAGGCATAGTCATCGGACGTCAGGCGATGATCGGCGCCGGCGCGGTGGTGACCAAGAATGTTCCCGCCAATGCCGTGGTGGTCGGAAATCCAGCCATCATCATCGGCTACCAGACCGGTCCGCAAATCCAGCCGACAGTGACGCAGACATTCCCCGATACGCCCGGCGAAAGAATGCCGCTTGGCATCGGCGGCAGCGAACTCTGGAGGCTGCCGCATTTTGGCGACCTGCGCGGCGAGATCGCACCGCTGGAGTTCGGTTCGAACCTGCCCTTCAAACCGGCGCGCTCCTTCTTGGTCTACGGTGTGCCTTCCGACAAGGTCAGGGGCGAGCACGCGCATCGCGAATGCCATCAATTCCTGATCGCGGCCCATGGGCGGCTTTCCGTTGTCCTCGACAACGGCCATGACAGAAAAGAGGTTTCTCTGGCCGAACCGTCGATCGGGCTCTACATGCCGCCGGGCATCTGGGGAATCCAGTACAAATTCCAGCCGGACACGGTCCTGCTGGTCATGGCTTCGCATCACTATGATGCGGGCGACTACATCAGGGACTATACGGATTTCCTCAGCGTGGTCGGACAGGACGGCCGTTGACCGAATGCGCGCAGACGCTGTCCGCTTCCTCGTCGCCGGTGGTCTCAACACAGCCTTCACCAGCCTCATCTATTTTGCCGCCCTCGCTGTCCTGCCTTCAGGTCTTTCCTATGCCATTGCCTGGCTGACAGGTCTGTTGTTCGTCATGGTGCTCTATCCGAAACGCGTTTTCCCAGGCGGCCGCACCGCCCTTGCGGACCGGCTGGCGATGGGCGGCCTGGTGGTCGTCGTGTTCCTGATCGGATTGGCAAGCCTTCATTTTCTACGAGACATCCTCGAAAACGCGCTGGCCGCATACCTCGCCACCCTCGCCATCACGACGAGTCTCAATTTCCTGGCCTCTCGATGGATACTTCGCAGAGCGCTCTGATCGAAGTTGTCTCGGCAGCATTTCGACCCCAAACATCATGACGACCGAATGGAACATCACATAGCGGGAGCAGGTTGCCGCAACGGCGCCAGCCTGCTGCTCTGAATTTGTCCCGGATGAGCCGCAAGCATGAGATTCGGCGAAATACCGCCTGCGCCTGCTGTCAACAGCCATGGTCTCACCGGGTTCGCCTGGACCATCCGCGGGCAAGCAAAGGCGAATCAGCAGCTGAACATGGAATGGTGCCCCTAGCCGGGATCGAACCAGCACTCCTTGCGGAACTCGATTTTGAGTCGAGCGCGTCTACCAATTCCGCCATAGGGGCTCAGGCCGGGCGGCCTGGATGGGCGCGGACTATACGGTCGGAGGCCTGTTCGTCAACTGGCCTGTTGCAGATTTGCCGATGTCGGCGCGCTTGAACCCGCGCCTTACGATTTCGTAAACAGCGCTGCCATTGTGCGGCACGGAAAATCTTTCTAGACAGGCTCGCGTTCAAATGTCCGCGAAAGCGATGGCTGCGGCGCTTTAGGCCCTTGTCTCATGCATGCCGGTATCCGAGAACCGCAGCGTGCACGACATCCACTAGGAGAGCCGATGCTTCGCGGACTGTACGACTGGACCTTGTCACTGGCGGCCCGCAAATCCGCCGAATGGTGGCTGGCCTTCATCGCCTTCGTCGAAAGCTCGGTATTCCTGGTGCCGGCCGACGTGCTCTATCTGCCGATGGCATTGTCGCGGCCGGACCGGGCCTATCGCTATGCCTTCATCGCCACCGTCGCTTCGGTGCTGGGCGGCATTGCCGGCTGGTTCATCGGCCACTACGCCTATGACGCGGTGGCGCGGCCTATCCTCGAATTCTACGGCAAGTATGACGAGTTCGAGCAGTTGCGCTCCTCCGCGGGCGTAAGCATCGAGTTCATCGCCCTGATGCTGGTCACCTCGGGTGCGGCGCATCTGCCGCCGATCAAGGTGGTGACGATCCTGTCCGGCGCGCTGGGCGTCAACCTGGCGCTGTTCATCGTGCTGGCCATTATCGCGCGTGGCGGCCGCTTCCTGCTCCTGGCGTGGCTTTTGCGCCGTTATGGCGAGCCAATCCGCGAATTCATCGAAAAGCGCCTGGGCCTGATCGCCGGCGCCGCCGCGGTTGCCCTGATTTTGCTCTATATCCTGATCAAATACGTCGTCTGAGGCCCTCTCAAAACCGGTTTTGAGAGTGGCAGGCGGACCTGGCGGGCGGCGAACACAACGGACGATAGAACCATGACAGCGACCATGAATGCCGATACCGGACGCCAGCGGACACGCGCTGCCTTGTTTCTAGCGGTCGCAATGGCCGCGACCGTTGGCTCGGCGCTCGGCTTCCAGCATATCGGCGGCTACATCCCCTGCCATCTCTGTCTGGAACAGCGCACGCCGTATTACATCGGCGTGCCCTTGATGGTGCTGGCGGTGATCGCATCGATGCTGCGCGCACCGGCATGGGTGACGCGCGGTCTGCTGGCCATCGGCGGCCTCCTGATGCTCTACGGCCTTTATCTCGGCGTCTATCACTCCGGCGTCGAATGGGCCTGGTGGCAGGGTCCGGCCGATTGCACGGCGGGCGCCGGCCCAGTCGACACCGGCGGCAAAGGCGTGCTCGACGCGCTCGACAAATTCGTGCCGCCCTCTTGCGACAAGGCCGCACTGCGCATCCTCGGCCTGTCGCTGGCCGGCTGGAACGCCATCGCCAGCCTGATCCTCGCCGCAGTCGCCTTCCGCGGCGCATTTTCACGCGACTGACACGTCAGTGCCGTCGTGGCCTGGTCGAGACAAGGGCAATAGCGGACCGGGAGATAAGCGGAGATAAGTCTGCCAGAAAGGCTCCCGCCTCAAGCCGTGTGCTGTCGTGGTGCGGCACCAAAGGTTCGACGAAAAGCGTGGCCAAATGCGCTTTGAGAGGTGTAGCCGACACTCGCCGCCACCTTGCTAACGCTCGAATAACGTTCGGCCAGCGCGGCCCGTGCGCGCGTCATTCGCCACCTGCGGACATAGGCGAGCGGTGCCTGTCCTACGCGATGGGTAAAGGCCGCCGAGAAGGCGGCCCGCGACATCCCGGCCACGCCGGCCAGATCGGCAACGGTCCACGGCCGCGCGATATCGGCATGAAAACATTGGATCGCTCGGCCAATGCGTGGATCCACCAACGCAGCAAGCCAACCGTGGGTCGTGTCCGAAGCCGATGCGAAAGTGCGGATCGCCTGGATCATAAGAACCTCGGCCAACCTGGCCGTGACGACGTCGTTTCCCATCGCGGGCTGCCCTGCTTCCGCGTCCAACAGACCCAGGACCGCCGTGATCGCCGCGGCTCCAGTCGACGTGCTGGGGATGTGCATGAACGCCGGCAGCATATCGAGGAGAAAGGCAGCATTCCCTCGCGTAAAAGAAATTCCACCGCCGAGCGCCACCGCATCGTCACCCCCCAGGCGCACAAGGTCATTTCCTTCGGCGTACAGTGACGAACCGTCGATCGGCATCAGGGCGGGATCGCTCGCAACCACATATTCAGTGAAGCCGATCAAGCAGCAGTCGCCCGCCTCGATCCGCTGGGGAGCAACATTGGGCAGCAGGAGCCAGCTCACCCCACGCAGAACAGCGACGAATTTCAGGCGTTCTCGCGCGGGAAACGCCAACGCCCAGTCGCCGGAGCCCTCCAAGCGCGTCCTCCGGGTCGCCCGCGCATCGAGCACCGTAAGTACATCCGATAGCGGATCGAAGGTTCGAGACGATTGCGACAAACTCATGGCCATTCAAGCATAGCACGTCCAGCGCGCTTTACCCATCTCTGGTGAAAAGGAGATGAACATGAGCATTGTTGGCAAAGTGGTGGCGATCACCGGGGCGAGCAGCGGCATCGGCCGCGCGACCGCAATTCTCCTAGCGGAAGCGGGTGCGACGGTGGTGCTCGGCGCACGGCGCGAGGACGCCCTGGCGGAGGTCGCCCGGGATATTGCCGCGGTCGGAGGCAAGGTGGCCTACAAGGTGACCGACGTGACCGTTCGTGCCGATCTTGAGGCCCTCGTGGCACTCGCGGTGGACCGTGAAGGCGGGCTGGATGTCATAGTCAACAATGCCGGTATCAGCCCTATTTCGCGCTTTGATGCCCTGAGGGTCGAAGATTGGGACGCGATGATCGACGTAAACCTGCGTGGCACGCTGTACGGGATCGCCGCTGCGCTGCCGATCTTCGCACGCCAGCGCAGCGGACATGTCATCAACGTGGTATCGACGGCCGGCATCAAGATCGTGCCGACGATGGGTGTCTATGCCGCGACCAAGAATGCCGTTCGGACAGTCAGCGAGACCCTGCGGCAGGAAGCAGGACCGCATCTGCGAGTGACCGAGGTGTCGCCTGGTATGATCGCGACCAATCTCGCCGACTCGTTCACCGACATGGCGGTCAAGGAGACCATGGCGGCACGGATCGGGGCTATCGCCATCCCGCCTGCCGCGATCGCGCGGGGCATCGCATACGCCATCGATCAACCTGATGACGTGGATGTGGGCAGCATCGTCATCCGGCCGACCGCTCAGGATTGAACGCCCATGACACGATGCGGCGCTCGGTAGACACGCCAGTAGCTACTCAGACCCCAAAATCGGGGCGGCCAGCCATCCGAATGTCGAAAACTCAAGGCTCCAGTTCGACGTCCCAGTAGAGATAATCCATCCAGCTTTCATGCAGATGGTTGGGCGGGAACAGCCGGCCGTTGTTGTGCAGATCATGCACGGTCGGCTGGTAGGGCTTCTGCAGAGGAAACATCTTGGCATGCGACGGCATCATGCCGCCCTTCCTCAGATTGCAAGGCGAACAGGCGGCGACGACGTTCTCCCATGTCGTCGCGCCGCCGCGATGACGGGGGATGACGTGGTCGAAGGTCAGGTCCTCGGGCGTGCCGCAATACTGGCACTGGAAGCGGTCGCGCAGGAAGACGTTGAAGCGGGTGAACGCCGGGTGCCTCGACGGCTTCACATAGGCCTTCAGGCTGACCACGCTCGGCAGCTTCATCGAGAAGGTCGGCGAGGACACCGCATGCTCGTATTCGGCGACGATGTTCACCCGGTCGAGGAATACCGCCTTGATGGCGTCCTGCCAGGACCAGAGCGACAAGGGGTAATAGCTGAGCGGACGGTAATCCGCATTCAGCACCAGCGCTGGAAGCCCATCCGGAGATACGGCAACCGTCACCTTGTTGACCTCCTTGGTTCGCACATGATCCCGAAAATCGAATTCGACTTTCGGAAAGGGTCACGTGCTGCTTCAAAAGCCCGACCGTTCGGCGCGGATACTGTAAGCCTGACATGACAGGGATGTGAAGCGGATTGTCGCGGGCGCGGCGTGCCAAAAACACATGATTTTTATGCTTTTTTGCGGATTCAGGCCGGCGGTGCGGCGTCTCGGCCCCTGGTTTCGCGATAATAGGACCAGAAAAGCCGCGATGCGACACCTCGCCACGGGCTCCATGATTCGGCCAAGGCGATCAGTGTTTTCTCAGGCGGGCGCGGGTCGATGCCGAGCGCGTGGCCGACGGCGCTCTGCAGGGCGACGTCACGCGCCGGGAAAATATCGGGGTGTCCGGCGGCAAACAACAGATACACTTCCGCCGTCCAGGGGCCGATACCAGGCACCGCTGTCATTGCCGCGATCGCTTCCCCGGCGTCGAGCGAACAGAGATGATGCAGGTCGAGGCCGTCGGCCACCGCTTGGGCGGCCGCGACAAGACCACGCTCCTTGGGCCGCGACAGGCCGGCCTCGCGAAACATGTCCTCGCCGGCGGCAAGGATAGCCCGCGGCGTTAGCGGATCGACCAGTTTCGTCAGCCGGCCGAAGATGGCATCGGCACTCGCCCGGGAAACTTGCTGCGACACGATGATCGAGGCGAGGCTCCTGAACCCGGGCTCCGAAAGCCTGAGCGGCACCTCGCCGGCCATGCCGCGCACTTTTTCCAGGCGCGGATCGATGATGCAAAGCGCATCCAGTCCCCGTTCAACGTCATCCAGTGTCGCGATGCGCTGCATGGTATCCTTGTCCGCGAATGTGCCGCAAAGTAGCAACCGCCAAAACCGCAGCACAACCCGATTGCCGCCCGAGACATGACGCTCCTGACATTCCGCTTCGCGCCCAGCCCCAATGGCGAACTGCATCTGGGCCACGCCTATTCGGCGTTGCTCAACCAGAAGCTCGCAAAGGCGTCAGGCGGCCGTCTGCTGCTGCGCATCGAGGATATCGACACCACACGCTGCACGCCGGAGTTCGAGGCGGGCATGCTTGCCGACCTGAAATGGCTGGGGCTTGGCTGGCAAGAGCCCGTGCGCCGCCAGTCCGAGCATTTCGCGGAATACCGGACGGTGCTCGAGCGCCTGATCCGCGAGGAACTGGTCTATCCCGCCTTCATGAGCCGTGGCGAGATCAGGGCTTTCATCGCCGACAGCGAAATGCGCGGGCGCGACTGGCCGCGCGATCCCGACGGTGTGCCGCTCTATCCGCCAGCCGACAAGGCATTGCCGATGAAGGAACGCAGGCGGCGGATTGCCGAGAATACACCCTTCGCCTGGCGGCTGGACGTCGGCGCCGCCATGGCGCGTGCCGGCAAGGATCTCGCATGGGCCGAATTCACCGATGAGACGCTATCCGCGACGCACCTGGTCGAGGCCCGTCCGCAGGACTGGGGCGACGTGATCGTGGCGCGCCGCGACATCCCGACCAGCTACCACCTCGCCGTCATCGTCGACGACGCGCTGCAAGGCGTCAGCCATGTCGTGCGCGGACAGGACCTGTTTTCCGCGACCGGCGTGCAGCGACTGCTTCAGGAGATTCTGGGATTGCAGCCACCCGCCTATTTCCACCATCGGCTCGTCCTCGGGCCGGACGGGCGAAAACTGTCGAAGAGCCTTGGCGATACCGGACTTGCCGCCTTGCGTGATGCCGGCACGACGCCAGACGACATCAGGCGGACGATCGGGCTCTGACCCCAGCAATCCTTGGGAGACACCTTTTTGAGCCCTTCACCCGTTGAATTCCGGTGATGTATGGATCAACGGTTTGGTTTTGCGCGCCAGGTTGAACAGGGTTAGAGCATCGCCACGGTCAATTCTCACCAGTACGGCGGTCTCCGGAAAAATGCACAGCATCAAGCGGTTCATCCCCGCCACCTTCGTTGTCTTGTGGGCAACCGGCTTCATCGGCGCCCGCTACGCCATGCCGTGGGCGGAGCCATTCACCTTCCTCGCGGCGCGTTTCGTCATAGCCGCCATCCTGCTGGCAGTGCTGATGCTTGTGCTGGGCTCGAAGCGAGCCACCCGCGAGGAGGCGCTGCATGCCACCGGTGCCGGCGTGCTGATGCATGGCGTCTATCTCGGCGCCGTCTTCTGGGCCATCCACAGGGGTATGCCCGCCGGATTTTCGGCCCTTATCGTCGGCTTGCAGCCGCTGATCACTGCGGTGCTTGCCGGCAAGTTCCTGGGCGAGGCCATTCTGCCGCGCCACTGGCTTGGCCTTGGCATCGGCCTGGTCGGCATCGTCATTGTGCTGTGGCCAAAACTCGGCGCGCTCGGCGGCGGCGTGACGGCGGCGACGCTGACCGCCTCGCTGGTCTCGGTGCTCGGCATGAGCGCCGGAACCATCTGGCAGAAGCGCTTTGCCTCCGGCGGCGACCTCGTCGCGGCCACCATGTGGCAATATATCGGCGGCGCCTCGCTGATGATCGTGGCCGCGCTCGCCTTCGAAACGCACGCCGTCGTCATCAACGGCGAACTGATCTTCGCCATGGCCTGGTTGGTGCTGGTGCTGTCGCTCGGCGCAATCTTCCTGTTGATGGTGATGATCCGCGACGGCGAGATGTCGAAAGTGGCGTCGTTGTTCTACCTCGTGCCGGCGGTGACGGCCATCATCGCCTGGGCCCTGTTCAACGAACAGCTCAACGCACTTCAAATCGTCGGCATGGCGATCACCACCTTTGGCGTGGGCCTGGCAACGGCGCGACCGGCCAGGGGAGGAATTGAGGAATTGCAGAACTGAGGAATTGAGGAACTGAAGAATTGAAGAATTGAAGAAGAAGTGCACGGCGCCGGATATGGCGCCTTTTTCTCCAATTCCTCAGTTCTTCAACTCCTCAATTCTTCATTTCTTCAATTCCTCCGTTCTTCAATTCCGCCGGTCAACCCACCCGGGCACGCGCCTCCAGATAACGGCTGATCGCGGCGTTGAGCTCGCCGCCGAGGATGAAGATCGCCGAGACGATGTAGAGGAAAACCACCGCGATCATGATCGAGGCGAGACCGGCATAGGTCGTCACATAGGACGAGAAATGGTCGAGATAGGTGGCAAACATCGTCGAGCCGATAAGCCATGCCGCCAGCGTGAAGATGATGCCCGGCACCAGCGAGACGAAACGGCGCTTGCCGGCCGGCAGCCAGTAGTGAACGGCGAAGAGCCCGCCGATGATGACGGTCGAGGCAATGACGTAACGCCACAGCGTGATCGTGCCCGTATAGGGTTTGATCCACTCGAAATGGGCTTCAGCCAGCCGCGCCAACAGGGGCGCGAACACCAGAAGCACGCTGATCGCCAGGAACCCGGCGGTCGCGATCAGCACGAAGAAGATGCTCTGCACCCGGCGGTAGATGATGCCGCGCGTCTCGGTGACCCGATAAGCGCGATTGAGCGACGTGCGCAGCGCCTCGATGCCGTTCGAGGCGAAATAGGCGGCAAGCAGCACGCCATAGGTCAACAGGTCGCTGCGCCTGACGGTCAGCACGTTGAGCACTTCATGCGCGATCGGTTTGGCGATCTGCTCGGGCCACGTGTCGAAGACCAGATGCACCGCCGTGTCGGCAAAGGCCTGGGCGCCGAGGAAGCTGCCCAGCGTCGTGGCGAAGATCAGGAACGGAAACAGCGCCATCAGCGAGGTGATCGCCAGATGGCTGGCCATCGCCCAGCCGTCATCGGTGTTGAAATGGCCGAGCGCGTCGTAGAGCACGCGACGCAGGGCGACAATATTCCGCAGCAAGAACGCGCGCTCCCTTCGATTGTCTCGACGCCGCGAATATGGGAAGGGAATGCGGCAAATGGCAACCCTTCGTCAAACTCCGAATTCTCCAGCGGCAGAGTTGCGCACCATCATCGTCACCGGTGCGTCTTCCGGCATAGGCGCCTATTGCGCCCGCGCATTGAAGGCCGAGGGCTGGCGGGTGTTCGCGACGGCGCGCAAGCCGCAAGACATCGCCGCGCTCGAAGCGGACGGAATTGAGGCTTTCTATCTCGACTACACGGAACCGGGATCCATCGCCGGCCTGGCATCGGCCGTACTCGAGCGCACCGGCGGCAAGCTCGATGCCCTGTTCAACAACGGCGCTTACGCCCAGGCCGGCGCCGTCGAGGATCTGTCCGTTGCGGCGCTCAAAGAGCAGTTCGAGGCCAATTTCTTCGGCTGGCACGACCTGACCCGCCGTCTGGTTCCGGTGATGCGCCGCCAGGGCCACGGCCGCCTCGTCCATTGCTCGTCGATCCTGGGTCTCGTGCCGGTGCGCTTCCGTGGCGCCTATTCGGCATCCAAGCACGCCTTGGAAGCCTTGATGCTCTGCCAGCGCCAGGAACTAACCGGCAGCGGCATCCATGTCTCGCTGATCGAGCCGGGGCCGGTGAAATCGAAGATCGCCAGCAATGGCTTGCCCTGGTTCCTCAGGAATATCGATCACGAGAATTCCGTGCATCGCGCCGACTATGCCGCGCAGCTGGAGCGCATGCGCGCCGGCGGCAGCCAATCGGCCCTGAAGCCCGGGCCGGAAGTGGTCCACAAGGCGCTTCGCCATGCACTTCTGTCGCGGCACCCGCGCCCACACTATGTGGTAACAATGTCGGCCAGGATCGGGGCCGTGCTCAAACGCATCCTGCCGGCCCCAATGCTCCACCGCCTGCTTGCCAGGCGCGCCTGAACAAGCAGAGAACTGGAAACGCAAAAAATGGCCACCGTCTTCAACATCCTTGCCATTCTGGTCATGGCCGCCGTGGTGGTCGTGCTGATCAGGGGCCTCATCAACATGATGCGCGGCGGCTCCGGCGTGACGTCCAACAAGCTGATGCAGGCCCGCGTTCTGCTGCAGGCCGTGGCGCTGGCGCTGATCCTGCTGGCCGTGTATTTCACCCGCAAGTAAGGGCCTTTCGGAGGCGATGTGGTCAAGCTCAACAAGATCTACACCCGCACCGGAGACGACGGCACAACCGGCCTCGGCACGGGCGAGCGGCGGCTGAAATCCGATCTCCGGGTGGACGCCTATGGCACGGTCGACGAAGCCAATGCCTGTATCGGCATGGCCCGCGTGCATACCGCACAGAGCCATCAGGCGATCGACGCCATGCTTGGTCGCATCCAGAACGACCTTTTCGACCTCGGCGCCGACCTCGCCGTGCCTGATGACGGCAAGCCGCTCGGCTACGAGCCGCTGCGCATCGTTGCCGCCCAGACCGACCGTGTCGAGCACGACATCGACCTCCTCAACAAAGACCTCCAGCCGCTGAAATCCTTCGTGCTGAACGGCGGCACGCCGGCGGCGGCCGCCCTCCATCTCGCCCGCACCGTGGCCAGGCGAGCCGAGCGGCTGATGGTGGCCCTGGCGCAGGACCCGGCCGAACACGTCAATCGCGACGGGCTGAAGTACATCAACCGCGTCTCGGATTTCCTGTTTGTCGCCGCTCGGGTGGTCAATGACAATGGAAATGCCGACGTGCTATGGGTTCCCGGCAAGAACCGCTGAAACGGACCGGAGGGCGGGAGGGGCCGACGACCGATGTTCATCCCGCTTTACGACACCAACAGGCTGCGCCATATCAGGCTGCAATATGTAACGATCGGGCTGATCGTCGCCAACGCCGTGATCTATTGCGCCACGGCGCTCGGCGGCAAGGACTTCACCAATGCCGCCGTGCTTGGCCTCGGCTTCATCCCCTCCGTCGTTCACGACACGGCCGAACTCGACCCCCGCTTTGTCATCATCCCCGAGAGCCTGAGCTACCTCACCTACTCTTTCCTGCACGCCGACATTTTCCATCTCGGCGGCAACATGCTGTTCCTTTGGGTGTTCGGCGACAATGTCGAGGACGCGCTCGGCCATATCAGATACCTGATCTTCTATTTCCTGTGCGCCATCGCCGGAGCCGCTTTCCAGGGGCTCATCGCCTGGGATTCACAAGTGCCGCTGATCGGCGCCTCGGGTGCCATTGCCGGCGTGGTCGTCGCCTACCTGATCCTCTATCCCAGGGTGAAGGTGTGGGTGCTTGCCTTTGCCCGCATCCCTTTGCGCATTCCAGCCTTCATCCCGCTCATACTGTGGGTGGCGTTCCAGGTCGTCATGTTCGCGGCCGGCGGCGAGGATCGGATCTCTTGGGCGTGCCACATCGGCGGCATCATTGCCGGCGCGGTCCTGGTGCTGGTCCTGCGCAGTCGCGGCGTGCCGCTGTTTGCCCCCGCCGACGAGGATGCCGTGGTTCCGACCCCCGAACAGCCGCCGGTCGTTGGCGAACCAGCGACGCCCCAAACGTCCGCCACCACGGCGCGCTGGGGCCGGGGAAACCCTTCTGGCCCAAACTGAACCGATTTGAGCAGCTTCCAGCGTATTGACGGCAAGGGTCGCCACAATTACGGAAACGTCTCCGTCGCAGCCCAAGGCGGGCAAAGACCAGAATTTCCATCCGGCCAGAATTCCGTCTGGCCGGAATTCAGTCAGGAATGTCGGCTTTCGACAACTCAGAAAGGGCGCAGGCTGCTATAGCGCGCCCAACTAGCGTGAAGAGGTGACAGGCAAATGAAGATCCTTGTGCCCGTGAAGCGGGTTGTGGACGCGAATGTGAAGGTTCGCGTGAAGGCCGATGGTTCGGCTGTGGAACTCGCCAACGTCAAGATGGCGATGAACCCGTTCGACGAGATCGCGGTCGAGGAAGCGATCCGGATCAAGGAAGCCGGCAAGGCCGAGGAGATCATCGTCGTGTCGATCGGCCCGCAGCAGGCGCAGGAAACACTGCGCACCGCGCTCGCCATGGGCGCCGACCGCGCCATCCTGGTCAAGACCGACGAGCAGACCGAGCCGCTCGGTGTCGCCAAGGTGCTGAAGGGCGTGGTCGATGCGGAGAAGCCAGGCCTTGTCATTCTCGGCAAGCAGGCGATCGACGACGATTCCAACCAGACCGGCCAGATGCTGGCCGCCCTGCTTGGCTGGGCCCAGGGCACCTTCGCGTCCAAGGTCGTGCTCGAGGGTGACCATGCCAAGGTGACGCGCGAAGTCGACGGCGGCTTGCAGACGGTGGAGCTGAAGATGCCGGTGATCGTCACCGCCGACCTTCGCCTCAACCAGCCGCGCTATGCCTCGCTGCCCAACATCATGAAGGCCAAGAAGAAGCCGCTGGACGAGAAGAGCCCGGCCGACTACGGCGCCGACGTCAAGCCGCGCCTGAAGGTCATCAAGACCGAGGAGCCGGGTGGCCGCAAGGCCGGCGTCAAGGTCAAGAGCGTCGCCGAACTGGTCGACAAGCTCAAGAACGAAGCCGGCGTTTTGTAAGCGATCGGGAAAGGAACAGATAAAATGGCAATTCTCCTCATCGCCGAACACGACAACGCCACCCTTTCCGACCAGACCGCCAAGGCGCTTTCGGCCGCCCTGCAAATCGGCTCGGACGTTCATGTGCTGGTGGCCGGCAAAGGCGCCAAGGCCGCTGCCGATGCAGCCGCGAAACTGAAGGGCGTCGGCAAGGTGCTGCTCGCCGAGGCCGACGAACTCGCCGAGCGCCTGGCCGAGCCGACGGCGGCACTGGTCGTCTCGCTGGCTGGCGCTTACGACACGATCATCGCGCCGGCGACGTCCGCTGGCAAGAACATCGCGCCGCGCGTCGCCGCCCTGCTCGATGTTGCGCAGGTCTCCGAAATCATCGAAGTGGTGTCGCCTGACACTTTCAAGCGGCCGATCTATGCCGGCAACGCCATCCAGACGGTACAGTCGACCGATGCCAAGAAGGTCATCACCGTGCGCACCGCTTCCTTCCAGGCGGCACCCGAGGGTGGTTCTGCTTCGGTCGAGACGGTTCATGCGGCGGCCAATCCCGGCCTCTCGACCTTCGTCGAGAACAAGCTGTCGGAGACCGATCGTCCGGAGCTGACCTCGGCCAAGATCATCATCTCGGGCGGCCGCGCGCTCGGTTCCTCGGAAAAATTCCAGGAAGTCATCCTGCCGGTCGCCGACAAGCTCGGCGCCGCCGTCGGCGCTTCCCGCGCCGCCGTCGATGCGGGCTATGCGCCGAACGACTGGCAGGTCGGCCAGACCGGCAAGGTGGTCGCCCCCGATCTCTACATTGCCGTCGGCATCTCCGGCGCCATTCAGCACCTCGCCGGCATGAAGGATAGCAAGGTCATCGTCGCCATCAACAAGGACGAGGAAGCGCCGATCTTCCAGGTTGCCGACTACGGCCTCGTCGGCGATCTCTTCGTCATCCTGCCGGAGTTGCAGAAGGCGCTTTGACGCTTCCGCGCAACCGTATTAAATTACGAGGGGTGGGGTAGACGAAGTCGCCCCACCCTTTTAGTTTGCACCGCACAATAAGCAGGCCACAAGGCTGAGAGCAATTCCAGCGGCAGTGCGCAGGGGTTTTTGCGCCGGGAATTGCGGGAAAACAAAGAGATGGGGCGGTTCGCGATTGTGGCGAAAAACGCTCCGGACGGGATCGGGTAATGAGCAAGATCGAGACGATCGGCATCATTGGTGCGGGCCAGATGGGCGGCGGCATCGCCCACGTCTCCGCGCTTTCGGGCTACAAGGTGCTGATCTACGATATATCGCCCGACCGTATCGAGAAGGGCATCGCCACCATCAGCGGCAACATGGCCCGTCAGGTGGGGTCCGGCAAGCTCGACGAGAAACTCCGCAACCAGGCCATGGCACGCATCGCGTCGGCACCGGCGATGGCCGATCTTGCCGGCGCCGATCTGGTGATCGAGGCAGCGACCGAGGACGAAACCGTCAAGCGCAAGATCTATGCGCAGCTCTGCCCGCAGCTCAACCCCGAAGCGATCCTGGCGACCAACACCTCGTCGATTTCGATCACAAGGCTAGCCGCGCAGACCGACCGGCCGGAGCGCTTCATCGGCATTCATTTCATGAACCCGGTTCCGCTGATGAAGCTGGTCGAACTGGTGCGCGGTATCGCCACCGAGGACCAGACCTTCGAGGCGGCGAAGACCTATGTGAAGCAGCTCGACAAGACGATCACGGTCTCGGAGGATTTCCCGGCCTTCATCGTCAACCGCATCCTTCTGCCGATGATCAACGAGGCGATCTACACCCTCTATGAGGGCGTCGGATCGGTCGATGCCATCGACACCGCCATGCGGCTCGGCGCCAACCATCCGATGGGACCGCTGCAGCTTGCCGATTTCATCGGCCTCGACACCTGCCTGTCGATCATGCAGGTGCTGCATGACGGCCTGTCGGATTCGAAGTATCGCCCCTGCCCGCTGCTGGTCAAATATGTCGAGGCCGGTTGGCTCGGCCGCAAGACCGGACGCGGCTTCTACGACTATCGCGGCGAGCACCCCGTTCCGACACGCTGACGCGTCCGCTCACGAGGCCGCGGCGAGCGGCTTGGGCGGTTCTGACCTGTCGTCGCCGATCTTGCCGTCCGGCGCCACGGAAACGCATCCGCGGCCGGCCGCCTTGGCCGCATAGCAGGCGGCGTCGGCCCTTGCGATGATCTCGTCGACTTCGCCGCAATTGGCGCAGATCGCCGTCAGCCCGATGCTGGCGCCGATCGTGTGCGGCCGGCCATCCCAGGTGAAGTTCAGGCCGGCTATCGCATCGATGATGGAGCGCGCCGCGATCCTCGCGCCGGGTGCGGAACCCGACTTCAGGATGACAGCGAATTCGTCGCCACCCAGGCGCGCGACGATGTCTTCAGGACCAAGCACGCCGCGCACCGCCTCGGCGACCCGCTTCAGCAGGGCGTCTCCGGCAGCGTGACCGCCCGTGTCGTTGACCAGCTTGAAATGGTCAAGGTCGATGAACATGAACTGATGGCGGCCGCCAGCCGTCGTGCCGTCCTTGCGTGCCTGATCGACCAGTCCCTCCATGGCGCGGATGAAGCTCGAGCGGTTGGCAAGCCCGGTCAGCGCATCATGGGCGGCGGCATGGGCAAGCTGGCGCTGCAGGGCGCGCGCATCGGTGAAATCCTGGAAGACGATCACCAGACCGCCGAACTCGTTGCGTTCGTTGATGATCGGCGACACGACCTGGCGGATGCTGCAGCGTGTGTCGTCGCGACGGATGAGGACCGCGCGGCTATTCTGGTCGGAGCGCGCCTCTTCGCCTGTCGCCGGCCGCGTCATGCCGATCCTGTGGCCCGTCTCCTCGTCGACAGCCCAGTAGACATGGCTCAGCGTCTTACCCAGCGCGTCGTCGCTGGAAACGCCAGTCAGCTTTTCGGCCACCGGATTCATGAAGGTGACGCGGTTCGCGGCATCGGTGCAGATGACCGCATCGCCGATCGATTGCAGCGTCACCTTAAGCCGCTCCTTCTCGTCGGCCAGCATCGCCGCCGCGACGATGAGCCGTTCTTCGCCCTGCTTGCGCAGGGTGATGTCGGTCAAGCTGCCGATCGCTCTGACCAGCTGTCCGTCGGCATCGCGCTCGATTGCCTTGCCACGGTCGAGGATCCAGATCCAGCGGCCGTCCTTGTGGCGCATCCTGAACTCGGCCTCGAAGAATTCCGTCTGGCCGTCGAGATGGGCGCGATCGGCCTCCGCGACCGTGGCGCGGTCGTCTGGATGGATCATCGTCAGCCAGCGGTCGGGGTCGCCATCGAGCTCGCCATCCCCATAGCCCAGCATCTTGACCCAGGTGGCGGAATAGGTCGTGCCCCCCTTGCGCATGTCGAAATCCCAGACACCTTGACCGGCGCCGGCGAGCGCGAAGTTCCAGCGCGTTTCGGCCTCGGTGATGCGCGCTTCGGCCTGCTTGCGCTCGTCGATATCCTCGATCTGCGAGACGAGATAAAGCGGGCGCCCACTCCTCCCATCGCGAATGACGGAGCCGGCAAGATTAGCCCAGACGGGTGTACCGTCCTTCTTGAGATAACGCTTCTCGAAGTGGAAAGTATCGACGGTGCCCGCCCTCAGGCCGGCCATCGTTTCGCGTCCGATCTGCAGATCGTCGGGATGCGTGATCTGGAAGAAGGTCAACGCCTCGATTTCCTCGCGGCTGTAGCCAAGCATGGTGGCGAAGGCGGGGTTGGTCTGGAGAATGCGCCCGTCGAGGCTGACGATGGCGATGCCGATGGCCGAGTCCTCCATGGCCCGGCGGAACCGCTGCTCGCTCTCCGTGATCTGCCGTCGATCCTCCGAGATTCGACCGATGAACAGATAGGCCAGGAAAAGCGCGCAGACTGTCACCGCGACCGATATTTGAAGGCAAAGTCCGAGTGCTTCCGTGCCGAGGTCCAGCCTTGACGGCACAAGCGAGGCGGCCACCACGGCAAGACCGGCCACAAGCAGCGCCAGCGCTGCATGCTTGTACCGTCCCGGCCCGATGATACTTCGCAATGTCACGATTTATGCCACCCCCGTGGGCAATCGCTTTTTTTCCATCGAAACCCTGAAGGATCGATTTTAAGGAAAGGTTGCGTCCGGGGCATCGGCGATATGGACAACCGGCAAACAATTGCCGGCATGATTAAGGATCGGTATTCACGGGGTCTGGGCGCGGTGTCCTGCTACCAACGCACGAAAAACCGACCGCCGAGCGCGCCAAGCAAGGCAAGGGCCGCGATGGCGATCGTGTACCAGGTGGCAACGAAAAGCGGCGAATCGTCGAAGCAGTGCGCCGCATAGAAAGTCGCCGCCAGCCCGCCGGCAAGCAGCCCCGCGGCCGCGCCGGCAAGCACCGGCCGTGTCGGCGCGCCATAGCGCAGCATCCACAGGAAGATGGCCAGCGGACCGATGCCGATCAGCGGGATGAAGGTCATGCAGATCATCATGTTCGAACCGATCATGCGCGTGCCCCACAGCGCCTGCGGTACCATGAAGAGCTCCAGCACCACGGCCACCGCGACCAGCAGCGGCGCGGCGATCATCGCCGCCATTGCCCGGCCTGTCGCCGCACCCGGAGTCGACAGGGCTCGGATCAGGGCGAAGGCGCTGATGGCGAGCACGATGGTGAAAACAAACTTGGACAGGAAGCGCATCGTGTGCGCGGCAACCATGAAGTCGGGGCGCGGCCCGATCGTCATCATGAAAACAGCGGCCGCGACGACGACGGCCGCGCCGGCCGCCAGCCACCAGGCCAGGCGCAACGGCATCGCCTTGCTACGGGCATCGGCGTCGAGCGCCTTGATGAGATCGTCGGTCTTCATGTCATTCCCGTCCGAACCGCCCCTGTCCGAATCGCTTGGCTATGGCGGCAAGTCCCCGATGCAGCGATACACGCACCGCCGTCTCGCTGATGCCGAACTTCGCCGCCGTCTCGCTGATCGAGCGACCCTCCACGGACACGGCCGAAACCACGGAACGCTGTGCCGGCGGCAGGCCGTCGAGCGCCCGGTTGATGTCGCGTTCGCTGACCGTATCGGTCTCCGGCTCGGCAAAAGTCTCGGCGATGTCGTCGACATCGATCTCGATGCGCCGTCCGCGCCGCCGGAACGCGTCGATCAGCTTGAAACGGGCAATCGCATAGACCCAGGGCAGGACCGGCGCGTCCTGGCGCCAGGTGTGTCGCTTCACATGAATTGCCAGCAAGGTTTCCTGCACGACGTCCTCGGGATCGACCCCGCCCTGCACGATCTTGCGCCTGACAAAGCCGCGGATGAGCGCGGCAATCCGGTGGAGAAAGTCGGCATAGGCCTTTTCATCTCCCGCGATCGCGGCCCGCATCAGCCGGGAAAGCTCGGCCTCGTCTTTGCCGCTCACAAGAGTTCACTCCCCGATCTTCGCGCCTCGGCACTGGTTTGTTACGTGGCCGGCGAAATAATGTCCAAGCCAAACTACGGGCAAATCACGAAAGTTTGCGGGACGGTCCGCGAAATTCCCTGATGGGTTCTCTGGTTCCCAGCCCAGGCGCGAGGAACAGCGCGGACCAAGCTTTGTTGACGTAGGGTAAACCCTTCTGTAGCGTCAAAGGATCGGAGGGCGGCCGAAATGGATTTCATTGAACGCATTTTTGGATTTTCTCCCGACAATGGCTCGGGAACTTTCGAGGGCAGCCTTGTCATTGCAGCCATAGTCCTTGTCGCTGCCATCTACTTCTACCGGAGACAGAGATCACTGAAGAAATAGCCGCTGGAAAATCGGCGGGGACACGTCCGCCAGGAAAAACATTACCGTTGCGTCCTCTCAGCGTGGGAAACACGACATGGCAGGATCTCTGGTCAACCACATCAGAACCGCGGCCCTGCTGTTGTTCGCCGCCGAATTCTGGAAGCGTCTTGCCACCGGGCTGAAAGTGCTGTTTGCGACGATCCGCATGCTGCTATGCCGGCTGGCCAAGGGCCAGCGGCTGCCAAGCCCGGCGCAGAACGATTGCTGTATCCAGCTGCCGCCCGACATCTACAAGCGCGCCGATCCTCTTCTTTATGCCCAGTACTATCTGATGGCGCAGGGCCTCGCGGTCACCTGGGACAATCCCGACATCGACATTTTCGACGGCGCCGCGCCAGTCACCGGCGCGCTCCAGCCAGCACACACATATCGCGTTCGCGTGCGTGTCTGGAACGGGTCTTACGACGCCCCGGCCATCGGCGTCGGAGTGGCGCTGTCCTACCTGTCCTTCGGCGCACAGACCGTTTCCCGTCCGATCGCCAGCACCGCCGTCAATCTCGGGGCCAAGGGCACGATCGATTGCCCTGCCTATGCCGAGTTCAGTTGGACCACGCCCGCCACCAGCGGCCACTATTGCCTGCAGGCACAGCTCTCCTGGGGCGATGACGCCAACCCCGGCAACAACCTAGGCCAGAAGAACGTCAACATTGCCGAGATGCGCTCACCGGCAAGGTTCGTCTTCAGCGTACGCAACGAGGCCTCGGTCGTCCGGCGTTTCCAGATCGAGGCGGACTGCTACGGCCTGCCGAAGCTGCAGCCATGTGCCCCGCCACGCGGCCAAGGTCGGGGCGAGAGCACCGACACCCCGCAGCCGCGGCTCGCCGAGAGCAAGGCACGCTGGGCCAGGGCCCTCGAGGACCAGGCCTATGGCCGGTTTCCCATCCCGGACGACTGGTCGGTCAGGATCGTTCCAAGAACGCTTTCACTGCAGCCGCGCCAGATCACCGAGATCGCCGTCGAGATCGAAGCGAAGGACGCCGCCTTCCATGGCTCGAAGACCTTCAACGTCCATGTGTTCACGATCGGCGAAAGCGGATCGCGCACCATGACCGGCGGTGTGACGCTCACCGCCACGAAAGGCTGAGGCGCTCCGATGGCCTACAAGCACTATACGAGCTGCTTCCTCTATCCCGCCGGTGGCAAGCCCTACAATGAGGACGACCGGCTGGCTTTCCTCGCCGGCCAGGCGCTGCAGATCATCGTCATCACCGGGCTGGCAGCCGCCTTCGGCTTGCTGTTGGGGCCGGTCGGTGCGGCACTTGCCGCGGCAATCGCATTTCTGGCGTCCGCCACCGCGACGATCGACAAGGCCGCCGGGGAATGGCTCAATCATCGCCTGGTCTGCCTCGACAAGGACAATCCGAAATGCGCTGTCGGCATCGTCTCCTACAATCCGTTCCGCAGCGATCTCGGCGCCTTCGACAACGACCAGTATTTCGACGTAATCCTGATGCCGCATCCGACGGCCGAGATCCTCAACGCCGAGACCAACGAGGCGGCTTTGGCGGCCGCCAATCGCTACAATGCCGACGGCAGCGTCGTCGCGGAATTCGCCGCCAGCATCGCGGCCCATCCGGCCAACGACATTCTCAATGACGGCTTTCAGGGTCATGAGCTGCTGTTGCCACGCGATGACCTGAAGACCGACCTCGGCTACGCACCCGCCGATGACCATGCCCGCTGGGGCCTGCACTGCGAAGCAGAGGGCGACTTCTGGATCAAGATGCGCCAATGGGCGCCGGCCATCGTCATCCTGCTGACGGCGGCTCTGGTCGTCACGGCGGCCGCGGCGGCCGCCGGCGCCGGTGTCGGGGCGGCCGTCGGCTGCGCCATAGGGTCGTTTTTCCTGGGTGCGCTGGGCTGCGCCATCGGCTCGTTCCTGGGAGGATTGCTGGGGGCGGCCATTGGCGGCGCGATCGGCGGCGCGGCGTCCTACTTCGGCGGGGTCAAGCCGGTCCTGCAGGGGCTGTTCAACTGGAACCCCGGCAATGTCGAGGACGCCAATGTCGGCGACAAGGCGCTCGGCCCCATCAGGATGGGCGATCATGTCGCCGTCCTCGGCGAACATGTCTATGACGGCTATCACCAGGGCTGGCACGAGTTTCATCCGCTGATGGCGGTGGTCAAATTCGATGCGGCCGCGGGTGTCGACGCAAAACACTATCTTCAGTGGAACCCGGACTTTCCCGACATGGGCACAGTCCCGCCCAAACCGCCGGGCGAGGCCACCGACCTCACCCCGCAGGATATGCGTGACGGGCTTGGCAGCACGGCATTCAGGACACGCTGCGAGAACCTGCGCAGAACCTGGTGCGCCATGCTGAACGACGCGTTCGATCCGGAGACCAAACGAACACAGCAGGGCCTGGATCAGCGCTGGACCATTCATCCCATGGTCGATGGCTGCATTCCGCAGGAGCAGCCACCGGCACCGCATATCGGGTGATGTCAAATGCGTCCGACACGCGAAACCGTGATGATGCCGATTGGCTTTCAATCTTGACTAACCCATTCATGAATTGATACTCGGACGCACCCGCAGTGCGGGCAACCCGAGGAGTACCTTATGAAATCCCCCCTTCTTGCCCTGGCCAGCGTAGCGGTGCTTGCAATCAGCCTGGCCGCCGGTCCGGCAACGGCCGAAGATGCCGGCATCATCGTCTATAATGCCCAGCATGAAAGCCTGACCAAGGAATGGGCCGAAGGGTTCACCAAGGAAACCGGCATCAAGGTCACCTTGCGAAACGGCGGCGACAGCGACTTCTCCAACCAGATCGTCTCCGAAGGCGCCGCCTCGCCCGCCGACGTGTTTTTGACGGAGAATTCGCCGGCCATGGCGCTGGTGGAGAATGCCGGCCTGTTCGCGCCGGTCGACGCCGACACGCTGGCTCAGGTCCCGCAGGACTATCAGGCGGCCAGCGGCAAATGGGTGGGCGTGGCCGCGCGCAGCACCGTTTTTGCCTACAACACGACCAAGCTCAAGCCCGATCAGTTGCCCAAGTCGATGCTCGATCTCGCCGATCCGAGCTGGAAAGGCCGCTGGGCGGCTTCGCCTTCCGGCGCCGATTTCCAGGCCATCGTCAGCGCGCTGCTGCAACTCAAGGGCGAGGCCGCCACGGCCGACTGGCTGAAGGCGATGAAGGAGAATTTCACCGCCTACAAGGGCAACAGCACGGTGATGAAGGCGGTCAATGCCGGCGAGATCGAAGGCGGCGTGATCTACCACTATTACTACTTTGGCGATCAGGCCAAGACCGGCGAAAACTCCAAGAACGTCGCGCTGCACTATTTCAAGAACCAGGATCCGGGCGCTTTCGTGTCGGTTTCCGGCGGCGGCGTGCTGGCTTCGAGCAAGCACCAGAAGGAAGCCCAGGCCTTCCTGAAATGGGTGACCGGCAAGGGTGGCCAGGACGTGCTGAAGAACGGAACCTCCTTCGAATATGCGGTCGGCAAGGGCGCTCAGTCCAATCCGAAGCTGGTGCCTCTGGCCGACCTGCAGGCACCGAAGGTCGATGCCGCGACGCTCAACTCCAAGAAGGTCACCGACCTGATGACGGCAGCCGGCTTGCTTTAGTTGGCGTTCGTCCTAATAAGAACGCCGGACCGTGCTCCCGCGGACTCTCTTTCCGCGGGAGCGTTTTGTTTTTCGAGATTGCATTCGTCGATGACGACACGTTGCCTATCCGACCGCGACCGTGGTCCTTCAATTCCCGCCGCCGGGCGGCAATGGCGCGGCGTGTGAGCTGATGCAGTCCGCGGTCCATCTCGCGCGCCCGGGCCTGCCGCCCAAGATGCGCCGGCGGGCGCAACGGCGGGCGGCGCCCTGGCTTGTCGCCGCCGCCATATCTGTCTCCCTGCTGGCGCTGCTGCCGCTCGCTTTCATCATAGGGATCGCGGTGCAGACCGGCTGGGAGACCGTCTCGGCGCTGATCTTCAGGCCACGTGTCGGCGAACTGCTGGTCAACACCGGCCTGCTGGTGCTGCTGGCCGTGCCGATCGCCATCACCTTGTCGGTGACGCTGGCCTGGCTGACCGAACGCAGCGACCTGCCCGGCGCCCGGCTCTGGGCCTGGCTCTGCGTGGCGCCGCTCGCCATCCCCGCTTTCGTCCACTCCTATGCCTGGATCACCATGGTGCCGGGGCTGCACGGCCTGTGGGCGGGCGTGCTGGTCTCCGTCATCGCCTATTTTCCCTTCCTTTACCTGCCGGTATCGGCGGCGCTGCGCCGCCTCGATCCTGCCCTGGAGGATGCCGCGGCGGCGCTTGGTCTCGGACCCTGGCGCGTGTTCTGGCGTGTCGTGTTGCCGCAGCTCAGGCTCGCAATATGCGGCGGCTCGCTGCTGGTCGGACTGCATCTGCTGGCCGAATATGGCCTCTACGTCTTCATCCGCTTCGACACCTTCACCACCGCGATCGTCGACCAGTTCCAGTCGACCTTCAACGGCCCGGCCGCCAACATGCTGGCCGGCGTGCTGGTGACCTGCTGTTTCGTGCTGCTCGGTCTCGAAGTGCTGGTGCGCGGCGAGGAACGTTATGCCCGTGTCGGCTCGGGTGCTGCGCGGTATCAGCAACGCATCGGCCTAGGCCGCGCCACCATCCCGAGCCTTGCCTTGCTCCTCGTCACCACGCTGCTGGCGCTTGGCGTGCCGTTCGTCACCATCGGGCGCTGGCTCCTCGCCGGCGGCGCCGATGTCTGGCGTCTCGACGAGATTGGACTGGCACTCGGCCAGACGCTGTTCCTGTCCCTTGCCGGGGCGCTGCTTGCCACTGTCGCGGCGATGCCGATGGCCTGGATCTCGATCCGCGCGCCGGGACCGCTGCAGCGCCTTATGGAGGGATGCAACTACATTGTCGGCTCGCTGCCGGGTGTCGTCATTGCGCTGGCGCTGGTCACCATCACCGTGCGCATCGCCCTGCCGCTCTACCAGACCCTGTTCACCATCCTGGTCGCATATGCCTTGATGTTCCTGCCGCGTGCCCTGGTCAGCCTGCGCGCCTCGATCGCCCAGGCACCGGTCGAGCTCGAGCGCGCCGCGTCGAGCCTTGGCCGGCGGCCGCTCAACGCGCTGTGGTCGACGACAATCCGCCTGTCGGCGCCGGGTGCCGCGGCCGGCATGGCGCTGGTGGCGCTCGGCATCATGAACGAGTTGACCGCGACCCAGATGCTGGCGCCGAACGGCACCCGCACGCTGGCGATGGCGTTCTGGTCCTACAGCAGCGAGATCGACTACGCCTCGGCCGCCCCTTACGCCTTCATCATGGTGGCGATGTCGCTGCCCCTGACCTGGCTGCTCTATGTCCAGTCGAAGCGGATGGCCGGACGATGAGCTTTCTTGAACTCCGCAATCTGCACAAGCATTACGGCCCGGTCGCCGCACTGGCCGGCGTCGACCTGAATGTCGCCAGCGGCAGCCGCACGGCGATCGTAGGACCTTCCGGCTGCGGCAAGACGACCCTGCTGCGGCTGATCGCCGGCTTCGAGGCGCCGGATCAGGGCCGCATCGTGCTCGACGGGCAGGTGCTGGCCAATGGCGGCGCTGCCGTTCCGGCGCATCGCCGCGGCATTGGCGTGGTGGCGCAAGACGGCGCCCTGTTCCCGCATCTGACCATCTCGGACAATATCGGCTTCGGCATGGGCCGGGACGACGACAAGCGCGCCGAGCGCATCGTCGAACTTGCCTATATCGTTGGACTGGACAAGGCGATCCTGAAACGCCGCCCGCACGAACTCTCCGGTGGTCAGCAGCAGCGCGTGGCGCTGGCCCGCGCCATGGCGATGAAGCCGCGGCTGATGCTGCTCGACGAGCCGTTCTCGGCCCTCGACACCGGCCTGCGCGCCTCGATGCGCAAGGCCGTGGCCGAACTTCTGGAGGCGGCCGGCATCACCACCATCCTGGTGACGCACGACCAGGCCGAGGCGCTGTCCTTCGCCAGCCAGGTGGCGGTGATGCGCGATGGAAAATTTTCCCAGGTCGGCACGCCGCGCGAACTCTATCTCAAGCCGAAGGACAGGATGATCGCCGAGTTCCTCGGCGATGCCATCATCCTGCCGGCCAGCGTCTCGGGCGGCTTCGCCAGCTCCCCGCTCGGCCGCATCGCGGTCGACACGCCGGACAGCCGCGATATCGTCCGCATCATGCTGCGGCCGGAACAGATCGGGCTGAAACGCACCTCGCGCGAGGGCATGTCGGGCACATCGGACATGCTGTTCGGCGAGGTGACGGAATCGGAGTTCGCCGGCTCGACATGCACGGTCGCGGTTCGGCTTCTGAACAATTCCGATCCGCCGGACGCCGCCGCCATCGGCGGCACGCCGCTGATCCTGCGCAAATCCGGCATGGACGCACCAGCGGTCGGCGAGATCGTACGGCTGACCGTATCGGGCAAGGCGCATGTCTTCACTTGAGAGCGACGGCTGAAGGCGCTGAACCCAAGCGAAGTGGCCAGCTCACGCCGTGATGCGTTCGCCGGTTTCCGCTGAATAGATCGGCCATTGCTCGAGAAAATCGCAACCGTGCACCACCACCCACTGGTTGGCGCTGTCGACGAGGATGACGGCGTAGGACGGCGGCGCCTGTTCGACGATCTCGCTCGATCGGTCGAGGGCAAGCTCGAACCGGGCATGCAGGCCGCGCTGCGCCGAGAACGGAATTCCGGCCACGGTGCCGGCAATGTCGCGATGGACATGGCCGAAGAAGATGTGGCGAACGTTGCCATGGCCCCGCAGCAGGCCGAGCAACCGCTCGGGCTGTTCGAGCGCCAGCGGATCGAGCTGCGGCAGGCCGAGCGCGACCGGCGGATGATGCAGGAAAACGTAGGCTGGCCTGCCGCCTGATTGTTCCAGCCGGGCTTCGAGCCAGGCAAGCCGGCCGTCGCACAGTTCGCCCTCGATGCGTCCTTCCGCCAGGCAGTCGAGAAACAACAGCACTTCGTTGCCGGTATCATGGACCGACTGCACGAAACCGTTTTCGTCGACCGGAATTTCGGGAAACGCGGCGACGAGGCTGGCCCGCCTATCATGGTTGCCCGGCAGCAGCCTGTACGGCATCGACAGCGTGCCAAGCGCAACGCGCAGATCGGCATAGCTTTGCGGCGCACCGGTCTCCGTCAGGTCGCCGGTGAAGACGCAAAGCGCGGCGTCGGGATGATGCGCATTGATGTGCGCGATGCACTGATCCAGCCGCTGATGCAGGTCCGCCCCATAGCGGCGCTCACCTCGCCGGCCAAGATGCACGTCCGTGACCTGGATGATTTTCATGTGCGTCTCTTGGCTGAGCGCGTTTGGGAAATCAAAGCGCCGGCTCGGGTACCGAAGCCTTGAAGACATCGAGGCGGGTCCCTGTCTCCGACGAGAAGAAGTGCATGTCGTCTGGCGAGATCTTCAGGCCGACGGTGCTGCCGGGTTCGGGATGAACGGCCTCCGAGGTCATCACCGAGAACGGCGCGCCGTCGAGGTCGACATAGATCACCCGCCCCGCACCCAGTTCCTCGACTAGGTCGACAGTGGCATCGAGCGCGCCCGGCGTTCCCGGCGCCACCAGCCGGACGGCTTCCGGCCGGATGCCCATCGCCACCTTCGTACCGACCGGCAGGCCGGCGCGAGCCATGCCCAGGCGCCGGCTGCCGCCGAGCAGCGACAGCCCGTCGAGTTCGACAGTCCCCTCAAGGATGTTCATGGCCGGCGCACCGACGAAAGTGGCGACGAAGCGGCTGGCCGGGCGGGTGTAGATCTCACCTGGCGTGCCGACCTGTTCGACGCGTCCGCCATTCATCACCACCAGCCGGTCGGCCAGCGTCATCGCCTCGACCTGATCGTGGGTGACGAAGACGGAGGTGGCGTTCAGCCGGCGATGCAGTTTGCGGATTTCCGAGCGCATCTGCACGCGCAGCTTGGCGTCGAGATTGGACAGCGGTTCGTCGAACAGGAAGACTTTCGGTTTGCGGATCATGGCCCGGCCCATGGCGACGCGCTGCCTCTGACCGCCCGAAAGCGCCATCGGCTTGCGGTCGAGCAGATGCTCGAGCTCAAGCGTGCGGGCCACCGCCTGAATCCGCTGGTTGCGCTCGGCCGAGGGAACACCTGATACCTTCAGCGAATAGCCGATGTTCTGCGCCACGCTCATATGCGGATAGAGTGCGTAGTTCTGGAACACCATGGCGCAGCCGCGCTCACGCGGCTCGAGCTTGTTGACCACCGTGCCGTCGATGGCGATCGTGCCGTCGGAAATCTCCTCCAGCCCGGCGATCATCCTGAGCAGCGTGGACTTGCCACAGCCGGACGGGCCGAGGATGACGACGAACTCGCCCGATGCGAAGTCGAGGTCGACGCCATGCACGACCTGCGTCTTGGCATAATTCTTCTTGACGCCGCGTATTGCGATGGAGGCCATCTTTGTCTCCTTGTTACTTCTCGGTGGCGATCAGGCCGCGCACGAACCAGCGCTGCATCAACACCACGACAATCATCGGCGGCAGCATGATGATGAGCGTTCCGGCCATGGCGATGTGCCATTCCGGGGCGCCACCGACATTGGGGATCAGCTGCTTGAGCTCGGTCACCGCCATCGCATGCGACTGGTCGGTGGTGATGAGCAGCGGCCACAGATACTGGTTCCAGGCCCACAGGAACATGATGGTGCCGAGCGCGGCCATATTGTTGCGCGACAGCGGCAGCAGCACGTCGATGAAGAACCGCAGCGGCCCGGCACCGTCCATGCGCGCGGCCTCGGTCAACTCGTCCGGCACGGTCAGGAAGAACTGCCGGTAGAGGAACGTTCCGGTCGCGGTGGCGACCAGCGGCAGGATCAGGCCGCTATAGGAATTGAGCAGCCCCAGGCTCAGTGCAACCCGCACGCCCGATACTTTCTCGATCAGCCAGGACAGCCCGGTCAGGTCCAGGATCGTCTGATAGGGCTCGAGCACGTTGGCGACCACGGCGTAGGTCGGCACGATGCGCACTTCGAGCGGCAGCATCAGCGTGATGAAGATCAGCCAGAAGATCAGCATGCGGCCAGGATAGCGGAAGTACACGATCGAGAAGGCGGTGAGCGCCGAGATGATCACTTTGCCCGCCGCGACGCCGAACGCCATGATGAAGCTGTTGAGCAGCTTGGGGCCGAGATCGGCCGTCACCCAGGCCGTCTTGATGTTGACCCAGAAGTCACTGCCCGGCAACAGCGACATCGGCACATCGTTGACGTCCTTGAGATTGTGCGACGCGGCGATCGCCACGATGGCGAACGGCGCGACACAGAAAACGAAGCCGACGAACAGGATCAGATGCGTGAAGAAATTGAGGAACGGGGTGCGTTCGACCATGATCATCTCACCTGTAGTGCACGCGCCGCTCAATGAAGCGGAACTGGACAATGGTGAGGGCGACGATCAGCACCATCAGGATAATGCTCTGCGCGGCCGCGCCCGAATAGTCGAGGCCTTTGAAGCCGTCCGAGTAGATCTTGTAGACCATCAGGTTGGTGGCGTTCGCCGGTCCGCCTGATGTCATGATGTCGACGATGCCGAAGGAGTCCTGGAAGCTCTCGGTGATATTGATGACGAGCAGGAAGAAGATGGTCGGCGTGATCAGCGGGAACTGGATGTCCCAGAAGCGCCTGAGGACACCGGAGCCGTCCATCGCCGCCGCCTCGATCAGGGATCGCGGGATTGCTTGGAAGGCCGCGAGGAAGAAGATGAAGTTGTAGCCGACATATTTCCAGGAAAAGGCGACGATGATCGAGGCCATGGCATCAGCGCCGTCGAGGCCGGGATCCCAGAAGCCGGGCCAGACCTGGTTGACGACGGCCATGAAGCCGGCTTCCGGCGCCAGGATGAACCGAAATGCCAGCGCCAGCGCTGGCGCGGCGATGCCGTAGGGCCAGATGAGCACCACGCGATACAGCCACGAGCCGGCAAGCTGCCGGTCGGTCAAGGCGGCCAACACCAGCGCGATGAACATCGCCAGGCCGGTGCTGATGGCCGCGAAAATCAGGCTGGCGGTGATCGAGTTCCAGTAGTCGGCGTTGGACAGGATCGAGCGGAAATTGTCGAGGCCGACCCAGATGTTGCCGCCGCCCCAAGGCTGCTGCAGCGTCAGCGACCAGTATACCGCCTGGCCGGCCGGCCAGTAGAAGAAGGTGAAGATCAGGAACAGCTGCGGCACCGCGAACAGGATACCGATCGTCCATCTGCTGAAAGTGACGCGTTTTTCCATCGGTCCGCCGACGCCGCTCAAGCGGCTCGCTTGGTGCAAGGTGAGACTAATAACGAAATGGCCGCCCGTCGACCCAAGCATGATCCCGGAAACTGGAAACCGGTTTCGCGATCATGCTCAACGGGAGTCGCCGGACGGGCCAGTGCATTTCAGCGGATCAGGGCAGCGTCTTGCCCGGATAGGTCTGCTGGAAGCGGTCGAGGATGGCGTCGCCGTTCTTGACCAGCGTGTCGAGACCCTCCTGGACGCTGACCTTGTTGGCGAAGATCGCCTGCATCTGCGTGCCGAACTCGGCGCGGATCTGGGTGAAGTTGCCCAGGCGCACGCCACGGGTGATCTCTGTCGGCTCCGACGCGGTCAGGCTGGCGATCGCGACTTCACGACCCTTGTAGGGCGCCTTGTCGTAGAACCCTTGCGACTTCAGGTATTCGAAGCCCGACTTGGTCACCGGGATGTAGCCGGTGTTGGTCGACCAGAACAAAGCGGTCTTGGGGTCATGGATGAAGTTGAGGAAGGCGGCCGCGCCCTTGTATTCCGCGTCCGACTTGCCGGACAGCACCCACAGCGAAGCGCCGCCGACGAGCGAGTTCTTGCGCTCGGTGCCGGCATAGACCGGCAGTTCGGCGACATCCCACTTCATGCCTTCCTTCTGCGTGCGGCCGACCGTGCCGTGGTCGCCGACCGAAGTCAGAATGACCTGGCAGGTGCCGGTGGCGAAGGCCTGCACCATGTCCTGGCCGAGATCCTTCGACTTGATCTTGATCAGGCCGGCGTCATACCACTTCTTCAGATCGGTGACGTACTGGACGAACTTGGTCTTGTTGACTTCCAGACGGGCATCGAGACCGTCATAGCCATTGTTCTTGGTGGCGATCGGCTGGTTGTGCAGCGCCGAGAATTGCTCCATCAGCTGCCAGCTTTCATTGGCCGAGATGTTGATCGCCATCGGGCATTCATAGCCGGCGTCCTTCAAGGCCTGGAGATCGGTGGCGACATCTTCCCATGTCTTGGGCGCTTCGGTCTTGCCGATCTTGGCGAAAGCATCCTTGTTCCAGTACATCAGCGGGGTCGAGGAATTGAACGGAAAGGACAGCATCTCGCCCTTCGACGTCGCGTAGTAGCGGGCGATGCCGGGGAAATAGTCGGCGTAGTCGATCTTGTAGCCGTTTTCTTCCATCAGCTTGTCGGCGGGCTTGTAGGCGCCCGACAGCATCATGGTGGCGGTGCCGACGTCGTAGACCTGGACGACGGCGGGCTGCTTTCCGGCGCGGAAGGCGGCGATGGTGTTCTGCAGCGTCGCGTCGTAATTGCCCTGGCTGGTGCAGGTGACTTCATAATCCTTCTGCGACTCGTTGAAGTTCTTGCACAGCGTATCGACGACGCGGGCAAGATCGCCAGAAAGGCCGAACCAGAAATCGAATTTTACCGGTTCCGCGAAGGCAGGAACCGCCACCGCCGTGCTGAGCACGCCTGCGGCAAGGGCAGCGAGGCCCCGCTTGATGATCGTCATGATTTCTTCCCTCTTGAATGACTGTTGACAAGGGTCTGCGCAAGTCCTTGCCCGCTCTCTTAGAGAAGGTATGTGACAGTTCTGTTGTGGCCTCCCGGGCCTGTGGACAGCCGGTCTTTCCTCCCCCTCGGCGGTTGCGCCGGCATGAAAACGTCACACCGGCGCCTTAGGTAGCTAGGGCGGCCGCCGACGACGTAAAGGCCGCCATGATTATCCGGCTAAAGGGATGATGAAATGCTGGTGAAGCAGCGCCATGAGCCGCTGTTCGCGGCCCTTGCCGAGCGCGGCTATGACTGGCAGGCGGCTAACGACATGGGCCTGCCCACCCAACGCCGGCCGGCCGGCACGCCGGTCGGCCGCATCGACTGGTTCTTCACACGCGGCCTCGCGGCCAGCGCGCCGGCGGTCCTTCCGGCGGTGTTGCCGGACGGCAGCCCGAGCTCGGATCATGAAGCCCTGACCGTGACCGTTCGCCTGAAATAGCCGCCATCTTCAAGTCGACGCGGCTGAACCGGTCGGTGCCTTTGCGGCCAGCCTGCGCCACGAAGGCACGCTATGGTTGCAGGCGACTTTATCGATCCTTCAACAGCCAAGCATTAATCAGTCATATTTCTTTTTTTATTTCCTGTGGGCTAGGGGGAAATAAGATGCTGACGGTCTATAACTGCATCGTGCACCAGCACGATCTGCGACTGGTCGCACTGGCAGCGCTGATCTGCGGAATTTCCTGTTTCTCTGCTGTAAACCTGCTTCACCACATCAGCCGCTCGACGGACCGTAACCGGCTGGTCTGGCTGATGATATCGGCGACTTCGACGGGGTTCGGCATCTGGGCAACGCATTTCATTGCCATGCTCGCCTTCACGCCGGGCATCCCCAGCGCTTACGATCCGGGGCTCTCCGTGATCTCGCTCGCCGCCTCGGTCGCATTGACGGCGGCCGGCATGTGGATCGCCACCTTGCGGGACGAGATCGATTACCATCTCGTCGGCGGCGCCATCCTGGGCGGCGGCATCGCAGCCATGCACTACGTCGGCATGGCGGCGTTCGAGGTCCAGGGGCGGATCGAATGGAACCTGATGCTTGTCGCCGTTTCCCTGCTGGCCGGTATAACGCTTGCGGCACTGGCGCTGCATGTCGTTCTGCGCCGCCCTTCCTTGTCAGCGACATCCGCCGGCGCGGTGCTGCTGACGCTGGCTATCTGCACCTTGCATTTCATCGG
This sequence comes from Mesorhizobium sp. M8A.F.Ca.ET.208.01.1.1, assembly GCF_004791315.1. Lineage (NCBI taxonomy): Bacteria > Pseudomonadati > Pseudomonadota > Alphaproteobacteria > Hyphomicrobiales > Phyllobacteriaceae > Mesorhizobium > Mesorhizobium sp. M8A.F.Ca.ET.208.01.1.1. Next base: position 712,363 of record NZ_SRUT01000002.1, read on the forward strand.
CATGGGCGCCGTCTCGATCTTTCCCGATTCCTCGATTGTCATATCGCAGTACACGATCGCGCCGACCTCGCAGGCTTTCGCGGCCGCGGCCGCCACCCTGGTGATCCTGGTTCTGTCGGCATCGGCGTTGTGGATCGACCTGCGCTTCCGTCGCCAGAAACTCGAGGTCGACCGCATGCATGGCCTGGCCAATGCAGCCGTGGAAGGCCTGATCGTCTGCGATGGCAGTCGCATCGTCAGCGCCAATGACAGCATGGGCAAGCTGACCGGCGCACCGGCTACGACCCTGAACGGCATGCAACTGGGCGAACTTTTCGACGAACGCGCAGCATCCGATGCGACCAGCCTGGAGGGCCAGCCGCAGGAAGCGGAGCTAAGGAGCCGCGATGGGACGAGAATACCCGTCGAACTGATCGCCAGGAGCATCGATTATTGCGGCAAGCCCCACAATGTCATCGCCGTACGCGACATACGCGAACGCAGGAAGGCGGAGCAGGAGATCCTTCGCCTTGCCCATTTCGATCCGCTGACGGGGCTTGCCAATCGCCGCAGTTTCTCCAGCCGTCTCGACGCGGAAATCGCATCGATGAACCGCGTCGCGACTGCCGACGCAAACATCAAGGGCCGGCATCTTGCGCTCTTGCTGCTCGACCTCGACCGCTTCAAGGAGGTGAACGACCTCTACGGGCACGGCGCCGGCGATGCCATGTTGCAGAAAGTGGCAAGCTGCGCGTCCGGCGTTCTGCGCCACGGCCAGATGCTTGCGCGCCTGGGCGGCGACGAATTCGCCATCATAGCCCCCAATTTGCCCGACCCGCAGGCGGCGGGCCGCATCGCCAATGCGGTACTCGCCGCCATGCGTGAGGAAAACCGGGCAGCGGTCGGTGGCGGGCTGGTCTCGGCCAGCATCGGCATCGCGGTCTATCCGCTCGATGCCGAGGACCAGACCAGCCTGATCAGCCATGCCGATACGGCACTCTATCGCGCCAAGACCGAAGGCAGGGACACGTTTCGCTATTTCGAAGCCTCGATGGGCGCCGAGGCTCGCGACAAGCGCGTGATGGAGCACGAATTGCGCCAGGCCGTCGTGCGCGGTGAATTCTACCTCGTCTACCAGCCCCAGAAGGAGATCAGCAGCGGTAAGATGGTTGGCTTCGAGGCCCTGATCCGCTGGCGCCATCCTGAACGTGGCGAGGTTTCTCCGGCCACTTTCATTCCGGTGGCCGAGGACAGCGGCGCGATTGGCCAGATCGGGGATTGGGTGCTCGAAGCGGCCTGCGAGGAAGCCGCGCGCTGGGAAAACCCGCTGACGGTCGCCGTCAACGTCTCCGCGGTGCAGCTCCACAACCCAAATTTCAGCCGCAAGGTCCACGAGACCTTGCTGAAGACAGGCCTTGCCCCGACCAGGCTCGAACTCGAGATCACCGAAACCGCGCTGGTGAAGGACATGCCGCGTGCGCTGGCAACCCTGCGCCAGGCCAAGTCGCTCGGCGTGCGCGTAGCCATGGATGATTTCGGTACCGGCTATTCCTCTCTTTCCAACCTGCGCGCCTTCCCCTTCGACAAGATCAAGATCGATTCCTCCTTCATCAAGGCGGTCGACACGAACGGCCAGGTCGCGGCGATCGTGCGCGCGGTGCTGGGGCTGGGGCGCGGCCTTGGCCTGCCGGTTCTGGCCGAAGGCGTCGAGACGCTTGGCGAGTTGAAGTTCCTTGACGCCGAGGCCTGTGAGATCGGCCAGGGCTACTATCTCGGCAAGCCGGCGCCGATCGAGGCGTTCGACGACCTGACCGGCCACGGCAAGCCCACTCCGGTGCGTGCCGGCCGCCGGGATGGCAGCCTCGTGCTGCTCAAGCCGAGCGTGCGCTCGGCTTAAAGCGCGACATGCGTTGGCTCACGACCCGAGCGCCGTCTCGACCAACCGCTTGGCGTCCGGCCCGGACCATTCGGCCGGACCGTTCATATGGGCGATCAGGCAGCCTTCGCCGTCGATCAGCATGGTGACGGGCAGGCCGAGCGCCAGACCGCGCGTCTTGAGGTCGTTGAACAGCGTCATCGTCGAATCCCGGTAGTAGCCGAGCGTGTGCACACCGGTATCGGCGAGAAACTTCTTCGGCTTCACATCGTCGCCGGCATCGACGTTGACGGCGACGACCTGAAAGGCGTCGCTGCCTTTCTCTTTTTGCAGCGCATCGAGCGCCGGCATTTCGGCACGGCATGGCGCGCACCATGTCGCCCAGAGATTGAGCAGCACCGTCTTGCCGGCATGGTCGGCGATCGTCATCGGCTTGCCGTCCGGCCCGTTGAAGGCGAGGCTCCTCATCGACTGCGGCGGATCGGCCGGCAAAAGTGCCGCGACCTCACCGGTGGCCGCGGCCGCCACCTTCTTGGCGCGATCGCTCTTGGCGGCGCAGGCGACGTCGTCCTTGCTGTCGCCGGCGGCCACCTGCGCCGGTGCGTTGTTGCCAGACCGGCTCTCGCTGACATATACCGCGACCGCGCCGGCCAGCGCTCCCGCCACCAGGGCGGCGAGGATCAGGCGCGGGGCCGGGAAAAATCTGTTTCCGTCTGCCATTTTCTCAAAACTGCTCCGAAGCACGGGTTTTATAGCGATGAGCGACAAGAAGACCAGCAACCAGATGTGGGGCGGACGATTTGCCTCGGGTCCGGCCGCGATCATGGAAGCCATCAACGCGTCGATCTCGTTCGACCGCAAACTCTACGCGCAGGATATTCGCGGTTCGATCGCCCATAGCGAGATGCTGGCGCAGACGGGCATTATTTCGGCTGCCGATCAAGAAAAAATCGCTCACGGCCTGAACACGATCCTGAAAGAGATCGAAGCTGGCACGTTCGAGTTCTCGACCAGGCTGGAAGACATCCACATGAATGTCGAGGCCCGGCTCGCCGACCTGATCGGCTCGGCGGCCGGCCGGTTGCACACCGCCCGCTCGCGCAACGACCAGGTGGCGGTCGATCTGAGGCTCTGGGTCAAGGACGAGTGTTTTCGCGTCGCCGAGGCGTTGAAGGGGTTGATCGGGGCGCTGCTGGAACGGGCCGGGGAGCATGCGGCGACCGTGATGCCGGGCTTTACCCATATGCAGGCAGCACAGCCGGTGACCTTCGGCCACCATTGCATGGCCTATGTCGAGATGTTTTCGCGCGACCTGTCGCGCGTGCGCGACGCCATCGAACGGATGGACGAGAGCCCGCTCGGCGCCGCCGCCCTTGCCGGCACCAGCTTCCCGATCGACCGCCACCAGACCGCCAGGGCGCTCGGTTTCCGCGAGCCGATGCGCAATTCGCTGGACAGCGTCTCCGACCGCGATTTCGCGCTGGAGTTCCTCGCCATGGCCGCGATCTGCGCCACCCATCTGTCACGGCTGGCGGAAGAGATCATCATCTGGTCGACGCCGCAATTCGGCTTCATCAGGCTGTCGGATAGCTTTTCCACCGGCTCTTCGATCATGCCGCAGAAGAAGAACCCCGACGCCGCCGAACTGGTGCGCGGCAAGACCGGCCGCGTCAACGGCCATCTGGTCGGCCTGCTGACGGTGATGAAGGGCATGCCTTTGACCTATGGCAAGGACATGCAGGAAGACAAGGAATCGGTGTTCGACGCCGCCGAGACGCTCGACCTGATGCTGGCGGCGATGACCGGCATGGTCTCGGACATGACGGTGAACGCAGCCGCGATGAAGAAGGCCGCCGGCTCCGGCCACGCCACCGCCACCGACCTCGCCGATTGGCTGGTGCGCACCTTGGGCCTGCCGTTCCGCGAAGCCCATCATGTCACCGGACGCGCAGTGGCACTGGCCGAAGAGAAGAAGGTGAGCCTGGAGAAGCTTGCGCTGGAGGATCTGCAATCGATCAACCCGGGCATCACTTCCGATATATTCTCGGTGCTGGCGATGCAGAACTCGGTCAAGAGCCGCACCAGCTTCGGCGGCACCGCGCCGTCGGAAGTGAGGAAGCAGATCCGCGCCTGGAAAAAGCGTATCGCCAAGGCGTGATCCCGGATATTGCGATCAGCAATATCCCGATGTTGCGACCAGAAATATCCCGATGTTGCGATCGGCAATATCCGGGGTGCAATACGTTGAGAACTCGGCTAAAAGCGGCGGCTGGCAAACGTTTCGGACGGATGGATCGATGACCGGAAGCAGGATTTTGGTAACGCTGACGCTGCTTGCGGCGCTTGCCTCCGTGACCGCCTGCGGCCGCAAGGCCGGCCTCGATACGCCGTATGAGGCGGCTGTCCAGGCGCGCAAGGATGCCGAGAAGGCCCACCAGCCCGTGCCGCCGGAACCGGAAAAACCGGTCGTGGACAAGAAGTTCATCCTCGACCCGCTGATCTAGCACCCGCCAACTTCCGGAACCACTCTCGTGAACCATTTCGACTACCGCGACGGCGTGCTGCATGCCGAGGACGTGGCAATCCCTGATATCGCCGCACAGGTCGGCACGCCGTTCTACTGTTATTCGACGGCGACCCTGACCAGGCACTACCGTGTCTTCGTCAAGGCCTTTGCCGGGCTCGACGCGTTGGTCTGCTACGCCATGAAGGCCAATTCCAACCAGGCCGTGCTGCGGACCCTGGCCAAGCTCGGCGCCGGTGCCGACGTGGTCTCCGAAGGCGAATTGCGCCGGGCCCTGGCCGCCGGCGTCCCGGCCAGCAAGATCCTGTTCTCCGGTGTCGGCAAGACGGCGCGTGAAATGGACTTTGCGCTCGAGGCCGGCATCCTTTGCTTCAACGTCGAATCCGAACCGGAGCTCGAACTCCTGTCGGCCCGCGCCTCGGCTCTCGGCAAGGTGGCGCCGGTTTCGCTGCGCATCAATCCCGATGTCGACGCCAGGACCCACAAGAAGATCTCAACCGGCAAGGCCGAGAACAAGTTCGGCATTCCGTGGCAGCGGGCGCGCCAGGTCTATGCCCGCGCGGCAACGCTTCCCGGCATCAAGATCACCGGCATCGATACCCATATCGGCAGCCAGATCACCGAACTGCAGCCTTTCGACGACGCCTTCGCTTTGCTGGTCGACCTGGTCGGCGCGCTGCGCGCCGACGGACATGCGATAGAGCATGTCGATCTCGGCGGCGGCCTCGGCATTCCCTATCGCGTCGACAACAACCCTCCCCCCTTGCCCGACGCCTATGCCCAGGTCGTCCGCAAGCATGTCACCAAGTTGGGCATGAAGGTGATGTTCGAGCCGGGCCGGCTGATCCTTGGCAATGCCGGCATCCTGGTCTCGGAAGTGATTTTCGTGAAGGAAGGCGACGCCAAGAACTTCCTCGTCGTCGACGCCGCCATGAATGACCTGATCAGGCCGACGCTCTACGATGCTTTTCACGAGATCAGGCCGGTCGTGCAGCCGCCGGCCGACACGCCGCGCATGATGGTCGATGTGGTCGGCCAGGTCTGCGAGACCGGTGACTATCTCGGCCTCGACCGCGACCTGCCGAGGCTGAAGGCGGGCGATCTCGTCGCCGTTTCCACTGCCGGCGCCTATGGCGCGGTCCAGGCCGGAACCTACAACACCCGCCTGCTGGTGCCGGAGGTGCTGGTCGACGGCGACCGTTTCCATGTCGTTCGTCCGCGCCTGACCTATGACGCGCTGATAGGGCTGGATTCGGTGCCGGACTGGCTTGCATAGAAGCTGCCCTGGCCGCGACGCTATAGCCGGTTCTGGATGAGCGCCCTTGTGTCGGCGATCCTGTCCTCGTCGCGGCGGTAGAAGGTCCATTGCTTGATGCGCTTGGTTCTGAGCAGGCCGGCCTGGGTAAGCACACGCATATGCTCGGAAAGCGTCGCCTGCGTGATGCCGAGCTTCTCGGCGATCAGCAGCGCGCAGACGCCGTCCTCGACCAGATCGCCATCCGCCTGTGCCCGGAAATGCGCACGCGGATCCTTGAGCCAATCAAGAATCTGCAGCCTGCGTTCGTTGGCGATCGCCTTGAAGACATCAACCTCTTGCATTTAGCCATTTTGCCAAGTTACTAATTACTGTCAATCCCGAGGAGATTTTGATGTCGCAGGGCAACACCGTCACACGCGAACGCATTGCCGCGATGGAACCGCGCATCCGCCCTTATGTCAGGCACACGCCGGTGCTGCGCATCGACATGGCCGACTTCGACCAGCCGCCACTGGCGGTCGACCTTAAGCTCGAATGCCTGCAGCATTCCGGCTCGTTCAAGGCGCGCGGCGCCTTCACCAACCTTTTGGAGCGGCCGGTTCCCGGCGCCGGCGTCGTTGCCGCGTCGGGCGGCAACCATGGCGCCGCTGTCGCCTACGCCGCCATGCGGCTTGGGCACAAGGCGACCATCTTCGTTCCCGAAGTGAGCCCGCAGGCCAAGCTGGATCGCATTCGCGGCTATGGCGCCGACCTCGTCGTCGGCGGTGCCCGCTATGCCGAGGCGCTGGCCGCCAGCGAACGTTTCGCCGAGGAAACCGGCGCCTTGCAGATCCACGCCTTCAACCAGGAGGAAACGTTGATCGGTCAGGGCACGCTCGGGCTTGAGATCGAAAGCGATCTGCCTGAGATCGACACGCTGCTGGTCGCCGTCGGCGGCGGCGGCCTGATCGGCGGCATCGCCGCCTGGTATGCCGGCCGCATCCGCATCGTCGCCGTCGAGCCCGAGGGCGCGCCGACGCTTCATCGCGCCTTCGAGGCCGGCCATCCGGTCGACGCGCCGGCCGAAGGCATCGCCGCCGATTCGCTGGCGCCAAAGCGCGTTGGCGAAATGATGTTCCCGATCGCCGAAGCCTTCGTGGAACGCTCCATCCTGGTCAGCGACGACGACATCATCGCCGCCCAGAAAGCGCTCTGGAACCGCGTGCGCATCATCTCGGAGCCGGGTGGTGCCGCCGCCTTCGCCGCGATCCTGTCCGGCCGCTACGCGCCGACGCCGGGCGAACGGGTGGCCGTGCTGGTCTGTGGCGCCAACGCAAACCCCGCCAATTTCTGATCGCAACCAATTCGGCCGGCTTCACGTTTTCTCAAACCGCCTCGCGTTTGCCGTGTTTGCTGGTATTCTTCGAGTCGTGAGGCTTGGGCTATCCTGCCCCGCCCGATGGCATGGTCCCGAGAATCCGGTTTTCGGAACAGATCATGCTCAAGGAAATAGAGCCCCTTCCCGGGCCTTCGGGATGGAACCGGCTCTGGGAAGGGCCGATGACGCAACGACCCATCTTCAGCAACGACCGCGGCCTGGCCGGACGCCTTGCCTTGAGCCGGCTGGCGACGCGGATCGCGATGACGGTCGAGCGTGGCTGGCCGCTGCTGCTCCCGCTCGTCGTTGTCGCCGCTCTCTTCCTCAGCGCCTCCTGGTTCGGCATTTTCCCCCGGCTGCCCGATGTGGTGCGCATCGGCCTTGTCGCCCTGTTCGGCCTGGCAGGATTGGCCGCGCTCTACCCGCTGCGCTTTTTCCGCATGCCTGGCGCCGCCGAGGTCGATCGCCGCATCGAGGCCGCCAACAAACTGCTGCACAGCCCCGTACAGGTGCAGAGCGACCGGCCCAGCGGCCAGGAAAGCAGCTTTTCGCAGGCGCTCTGGCGCGAGCACCAGAAGCGCATGGCTGGAAAGCTCGACAGTCTCGGCGCCGACCTGCCACGCACGCGCGTGCCGGAGCGCGACCCCTGGGGACTTCGCGCCGTGGCGGCGCTGCTGCTCGTCACCGCCTTTGCCTTCTCCTTCGGGCCGACCGGCGGCAGGATAGCAGACGGTTTCAGCGCACATGGCACGCTCGACGCCATGCCGCCGCGCATCGACGCCTGGGTGACGCCGCCGGCCTATACCGGCAAGCCGCCGATCTTCCTGACCGCCGACGCCAACCAGGCGACGCCAACTTTCCACGTCCCCGAGGGTAGCGACGTCTCCTTGCGCGTCACCGGAGGCTCGGGCGAGGAAACGCTTGCCTATGCTGACCAGGACGGCAACGCCCGCGCCATCGACCCGGCCAGCCCGCAAGCCGCCGCCACGGCCAAACCGGCCGCAAGCCCGGCACCGTCCAAGGTGCGCCAATTCACCGGCAAGCTGACTGGCGATGGCATGCTGACGCTGAAATCGGGCGACGACCAGCTTGGCCGCTGGGCCTTCGCCGTGATCCCTGACAAGCCGCCGCAGATCCGCTTCGTCGGCGAGCCCAAGCGCGCCGCCAACGGCGCCTTCGAGCTCAACTACCAGATCGACGATGACTATGGCGCCGCCACCGCCAAGGCGGTCTTCGCGCTGGCCGATCCGCAGGCGCCAGGTGCGCATCCGCTTTATGGTCCGCCCGACATGCCGCTGACGCTGCCGCGCCGCGGCGGCAAGTCGAATGCCGCCCGGACCACGAAAGATCTGACCGAGCATGTCTGGGCCGGCGGCAGCATCAAGCTGACGCTGGTCGCCACCGACGACGCCGGACACACCGCGTCCAGCGAAACCAAGACGCTCTCGATGCCCGAGCGGCCATTCGCCAACCCGCTGGCGCGCGCCGTGATCGAACAGCGCCGCCTGCTCGCGCTCGACGCCAATGCCAGGCCGCGCGTGCTCGACCTGATGGACGCCATCACGCTGCGGCCTGAAGACACGTTCGACAACATGTCCCACTACCTCGCCATCATGAGCGCGATGAGCCGGCTGAAACTGGCCGGGAACGATGATCAGCTGCGCGGCGAGGTCGCCTATCTCTGGGAAATCGCGCTCGGCATCGAGGAGGGCAATCTATCGGCCGCCGAAAAGCGGCTGCGCCAGGCGCAGCAGGCGCTCCAGGACGCCATCAAGAACGGCGCCAGCGACGCCGAGATCGAGAAGGCGATGAAGGAACTGCGCGAGGCGATGAACCAGTTCCTGCAGGAATTCGCCGAACGCGCCAAGCAGAACCCGAATGCGCCGCAGATGCAGCAGAACGGCCAGGAACTGCGGCAGAGCGACATCGACCGCATGATGGACCAGATCGAGAACCTGGCGAAGTCGGGCGACCGCGACAAGGCGCAGCAATTGCTGTCGCAACTGCAGGACATGATGAACAACCTCCAGGCCGGCCGCCAGCAGCAGGGCGGTGAGCAGGACAGCCAGATGCGCCAGCAGATGGACAAGCTCGGCGAGATTTTGCGGCGCCAGCAGGAGATGATGAACGACACGTTCCGCATGGACCAGATGCAGCGCGGCGAGCGACAGCGTGGCAAGAATCGCGACGAGCAGCTCGGCGAAGGCAGCGGCGAGAACCAGGACAAGCCAGGGGTTGGCGAGGACCGCGATCCGCTCGCCAGGCAAAAGCCGATGACGCCGCAGGAATTCGCCGATGCGCTGAAGCAGTTGCAAGAAGGCCAGGGGCAGCTGAAAAGCGATCTCGAACAGCTGAAGAAGGGCCTCGAAGGCATGGGCATGGAGCCCAATGAAGGATTTGGCGAAGCCGGCAAGTCCATGGGCAGCGCCGAGCAGGCGCTTGGCGAGGGTCAGGGCGACGAGGCCGTCGGCCACCAGGGCCGGGCGCTCGAGGCGCTGCGCAAGGGCGCCAAGGACATGATGAAGCAGATGCAGGCCATGCAGGGCGACCAGGGCGGCAGCCAGGAAGGTGGCCGTCAGCAGGACGCCGACCGTGACCCGCTCGGCCGGCCGCGCGCCAGCCAGGGTCCCGATTTCGGCGATTCGGTGAAAGTGCCCGATGAGATCGACGTGCAGCGCGCGCGCCAGATCCTGGAAGCGATCCGCAAGCGGCTCGGAAACGCGCTCAGCCCCGATATCGAGCGCAGCTATCTGGAACGGTTGCTGGAACTGAAATAGTAAACGGCGGAGCAACCGAAGACGTCTATGACGCCGGTTGGACCTGCCTGTTGACGAACGCCTCGCGGATCGCCTCCTGCATGCCGTCGATCGCTTCACCGGAAGCGTTCGGGTTGCGGTGCATCACCACATTGGAGGAATCGATGTCGCCGAACCCATCCGCGGACGTCAGTTCGCGGCAGTCCGCCGGAATGTTGCTGCGCGAAATCGGCGCGATCGCCAACCCTGAGGTGACGGCAAGCTTCAGGCCGCCATTGGTGTCACTGGTATAGGCGACGCGATAGGCAAGGCCGCGCTGCTCCAGCGATTTGATGGCGAAGTCCTTGCACCAGCCGGCGCGGTTGTAGAGCGCGATCGGCAGCGGCTGTTCCTCATGCATGTGATGCAGGATCGACGTCACCCACACGGTCGGGTCGTGCATCAGCACCTCGCCGCCGGAAAGGTCCTGCCACTCGAAGACCACGGCGAGATCGAGCTCGCCCGCGGCGAGCGCCGCGACCTGCGCCCACGAATGGGCGTAGCGCACCGTGACTTCGACCTTTGGATGGCGCTTCGAGAATGCGCCGAGCGCGCGCGACAGGATGGCGTGGCCATATTCCTCCGGAATGCCGATGCGCACCGGCCCGCCCAGCGGCGCCGCCGCCATCGACGCAGCCGTCTCGTCGAGCAGCGAGACGATGCGGCGGGCATTGACGATGAGTTCGCCGCCACGCCGCGTCAGTGCGACGCCACGTGAACCGCGCTCGAACAAGGTGTCGCCGACCAACTCCTCGAGCTTCTTCATCTGCATCGACACGGCCGACTGGGTGCGGCCGGCCTGTTCGGCGGCCCTCGTGAAATTGCCGGCCTCGGCGATGGCCACGAAGGTACGCAGGAGATCGCTGTCGAGGGTTGGCCGCATGGCATCCATCATAAGTAAATTTGATTGCTGGCATCATTCCAATTCGTTTGCAACATGTCAAACGTCGACCGATAGTCGCCTCACCCATTGGATATGCAGCCGCGAAATCGGCTGCGGACCAATCGAAGAGTCCTCACTCGTGCCCGCTGCCCGAAAACGGTGGCGGGTTCTTTTTGATCTGGACAGGGGCGCCGGATCGTATGCGCGGGAGCCTGAACACGAATGCACAATAGGATGGTGCGCGGCATCCTGAGCCTGTGCCTGGGCGTGCTGGTGTTCTCGCTGCAGGACCCGCTCGTCAAAGCCGTATCGAGCGGCTATCCGGTGACCGAGGTGATGGCGATCCGCTCGATCGTCGCCTTGCCGATCCTGATCGTTCTCGTCCACGCCGATGTTGGCTTGCGGGCCATCCTGTCGCGGCGCTTCGGCCTGCTGACCACACGCGCCTTCATCCAGTTCACCTCCTACACGGTCTATTACCTGGCCATCGCCGCCCTGCCGCTGGCCGACGCCGTGGCGCTCTATTTCATGGCGCCGCTGTTCATCATGGCACTGGCCGGGCCGTATCTTGGCGAACGCGTTTCCTGGCGGACGCTGGCGACCGTGCTGATCGGATTGCTCGGCGTGGTCGTGATGGTGCGTCCAGGCGCTGGGCTGTTCGATTGGGCGGCCTTGCTGTCGCTGGGCTCGGCGGCGCTCTACGGCTTCTCGCAATTGATGGCCCGCAAGATCGGCGACACCGAATCGTCTACCGTCATGGCCTTCTACCAGAACGGCGCCTATCTCGTCGGCGCCGCCGTGGTCGCCGGCACGTTCCACCTCGCCGGCATAACCCACGCCGTCCATCCGAGCCTCGAATTCCTGGTGCGGCCGTGGATCTGGCCGACACTGCCGGATTTCCTGAAAATGGCGGCGTGCGGGTTCGTCGCCTCGGCCGGCATGATCCTACTCTCGCAAGGCTACCGGCTGGCACCGGCCAACCGCGTCGCCACCTTCGAATACACCGGCATCCTGTGGTCGCCGCTGTGGGGTTTCCTGTTCTTCGCCGAGGTACCACGCTCGACAACCGTGATCGGCGCGGCGCTCATCATCGGCGCCGGCCTGCTGGCGCTCAACACCGAGCGGCGGACCGCTCCGGCGCCGGCGCTTGTCGCCAGGGATCCAGCCTGATCAGGCGAAGCAGATCAGCGCCCGTTCGACGCGCGAACGGATCTCGGCCAGAGTGAAGGGCTTTTGCACGACATCGAGGATGATGCCGTTCAATTCCTCGGCGCGCTCGCGCTGGTCGGCATAGCCGGTCATCAGCATGATCTTCATCGCCGGGAAAAGCGCCGCGGCCGCAACCGCCATCTCGATGCCGTCCATCTCCGGCATGCGGATGTCGGAGACGACGAGATCGTAGCCGCCGTTTGCGGCGCGGATCAGCGAAAGCCCCTGCGCGCCATCGGCGGCGATATCGATTGCGTGGCCGGCGCGTTCGAGCGCGCGGGCTGCCAGGGTGCGGACGGACTCATCGTCCTCGACGATCAGAAGCTTTGCCATGGCCGGCATATTTGGCGGTGAAAAGTTGACTTTTCCTGAAGGCGGGACGGGTCAGCAAGTCTTTTTGGGGAGTGGCTCAAACGTCGCCTTTGACGACACCCACGAACGGCAATTCACGAAAGGCGTGCGCAACGTCCATGCCATAGCCGACGACGAAATAGTCGGGGCAGTCGAAGCCGACATAGTCGGCATTGAGCGCGGTCTGGCGGCGCATGCGCTTGTCGAGCAGCACGGCGATGGAACAGCTTTTCGCGCCACGCGACAGCATCAGGTCGCGGGTGAAGCTCAGCGTCTTGCCCGATTCCAGAATGTCGTCGATCAACAGCACGTCGCGGCCGGCAACCTCGTTGTCGATGTCGCGCAGCACCCTCACCTCGCCGCTGCTGGTGCCGGCGCCATAGCTGGAGATGAAGATGAACTCGACTTCCGGCGACAGGCCGACATCGTGCATGGCCCGGATCAGGTCGGCGGCGAAGATGAACGAGCCTTTCAGCACAGAAATCACCAAGAGATCGTGATAGTCGTGCCCGGCGATCTCCTTGGCGAGTTCGAGATTGCGCCGCGCGATCGCCGATGCCGAAAACAGGACTTCGATGTCCTTGCCGCGTACGATGGGCATTGATGGTCTTCCCCGGTGTCGCCTACTTGGCGAAAGTAACCAAAACGGTTCTTACGCCGTTCTTAGGCACGTCGAGCCGGCTGGCAAAGCCGAATCTTTCGCCCGACGCCAGCGAATGGCCGGATGTCCCCAACGTATAGCGGGTCGTGCGCCCGTCATTGCCCGTCACCCGGATTTCGAGCGGCGGCAGGGTCGCGGGGCTTGTTCCGTCGTTGGCGGCCTCCCCATCGACGAACAGCACCGGATTGGCGCCCGAGACGTCGACGTGTGAGGTGACGCCTGAAATGGTCAGCGCCGACGCTTGCGCGCCGGCCAGGAGCGGCGCCTGGCGCACCAGAGCGTGGCCACCGGAAACCCAGAACGCGGCAAGGGCTGCACCGATGCCGGCGATCCAGAAAATCGGACCGCCGCGCGAGGCCGGCCGCCGTTCCGCCGGCGCTTCCGGCTTGCGCAGCATGTCCATGCCATCGATGGGCGGGGTGACAATCAGGCGCGGCAGCGGCGAAACGTTTTCGACCGGTGAAACGGGCCGCCACACCACAACATAGTCCGCATCGACGATATCTGCCACCGGACCGCGCACGATCCGGTCCGCCATGGCAATTGCCGGCGGTTCGGTCATGATTTCGCCGGAAACCGGGCGCGCGGTTCGTTCCTCAGCCATCATGGCCCCAGCATTGCGGCACGTTCGCTTTTCGTTTCTTTTGCGTAAACACAAATGGTTAACGCTTCCCCACCGGAGCCCTCTTGAAGAGCCGAAACAAGCCAGGAATTAACCGCCGGTTAACCATGCCGGCCGATGGTCTTTTCACAGAACAGGCTGGCTCGCCGCGGCCAGGAACCTCAGGTCGTCGAAATTGATTCGCTTCGAAAATGTCGGCCTCCGCTATGGCATGGGTCCGGAAATCCTCCGCGACATCTCCCTGCATATACCGGAGCGCTCCTTCCAATTCCTGAGCGGGCCTTCGGGCGCCGGCAAGACGACGTTGCTGCGCCTTTTGTTCATGTCGCTGAAGCCGACGCGTGGGCTGATCACCATCTTCGGCAAGGACCGCTCCCGCATCTCACGCACCGAGCTGCCGCACCTGCGCCGGCGCATCGGCGTGGTGTTCCAGGATTTTCGCCTGCTCGACCACATGACCACTTACGAAAACGTCGCTTTGCCATTGCGCGTGCGCGGGCGCGAGGAGGCGAGCTACCGCACCGACGTCACCGAGCTCTTGAAATGGGTGGGGCTCGGCGAGCGCATGCATGTGCTGCCGCCGGTCCTGTCAGGCGGCGAGAAGCAGCGCGCCGCGATCGCGCGCGCCCTGATCGAACAGCCGGAAATCCTGCTCGCCGACGAGCCGACCGGCAATGTCGATCCGCCGCTGGCGCGGCGCCTGCTGCGGCTGTTCATCGAACTCAATCGCCTCGGCACCGCGGTGGTGATCGCTACCCACGATCTCGGCTTGATGGAACAGGTCGACGCGCGCCGCATGATCCTGGCCGGCGGAAGGCTGGATATCTATGACTGATCTGTCCGCCGAGCATTTCGAAGAGCAGGACGCCGAGGCAGCCGTCGCAAGACCGCGCGCCCAGCGCAAGATGGCGCCGATCGTGCCGGCGCAGAACATTGCCGGCCGCGCCTTGGTGCTGGTCATAGCCATCATGACCTTCCTGTCCTGCCTGACCTTCGGCGCGGTGACGCTGGTGCGCGATACGGCCTCGGTATGGGAAAACCAGATTTCGCGCGAGGCGACCATCCAGATCAAACCGACCGACGGCCTCGACATGGAGGCAGCGCTTACCCAGGCTTCGCAGATCGCCAGCGAATTCCCCGGCGTGAAGTCGACCCGGATCATCGACCGCGAAGCGACCGCCAGGCTGCTGGAGCCCTGGCTAGGTTCGGGCCTCAATATCGACGACCTGCCGGTGCCGCGCCTGATCATCGTCACCATCGACGAGAACAGCCCGCCAGACTTCGCCGCCATGCGCGCCGCGATCGCGCCGAAACTGCCGAGCGCATCGCTCGACGACCACCGCACCTGGGTCGACCGGCTGGTAGCCATGGCCCGCACCACGGTGACCATCGGCATCGCCGTTCTGGCCCTGATGCTGTCGGCAACCGTGCTGACGGTGGTCTTTGCCACCCGCGGCGCCATGGCCGGCAACGGCCACATCATCGAGGTGCTGCATTTCGTCGGCGCCGAAGCGCAGTTCATCGCGCGCGAATTCCGCCGGCATTTCCTGGTCACAGGCATGAAGGGCGCGGCTGCCGGCGGAGCGGCGGCGGTGCTCGTCTTCATCGTTTTCTCCTGGTGGTCGTCGCGCAACATGGCAACACCACAGGCCGATCAGGCAACCGCTTTGTTCGGCAACTTCGCCATCGGCTCGGCGGGTTACCTGGGTGTCGTCCTGATGGTGCTGGTGATTGGCGCGCTGACGGCGGCGACCTCACACGCCACCGTCGTCGCCTATCTCAGCGACATCGACGTTCGCCAACCCGACGCATGAAAGGAGTTCGTCTTGGCGTGGATGGAACGAGCGCGATCACGGATGGAGAATTTGCGTAACGCAAAGTGCGTCTTTTACCTACCAAACGCCGCATTTCGGGATTAACCATATGGCTATGGACGTGCGGGATTCGACCGGGACGGCTGGACAGCTGCCAGTGGTGGTTGCCCGTTGGCGCGGCCATGGCAAGGTTAGCCGTTTAAGGACCGCCCTGCGTCTCTTCGCTCTATCCCTGCTTATGCTCGCAATGGTGTTCGCTGGCGGCTTCGGCTGGTTTGCCAGCAAGGTCAGTCACCTGACCACGCCCGCCAACCCGGCCAAGGCCGATGCCATCATCGTGCTGACCGGCGGCCAATCGCGGCTCGACGCCGCGATGGAACTGCTCGCGTCCGGTAAGGGCGAGCGGCTCTTGATCAGCGGCGTCCATCCCTCGGCCAGCCGTCGCCAGCTTCAGGCGGCGACCGGCGGCGACAAGAAACTGTTTTCCTGCTGCGTCGACATCGATCGGGCCGCGCTCGACACGATCGGCAATGCCGAGGAGAGCGCCAAATGGGTGGAAAACCATGCCTATGGCACGGTGATCCTGGTCACCAACAACTATCACATGCCACGCAGCCTGCTGGAGATGGGACGGCTGTTGCATGGCGCCAAGCTTGAGCCCTATCCGGTGGTCAATTCCAATCTCGACAATGGCGGCTGGCTGACCAAGCCGCGGGCGTTGCGGGTGCTGTTCACCGAATACACCAAATATCTGCTGGCGTTGGCACGTGGTATTATCCCGGTGAAGCCGACGCCCGAAGGCATCGCGCTGGCCGAAACCGCCGCCGGCGGCTGAGCCCGCGTCATTCCTTGGCGCCAGCCCCTGAAACGCCCTTGAGGCGCGCGATCTCCTGTTCAAGGTTCTGGATGCGCCGGTCGCGCTCGGCAAGCGCCGCCGCCACATCAGCCGCCTCGAAGCGCTGCGGTATATGTTGCGGGCAATTGGCGTCCCACGCCGAGACGGTGAACAGGATGACCTGCTCGGGACGCGCCTTGTAGTCCGGCGGCATCAGCCTCGCTGTCAACTCGGCATCGTCTTCGACAATGCGTGCCGTACCCCAGATCTTGATGCGCTGGCGCATCATGTAATCGATCAGGAACAGGAAGGCCCTCGGATTGTCGGCCAGATTGCCCTGCGTGATGAACTGCTTATTGCCCAGAAAATCCGCGAAGCCGACCGTCTTCTCGTCAAGCACCTTGAGAAAGCCGGCAGGGCCGCCGCGGTGTTGGATATAGGGCTGGCCATCGCCATTGGCAGTCGACAGGAAGACGCTGGTCTGCATTTTGATGAAAGCGGCAAGGTCCGGTGTGATCGCCGATTGCCAGCCGCCGCGCTCCTCGACGCGGGCATAGGACTGGCGCGAACCCTTGCGCGCCTGGATCGCCTTGACTGTCGGCGTGAAGGCGACATCGCTCGTAAAAGCGTGTGCGTTCATCGAGACCTCCTTGCATGTTTCTAGAGCCCGAGCTCCGACAGCGTCGGGTGGTCGTCCGGCCGCCGGCCGAGCGGCCAGTGATATTTGCGCTCGGCCTCGGCAATCGGCAGGTCGTTGATGCTGGCGATGCGCAGGCGCATCAGCCCGTGCTCATCGAATTCCCAGTTCTCGTTGCCATAACTGCGGAACCATGAGCCGCTGTCGTCGTGCCATTCATAGGCGAAGCGCACGGCGATGCGGTTGTCGTGGAAGGCCCACACCTCCTTGATCAGCCGGTACTCGAGTTCGCGGCTCCATTTGCGGGTCAGGAAGGCCTGGATAGCATCGCGCCCTTGCAGGAATTCGGCGCGGTTGCGCCAGCGGCTGTCCGCCGTATAGGCAAGCGCAACCCGCGCCGGGTCGCGCGAGTTCCAGGCATCCTCCGCCATGCGCGCCTTCTGGGCTGACGTCTCGGCGGTGAAGGGTGGAAGCGGCGGGCGGCTCTCAGACATGGGATTCCTCTGCGGCATGAAGGGTGGGGACCGACGGGCACCGCCACTCCTATCCGGATTCAGGCAGCATCTCGGGCGCAAACAACCGGAAAATCAATGTCGGTCTGGGCAACCTCATTGATATAGTTGGTCCAGACGTTCAGGGCGACATGCTGGACGATCTCGATGATCTCCCCATCGTCATAGCCTGCGAGCCTGACAGCGGCGAGATCCTCCTGGCCGACCTGTCCTCGGCTTTGCGCAACGCTGGCGGCAAAACGCACCGCCGCAGCTGCCTTGGGGTCCGAGGAGCCGCCGTGGCGGTTGGCGATCATCTCGGCATCGTCGAGCCTGGCGAGCGTCTTGCCGAGATAGCTGTGCGCGGACAGACAATAGTTGCAGCCATTGATCTCGGCGATCGCCAGCGCGATGCGCTCGCGCGTCGGCGCCGCAAGCCGGCCCTTGGCCAAAGCTCCCATCATGCCGAGATAACCTTCCAGCGCGGCCGGACTGTTGGCGACCATCCGAAACAGGTTCGGCACGACACCGAGCTGTTTTTCCACGGCCTGCAGCATTGGCTGCGCGGCGGCGGGAGCGGTTGCGATCGACGAAGGCGTGGCAATGCGGGGCATGAAGGTTTCCTTGTTGAGGTGCTCGCTTATATGCAGCCTTCCATGTTGCGGATGTAGATGCCATATTTGCAATCAACCCTTCCATTTTCTGGAAGAAATGATGGATCGTCTTGAAGCCATGTCCCTTTTCGTCGCGGCGGCGGAAGGCGGCAGCCTTTCCGCCGCCGCGCGCCGTTCGGACGTTCCGCTAGCAACGGTCAGCCGCAAGGTCTCCGAGCTGGAGCGGCACCTGAAGACACGGCTGTTGAACCGCTCGACGCGGCGGCTCACACTGACCGATGCGGGCCATGCCTATCTCGCGGCCTGCCGCCGCATTTTGGACGAGGTCGGCGATGCCGAACGCACCGCCGGCGGCGAATACAGCGCCCCGACAGGGGAATTGATCATCACCGCGCCGATTGTCTTCGGCCGCCTTCACGTTCTGCCCGTCGTCACCGACTTCCTGGCCGCCTATCCCCTGGTGGATATCCGCCTCACGCTCGGCGACAGGATAAGCCAGTTGGCCGAGGACCATATCGACCTCGCCATCCGCATCGGCAGGCTGCCGGATTCGCGCATGGTCGCCATCAGGGTCGGCTCGATCGGTCATGTTGTCTGCGCAAGCCCGGCCTATCTGGCCGCGCACGGCATTCCACGGACCCCGGGAGAGCTCGAGACGCACAGCTGCATCACCTTCGAGGGCCTTGGCTCGCTTGCCACCTGGACCTTCAGCGTGGACAAGGCTGATTTTATCGTACCGGTCCGCTCGAGGCTCCGGGTCAACACCGCCGAGGCGGCGATCGATGCGGCGATCGCCGGTGTCGGATTGACGCGGGTGCTTTCCTACCAGATCGTTGCCGCCGCACGATCAGGAACACTGCGCCCCGTGCTCGGGGATTTCGAACCCGAGCCTTGGCCGGTAAACCTGGTGCATGCGGGCCAGGGCCGGCTGCCGGTGAAACTGCGCGCCTTCCTCGACTTTGCCGCTCCACGCCTGAGGGAACGCCTGGCGCAGGCAACCTGGTAGGACGGGCAGCATCGCACCGTTTCCTTTTTCCCCGCGCTTGGTGTAACCAACGCACACTTCCTCACCGGACCTCCCTCCATGCTCTATGTCAGATCGCTGGCGTTCAATTTCGTCTTCTACGTCAATCTGATCGTCCAGATGATCCTCTGGACCCCCTACTATTTCCTGTCACCGCGCCACCGTGCCTGGTTCGTGCCGAAATTCTGGTCGCGCACCTCGATGTGGCTCTATGACAATATCGCCGGAACGAAGAATGACATCACCGGCCAGGAAAACCTGCCCGATGGCTCCTTCATCCTGGCGCCCAAGCACCAGTCGTTCTGGGACGCGATTGCCTTCTTCCCTTACCTCCAGGACCCGCTCTACATCCTGAAACGCGAGCTGACCTGGATCCCGTTCTTCGGCTGGTACATCTTGAAGATGCGCATGATCCCGGTGCATCGCGGCAGCCGCTCCAAGGCCTTGAAGGCGGTGGTCGCCGCGACCAAAGAAGAAATGGCGCGCAACCCGCGCCAGTTGATCATCTATCCCGAGGGCACGCGCCGGGCGCCGGGCGACGAGCCGGCCTACAAATACGGCATCGTTGAAATCTATTCGCAGCTTGGCGTTCCGGTGGTGCCGGTCGCCCATGTCGCCGGCCTCTACTGGCCGCGCCGCAAGTTCCTCCGCTATCCCGGAACCATCAAGGCACGCTTCCTGCCGCCCATACCGCCGGGTCTGGGCAAGGAAGAGTTCATGGCGCGGCTGATCGGCGAGACGGAAGCCGCCTGTGACCAGCTTCTTGTCGAGGCATCACGCGCGCCCAACCCGCCGGCCCTGCCGACAACGGCGGCAAAGCGGTTGCGGGAACTCGGCGCGAAGCTTGACGGCTCCGCGGCCTGATCGTCAACCGTACACAGCCAGCACCGTGGTCAACAGCAGCGTCGCGGCAAAGACCAGATTGATGATCCGCGAGGCGACAGGCCTGCGCAGGAAGCGTGCGAACGCCGCGCCGGCAACAAGCCACACGGCGTGGATGACGACGATCATCACCGCCAGAACAGTCAGTTTCGTCCACAGGCCGAGCTCGACATCGCCCTTTCTCGACGAGGTGCCGGCGAACACGGCAGCGATCGCCACATAGGCCTTGGGGTTGGCGACCGCCAGGAGAAATCCAGCCAGCCAGGTTGGGCGCGAAGCCTCGGCGGCGCGTGCGGCCAGCGCCGGCGCGGTGGCGATCTTGAAGGCGAGATAGAGAATGTAGGCCGCCGACGCGACAACCAGCAACGGCGCCAGCATCGGCATCGACCCAAGCACCGCCATAACCCCGGTCGCCACAACCAGCAGCACGGCGATCGTGCCTAGGACGATGCCGCCGGTGTAGCGAAGCGAATCGCGCAGGCCGAAGGCGGCGCCGACGGCGGTAACGCTTATCGTCGCCGGCCCAGGGCTGCCCATGACGACGGTGGCGGCCAGCAACAGCGCAAGCAATTGGCGCCAAGGCTCCGGCTGCGAAAGAAGCGATCCGTCCATCTGGTCCTCCGCCCTGAGCCCGTGCGAAGGACGGTATGGCAAGGCATGAGGATCGTCTTGGACGTTCGTGCGTCCCGTCTTGCCGGCAGCCCTCAGGCGCTGGCTTTGTCGAGCTCGGCCATATCGTCGGCGCTCAACTTCAACGACACCGCCCTGATCAGGCTGTCCATCTGGCTTGGCTTGGTGGCACTGGCGATCGGCGCGGTGACGCCCGGCCGCGCCATGGCCCAGGCAAGCGCCACTTCCGCCTGCTTGGCCGAATGCCTGGCGGATACGGCGTCGAGCGCCGCCAGAATGCGCGTGCCGCGTGGATTGAGATAGCTGCCGACATCCTCCCCGCGCTCGCTCTGGCCAAGATCGGCTTCCGTGCGGTACTTGCCGCTCAAGAAACCTTTGGCCAGGCTGAAATAGGTGATGACGCCGACATCCTCGGCCACGCAGAGGTCGCGCAGCGGGCCATCGAAGGAGGAGCG
The DNA here is from genome assembly GCF_004791315.1 of Mesorhizobium sp. M8A.F.Ca.ET.208.01.1.1. Classification (NCBI taxonomy): domain Bacteria; kingdom Pseudomonadati; phylum Pseudomonadota; class Alphaproteobacteria; order Hyphomicrobiales; family Phyllobacteriaceae; genus Mesorhizobium; species Mesorhizobium sp. M8A.F.Ca.ET.208.01.1.1. The sequence continues at coordinate 733,260 of NZ_SRUT01000002.1, forward strand.
GTCGTAGAGATTGTATTCCGGCTGCAGCACCTCGTAGCGCGGCAGGCCGCGCAGGCTTGCCACGTCAAGTGCCGCACGCAACTGGCCGGCATCGAGGTTGGAACAGCCGGCATAGCGGATCTTGCCCTTGGCGAGCAGTTTCTCATAGGCGCCGAGCGTTTCCTCATAGGGCGTCGTCGGATCCGGCCAGTGCGACAGATAAAGATCGATGAATTCGGTCTGCAGCCGCTTCAGCGATGCATCGACGGCCTTTTCAATATAGGCGGCGGACAGATCCTTGTGGCCCTGCCCCATATCCGAGCCGACCTTGGTGACCACCACGACCTTGTCGCGATTGCCGCGGTCCTTCATCCATTTGCCGATGATGGTTTCCGATTCACCGCCCTTGTTGCCGGGAACCCAACGCGAATAGGCGTCGGCCGTATCGATGGCATTGAGGCCCGCGCCGACGAAGCGGTCGAGCAGATCGAAGGAGGTCTTCTCGTCAGCGGTCCAGCCGAAGACATTGCCGCCCAGAACCAGCGGCGCGATGGAAAGGTCGGTGCGACCGAGACGGCGTTTCTGCAAGACGGATCTCCGTGATGATTGGGGCCGGGCGATGCCGCCCGCTGGCTGGGTTCGGAGCCTAACCTAGGTCTTGCCGCATCGAGGTCAAAGGCCCTGGCCACCGTTTTCCGCAGAGCCAGCGCTTCACAAAGACGCTATCCCCCGTTTCACCTCCTCCAGCCAGTGGTCGCGGATGCCCAGTGCTTCCAGATGCTTCAGCGTACTCAGCACATAGTCCTCGTTGTTGCCCGATCGGCCGACCGCGCCACGCACCACGGCCGCGGCGTCCGCCGCGTCCATCGCCCCGGCATATTGCTCATGCTTGCGGTCGACGATGTAGGCCACGGCCTCGACCGCGCCGCCGCCGTCGAGACGAACCTTGAGCGTCCGCTCGAGATAGACGCTGGTGACAAGCTCGCGCTCACGCAGATAGGCAATGACCTCGTCGCGCAGTTCGCCGGGCACGCGGAAGGCGAGGCCGACGCAGGACCCGCCATGGTCGAGGCCAAGCACCAGTCCCGGCCGCTGACGCGTGCCGCGATGCACGAAGGAATAGACGCAAAGCGAGCGCCGATAGCCGTGCAGGTGGGCGCGTCGTGTCTCGACATGCGCGAAACCGGGCCGCCAGATCAGCGAACCGTAGCCGAACACCCAAAAATCGCCCATATCACCGCGCCTGATTGCAAAAGAATGGCAACACCGCACCGGAAACCGGTGTTTTTTCCGCCCGTGTCCGTCTACCTATCGTCTCTGTCCACTGGTGTTCCCGGAATCGAGAATCCGTTCACACCATCCATGCGTTAATGAGAGCCAAAGCATGACGTCAAGTGACGAACGCCGACCGGGTAACCGTCGCCGCCTATGGTGGCTTGCCGCGTTCATCCTGGTGCTGTTCGCCATATACAGCGCCGGCTGGTTCTATCTGGCCAACAGGGTCAGGTCGGAGGCCGACAAGGCGGTTGCCACGCTCAATAAGAGCGGCATCCAGGCTGGCTGCGCCAACCTCGAGGTCAGTGGCTATCCGCTGAGCTTTGCCGTCTCTTGCGACAACCTCGCCTACGAGGACGATGCCAAGAACATTGCCGCCTCGGCCGGCTCCTTCAATGCCATCGCCCAGATCGTCCAGCCCTTGTCGCCGGTTGCCAATCTGCGCGGTCCGCTCCGAACCTCCGTCCCGGGCATGATGCCGCTCTGGATCGACTGGGACAATCTGCAGGCCAACGTCAAACTGTGGTATCCGCTGCCGCGGCGTATAGCGCTGCAGGCCGAGGGCCTGTCGGGCCAGACCGACCCGGCCGACGACACCGATCCGGTCGAGTTGTTCAGTGCCGGCAAGGCATCAGGCCAGTTGCAGCCGAATGGCGCGGATCTCGACTATGTCGGCAGCTTTGGCGATCTTGAAATCGATCCCGACGCGATCGGCGGGCGCGTGCTGCCGGCGCTCGATGCCAGCGGCGACGTGACACTGAAGAACGGCGTGGCGCTGGCCGGCACGCAGGTGAAAAGCCTGCGCGGCCAGAGGATCGAAATCCGTAGTCTCGATCTGTCGTCGGGGACGGGGCGTGTCACCGTTTCCGGACCGCTGTCGGTCGATGCAGAAGGCCTGGTCGATGCCGATCTGATGATCAGGATCAAGGATCCGAAGGCCGTGGCATCTATCCTTGCCGGCGCCGTGCCCGAGCAGAAGAATGCGATCGAGCAAGGTTTTGGCGCCCTGGCTCTGCTCGGCAGCGAGCCGTCGATGCCGCTGAAGGTGGTCAAGGGCAAGGCCTCGCTCGGCTTTATCCCGCTGGGCAAGATCAAGCCGGTGCAATAGCACCCATGGCAAGACCCGTGAGGCTCTTGAGTGTTGGAGCGCTGACGCTGGACACCATCCTGCGCGTCGAGTCGCTTCCGACGCATCAGGGAAAATTCATCGCCTCGGACGGCGTCCAGATCGCCTCGGGCATGGCCACGAGCGCGGCCTGCGCGGCACGTCGTCTCGGCGCCGAGATATCGCTATGGGCGAGTGCTGGCGACGATCCGGTCGGCGATCAGCTGATTGCTGGGATCGAGGCCGAGGGCGTCGATTGCAGCCATGTGCGCCGCGTCAGCGGCGCACGCTCGGCACTGGCCTCGATCCTGGTCGATGCGCATGGCGAGCGTATCATCGTGCCCTTCTACGACACGCGCGCGCAGGCTGATCCCGAGGCCTTGCCGTTTCCCGACATCACGGCGTTCGATGCCGTGCTGGCCGACGTGCGCTGGCCGGGTGCGGCGGCACTTGCCCTGAAGGCGGCGCGCGCCGCGGGCAGGCCGGCTATCCTCGATGCCGATACCGCGCCGCTGGCGGTGCTGGAGCAACTGTTGCCGCTGGCCTCGCACATCGTCGCCTCCGAACCGGCAGTGCGTATCATCTGCGGCCACGCGTTGGATCTGGAGACCGCTTGCGAGGATCTCGCCTCCCGCACCGACGCCTTCGTCGCGGTCACCGGCGGCGCGGCGGGCACCTGGTGGTTCGATCGAAGCGCCGGATCATCCCGCCATGTCGAGGCGCCGAGGATCAAGGCGGTCGACACGCTGGCCGCCGGCGATGTCTTTCATGGCGCCTTTGCCGTCGGGCTGGCGGAAGCCATGGCGATCGAGCACGCACTGCGCTTTGCCAGTGCCGCCGCCGCGCTCAAATGCCTGCGCTTCGGCGGCAGGCTGGGCGCGCCAGATCGGCCGGGAACGCTCGCCATGATGGCAGCGACCTGGCCTGAAACAGCTTAGCTCTTTGCCGGATGCTCGACCGCCTGGCGGCCAAAGTCCGGCGCGTCGATATCCTGGCCCGCCTCGATGATCGAGCGGCGCACGGCGCGGGTGCGGGTGAACAGGTCGAAGAGCTTGTCGCCGTCGCCCCAGCGGATCGCGCGCTGCAGGAACGCCAGGTCTTCCGAGAAGCGTGCCAGCATTTCCAGGATGGCATCCTTGTTGTGCAGGCACACGTCCCGCCACATGGTCGGATCGGAGGCGGCCAGACGCGTGAAATCGCGAAAGCCGGAGGCGGAATATTTGATCACTTCCGTCTTGGTCACCGATTCCAGGTCGTCGGCGGTGCCGACGATGTTGTAGGCGATGATGTGCGGCAGATGCGAGACGATGGCCAGCGTCATGTCGTGATGCTGCGGATCCATCGTGTCGATGTTGGCGCCGCAGCGGCGCCAGAATTCCGACAGCCGTTCCAGCGCCTCCGGATCGGTGCCCGGCACCGGCGTGAAGATGCACCAGCGATTGTCGAACAGGTCGGCAAATCCGGCATCCGGGCCGGATTTTTCGGTACCCGCCAGCGGATGGCCGGGAATGAAATGGACGCCCTCAGGCACATGCGGCTGCATCTGCGCGATGACTGAGGCCTTGGTTGAGCCGACATCGGTGAGGATCGCACCTTTTTTCAGCGCCGGCGCAATCTCCTGCGCCACCGCACCGGATGAGCCCACCGGCACCGAAACGATGACCAGATCGGCATCACGCACAGCTTCCCTGGAATCGGTGGTGTAGGAATCGCCTAGTCCCAGTTCCTCGGCTCGCTTGAGCGTTGCCGCACTGCGCGTCGAGATCGCGACATGGCGAGCCAGGCCTTCGCGGCGAATGACGCGGGCCAGCGACGAGCCGATCAGGCCGATGCCGACCAGCGCGATTTTTTCGAACATCGGTGATGCCATGGTGTGTAACTTTTCAGGCGTTCTAGCTTTTCAGGAATGTCTTGAGCGCGGCGACAACGCCGCGATTGGCCTCTTCGGTACCGACGGTCATTCGCAGCGCGTTGGGAAAGCCGTAGCCTGAAACGCGCCGCAGAATATAGCCGCGCGCGCTCAGATAATCATCCGCCGCAGCCGCCGAATGCCTCTGGTCGTCGGGAAAATGAATGAGCAGGAAATTGCCGACGCTGGGCGTCACGCGCAGTCCGAGTCCAGTCATCTCCTCGCTCAGCCAGGCGAGCCAGGTCTCGTTATGCGCCACGCTGCGCTCGACATGGGCGCGGTCGCGGATCGCGGCGATGCCGGCCTCGATCGCGGTCGCATTGACGTTGAAGGGGCCGCGCACGCGGTTGATCGCATCGACAATGTGCATCGGACCATACATCCAGCCGATACGCGCTCCGCCGAGACCGATCTTGGAGAAGGTGCGGGTCATCACCACGTTCTCGGCGCTGCCGGCCAGCTCGATGCCGGCTTCGTAATCGTTGCGGCGGACATATTCGGCATAGGCCGCGTCCAGCACCAGCAGCACGTTTTTCGGCAGTCCGGCATGCAGGCGACGCACCTCCTGGAACGGCACATAGGTGCCGGTCGGATTGTTGGGATTGGCCAGGAACACGATTTTCGTGCGCGGCGTCACAGCCGCCAGCATCGCATCGATGTCGGCGCGCTCGTCGGTCTCCTTGACCACGACCGGGGTGGCGCCGGCCGACTGGATGTAGATCTTGTAGACCATGAAGGCGTGTTCGGTGAACATGGCCTCGTCGCCGGGCGCGAGATAGGTCTGTGCCAACAGGCCAAGGATCTCGTCGGAACCGTTGGAGCAGATGATGTTCTGCGCGTTGAGGCCATGCACCTCGGCGATCGCCTCGCGCAACCGCCTGGCGGTGCCGTCGGGATAGATGTCGAGTTTGCCGGCGACCTCACGCGCGGCCTCGATCGCCTTCGGCGACGGCCCAAGCGGGTTCTCGTTCGACGACAACTTGTAGACCTTAGCGACCCCGGCCGGCGCCGTGCTCTTGCCGGGCACATAGGCGTCTATGTCCATGATGCCCGCGCGGGGGGTTGGACGTGCCTGATCCGGTGTCTGGTTCATGTCTTGCAAAATCCGTCGAAAATGCCTCCATCCGGAAGCCGCTGCGGAAATACAAGCCATGGGCGGCAATGTCGAGAGGCGGCACTAGTGCCAGCCGCCGCCATTGACGGCGAGGCGGGCGGGTTCTAGAAGTGCGGTGACAGTTCCGTGGTGATTTGGCCGGTCGGCTTGCAGCCACGTTAAACAATTCGCTAAAGGGCCGTTTGCGTGACGTAACCGGCTTTGCGAAGGCAATGCCGGTTTTTTATTGTCCGCTACCGGCCCGGACGACCGCATCGGCGCCGCGAAAATCAGCGGAGATTTTCGCAAGAAACGATGCAGCAAGAGAGATTAGGAATGGCCGCTCTGCGCGCAGCAAGGACCAACAACGAGGTCGACAATCCGTCGAGCCTGGTGTTGCGTTTCGGACCCGACAAGCCGCTCAAGCTCGATGCCGGCACGGTGCTGTCGCCGTTCCAGATCGCCTATCAGACCTATGGCGTTCTGAACGATGCCCGTTCCAATGCCATCCTCGTCTGCCATGCACTGACCGGCGACCAGCATGTCGCCAACACCAATCCGGTGACCGGCAAGCCAGGCTGGTGGGAAGTGCTGATCGGCCCCGGCAAGATCATCGACACCAACCGTTTCTTCGTCATCTGTTCCAACGTTATCGGCGGCTGCCTTGGTTCCACCGGGCCGGCTTCGACCAACCCCGCCACGGGAAAGCCCTATGGGCTCGACCTCCCTGTCATCACCATCCGCGACATGGTGCGTGCGCAGCAGATGCTGGTCGACCATTTCGGCATCGAGAAGCTTTTCTGCGTGCTGGGCGGTTCGATGGGCGGCATGCAGGTGCTGCAATGGGCGTCGAGCTATCCCGAGCGGGTGTTCTCGGCACTGCCGATCGCCACCGGCGCACGCCATTCGTCACAGAACATCGCCTTCCACGAGGTCGGGCGGCAGGCCGTGATGGCCGATCCGGACTGGCATGGCGGCAAATATTTCGAGCACGGCAAGCGCCCGGAAAAGGGGTTGGCGGTGGCGCGCATGGCCGCCCACATCACCTATCTGTCGGAAGCCGCCCTGCACCGCAAATTCGGCCGCAACCTGCAGGACCGCGAAGCGCTGACCTTCGGCTTCGATGCCGATTTCCAAATCGAGAGCTATCTGCGCCACCAGGGCATGACCTTCGTCGACCGCTTCGACGCCAACTCCTACCTCTACATGACACGGTCGATGGATTATTTCGACCTTGCCGCCGACCATGGCGGCCGGCTGGCGGACGCCTTTGCCGGCACGAAGACCCGCTTCTGCCTGGTGTCCTTCACGTCGGATTGGCTGTTCCCGACCGAAGAGAGCCGCTCGATCGTGCACGCGCTCAACGCCGCCGGCGCCTCGGTTTCCTTCGTCGAGATCGAGACCGACCGCGGCCACGACGCCTTCCTGCTCGACGAGCCGGAACTGTTTGCCGCCATCAACGGCTTTATCGGTTCGGCCGCGCGCGCCAGGGGGCTCGGCGCATGACCCCGAAACGTTGCAGACTTTTCGGACCACGGTCATGCGTCAGACGGAAAGGCGAAGCCATGACCCAGAAAAATTGCGGACTTTTCGGACCATCGTCATGCGCCACTCAGGAGGCGAAGCCATGAGCGTCAATGGCAGCCAGCGTGTCGACCTTGAGGTCGTCGCCAACCTCATCCCGCCGCAATCGCGCGTGCTTGACGTAGGCTCCGGCGACGGCTCGCTGCTCGAATTGCTGCAGGAAACCAAGCAGGTCGACGGTCGCGGCCTTGAGCTTTCGCAGCGCGGCGTCAACGAATGCGTGGCGCGCGGCCTCTCGGTCATCCAGGGCGATGCCGACAAGGATCTCGAATTCTATCCCGACAAGGGTTTTGACTTCGTCGTCCTGTCGCAGACCCTGCAGGCCACCCGCAACCCGAAGCTGGTGCTCGACGAACTGCTCCGGATCGGCAATCGGGCGATCGTGTCCTTCCCCAATTTCGGCCATTGGCGGGTGCGCCTGTCGCTGTTCGTCAAGGGCCGCATGCCGGTGACCAAGGATCTGCCCTACTCCTGGTACGACACGCCCAACATCCACTTCTGCACCATCCGCGACTTCGTCAATCTGTGCGAGGAGCTTGGCGCGACGGTGGAAAAGGCGACCGCGCTCGACGCCAACGGCCAGAAGATCGGCCTGTCGATGCCCTGGTGGTTCTGGAATTTCTTTGGCCAGCAGGCGGTGTTTTTGTTGAAGCGATAAGGCTGCCGTCGGCCTCCTACGCGAGGATATCCGTGGGCTTGTGCGGATGTTCCACGCCGTCGGCCAACACCACATGGACGCAACCGCCAAGAGCTTCCGCCAATTCCAGCGGTGGCAAAAGTGTTGCGGTTGAAGCGCTAGGCGCCGGAATTCACCATTCCCTTGTCGTCAGAACGACGGCACAATGGGTGACATAACAGGTTGTTTTTTGTAGCGTCGCACTTAATCCGATGAGGGCCAGCCAGGGGGAAGTCCGATCCATTCAACCATCCTGAAGAGCTATCGGAAAGTGCATTTTCGCGCTGGAAACAGCTGACGTGGAGCATTTGCCCCTCATCACGGTCATCACCCCGACTCACAACCGGCGCGAAACGGTGCTCCGCGCGGTGGAAAGCGTGCTTTCTCAGAGCATGGCGCGGTTTGAGCATATCGTCGTCGACGATGGCTCGACCGACGGGACGGAAGCGGCGCTTGCGCGCATTCGCGACCCTCGGCTGATCTATGTCGGCGCGAAATGGCGCGGCGCCAATGCCGCCAGGAATGCCGGCATCGAGCTGGCGAGGGCGCCCGTGGTGACTTTTCTTGATTCGGACGATCTCTTCCTGCCACACCGGCTCGAACGGACGCTGGCATGGTTCGACGACAATCCGGCGCTCGAAGTCCTGCTCTCCTCATATGTCTCGGTGAAGGGTGGCCGTGGCACCGCCTGTGTCAACCGCGGTGCCTTCCTCAATCCGGCGATGCTGGAGCGGGCGGTGGTTGCGCAGACGGCCTTCATCGCCGGGTCGGCGATAACGGCGAGGCGAGAGGCTTTGCTGGCCATCGGCGGCTATGACAGCGACATTCCCCGGATGCAGGACCGGGAGCTTCTGCTGCGCTTCGCACAGCGCTTCGGCGCGCAATTATCGGAAGATATCGATTGGACGAAGCACAATTCGCAGAATTCGATTTCGGGCCGCCGGGACGGCTATGTCGAAGCCTATGCGATCCTGATGAGTAAGCACCCGCACATCGCTCGCTCTTACCCCCATGTCCCACCCTTTATGATCACGCGGCAGATCATCGCCGATATTCTCCGGGGGCGGATACCACAGGCATTTGCTGGATACATGGCCAACCGCTCGTCCGACGCGCTTGGTTATTCATTGCCGGAACTGATCGCCGGTTATCTCTACGGCCGCCGCTGGCGGCGCGGCCTTTACGACGAGGTTCGCGGGAAGTTTGGAATTCCACCGGCCTGACCTGGCGGCAGCGCAGCGATCGAGTACGGCGCGTTGCAGGGGCCTGCCTGGCCCACGGCCAGGCCTATCGGTCCAGTTCCGGGAAATAGGGATCCGACAGGAACCGCCTGTCCCGTTCTCCCAGAAGGCAGTCGATCGGCGCGTCCATCTCGGCGGGCATGATCTTGGGCTTGTCCTGAATGCCGCTGACTTCGAGAATCAGCTTGCGCCGGATCGCCGTTGAGAATTCGGCGGCCGCATGGATCGGCAGCACGAAGGAACCAGGTCCGCCGGTCACGCACTGCGCATAATACTGATCGAGATGGCTGAAGGTCGGTGATGGCTTGATCAGGATCGGCAGGCCGTTGATGACGATGCCCTTGGCAATGGCCGCATCGCGCGTCACAGTGACCGGCGGCCCGATATTGTTGGGGCCGTCGCCAGATATGTCGATGACGCTGCGTTCGCTCGCGAAATTGGTGCCGTTGAAAAGCTCGGCGCCGAAAGCAAGCGCGCTCGAAATCGAGGTACCGCGGAAACTCCGGAAAGGGCGGGCCGCAAGCTTGTCGGCAAAGCTGTTGGCGCTCTGCGCACTGTCGATGATCTGCCAGCCGATGACCGCGTCATCGCGCACCGTGCCGGCCCACTCGAAATAGGCGAGCGCAATGCGCCCAGTATGGCCGGAACGGACCGCCTGGATGAAATCGGCGTGCCGCAGCGCCTCGACATAGCCGGCGCGTTGAAGGGCGAACTCGGTCTCGTCCATCGACAGCGAGATATCGACCGCCAGCACCAGTTCGACGTCGACGGCCAGCGTATTTGGCGCCGAAGGAACCGGGGCGGCCTCGGCGCAAGCCAGGCAGGCAAGCAGGCTCATTATCTCAAGCATGGCCAGCACGAGCGATGTTTCGATCGCGACATTCGCTCGCGATCACGGCGAAATAAAGCTTGTGGCAGGCGTGGCCGCCCGGTCCGAATTCCAGCCGTTCTATGTCTTGCGCCGAGCGGCGACTGGCGGCGGTTCGATGGCGCCCGCCCTGACACTGGCGGGTTTCAGCGGGGGCACGCCGGTATCCTTCACGATCGTCAGGGAACGCGGGAAGAACTGATTGTTGTGCAGGCCGCGCCCGATATTGATGATCGCGGCACCTTTCAGATGCTTATCCATGAGCGACAGCACACGCCTCAGCGACGGGCCGTCGAACGCATCCATCGCTTCATCGATGATCACCCATTTCGGCTTCCGCAAGGCAAGCCTGGCGAAGGCGAGCGATCGCTGTTCGTCATCGCCCAACTCACGCTCCCAGCGGGCCGACCGGTCGAGCGAGGATGACAGCCGATCGAGGCCGACTTCGGCAAGCACCGCCGAAATATCGGCATCGCTTGCCGGAGCGACACCATAGGGATGGTCGAGCACCTCGCGCAGCGTACCGGCGGGGAAGTAAGGGACACGAGGCACGAAGATGGGGGCTTCTCCCGCCGGCATGCCGATCTTTCCGCCCCCCCATGGCCACAGGCCGGCAATGGCGCGGAAGAACAGCGTCTTGCCGGCGCCGGGCTCGCCGGTGATCATCACGCGCTCGCCGACATGGATTTCGACATGCTGGTCGGAGAGCTTCGTACAACCCTCCGGCGAGGCCACCTGGAGTTTCTCGAACGTCAGGCTGCCATTGGCGTTTTCATCGAAGGAGATACGCTTCTCCTTGTCGTGCAGCACATCGGTTTCATCGAGCGCGATGCGGAAGTCGGCGACACGCATCAGCGTGGCACGCCAGTCGGCGATGCTGCCGATGTTGTTGATGAACCAGCGCAACGATGAATGCACCTGGTTGAAGGCGCCGACCGCCATCATCAGCCCGCCAAAGCTGATATCGCCCGAGAAATAGACCGGCGAGGCAACCAGGATCGGGGCCACGACGGTGATCCACCCATAGGTGTCGGTTACCCAGGACAGGTTGATCTGGGCGGTGTAGATGCGCCGCATGGCACCCAGCACCGTGCCAAGGTCGAGTTCGAGCCGTCGCCTGGCGTCATCCTCGCCCCGGTACAGCGCGATGGCATCGACGTTCTCGTTGACGCGCACCATCGAGGAGCGCAGCTCCGCTTCGCGCGTATAGCGGTCGCTGTTGAGACGGATGAGCGGCCGGCCGACCAGCCAGCTCAGCCAGGAGGCGGTGCCGGCATAGAGGAACGCCGCCCAGACCATGTAGCCCGGTATCGCCAGCGACAAGCCACCAATGTGGAACACAAAGCCCGAGGACAGCTCCCACAGCACGCCGACGAAAGACACGAGCAGGATGAACGACTGCAGCAGGCCGACACCAAGATCGGTCGACAGGTCCGACAGATGCGCGGCATCCTGCTGCATGCGCTGGTCGGGATTGACGCCGATGGCGCCGGCATTGGCTAGCCGGAAAGCACGCGCCGGCCGCATCCACTGGTCGATCAAATCCAGCGTCAGCGCCTCGCGCAGCTTCAGCCGGATCATCTGGTTGAGCCATGTCTGGCCGATGTTGAGCACCAGCAGCCCGCCGGCGATCATGGCAAAGACGAGAAGCTGATGCAGGAAGGCGGCCATGTCGCGGCGCGCGAGCGCGTCGTAAAAGGGTTGGTTCCAGCGATTGAGCAGAACCTGGCCGATCGACGTCGCGACGATGACGGCCATGATGCCGGCCGACGTCCATAGCAACCATTTGCGAACCGGCGATCCGATCAGCGCCCGTTTGATCGTCGCCACCTGATCGCGCAGGCTGCTGGCCACGGCGACCGGTTGAACGGTGGCCTGATTGTCCAGTTGATCAGCCATGGCCGAGATCCTTGCATTCAGTAGCGAAGCTGAAACCGGATGAAGAGAGCCGACGGCGGCAGCCCTCAAGCACTCCGCGAGCCCAGCACGACAGATAGGTCGGAAACATGCCGCGCGATGCAAGTTTCCATTGCGATCACGAAGGTGTCACTTGCCGAGCCGACGATGCTGCACCCCTTCCCTCGGCCCGGCGGCCGAGCCGCGTCGCGCCATGCGGCGACAGCACCGGCATGAAGACGCGGCGAGATGCGCGCTGGGCCACCGGCACGCCTTGATAAAGCCGCTTCTGCGCTTCCACCACGATGACGCCGGAGAAGATCGGCCACAGCCGCCGGCCGGCACGCTCCAGCACATTGTGGAAGCGCATCATGAAGTGCCGCCGCGATGGCGGGAAGAACAGGGCATCGGACCAGGCGGCCGGCGTGAAATTCGCCTCGCGCAGCAGTTCGGTGAGCTGCCCGCGTGAGAACGGCCGCCCGTTGCCGAACGGCGTATGCTCGAAGCGCGCCCAGACACCGCGCCGGTTGGGTACCACGATGACGACGCGCCCCGCCGGCGACAGGACCCGCCAGATCTCGTTCAGCGTTTCGCGCGGGTTCTCGACATGTTCGAGCGAATGGACGAGCAGCATGCGGTCGATGCAGGAATCGACCAGCGGCAGCTCCTCGTCGAAGACCAGTGCCGTTGCCGTCGGCCCGGTCGCCGGCCAGACCACGGCGCCCTGTGTCGCCGGCATGAAGGCGAAGACCCGCTCGGCATCGGAGCCGAAGCGCTCCAGCCAGGGCAAGGTATAGCCGAGGCCGACCAGCCGCTCATTGGGCACCGCGGCCCATATCGACGACAGCGCCATGGTGATCGAGCGCTCGGCGAACCGGCCGAGCGTTGTCGAATAGAAGGAGCGAAGGTCGACGATGTCGGAATGCATGTCAGGGATGTAGCCGTGATATCGGCTGGATTCAACAAAAGGCCCAAGTGGTCGGTGCGGCGGATGTCATTTTGACATCCCAGGATGATTATTCGCTTTGTCACCCGGGATGACATTCACGCAGCGGCGCCCTATGTCTGCGGCCGATGCAACAACTAAAAATGTTAGAGCGTCTTTTGTGCGTCCAGCTGGACGCACGGCGCTCTAATGGAGAGACGCGATGCCGGTCGAAATCGAACAGTTCATGTGCCGCACCGACAATTTCGGCGTCTTAGTGCATGATCCCAATAGCGGCCAGACCGCTATCATCGACGCGCCCGAGGAAGCGCCGATCCTGGCCGCCATCAAGCGCACCGGCTGGACGCCGACTGTCATCCTGACCACGCATCATCATATGGATCACGTCGAGGCCAACCTGGCGCTGAAGGAGCGCTTCAAGCTGCGCATCGTCGGCCCGGAGGCGGAGAAGGCGAAAATCCCTGGCATCGACGAAACGGTCGAAGAAGGCTCCGTCCTTCATCTCGGCGATGAGCGCATCGAGGTGATCGCCACGCCCGGGCATACCGCCGGCCATGTCTCCTACCATCTGCCGGCAGCGAAAGTCGCGTTCACCGCGGATACGCTGTTCGCGCTGGGTTGCGGGCGGCTGTTCGAATGCAAGCCGCCTGTGATGTACGAATCGCTGAAGAAGCTCGCAGCCCTTCCGGCCGAGACGACAATCTATTGCGGCCACGAATACACACTCGCCAATGCCCGTTTCGCGCTGAGCGTCGACCCCACCAATTCGGCATTGAAGGAACGCGCCGCGCGGATCGAGGCGCTGCGGGTCGACAACAAGCCGACACTGCCGACGACGATCGGCGAGGAACTGTCGACCAATCCCTTCCTGCGCTGGCACGATCCGGCAATCCGCAAGCATCTGGGCATGGAAAGGGCCGGGGATGCCGAGGTCTTCGCCGAGATCCGCAAGCGCAAGGACAATTTCTGAGCGCCATGCGAGCTTCCTGCCGATGACCAGTTCCGCGCAAATCATAGCAACGCTCGCACTGAAGCCGCATCCGGAAGGCGGCTGGTATGCCGAAACCTTTCGCGACGAGGCCGGCGGTGCGCGCGGCCATTCGACCGCAATCTATTTTCTGCTGGAACGGCACCAGCTTTCAGCCTGGCATCGGGTCAGGGATGCCGCCGAGGTCTGGCATTTCCATGCCGGCGCGCCGTTGGCGCTGTCGATGTGTGAAGAAGGCGGCGCCGTTATCGAGCAGGTTCTCGGCATCGACCTCGCGGCGGGCGAAAGGCCGCAAATCGTCGTGCCGGCAGGCTGGTGGCAATCGGCGCGCAGTCTGGGCGAGTGGACGCTGGTCGGCTGTACCGTCGCGCCGGGTTTCGATTTCGCCGCCTTCGAACTGGCCGAGCCGGGCTGGCAGCCCTAACCGAGCAGGAAACCCAGGGTAATGGCGAACTGGGCGGCGTAATACAGCACCCAGACTGCGACGCGCATCCAGGCGCGATGCGGCGAGATGGCGGCCACCAGGAATTTCTCCGTGGCAAGCAGCCCGTCCGATGCCATGAACAGCACGGCGCCGCCGATCACCCAGATACTGTTTGTCGTCAGCGCCGACATGCCCATCGCCAGGATTGCAAGGACATAGACGGCGATCGGGATACGCAGGCCGGGGCCGACACGGCGCCAGAGCGCTGCCAGCATCACGATCGCGAACACCCCCATGGCCAGTGCAATCGCGCCTCGCCAGGATTCGGCGGAAAGCAGCTCCAATCCGCCACCGCTACGCAGGAACAGCGCGACATAGACGATGTGGGCGACGAGAAAGCTCGCCAGCCCGCCGAGAAATGCCCTTTCCCCGTCGCGCGACAGGAAGGCGTCGCCGATCGCGCTCAGCGCAAGGGCGGCAACCAGCAGCAGCGGGCCGCCCTGCATTGCGGCGAGTGCGGCGAGCATGGCCACAGAGAGCGTCTTTGCCGCCGAGCGGGCCAGCGTCGGCGGCATGCCTGATGTGAAGGCATAGATCACCGCCGCCACCATCGAAAAGATCAGCGTTGCATTGGCGTTGGCGTCGATGCCGCCGGCAAACGGCATCGTCATGCCCTGGCTCCGTCTTCGGATGCCCGGGCTCCACCTTCGGATACCCTGGCTCCGTCTTCGGATGCCCCGGCTCCGCTCTCGATAGCAATGGACTTGCGCAGAAACAGCGACTTTGCCGCCAGCGCCGCGCCGCCGGTGATGAGCACGCAGGCGGCCAGAATGCGCAACGAAGGCTCGGCGACGCCAGCCGCGATCAGCACCAGCGTCGACAAAAGCGGCGCCGCGTAGCTTACCGCACCCAACACCTGGATGTTGCCGCGCTTGACGCCGATGTCCCAGGCATAGAAGGCCGCGCCCACCGGCATCAGGCCAAGGCCGAGCACGGCCAGCCACTGGCCGGCGCCGACCGGCAGCACTGTTTCCTCGAGCGCCAGGTGGCAGGCGAGCGACAGCACGGCGGTTGCCGCGCAGAACCAGGTGACGATGCTGGTCGGCACCGACGGGAAACGTCGCGACAGCAGTGAATAGGACGACCATAGCAAGGCGCAGACGGCGGCCATGGCATAGCCGAAGGTATAGCGAGCATCGAAGGCCAGGCCGCCACCCTTGGTGACGATCAGCACGGTGCCGGCAAGGCCGAGCAGCGCGCCGACGACATGGTGCCACGCCAGTTTTTCGCCCGGCATCAGCGCCGAGCCGAGCACGATCAGCAGTGGCCAGAGATAAGCAATCAGGCTCGCCTCCACCGCCGGCGCGTTGCGCAGCGCGGTGAAGTAGAAGAAGTGGTAGCCGAACAGGCCGGCAATGCCGATCACCCACACCTGGGGTGGGATTTTCTGGCCCCTGTCGGCAGCCGGCATGAACAGCCGTGCGACTAGCCCGACACCGGTGCCGATCGAGAAGGTGATCGCCGACAACAGGAATGGCGGCACCTTGCCGGATGCGTCCGTCAGCAACGCCAGCAACGCCCACATGGCGACCGCCGAAAAGCCGATCAGTGTTGCGCGCCCCATTTTGTCTCCAGTGGCGCGCCCCATTCTGTCCCCGGTGGCCTGCCTTATTGTACCGCTTCGAAACGTCCGGCGCTGATGGTCAAGGTGCCGATCTGCGTTCCGACCGTAGCGTGGATCGGCGCATATACGCCGGTTTGGCCAAGCGGTGCAAACGTCACCATCATGCGGCTCTTGCTCTTGAGATAATTGAGCGCCTTGCGGCCCTTGCGGTAGCCTGCCACCGGCTCGAAACCCATCTGGCAGGTGACTGTGTCGCCCTTGTAGCCCGGCACCGAGATCGTTCCTTTCGAGGCGTAGGTCAGCGTCAGGTCGGCGCGCATCTCACCATCATAGAACTTGACCTTGCGGCCGCAGACCTGGTCGGGGCTGTCGGCATGGATGACGGTGGCGGCCATCGGATCGAGTACCGATGCCAGATCGCCGGCACCGAGCGGTACCCAGGCCTTGGGGTCGCGCTTGCCCGGCGCGGGGATGACCTGCGTCGACGCCACGTTGCCATTGGCAAAGCGAATGTCGATCGAGGATGCCTTCTTGCCGGAAGTGTAATCGGCACGGAATGCCTGCGGCACCATTTTCTGCCCGGAGATCGTACCCTTGGACGAGATTGTGCCACGCGTGTCGTCGAACAGCTTGGCCAGACCCGCTGCGGAGACGGTGCCATTGATCGCATAAACGCCACTCTGATAGCTGCTGGAGAAAGTCGATCTCGCGATCGAGAGCCCCAGGAACGACACCGTGTATTCGCCCTTGAAGGATTGCGGCGACGCAGCCGACGCGGCGGACGGCAAGGCGATGGCAAGCGCGGTGACGAGCGCGTGAGACAAACGAGGCATGGCGGATCGGATCCTTGATTTTGGGCCGGAGGCGGGCGACTCCGGTCTGGCATGTCCCTATGAGACCGCTTATAGGGGGAAATCCGGCCTTAATATGAAATGCCGGGCGGTTCCGTGGCGAAGCCGGAGCTTGACGCCCCGGTGAAATGCAACTATGGAACGCCAACTTTTTCCATAAGGCCGCCTGACCAGAACCGCGCGCCACCCGGCGTGGGCACAAAGGTTTGGCAGGTCACGAAAGAACTGAAGGTTAGAACCCATGTCCCGCACCTGCGAACTCACTGCCAAAGCAGTCCAGACCGGCAACAATGTGAGCCACGCCAACAACAAGACCAAGCGTCGCTTCCTGCCGAACCTCGTCAATGTGACGCTGATTTCGGAAGCGCTGAACCAGAACGTGCGCCTGCGCATCTCGGCCAACGCGCTGCGTTCGGTCGAACATCGTGGCGGTCTCGACGCTTTCCTGGCTAAGGCCGACGTCAAGGAACTGTCGCAGCGCGCGCGCCTGCTGAAGAAGCAGATCGCCAAGAAGCTCGCCGAGCAGGTCGCTGCGTAACATCAGATAAGGCGGGGGACGACCGCCCCGGCCAACCTCTTGTTGGCCTCTGGCCAATCTTTTGTTGGCCACTGAGCATCGGATAGATCCGCAAGGCTCGACAATCCGATGCCCAACTGCGAAGCGGGCACCGCCCGATCGGCATGATGCTCCGCTGGTTCCATTACCCAGGATAAAAAAATGTCTTCTTTTTCGCGATACCTGCCTTTCGTGGCCGCCATGGCGCTTGTCGTCGTGGCATCGAACATCCTCGTGCAGTTTCCCATGCAGGGCCAGATTGGCGGCCTGTCGCTCGCCGACGTTTTGACCTGGGGCGCGTTCACCTACCCCTTCTCCTTCCTGGTCACCGACCTTGCCAACCGGCGCTACGGACCTGCCGTGGCGCGCCGCATCGTCTTTGTCGGCTTCATGACGGCAGTGGTGTGCTCGATCCTGATCCCGCCCTTCCTGTTTCGCCATGGCTTCATCGAATTCGAGACATCGGCCGACCGGTTGGTGCGGATCGCAGCCGCTTCGGGCGCCGCCTTCCTGACCGCGCAGTTGCTCGACGTCACCGTATTCAACCGGCTACGCCGGCAAAGCTGGTGGCGGGCGCCGATCGTCGGCACGCTGGTCGGATCGGTGTTCGACACACTCGTGTTCTTCGGCGTGGCCTTTTCGGCCGCCTTTGCCTTCGCCGGCCCAAGCGACAGTTTTGCTCTCGAGAGCGCCCCGTTGATGGGCGTGTTTCATGTCGAGGCCATGCGTTGGGTGTCCTGGGCGCTCGGCGACCTCAGCGTGAAACTGATCATCGCTGTCGTGGCACTGATCCCCTACCGGCTGCTCGCCGCCCGCTGGAGCCAGCCGGCCGTTGCCGCGGCCTAAGCCGTGATTCCCTGGATCCAGCTGGACTCCGCGAAAACGCCTGATGGCCAACAGGAACTGCGGCTGAAACGGCGCGGTTCCGAATTCTCGATCATGCTCGGCACCAACGAGTTGATGAACAGCCGCCTCAGCGGATCCGAGGAGGCGCTGGCGAAACTATCCTGCCAGAGGATCGCGGGCCATCGGCAGCCGAGGGTGCTGATCGGCGGACTTGGCATGGGTTTTACGCTGCGCGCTGCTCTCGCCGAACTGGGCAGAAATGCCGAAATCGTTGTCGCGGAACTGGTGCCGGCCGTCGTCGCCTGGGCGCGCGGCCCGATGGCCGAGATTTTCGCCGGCTCGCTCGGCGATTCCCGCGTCACCATCCGCGAGGCCGATGTCGGCAAGTTGATACGGTCCGAGCCCGCAGCCTGGGACGCAATCCTGCTCGACGTCGACAATGGCCCCGAAGGCATCGTCCACAAGGGCAATGACGCTCTCTACAGCCTGGCAGGGCTCGGCGACGCGCGTAGCGCCCTCAAGCCGGGCGGCGTGCTGGCGGTGTGGTCGCAAGGCCCGGATGCCGGCTTCACGCGGCGGCTGAAACAGGCCGGCTTCGCCTTTGAGGAGGTCAACACGCGCGCCAACGGCAAGCGCGGCGCGCGCCATGTCATCTGGATCGCCACCAACGGCTCACGGTCCTGACCGAGGCCGCCAGCGGCGTCCGCGCTTACTTTGACTTCTGAAGTTCCGCGCCAAGGGCCTCCAGCAGGCCACGGGTCCCCTCTTCCCGCCCCTGGGCGGAATCGACACCATCAAAAAAGACGCCCTGCTCGGTATAGGTCAGCCTTGTGCCGTCGCCCAACGGCGTCAGCTCCACGGTGGTGAGGGATGCCGACATGGGCTGCGATCCGACCGCCATTCTGTAGGAAAACACGATGCGCTGGTCGGCGACGATGTCCTGGAATTGCGCGTCGAGCCTGACCTCCGGACCGCGGCCATAGCTGAACCTCGACACCTCGCCACCGCCGACACGAAAGTCGAAGCTGAACTCGGCAACGGCAAAACCATCGCCTTCGATGCGCCAGCGCCGCACCGTCGCCTTGTCGGCGAAGGCATGGAAGACCCGCGACGGCGATTGCGGATAGGTGCGCTCGATGGTGAAGGTGGAATGGATGACGGAATGCTCGTCCTTGACGGGGGCTATCTGGTTCATTGCTGTTTGTCCTTTTCCTGATCCTGACTTTTCTCGGAGGATTGGCCTTTTGGGGATGGCTCTGGCTCGGCCAGAATCTGGCCAAGACGGTCGAGATGGCGTTCCGCCGGTATGCGGCGTTCGGCAATCCAGTCGGCGAGCGGGGCGAGCCCGCCCGGTTCGATCCGGCAGGTGCGCACCCGCCCAATCTTTTCACTGCGGATCAGCCCGCAGGCCTCCAGCGCCTGGAGATGCTGCAGCACGGCGGCGAAGGTCATGCCGAACGGCTCCGCCAGCTGGCTGACGGTGGCCGGTCCGCTGCTCAACCGTTCCAGGATCTGCCGGCGGGTGGGTTCGACGAGAGCGCGAAGGATGCTGTCGATCTCGGAATGGTTGAGCATGGACTTGAGTATTACGCCAATCGCACGAATAGTCAAGTCTGTGCTAAAGTGTTTTGATCAGCGTAGATCGAGTGACGGACAGTCGACCCTACTTCAACCAGGCAGAGTGCCAGTCAATCCTGGTGCAGGATGAATTCCAGGTAGAGATTGCGCTGCAGGATCGAGTGGTTATCGTCGGAGATCAGCGACACCATCAGCGCGCCGTCATCGCGGGTCCAGACGTCGAGACCTTCCATATTGTCGATCTGGTAGCCCATGTCGGCCTGCAGCAGCACCGGCCCATCGGCGACGGCGCCCTTCTCGACGCTCTCTCCATAAATGCGCCGCAGCCGCATCTTGAGGCCGCCCGCCATGGTGAAACTGCGCTCCAGCAGCAAAAGATCGCCATCCGGCAGGAAGGCGCCATCGGTGATGTCGAAATCGTCGTTGCGCTTGACGGTAAAGACGCCCTTGTGCGGGCCTTCGATTATGGCGGCGTAGATATTGCCGGCCTTGTCGAGGCTCTTCTCCGAGACCACGACCAGGCCGCCCTGATGCTGGCCGTTGGCATTGGCATGGGTGACGGTCTCGAAGCCGCGATTCTGCCGCAGCTCCCGCGCCGGCACCAGGAAATCCAACTGCCGGAACGACCCCTTCATATTGTCTTGGTCAATCTTGAACTGGGCGACGCGATGGTTGCGCTCGAAACCAACGGTGGCGATGCCGTCCTTGACCGCAAGGCCCTCGGCGTCGACTTCCCATTTTTCGTCGATCGGCTGGCCGTTCTGGTCGACCATCTGCTGCATGCGAAAATTCTGGATGCCAACGGGCCGCCTGTCAGCGTCGCGGGCCACCGAGCCGAAGAACCAGTAACCGGTGTCGGCCACGCCGATGAAATCACTGCCGGCTTTCAGAAACCGGAAGGCCGACAGCGCCCCGAAATCACGTGATGGCGAGGTCATTTCCAGCCCGCCGACGAATTCGAGCTGGCCAAACTGCTTGTCGGTACGGCCAATATGGAATTCGGTGATCGGGCGGGCCGAGACCGCGACAGGCTCAACCGGAGCCGGGTCGGCCGAACCGGCTGGCGCCGAAGCCATGCCGGCAAGCAAGGCGAAGGCGGCGAAAAGCGTGTGCCGAAACCCGCCTCGGAAAAAGATCATCCGGCGCGCCGCATGCCGCCGCGACGCGTATCCTTCGCGCTTTCCTCCGCAAACAGCGAAGCCAGTTGCTCGGTCATGGCGCCGGCCAGTTCCTCGGCATCGACGATGGTGACGGCGCGCCTGTAATAGCGCGTGACGTCATGGCCGATGCCGATGGCCAGCAACTCCACCGGCGAACGCGTCTCGATCAGTTCGATGACGGCGCGCAGATGGCGTTCGAGATAATTGCCGGGATTGACCGACAGCGTCGAATCGTCGACGGGCGCGCCATCCGAGATCATCATCAGGATCTTGCGCTGTTCGGGCCGGGCAATCAGCCGGTTGTGCGCCCACAAGAGCGCCTCGCCGTCGATGTTTTCCTTGAGCAGGCCTTCGCGCATCATCAGGCCGAGATTGCGCCGCGCCCGCCGCCACGGATGATCAGCGGACTTGTAGATGATATGGCGCAGGTCGTTGAGCCGACCGGGGTTCGGCGGCTTGCCGTCCTTCAGCCACTTCTCGCGCGCCTGCCCACCCTTCCACGCCCGCGTGGTGAAGCCGAGGATCTCGACCGAGACGCCGCAGCGCTCCAGCGTGCGCGCCAGAATGTCGGCGCAGGTGGCGGCGACCGTGATCGGCCGGCCGCGCATCGAGCCGGAATTGTCGAGCACCAGCGTCACCACCGTGTCACGGAATTTGGTGTCGCGCTCCTGCTTGAACGACAGCGGCTGCATCGGATCGATGACCACGCGCACCAGCCGCGCCGGGTCGAGATAGCCCTCTTCCAGGTCGAAGTCCCAGGACCGGTTCTGCTGCGCCATCAGGCGGCGCTGCAGCCGGTTGGCGAGCCGTCCGACGACGCCCGACAGGTTGGCGAGCTGCTTGTCGAGGAAGGCGCGCAGCCGGTCGAGCTCTTCCTCTTCGCAGAGCTCCTCGGCGCCGACCGTCTCGTCGAAAGCTGACGTGTAGAGCTTGTAGTCGATTTCCTTTGGCAGATTGGTGAAGGGATTGTCGTTGCGGCGCGCCTCGCCGGGGGTTTCGGCATCGGCATCGTCGTCATCCGACAGATCGTCGGCCGTCGCGTCGGAGGCTTCGGTCTCCGCCGACTGCTCGTCGTCCGCCGATGCCTCGGCGTCCTCGGATTGCGACTGCTCGGAGCCGGAATCGTCTTCGCCGCCCTCCTCGCTCTGTTCCTCGCCTTGCGGCTGGTTGTCGTCATTGTCCTCGGAGTCTTCGGTCTCCTGGTCGTCGCCGAGTTCCTCGGCCATTTCCATGGAGGCGAGCATCTCGCGCACGACGCGGGCGAAGGCCTGCTGGTCCTCGAGCTTTTCCGACAGGCCGTCGAGGTCCGCCTTTGCCTTCTCCTCGACCCACGGCCGCCAGAGTTCGACCAGCCGCTCGCCGCTCTTCGGCACCGGCCGGCCGGTCAGCTTTTCGCGCACCATCAGCGCCAGCGCCTCCTCGATGGGCGCGTCGGCCTTGTCCTTGACGTCGACGAGGTTGGCCTTGGCGTATTTGTCCTCCAGCATCGAGCCGATATTGTCGGCGACGCCTTGCATGGCGCGGCTGCCGATCGCCTCGACGCGGGCCTGCTCGACCGCATCGTAGATGGCGCGGGCAGCCTTGCCTTCGGGCGCCAGCTTGCTGTGGATGCGCACGTCGTGGCAGGCGCGCTTCAGCGCCATGGAATCGCCGAGCCCGCGGGTGATCGCGATGTCGGTCTTCGATGCCTTCTTGGGCAGTTCAGGAAGCCGCGCGCGGCTGCCGGCCAGCGCCGGCCTGTCCTTGGCGAAGCCGACTTCCATCTCCTTGTCGCCGGCGATGGCGCGCATGCAGACGGTGACGGCGCGCTTGAAGCTATCGGCTTCAGACCCCGTCTTCGACTTGTTGCGCGTATTGTCGCCCGGACCCGCCATCGAGGCTCTGCTTAGCCCAGCACCACGTTGGCCGCGCTCTCGGGCAGATCCTGGCCGAAGGCGCGCTGGTAGAACTCGGCAACCACCGAGCGTTCCAGCTCGTCGCACTTGTTGAGGAAGGTCAGCCGGAACGCCATGCCGACATCGCCGAAGATCTCGGCATTCTCGGCCCAGGTGATGACGGTACGCGGGCTCATCACCGTCGACAGGTCGCCATTGATAAAGGCCGAGCGCGTCATATCGGCGACGCGCACCATCTTGTTGACGATGTCCTTGCCCTTGGTGTCGCGATAGTGCTTGGCCTTGGCCAGCACGATGTTCACTTCATTGTCGTGCGGCAGATAGTTCAGCGTGGTGACGATCGACCAGCGGTCCATCTGCGCCTGGTTGATCTGCTGGGTGCCGTGATAGAGGCCGGTGGTGTCGCCCAGACCGACGGTGTTGGCGGTCGAGAACAGCCGGAACGCGGGATGCGGGCGGATGACCCGGCTCTGGTCGAGCAGCGTCAGGCGGCCGGACGATTCCAGCACGCGCTGGATGACGAACATCACGTCGGGACGGCCGGCATCGTATTCGTCGAAGCACAGCGCGACATTGTGCTGATAGGCCCAGGGCAGGATGCCGTCGCGGAATTCGGTGATCTGCAAGCCGTCCTTGACCACGATCGCGTCCTTGCCGACGAGGTCGATACGGCTGACATGGCTGTCGAGGTTGACGCGCACGCAAGGCCAGTTGAGGCGGGCGGCAACCTGTTCGATATGGGTCGACTTGCCGGTGCCGTGATAGCCCGACACCATGACGCGGCGGTTGTAGGCAAAGCCGGCGAGGATCGCCAAGGTCGTCGCCTTGTCGAACAGATAGTCGGGATCAATGTCGGGCACATGCTCTGATGTCACCGAATAGGCCGGCACCACCATCTTGGACTCGAAGCCGAATTTCTCCTTCACCGACACCGTCGTGTCGGGCAGGTTGGCGATATCGCGATCGACCTTGTTCATATCTCTCAACGTCTCCACAAGCGAAACGTCGCGTTTCGCCGGCAATCGATTTTGTTCGGGGGCGGTCTTAAAGCCTTTTCCAACCTTATGAAAGTTGGAAAACGACACAAACCATAGGGTCGCTCAGCACAGGCCTGCCTGTTTGAGCACGCGATAGGCCTGAAGCACATCGCGGAACCGGTCTTCCGAACCTCTGTCGCCGCCATTCGCATCCGGATGGTGACGCTTCACCAGTTCCTTATAGCGCGCCTTGATGTCCTTGCCAGTCGCCTTTGTATCAAGGCCAAGCGTTTCCAGCGCCTTGGCCTCAAGGGGCTTCGCCTTGCGCTCGCGCGCCTCGCGCGGATCCTTCGGCCCCTTGAACAGGTCGAACGGGTCGCGCATGCGGTTGTAGTAGCCGGCGCGGCCGGAGCGCATCTGCGCCATATCGGGCGAGGAGCGTGTCGAGGCGCCGTTGACGCCCATCTTCCAGGTCGGCCGGTGGCCGGTCATGGCTTCCTTCTGGAAGCGCGCGACCTCGGTGTCCGGCACGCCGGAGAAGTAGTTGAAGCCCTTGTTGTACTCGCGCACGTGGTCGAAGCAGAACCGGAAATACTCGCCCTCCTTCATGCGCCCGACCGGCGCGCGATGCGTGCCCGCCTCCTTGCAGCCATCCCACTGGCAGATCGGCGCGTGCGACTTCACCTCCGCGTCCTTGTCGGGGCGAACGCGAATCTTCTCGAAATATTTGGGATACGGCTTCATCTCACCCATTTATGGGGCGTTCGCAGATGCGAAACAAGAATTGACATTTTCGCGATCATCGCCCTAACCGCTGAATCGCGGCTTAAAGCAGGCGAATGACTGATTTTGTTGCGCGCCAGCGGCCTGGTGAGACCGATTTCTGGTTTTCACGGCAGCGCCAACCATATGTGGTGAAGGGAGAAAACGATGTCCATACAGGCGACCATGGAAGACAAGCTCAACAAGGCATTTTCGCCGGACCGGCTGGTCATCCTCAACGAAAGCCATCTGCACGCCGGCCATCATCACGTGGAATCCGGCCACCACGCCGAGTTCGACGGCACCGGCGAGACGCATTTCCGTGTCCGCATCGTCTCGCCGAATTTCGCCGGCATGAGCCGCATCGACCGTCACCGCGCCGTCAACGAACTGCTGGCCGACGAGTTGAAGGCCGGCGTGCACGCGCTGGCGATCGAGCCGGCGGCGCCCGGCGAACAGACGCGCTGGTAAGAACCGGTCAGATTACCGCTTCGATCAGAAACGGCCCCGGGCGAGACAAGGCAGCGTCGAGCAGCGCGTCGAACCGCTCGCAGGTATCCGCACGCGCAGCCTCCACGCCCATCCCTTTGGCCAGCGAAACCCAGTCCAGCGCCGGATGGTCGAGATCGAGCATGCGCCGCGCATTCTCACCGATCGCGTTCACGCCGACATTCTTCATCTCGCCATGCAGGATCGCGTAGGCGCGATTGGAAAAGACGATCGTCACCACGTCGAGATGTTCCCGCGCCTGAGTCCACAGGCCCTGCACCGTGTACATGCCGCTGCCGTCGGCCTCGAGATTGATCACCTTGCGGCCGGGACAGGCGATCGCCGCACCCGTCGCAAGCGGGATGCCGCCGCCGATCGACCCGCCCGTGCCCATCATGTAATCGTGCGGCGCGGCAAAGGCCGACAGCGCGAAGAAGCGCCGCGCCGAGGTGACGGCCTCGTCGCAGACGATCGCGTCGGCCGGCAGCTTTCTCGCGACAGACAGTGCGACGGCGTCTTCCGTCAGCGGGCCGTTCGGCGTTGCCTCGTCGGGAAACGCGCTGGCAACCGCCGTCCGTTGCGATGGCTTGACGCCAAGTTCACCGCGAAGCGCTTCCAGCGCCGCATGCAGGTCCTGCCCATGGGCGGCGAGCGTCAGCACCTGGCAGTCGTCACGGACAAGCCGTCCCGGTTTTCCCGGATAGGCAAAGAAGGCGACCGGCTCCTTTCCGCCGACCAGCACCAGAACATCGATATCCCTGAGCGCTGCCGTCGCCGCGTCGACAGGATAGGGAATGCGCGTCGGCGCGACACGTCCGCGCCCGCGCTGCATCCTGGCGATCAGGACCTCGCTGAACAGCCTGACATCGCAGGCCGCCGAAATCTGGCCGGCGATCTCGAGCGCATCGGCGCGCGCCGCCCGCCCGCGAACGATCATGCCAACACGGCCGGGCGCGGAGCGGATCGCCGCGGCAACCTGACGCACCGCATCCACGTCAACCACCGGCGGCGGTGAAAGGACAACCTTGCCGGGCGAAACCGCGTCAGCCTCCCCCCAGGCCGCGTCCGCCGGCAGGATCAGCGTCGTGACGCCCGGCGGCGTCAGTGAGGCGCGAAAGGCCGCCTCCGTGGCCGGCTGGACATCGGTAGGCCCTTCGATGCGGCGCACCCAGTTCGACATCGGCGCAGCCAGGCCTCCGATATCGCTGGTCAGCGGCGCATCGAGCGGCAGATGGTATGAGGCATGGTCGCCGACGATGTTGATCATCGGGCTCCTGGCGCGCCTTGCGTTGTGCATGTTGGCAAGACCGTTGGCCAGCCCCGGCCCGGTATGCAGCAGCGTCGCTGCGGGGCGGTCGGTCATGCGCGCATAGCCGTCGGCCGCACCGGTCACCACGCCCTCGAACAGGCCAAGCACACAACGCATCCGCGGCTTGCGGTCGAGCGCGGCGACGAAATGCATTTCGGATGTGCCGGGGTTGGCGAAGCACACCGTAACATCATTGGCCAGCAGCACGTCGCACAGGACATCGGCGCCATTCATGCAAATTTTCTCCCGTTAACGAGGAGCAATTGCACCCGCGCATGTCCGCGCCGCAATATTCCGCCGACGCTTTTGGCATGATCCAGCCACAGAATGGGCAAGTGACAATCGGCTGGGTCAACCGTCTGGCGCGGCCACAGGCTTCGTCGAACTCGAACCGGGTCGCAACTCTCGCCGCCTCAGGCCGCATCAACACGCTTCAATACCGTGCAGATCACGAAATCAATCTGCCCCTTGACGACCTCATCTGGCCATCACCACCTAAGTATTGGGTAAGCATTTCGGCCAGATGGCTGGCGTCCGGGTTTCAATGCCAAATGCACGCGCTCTCATAATAAAGGGAACCACCATGCGTTCCGGCAGTTGAATATGTGATGAGCCATTAGGTAGCCAGCACGGCTCTGAGGGCAAAGCATTATGCGCGACAATCAGTCCGACGTCTTCGATCTTTTTTCGGAGATTTATGCCAACGCCGCCCAGGAAGAAACCAGCCTCCAGCAGTATCTCCTTGCCTGCCGAGAGGACAAATCAATGTATGCCTCGGCGCCTGAACGGATGGTCGAGGCGATCGGCGAACCCGACCTGGTCGACACCAGCAAGGACGAACGGCTCGGCCGAATTTTTTCGAACCGCACCCTCAAGATCTATCCCTCCTTCTCCGACTTCTACGGCATGGAGGAAACGATCGAGCGTATCGCCGGCTATTTTCGCTATGCCTCCCAGGGACTCGAGGAGCGCAAACAAATCCTCTACCTCCTCGGCCCTGTCGGCGGCGGCAAATCCTCCCTGGCCGAACGGCTGAAGAAATTGATGGAACAGCGCCCGATCTACACGCTGAAGGTCGGCAACCAGATCAGCCCGGTTTTCGAATCGCCACTTGGCCTTTTCAACCCCGATCGCATGGGCGACCTGCTGGAGGATAAATACGGCATAGCCCGACGCCGGCTGCATGGGCTCATCTCGCCATGGGCGGCCAAGCGACTCGACGAACTGTCCGGCGACATTTCCAAATTCAGCGTGGTCAAGTTGATGCCTTCCCGGCTGCGCCAGATCGGCATTGCCAAGACAGAGCCTGGCGACGAAAACAATCAGGATGTCTCGGCCCTGGTCGGCAAGGTCGACATCAGACAGCTGGAAAATTTCAGCCAATCCGACCCGGACGCCTATTCCTACAGCGGCGGACTGAACCGGACCACGCAGGGCCTGCTCGAATTCGTCGAGATGTTCAAGGCACCCATCAAGGTCCTGCATCCGTTGCTGACGGCGACCCAGGAAGGCAGCTACAACGGTACCGAGAATTTCGGCGCCTTTCCCTACCAGGGCATCATCATTGCCCATTCCAACGAATCGGAATGGCAACAGTTCAAAAACAACAAGAACAATGAGGCTTTTCTCGACCGCATCCTCGTGGTCAAGGTACCGTATTGCCTGCGGATCACCGAAGAGCGGCAGATCTATGAAAAGCTGCTGCGCGAGAGCGACCTGGCCGCAAGCCCCTGCGCACCTGAAGTGATGGACATTCTCAGCCGATTCACGGTCTCGACCCGCCTTGCCGAGCACGACAATTCGCCGCTCTACACCAAGATGCGCGCCTATGACGGTGAGAACCTCAAGGAAGTCGATCCCAAGGCGAAGTCGGTCCAGGAATATCGCGATGCCGCCGGCGTCGACGAAGGCATGACCGGCGTAAGCACACGCTTCGCCTTCAAGATCTTGTCCCAGACATTCAACTACGACACCAAGGAGGTGGCTGCCGATCCCGTGCACCTGATGTACATCCTGGATGAGGCGATCAAGCGCGAGCAGTTTCCAAAGGAAACGGAAGGCGCCTATCTCGACTTCATCAAGTCGGAACTGGCAACGCGCTATGCCGAGTTCATCGGCCACGAGATACAGAAAGCCTATCTGGAATCATACAGCGAATATGGCCAGAACCTCTTCGACCGCTACATCGCCTATGCCGATGCCTGGATTGAGGACCAGGACTACAAGGATCCCGACACGGGCCAGATTCTCAATCGCGAGGTATTGGACAAGGAATTGTCGCAAGTCGAGAAACCGGCCGGCATCGCCAATCCCAAGGACTTCCGCAATGAAGTGGTCAAATTCACGCTGCGTGCCCGGGCGCGAAACCACGGCCGCAACCCGTCCTGGACAGGTTATGAGAAACTTCGCGAGGTCATCGAGAAGCGGATGTTCGGCCAGGTCGAAGACCTCTTGCCGGTGATCAGTTTCGGCTCCAAGCAGGACAGCGTCACGGAAAAGCGGCACAATGAATTCGTGCAGCGCATGGTGGAACGCGGCTACACCGAGCGGCAGGTGCGCCGGCTTGTCGACTGGTACATGCGGGTGAACAAGGCGGGTTAAGAGAGGCCCGAATGGTTCCATGCCTATTTTCATCGACCGCCGCCTGAATCCGAAGGACAAGAGCCTGGGCAATCGCCAGCGGTTCCTCAGGCGCGCTCGGGAAGAACTCAAGCGAAGCCTGCGCGATCAGATCCGCATCGGCAGGATCGCCGACGTGGATGCCGAGCACGCAGTGCCCATGCCCGACAGAGGCACGGGCGAGCCGACCTTCAACAACGCCAGGAACAGCGGCAGGCGCCAGTACATCCTGCCGGGCAACAGGCATTTCTCTCCTGGAGATTTGATCCCCAAGCCCGGCCAGGGCGGCGGCGCCGGGGCGTCGTCCCCGGGAAACACCGTGTCTGAAGACGACTTTCGTTTTGTGCTGTCACGCGAAGAGGTGCTCGATCTTTTTTTCGAGGATCTCGAACTCCCGGATATGGTCAAGCTCAACCTCAAGGAAATCCTTGCCTTCAAGCCGCGCCGGGCTGGCTTCGCCGCTACCGGCTCACCGACCAACATCAATGTTGGGCGCACGATGCGTAACAGTCATGGCCGGCGTATTGCGCTGAGGCGCCCCAAGCAGGGCGAGTTGGACGCGATCCTCGAGGAGATCGCCATGCTCGAGTTGGTGCAATCCAGCGCGGCAACGCGCCAGCGCATTGCCGCTTTGCGCGAGGAGCTGGACCGGTTGGAGCGGCGGCGCAGGCGAATTGCCTATGTCGATCCTGTCGACATTCGATTCAACCGCTTCGATCCCCAGCCCGTGCCGAACGCCAATGCCGTCATGTTCTGTCTGATGGATGTGTCCGGGTCCATGGGTGAGCGCGAAAAGGATTTGGCGAAGCGCTTCTTCGTGCTGCTGCACCTGTTTTTGAAACGGCGTTATGACCGGATCGAAATCGTCTTCATTCGCCATACCCACGAGGCGCAGGAGGTTGACGAGGAGACATTCTTCAATTGCACCCAAAGCGGCGGTACCGTCGTTTCCACCGCGCTCGAGGAAATGCATCGCATCATCGGGCAGCGATATCCGGCCAGCCAGTGGAACATCTATGCCGCCCAGGCCTCGGACGGAGACAATTCCATCACCGATTCCGAGCGCTGCATAGCCCTGCTCGACGGCAAGCTCATGCGGCTGTGCCAGTATTTTGCCTATGTCGAGATCATCGACGAGCGCGAAGCCCATATATTCGGCACGACCGAGAACGGGACATCGCTATGGCGTGCCTATAGCGCGATCGACCTGAAATGGCCGAACTTCCAGATGAGCCGCATCGCCACGCCCGCCGATATCTACCCGGTCTTTCGCCAGCTCTTCGGCAGACAGCCGACTCTCCTCAAGAGAGCGTGAGGGAGCTGATGACCACACAAGCCGCTAATTCCGAACTGCTTTTTTCCGGATCCGACTGGGATTTTACGAAATTGTCGCGGGTCTATGATGCGATCGAGGCGATCGCTGTCGAAGAGCTCCATCTCGATATCTATCCCGTGCAGATGGAGATCATCTCCTCCCAGCAGATGCTCGACGCCTACTCGTCAGTCGGTATGCCGCTGATGTACCGACATTGGTCTTTCGGCAAACACTTCCTCCACCAGGATCTGCTCTATCGCAAAGGCGGGCGCGGACTTGCCTATGAACTGGTCATCAATTCCAATCCCTGCATCGTCTATCTGATGGAGGAGAACACCATGGCCCTGCAGGCCTTGGTGACGGCTCACGCCGCGCTCGGGCACAACCATTTCTTCAAGAATAACCATCTGTTCAAGCAGTGGACGGACGCTGGAGCGATCCTCGGCTACCTGGACTTCGCCAAGAGCTACATTGTCCGTTGCGAGGAGCGGCACGGCCTCGCTGCCGTCGAGGCCGTTCTCGATTCCGCCCACGCGCTGATGGAACAGGGTGTATTCCGCTATCAGCGGCCGCCGAAGCTGTCGTCGGAACGACTGCGCGAAGGGCTTCGCGAGCGTCTCGAATACGAAGAGCGCTCCTACAATGATTTGTGGCGCACGCTGCCGCCTTCGCAGCAAAGGGCCGACGTCAAGGTCCAGGACCCGGAGTGGAAGAAGTCGCTCAACCTGCCCGAAGAAAACCTCCTTTATTTCCTGGAAAAGAACAGTCTGGTCCTGGAGCCCTGGCAGCGCGAGATCATCAGGATCGTTCGCGTCATAGCGCAATATTTTTATCCGCAACGGCAAACACAGGTGATGAACGAGGGCTGCGCCACCTTCGTGCACTACACCGTGATGAACGCGCTGTTCGACCGCGGCCGGATCAGCGAGGGCGCCATGCTCGAAATCCTGCGCAATCATTCCAACGTGGTCTTCCAGCCGGCGTTCGATGATCCGCGTTTTTCGGGCATCAATCCATACGCTCTCGGCCTCGACATGATGCAGGACATCAGGCGCATTTCGACCAAGCCGACGGCCGAGGACCGAGACTGGTTTCCCGACATCGCCGGCCACGGCAACTGGCGCGAGGTCCTCCTCGACGCCTGGGCAGACCACCGCGACGAGTCCTTTATCCGCCAGTACCTCAGCCCGGCCTTGATCCGGAAATGGCGGTTTTTTGTGCTCGGCGACGCTGCCGACCAGCCGCATTGTGAGGTCGCCTCGATCCACAACGAGCGCGGCTATGAAAAGATACGCGCCGCGCTCGCTCACAACTACGACGTCGGCGCGAACCGACCGGACATCCAGGTGGTGGATGTCGATCTGCTCGGCGATCGGCATTTGCGACTGCAGCACAAGGTGAAACAGGGCATCCATCTTGAGGACACCAGCCGCGACGCCACGCTTCGTCACATCCGGAGGCTTTGGGGCTATCAGGTCAGCCTGGCCGCCGTCGACGCTGAGACGGGCCTGACGGTCCATGAACGGTCGACGAGCCAGATCGCGGAATGAGGCTTGGTTGTTGCACCGATGCCGTGGCTCAGGCCCGGCGCATATCGATCAAAAAGTGCGCAGCGGCCTTGGGGCAACTAGCATAAAGACAGGCTTCAGGCGTCGCCGGCCGGCCGGATCCTGACCCTGGCAATGCGGTTCTTGTCGCGCTTCATCACGACGAAGCGCTTGCCGTGGAACGTAAAAGCCTGCTTCTCCTCGGGGATCGATTGCGCCTCGTGGATGACGAGGCCGGCAATGGTGGTCGCCTCCTCGTCGGGCAGGTTCCAGTCGAGCGCCCGGTTGAGGTCGCGGATCGGCACCGTGCCATCGACCACGATGGAGCCGTCTGCCTCCTGCTTGACGCCCTGGATGTCGACATCGTGCTCGTCAGCGATCTCGCCGACGATCTCCTCGATGATGTCCTCCAGCGTCACCAGCCCCTCGACCTCGCCATATTCGTCGACGACGACGGCGAAATGCGCCTTGCGGCGCAGGAAGGCGTTGAGCTGTTCCTGCAAGGTCGTGGTGTCGGGCACGAACCAGGGTTTTGAGGCGATCTTCATCACGTCGATTTGCGAGAAATCGTTGCCGACTTCGTTCAGCGCGCGCAGCAGATCCTTGGCGTGCAGCACGCCGACGATGTTGTCGAGCGAGCCTTTCCAGAGCGGCATGCGGGTGTGCGGGCTCTGCAGGATCTCGCGCACCACTGCCTCCGGCGCATTGTCGGCGTTGACCGAGCGCATATTCGTGCGGTGGACCATGACGTCGGAAACTTCGAGCTCTTCGAGGTCGAACAGGCCGCCGATGCGGTCGCGGTCCTCGCGCACCACCTGCCCGTCACGGCGGAAATCGTCGACCGCGCCGCGCAATTCGTCCTGGCTCGAGCGCTGCGGCTCGATGCGCGACAGTTCATAGCCGAACATGGCGAGGAGACGCTTGCGCACGGCAACGACCAGCAGGACGATGATGGCAAGGACGGCGACGACGGTCCAGCCATTGTCCATCTCAGCCGGCTTTCCGGCTGGCTGGATGGCTTTCCCTGAGGAACGACAGCACTTCCGAGGCTGGTACATCCTTGGCGATGAAGGCCTGGCCGATGCCGCGCGTCAGAATGAAGGTCAGCGCGCCGCGCGACACCTTCTTGTCCTGCGTGATGAATGAAAGCAGGGTATCCGCATCGGGCAAATCGCCCGGGATATCGGCCATCCGCCACGGCAGCCCGATGGCACGCAGATGCGCCTCGACGCGGGCCGCATCGTCGGGGCTGGCGAGATTGAGCCTCGACGAGAACCGGTGCGCCAGCGCCATGCCGATGGCGACCCCCTCGCCATGGACAAGCCGAGCGCCGTCATACTGCGTGGCGGCTTCGAGCGCGTGTCCGAAGGTGTGGCCGAGATTGAGCAGGGCGCGGTCGCCCGTTTCGAACTCGTCGCGGGCAACGACGTCGGCCTTGGCGCGGCAGGCCTCGGCAATGGCCTCGGCCCGCTCCGGTCCGCCGGCGAACACCTTTTCCCAGTTCGCTTCCAGCCAGGCGAAGAATTCCGGCCGGTCGATCAGCCCGTATTTGGCGAGCTCGGCATAGCCGGCGCGAAATTCCCGGATCGGCAGCGTGTCGAGCACTTCGGTGTCGGCCAGCACCAGCCTGGGCTGGAGGAAGACGCCGACGAGGTTCTTGCCGCGCGGGCTGTTGATGCCGGTCTTGCCGCCGACCGAGGAATCGACCTGCGCCAGCAGCGAGGTCGGAACCTGGACGAAATTCATGCCGCGCCGCACGATGCCTGCGGCAAAACCGGTGAGATCGCCGATGACGCCGCCGCCAAGCGCGATGACGACGTCGCCGCGCTCCAGCCTGGCGGCCAGGACGCCATCGACCACTTCTTCGAGATGGGCAAAGCTCTTGGTCTTCTCGCCGGGCGGCATCGTGATGACGGTGGGCTGGATGCCACCCTTCTCGAGCCCGGCCTTCAGCGTATCGAGATGCGCCGCGGCGACGTTCTCGTCGGTTACGACGGCGGCGCGTGTGCCCGGCAGCCGGCGCGAAATCTCAGCACCGGCGCGCGACAGCAGGCCGGCGCCGATCAATATGTCGTAGGCCCGGTCACCGAGACCGACTTCGACGATGACAGGCTGATCCGCGCTCATGATTCGACCTCGCCCGTCGCTTCCATCGTATCGATGCCGAAATGCCGGCAAAGCGCCTCAAGCACCTCGGCGGCGATGATCTCCTTGCGGTCGTCGCGGGTCGGCACGGTGACGTCGGAAGTGGCATAGACCGGATAGCGTTCCCCGATCAGCCGCTCCAGCACGGCGCGGGGATCGGCGCTTTTCAAAAGCGGCCGGTTCTGCTTCTTGGAAACGCGGTCCATCAGAAGGTCGAGCTCGGCCTTCAGCCACACCGAGACCCCGTGCGCGGCGATGGCCTCGCGCGTCTGCGCATTCATGAAGGCGCCGCCGCCGGTCGACAGAACCTGCGGACCGTTTTCAAGCACGCGCAGGATGACACGCTGCTCCAGGGCCCTGAACTCGGTTTCGCCATAGCGCTCGAACAGCTCCGGAACGGTCATCCGCGACACGCTCTCGATCTCCTGGTCGCTGTCGATGAAGGGCAGCGAAAGCATCGTCGACACCTTGCGGCCGATCGCCGTCTTGCCGGCGCCCATCAGGCCGACAAAGACAATGGACCGGCCGCCCAGCCGGCCAAGCAGCGCGGCATGGGTCTCGCCTGGAGGATTTGCCTGTAGCGCGTTCATCAGCTGTTTCTTGGGCCCTCTTTGCCGGCGTATCGACATGAAAAGCCGGTTTGCGTCAAGCGTGCCGAGCGCCGTGGGCTCGATATGGACGGAGGGACGCTCGCATCAGAAGTTGCTAACACGCCCCCGCTTCCTCCTTGAATTGGCCGGATTGGCGTCCCATAAGGGCACAGGGTTTGGAAACGCAGAACAAAAAGACGGGCGAGAATTGATGCCGACACTGTTTCGCTTTGTCGTGACCCTCGCGATTCTGGCCGGCATTGCCTATGGTACGATGTTCGCGCTGGTGATGTTCGTCGAGCCGAAAAAAGCGGAAATGAGCGTGCGTATTCCGCCGGAAAAGCTCAATCCCAAGAAAAACTGAACCACACCGTAACTGTCTCGGAACGCCTCAAGGAAATGAACAGCGCCGCCCGTATCGAGGCCTTCCTGGAAATGATGAGCGCCGAGCGGGGAGCGGCCGAGAACACGCTTTCCTCCTATCGCCGCGATCTGGAGGATGCCTCGCAAGAAATCGATGGCGGGCTTGCCGGTGCGGCTACCGCAGATATCCGCGCCTATCTCGACGATATTGCCGCGCGCGGCTTCGCGCCGACGTCGCAGGCGCGCAAACTGTCGGCGATCCGCCAGTTCTTCAAGTTCCTCTATGCCGAAGGCCTGCGTGCCGACGACCCGACCGGCACGCTGGACAGCCCTAAGAAGGGCCGTCCACTGCCCAAGACGATGAGTGAGGCCGAAACCGGCCGGCTGATCGACCGCGCCGCGCACGAAGCCGGCGATGCCGGGCTCGGTCATGCCGACAGGTTGGCGGCCTTGCGCCTGCATGCGCTGGTCGAAGTGCTCTACGCCACGGGTCTGCGCGTTTCCGAACTGGTCGGCCTGCCGGTGACGGTGGCGCAGCGCGACGACCGTTTCTTCATGGTGCGCGGCAAGGGCGACAAGGAACGCATGGTGCCGCTGTCGGCCAAGGCGCGCTCGGCGATGCGGAGCTGGCTTGACGTCCGGGCCAAGGTGCCTGCTTTCGGCGACAGCCCGTTCCTGTTTCCGGCGGCATCCGATAGCGGCTATCTCTCGCGCCAGGTCTTTGCCCGCGACCTGAAAGGGCTGGCGGCGCGCGCCGGCATTGCCTCGGCGAAAATATCGCCGCATGTGCTGCGCCATGCTTTCGCCAGCCATCTCTTGCAGAACGGCGCCGATCTCAGGGCCGTGCAGCAACTGCTTGGCCACGCCGACATATCGACGACACAGATTTACACCCACGTGCTTGAGGAGCGGCTGGTGCGGCTGGTCAACGATCATCATCCGCTTGCCGACTAGGCCTCATATCGCTATGTGAGGACGACATTTCACCGCCCGGAGCCTTGGTTTCAACGGTTCCGCAGTCCTTGCCTTCCGACGCATCGGTCCGCTCAAGCATGTACAATTACCTCGATTTCGAAAAGCCGGTGCAGGATCTTGAGCTCAAGATCCTCGAGCTCAAGAAGCTTGCCGAGAACGGCGAGGCGGTCGATGTCGCCGACGAGATCACCAGGCTCGAGAAGCGCTCGCGCGACGCGCTGCGCGAACTCTACAAGGCGCTGACGCCATGGCAGAAGGTGCAGGTGGCGCGCCACTCCGACCGGCCGCACTGCGTCGACTACATCAAGGGCCTGTTCAGCGACTTCACGCCGCTCGCCGGCGACCGCAATTTCGGCGAGGACCAGGCGATCGTCGGCGGTTTTGCCCGTTTCCGCGGCGAACCTGTCGCCATCCTCGGCCAGGAAAAGGGCTCGGACACGGCGAGCCGGCTGAAGCACAATTTCGGCTCGGTGCGTCCTGAAGGGTATCGCAAGGCGGTGCGGCTGATGGAACTTGCCGACCGCTTCAAGATTCCACTGCTGACGCTGGTCGACACGGCCGGCGCCTATCCCGGCGTCGGCGCCGAGGAGCGCGGCCAGGCCGAAGCCATCGCCCGCTCGACCTCGGCCTGCCTTGGCCTGAAAGTGCCGTCGATCTCGGTCGTCATCGGCGAAGGCGGTTCGGGCGGCGCCATCGCGATCGCCACCGCCAACCGCGTCTACATGCTCGAACACGCCATCTATTCGGTGATTTCGCCCGAGGGTGCCGCCTCCATCCTGTGGCGCGACACGACGCGCTCCAAGGACGCGGCGACCAACATGAAGATCACCGCGCAGGATCTTCTCGAACTGAAGATCATCGACGCCATCATCCCCGAGCCGATGGGCGGCGCCCAGCGCGCGCCCGAAACGGTGATAGCCGCGACCGGCGACCTCATCGCCAAGACGATGAAGGAATTCGCCGGCGCCAACACCGATTTCCGTGAACAGCGCCGCGAGAAATACCTGGCGATGGGCCGCAGCCTCTGACCGTCCGACGGCACAATGGGACCATCGAAGCCCCGTGCCCACGGCAATGTGGCGGCAATGAGCGCTTTCGCCACAAAAATGCCGCCGGATTCGGTTCAATGAAATTGCCGTGAGGGGTTTGTCGAAGCTTGCGGTAAGGAATTTTCAAGGTTAACGGGCTTACGGTCCGTCGGTGTTCAGCATACGGGTCCAGCCGCTTTGAGGCCATGGACCGAGGAAAAAGACATAGCCGTATCCATGTTTGCCAAGTTTGCCCGCACCGGAGTCCTCATTGCCTCGATAGTCGTTGCCGGCTGCAATGATTCGTCGATGAAGGATTTTGCCCCGGAAGCCAACAAGCCGCTGCCCGACAAGATCCTGGCCGACATGAAGGCCAAGGGCATGATCCGCACCTCCTCGGTGATGGCCCGTATCTTCAAGGAAGAAGGCAAGCTCGAAATCTGGAAGGCCAAGACCAATGGCCGCTACGACATGGTGGCGAGCTACGATATCTGCAAATGGTCGGGCAAGCTCGGGCCGAAATACACCGAGGGCGACCGCCAGGCGCCGGAAGGTTTCTATACGGTTCGGCCATCGCAGATGAACCCGCGCTCGAACTACCATCTGTCCTTCAACATCGGCTTCCCCAACGCCTATGACCGCGCCAATGGCCGCACCGGCCAGAACCTGATGGTGCATGGCGCCTGCTCGTCGTCGGGCTGCTATTCGAT
The DNA here is from genome assembly GCF_004791315.1 of Mesorhizobium sp. M8A.F.Ca.ET.208.01.1.1. NCBI lineage: Bacteria > Pseudomonadati > Pseudomonadota > Alphaproteobacteria > Hyphomicrobiales > Phyllobacteriaceae > Mesorhizobium > Mesorhizobium sp. M8A.F.Ca.ET.208.01.1.1. Next base: position 770,583 of record NZ_SRUT01000002.1, read on the forward strand.
GACCGACGCACAGATCGAGCAGATCTATGCCTTCGGCCGCGACGCCTTTCAGGGTGGCCAGACCGAGTTCCAGATCCAGGCTTTTCCGTTCCGCATGACCGCGGCCAACATGGCGCGCTACCGCAACGATCCGAACTATGAGTTCTGGAAGATGCTGAAGGTCGGCTACGACAATTTCGAAGTCACCAAGGTGCCGCCGAAGGTCGACGTCTGCGAGAAGCGCTACGTCTTCAACCAGGTTGCCGCCGACGGCCAGACCTTCGATCCGACCGGCGCCTGCCCGGCGACCACGCAGCCGGATTCCTTGAAGAGCGCCTACAACGCCTATCAGAGCACTTACGATGCAGCGTTCAACGGCGCGCTCAAGGCTAGCGTGCCGCCGCCGAAGCCAACCATTGCCGGCATCAAGGAAGCCAGCATCGTCTCCGACTGGTCGAAGCGCCGGGCGCGCGGCGAACGCGTGCCGATCGACCCGCCATCGCTCAACACCGACGGTTCGGTGACCGAGACGGCGCGCATGGGCCGCATCGATTCGCCCGCCGGCCGCAAGATGGCGGCGCTCGACGCGGAAAAAGCGGCCAAGAAGAAGGCCGAGGAGCAGAGGCTGGCAGCTATTGAGGCCGCCAAACAGGCCAAGGAAGCCGCCAAGGCGCAGGCGTTGGCAGAAAAGGAAGCCGCCAAGGCGCAAGCCGTGGCTGCAAAGGAAGCGGCCAAGGCCGCCAAGGAAGCTCCCGTCGCCACTGCGACCATTGCTGCTCCGACGGAAGCCCAGCCGGCCGAAACGCAGGCCGCCAGCGCGGACGAGAGCCGGGTGACGAAGCTGAAGAACAAGCTGCTCGGCATGTTCGGCGGCTGATCGCCGTGGCCAGCGACACCGTCTATGATCTGAAGGGGCTGAATTGCCCTCTGCCCGTTCTGAAGGCGAAGAAGCGGCTGGCCGGCATGCAGCCGGGCAGCCGGCTCTGGCTGGAAACCACCGACCCGCTGGCCGTCATCGACATCCCCGCCTTCTGCTCGGATGCCGGCCACCAGCTGATCGAAACAGCGTCGGTTTCAGGCGGCCATCGCTTTCTGGTTGAGCGCGGCGAGCAATAATCGAAAGATTTACAGTCCGGCGATCGCCAACGGGTTGTTTTCCAGCGCCGCGCGGTCGGGCGTATCGACCGACGGCCGGTTGGTGAAGGCGGCGAACAGCCGGCGCACATAGTCTTCCGGCATGTCGAGCGTGATCAGCACCAGCCGCGTGCCGCGCTGGCTGTCCGGCCAGGACGGCAACCGCACCGGCGGATGCAGGATCTTCTGCACGCCATGCACGACCAAGGGCCGCGACGAATCCTCCTGCAATTCGATGACGCCCTTCATGCGCAGCAGGTGATCGCCATGCGTGGAACGCAGGAGATCGAGAAACATCTCGATGGCTGAAAACGGCACCGGGCCGTCATGCACCAGCGAATGGGTTTTTACGCGCTGATCGTGGCGATGGGCATGGGCATGGGCATGGGCATGCTTGTGATCATCATGGCCATGATGGTCAACATGGTCGTGATGCGCAGCCTCTTCACCAAGCCAGCGCCGCACGTCGGCGGACTTGGTGGCAGGATTGTAGAGGCCGCAGTCGAACAGCGCCGCCACGCCGGTCTTCGTCTCCCCGACATCGAGCAGTTGAGCTCCGGGATTGATCTGGCGCAAGCGCGCCCGCAGCGTTTCGAGATCGCCGGGATCAGCGACCAGATCGGCCTTGGAGAGCACGATACGGTCGGCCACCGCAACCTGCTTGACCGCCTCGACATGCGCATCGAGTGTCGCCCCACCGTTGACCGCATCGACCAGGGTGATGACGCCGTCGAGCCGAAAAGCCTGGACCAGCGCCGGATGGGCCATGATCGACTGCAGCACCGGCGCCGGGTCGGCCAGTCCCGTGGTCTCGACGATGACGCGGGCAAGCCGGGCAATACGGCCGGTCTGCAGCCGGTCGACCAGGTCGGCCAGCGTGTCGACAAGTTCGCCGCGCACCGTGCAGCACAGGCAGCCGTCGGAAAGCTGGATGATGCCGTCGGAGGCCTGCTCGACCAGCAGGTGGTCGATCGCCACCTCGCCATACTCGTTGATGATGACTGCGGTGTCGGCCAAGGCCGGATCCTTCAGGAGCCGGTTGAGCAATGTCGTCTTGCCGGCGCCGAGAAAGCCGGTCAGCACCGAGACGGGTATCGGGAAACCGCTCATCGGGTTAATTCGCGGCTTTGGTCGGCTGGTCGCCTTGCGCGGCGGCACCCACGACTTTCGGACCCGTGCCGGCCGGTACGGGTTTGTCGGGCCGCCAAGGCGGAATCGGCACGTCGGCATATTCCTGCGCGCCCTCGTCGAGGATCGCTTTCGGCGCCGGACCGGTGGCGCCGCCGAGGCCGACGGCAACCAGTGTCGGCACATGGTCGAGCTTCTCCCGATAGGGCGATTTCGGCACGTCCTTGGCGGCGACGGCTGGCGGCGCCTCGGACTGCTCCGCCTTCGTCTTCTTCTTGCAGACCTCGTCATGCATGTCGTTGGGCGAGATCAGATCGCCGTAGGGCGCCAGCGTGGTGACGGTGGTCGACCCGGCGGCAGGCGCGTCAAAGCCTTGATCGAGCAGTTTGGCCGCGGTTTCGGCACGGCTGATCGCCGACTTCTCGCCAAGCACCACCGCCACCAGCGTACGCCCGTTGCGGGTCGCCGAACCGATCATGTTGAAGCCGGACGGGCAGACAAAGCCGGTCTTCATGCCGTCGGCGCCGGGATAGCGGCCGATCAGGAGATTGTAGTTGGAAATGGCCTTCTTGCCGACCGCGAGCCCCTCGATCGAGAACCACGGCGCATATTGCGGAAACTCGCGGCGGATCGCCATCACCAGGATCGAGAGATCGCGCGCCGTCGTATACTGGTCGGGCGAGTAAAGCCCGTTCGGGTTGACGAAATGGGTGCCGTTCATGCCGAGCCGGGCCGCCTCGGCGTTCATCCTTTCGGCAAAGGCTGCCTGCGAGCCGCCGACATTCTCGCCGACCGCCATGGCGATGTCATTGGCCGATTTGACCAGCATCATCTTCAGCGCATTGTCGAGCCGCATCACCGAGCCGGGCTTGAAACCCATCTTGCTCGGCGGTTCGCCGGCGGAATGTTTGGTCACCTTGATCGGCGAATCGAGCTGGACTTCCCCGGCCGCGATCGCCCTGAAGGTCACATAGGCGGTCATCAGCTTGCTGAGCGAGGCTGGATACCAGCGCTTGAACGCATCCTGATGCTGCAGGATCTGGCCGCTCTTGAGGTCGAAGACCACCACCGGATTGGCCAGCGCCGGCCCAGCCAGGACCGACAGCATGATTGCGCCAGCCGGGAATAGTTTGAGGAAATGCCTGTGCCGCATGATCGAATCCGAAATCGCCTCTTGCCCTGATTGCCCCTGGCTCCGTAAGATTTCGTTACGTGACCGCCAGCATAAGGATCCGACCCTCAAAAACCGGACCGCATTATTGCGGTGCTATTTACCCTATGTGACGCCAACATGGCAAAGCGCCTGACAATCACAATTCCAAAACATCGGGCTGAAGCCGGTTGCACCAACAACGAAATGGGACCATCATGCCAATCCTGAACCGCGCCGCCGAAATGCAGGACGAAGTCGCCGGATGGCGACAGCATCTGCACCAGACGCCAGAACTGAACTTCGATGTCTTCAAGACGGCGGCCTTCGTCACCGAAAAGCTGAAAGAGTTTGGCTGCGACGATGTGGTGACCGGCCTCGGCAAGACGGGCGTCGTCGGCGTCATCCGCGGCCGTCAGGGGGAAGGCCCCACAATCGGGTTGCGCGCCGACATGGACGCCCTGCCGCTCAAGGAGATCACGGGCAAGCCCTACGCGTCGACCGTTCCGGGCAAGATGCATGCCTGCGGCCATGACGGCCACACCGCGATGCTGCTCGGTGCGGCGAAATATCTCGCCGAGACGCGCAATTTCACGGGCTCCGTGGCGGTCATCTTCCAGCCGGCGGAAGAAGGCGGTGGCGGCGGCAACGAGATGGTCAAGGACGGCATGATGGAGCGCTTCGATATCGCCAAAGTGTTCGGCATGCACAATATGCCCGGCCTGCCGGTCGGCCAGTTCGCCATCCGTCCAGGCCCGATCATGGCGGCGACCGCCGAATTCACCATCACCGTGAAAGGCCGGGGCGGCCATGCGGCGATGCCGCACGGCACGATCGACCCGATCGTCATCACCAGCCAGCTGGTCGGCGCCTTGCAGACGATCGCCTCGCGCAGCACCGATCCAGTCGAGGCCGTGGTGGTGTCGGTGACCAAGTTCCACGCGGGCGACGCCTACAACATCATCCCGGAATCGGCCGAGATCGCCGGCACGGTGCGCACGCTGAAGAAGGAGGTGGCCAAGAAATCGGAAGAGCGTATCCGCGCGATCTGCGCGGGGCTGGCCACCGCCTATGGCGCGACGATCGAGGTCGACTACGACGCGAATTACCCGGTGACGTTCAACCATGCGGATGAGACGGTGTTCGCCAGCGACGTGGCCGCCGACGTGGCCGGCGATGCCCAGGTGCACCGCGCGATCCAGCCGGTGATGGGCGGCGAGGACTTCTCCTATATGCTGGAAGCCCGGCCCGGAGCCTTCATCTTCATCGGCAATGGCGAGACCGCCGGTCTCCACAACCCGGCCTATGACTTCAACGACGAAGCCATCCCGCACGGCATGAGCTATTGGGTGAAACTGGCGGAGACGGCGCTAGCCGCCTGATGGAGGTAAAGCGCCGGCCGAATTGCGTTCGGCCGGCCTCTTGGCGAAACGGTCCGAAGCGTCTATGTGTCTGGCCGCGTGGTCCCGTAGCTCAGTAGGATAGAGCGGCAGATTCCTAATCTGTAGGTCACAGGTTCGATTCCTGTCGGGATCACCAACGAAATCAGAGGGTTGGAATTGATTTTCGCGGTGACCACGTCGCACCGTGTTGCAAACAAGCCCCATTATTGTCAACGACTTCAACCAGTTGCGGCAGGTCCGGGCGACAAGAACGCTTCCTGGGACGGTTCCATCGGCTGGCACAGCGCATAGGCCTTCCCCAGCGCTGCTTCGGCATCCCTGTGCGTTTGCCGTTTCATGATCGCCTCGGCCTTGCCGATGACGCAGTCGAAGTAAGTGTCATCGTCATCGGCAAGGGTCGTCTGGGTCATCGCCGCGCTGGCCAGCACGGCGATCGCAACGAGCGTAAGCAGGTGGGCCGGCACCCGAACCTCGGGCTGGTGTGCATCCTTGTTTGCCGCTGTCCTTTCCGAGATTGCCGGCCGATAGACCTCCCTGACGATCAGCATGAAGTAACCGGCCTGCAGCAGGATTGCACTGGCGGCCGCCCATGCAAGGCCGACCCATGGCGAACCCGTCCTGAAATAGGCCGCGAGCGCGACGGACGCCGACGTTGCGGTCATTCCGATGAGAAACTGACGAAAATGCATCGTTGCCAACCGTTGGATGGGGACGGCCTTGTGGCCGCCTCGCCATAGCAGCAAATGCCGTGCCAGACGTGCTGGCCCATTACGATGCATCCGGTCATTGAACGAGGGAACAACCCGTCGAAACCAATGCCGCAAACGAAAATCCCGCCATGGCGAACCATGGCGGGATTTTTCATGCGCGAATGCGATCAGGCCGGCTCAGCCGACCCGGACGACGAAATGCTTGGTCACCGGCTCGATGATCTTCCAGGTGCCCTTGAAATCGGCTTCCACTACGAAGGCGTCGCCGGGGCCCACTTCGATCGGCGTGCCCCCGTCGGGCGTGATGATGATACGGCCGGCGATCATGTGCACGAACTCATAATCGGTGTAGGTCGCATGATAGGTGCCGGGCGACGCCCGCCATGTGCCCGATATCACCTTGCCATCCGCGGTCGTGTGCTGGACGGCGGTCTGCATGGTCGGCTGGCCCTCGACCGCGATCCAGCCAGGCAGATCGCCGGCTTCCGCGTGCTCGACCGCGCCGAATTTGAGAATGGTCTTGTTCGTCATGCCGGGCTCCGTTTGCTTCGTATGTTCGAGGTCGGATAGCCGATGCACATGACGGGAGCAATGCCGTGCCATGCGAAACAGGCGCGGCCGCGCATCCAGGCATGCCTTCCGCTGTCCGCGTCGACCTTGAGTTGCTACGGTTTGTGTGGCGCGGAGACGAGTTCAGCCTTGCGTTGCGCCGTCTCCAGCCCGAGGCCGATGAAGGCGCGCGCGTGTTTGGCGAGCGCCATATTGTCGGTCCACAGATTGCGCCAGATTGCGGTCTTCTTCGACAGGTTCTCGTCGACGATCTCCGAGGAGAAGGATTCGAAGCTGAGATCGTCGGCGTAGCCGATTGCGGTCAGCGCATCGAAAATCGCCGCGAAGTCGATATTGCCGGTGCCGAGGAAGCCACGATGGCTTTCGCCGATATGGACATAGCCGATCTTGGCTGCCGCGTGACGGATGGCGAGCCCGAGATCGGCCTCCTCGATGTTCATATGGAAGGTATCGAGATGCAGGAAGATGTTGTCCGACCCGGTGTCCTTGATGAACGCCAGGCCCTGCGCGGCGGTGTTGAGCAGATTGCTTTCGAAGCGGTTGACGATTTCCAGGTTGAGCGTGACGCCGGCCGCCTTCGCCGTCTCGGCAACCTTGGCCAGCGCCGCGGCGCTGCGGTTCCATTGATCGCGTGTCGGCGCCTCGACCTGCAGGCCATGGGCGGTCGACAGAATGCCGGCGACCTTGCTGCCGCCAAGGTCGCGCGTCAACGCGACGGTCTGGTTGAGGATCTCGACGCCGCGCGCGGCGATCGCCTTGTCGGCGCTCGATATGTCGCCATCACCAGGCAACCCGATGCTGATCGCCACGCCGAGGCCGAGATCGGCGATGCGTTTGGCAAGGCCGCCAATATCGACATCGGCGGGGTCGAGATAGGAGAATTCTATCAGGTCGAAACCGGCCTCCTTGGTATTGGCCAGCGTGCGTTCGAGTTCGTGCTGCGCCGAGCCTGCCGACCAGACGAAAGAATGGATTCCGATGCGCGACATGATCGTCTCCGGCATTGAGGTGGGAGAATGGGTGCGGCCGGATCGCGCCGGCCGCACCAGCCTTGGGAGGCTTAGCGGGCCGCGGTCCAGCCCTTGTAGTCCTTTAGGTTCTCGGCCGTGATCAGCTTCGGGTCGAGCAGCACGGTGGCCTCCGCCGGCTTCTTGCCGGCCAGCAGGTCGGCCGCCATGGTCAGCGACTGGCCGGCCATCACATAGGGATCCTGCGAGGCCGAAGCCTTGATCATCGATTTGCCGGAAGAAAGTTCCTTCTCGATGTCCGGCGCGCCGTCGACCGCGGTGAAGATGAACTCCGAACGATTGAGCTGCTTGGCGGCGAGCTCGGCGCCGATCGCCGTCGGATCGTTGATGGCGAACACCGCGTCGATCTTGTCGAAACGGGTCAGCAGCGACTGGAACACTTTCAGGCCGCCGTCGCGCGAACCTTCGGCGTTCTGGTCGTCGGACAGGATCTTGATGTCGGGATGCTGGGCAAGCACGTTCTTGCAGCCCTTCACACGTTCCAGGATCGACGACGACGCCGGTCCATTGAGGATGACGTAGTCGCCCTTGCCGCCCGTGTGGTCTACCAGGTACTGGCAGGCTTCCTCGCCGGCCTTGACGTTGTTGGTCATCACGGTGACATCGGCGCCCGGCGCCGAAACGTCGAAGGCGGCGACGATGATGCCGGCGGCCTGCGCCTTCTTCACAGCCGGTGCGATCGCCTTGGCATCGACCGCGTTGAGCATGATCACGTCGACGCCGGCGGCGATGAAGGAATCGACCTGCGAGACCTGCTTGTTGAGGTCGTAGTCGGCCGAGACCGATGTTACCTCGACCTTCGGATTGATCTTCTTGGCCGCATCCTCGATGCCCTTGATGGTGGCGACGAAGAACGGGTTGCCGAGCAGGCCGACCGAGATGCCGACCTTGTTGAGGTCCTTGGCCGATGCCGGCGCGATGGCGACGGCCGCGAAAGCGGCGCCGCAGAGCAGTCTGGTGATGATCTTCATTACGCTTACTTCCTCCGATGCACCGCGCCTCTCACGGTGCGTTGCACGAGCCGGTCGTTGATGCCGGCGACCAGGTCACTCACGTTCTTGCCCCTGCCTGGAGCCGGTAGCGGTCGAGGGCGACCGCCACGATGATGACCAATCCCTTGATGATGTACTGCCAGATGTCCGAGACACCGGCCAAGATGAGCCCGTTGGAGAGCACCGCGATGATCAGGCCGCCGATCAGCGTGCCCCAGATCGAGCCGACGCCGCCGACGAAACTGGTGCCGCCGAGGATGACGGCGGCGATGGCGTCGAGTTCATAGCTTTGTCCGAGTTGCAGGCCGTTGGCGGCGTAGAGCCGGGCCGCCGACATGGCGCCGCCAAGGCCGGCGAGCAGACCGGAAACGCCATAGACGAAGAGCAGCACCAGCGGCACCTTGATGCCGGTCAGCCGCGCAGCCTCGGCATTGCCGCCGACGGCGTAGATCCAGGTGCCGAGCACGGTGCGTTTCAGCACCAGCCAGGACAGCACCACCACCGACAGCGCGATGATGACCAGCCAGGGGATGCCGAGCACCGAACCGTTGCCGATGAAGTCGAACGGCAGGTCGGAGTTGAACACCGTCGTGTCCTGCCCGAGCAGGCGGGCAACGCCGCGCACGGCGGTCAGCGAACCGAGCGTCACGATGAACGGCGGCAGCCTGATATAGGCGACCAGCAACCCGTTGATGAGCCCGAAGCCAAGGCCGACCAGGATGGCCGCCGGCACGCCGAGCAGGCCCCAGTCCGGCACCAGCGACACCAGCACCGCCACCATCGCGGAGGCGGCAAGGATGGAGCCGACCGACAGGTCGATGCCGCCGGTCAGGATGACGAAGGTCATGCCGGCGGCAAGCACGATGTTGATCGACGATTGCTGCGTGACGATCAGCAGGTTGGTGCCGGTCAGAAAGCGCGGATTGATGAACTGGAAGCCAGCGGCCAGCAGCACCAGCACCGGCAGCATGCCAAGGGCCGCAAGCGCGGTGCGCAGCCGCCGGCTCCTGACCGCCGCTTGATCCACACTCTTCGTCCCGGTCGTCCTGTCTGTCATCGCTGAGACGCTCCCGTCGCAAGTTCCATGATCGCTTCCTGACGAAGCGGCTTGCCTTCCGATGCCGTCACCTCGCCAGCGATCGCGCCATCGCGCATCACCAGCACGCGGTCGGCGACGCCGATCACCTCGGGCAATTCGCTGGAGATCATCAGGATGGCGATGCCCTTGTTGGCGAGGTTGTCGATCAGCCGGTAGATTTCCGACTTGGCGCCGACATCGACGCCGCGGGTCGGCTCGTCGAGGATGACCACCTTCGGCTCGGTCTCCAGCAGGCGCGCGAGCAGCACCTTCTGCTGGTTGCCGCCCGACAGCGAGCCGGCGTTGGCCTGTGCCGAGCCGGTGCGGATGGAGAGGTCCGCAATGGCCTTCGCCGCTCTCCTGTCGGCGGCGGCGAAATCGCGAAATCCGCCGGCTCGTGCGTCCTTGGCCAGCACGCCCATGCTGATGTTGTCCGAAATCGACATGTCGAGGAACAGGCCGAGTTCCTTGCGGTCTTCGGTGAGGTAGGCGATGCCGGCGTCGAGCGCCTCGCGCGGCGAACCGATGGTCACGGCCTTGCCGTCGAGTTCCATCGTGCCGGCGCTGCGCTTGTCGGCGCCGAAGATCAGCCTGGCAAGCTCGGTGCGGCCCGAGCCGACGAGGCCGGCCAGTGCCAGCACCTCGCCGTGGTGGAGGTCGAACGAACAGTTCTTCAGCAAGTGCGCGTCGGACATGCCGCGCACCGAGAGCGCCACGGCGCGTTTCTCGTCCGGCGGGCGATGATCCTTCTTGTAGAAGGCGGAGAGATCGCGGCCGACCATCATCGACACCAGGCGCGAGGCGTTGAGGTCGGCGCGCTCCAGCGTACCGACATAGCCGCTGTCGCGCAGCACGCTGACGCGGTCGGCGAGTTGGTAGACCTCTTCCATGCGATGGCTGATGTAGATGATGGCGATGCCTTGCGCCTTCAGCGTCGCGATCACCTCGAACAGCCGGTCGGTCTCGCGCGAGGTCAGCGACGTGGTCGGCTCGTCCATGACGATGATGCGCGCATTGGTCGACAGCGCCCGGGCGATCTCGACCAGCTGGCGCTCGCCGAGCGACAGGCTGGAAACCAGGGCACGCGCCGAGAAGGAGACGCCGAGCCGGTCGACGATCTCGGCGGCGCGCCGGTTGCACTGGTCCCGGTCGACGACGCCGAAGCGCCGCGGCTCGTTGCCGAGGAAGATGTTCTGCGCCACCGTCAGGTTCGGCGCCAGCGACAGCTCCTGGTAGATCACCGCGATGCCGGCCGCGCGAGCCTTGATCGGATCGCCGGTCGCGGCGGGCGCGCCATCGATCAGGATCTCGCCGCCGGGGTCCGGCCGATAGGCGCCCGACAGCACCTTCATCAGCGTCGACTTGCCGGCGCCGTTCTCGCCCATCAGCGCGTGCAATTCGCCGGCGTGGACGCTGAGCGAGACGTCCTGCAGGGCGCGGATCGCGCCGAAGGTCTTCGAGATGTGGCGCATCTCCAGCACCGGCTGGCGTGTCGTCTGCATTTGGACTGCCGCGCTCATCGCGCACCACCCGCTGCCTTGGCGGCGGCACCGTGCCCGGCAAAGCGGTCGCGCCAGGCCTCGCGATAGCCGGCAAGACCGCCGAATTGCGTCGCCCGCACCGGCTCCGGCGGCTCGGCGGCGAAGTCGCGTCCCAGGCTCTCGAAGGCGAGCGCCGCGGCACCGGTGGCGCTGCCTTCCAACGAGGCGCCTTGCAGGAAGGTCTGGCCCGGACGCAGCTGCGCCAGCAGCCCGGCAAGCAGGCCGCCAGTGTTCAGCCCGCCATCGACGATCACCGTGTTTTCGGAATGGATGAGATCGAGGCAAAGGTCGACCATCAGCGCAACGTAGAGCAACGCCACCGCCGCGCGTTGCGCGGCGCTGGGCGTACCGCCGATGATTTCGCCGCTACGGTCTGATATCGGTCCACCCGGCGCGAAACTCGGCAGTGCCATGAGACCGGCGTCGAGCGCCTGCTGTATCGAGCCTAGCGGGATCGCGCCTTGCCAGCCGCCGCTGATGACGGCGAACTCGCGCCCGCCCATGAATCGTATTGTCGGCACCGGGCCACCGTCGACGTCGACATTGACCAGCATGTCGCGCTCGCTGTCGAGTGCCTCGAGCGGACAGTCCGGATTGAGCACGACGACCCAGGTGCCGGTCGAGACGACGGTCAGCGGTCCAAGCCCTTGCCGGCGATAGGCGTACAGCGCCGCATTGGAGTCGTGGACGCCATTGTGGATGGCGATCGATCGCTCGGTATTGCCGAAGCGTCGCTCGCCGATGACGGCGCCGGCACGTTCGAAAGCCGGCATCTGGCCGCGCCAGCCCTCGGCGTCGACCAGCGAGGAGTAATCACGTTCACGCGGTGCCCATAAATGCGAATGGCAGCCGAGATAGGAGACTTCCGAGACCGGCCTGCCGCCGAGGCGCCAGCTCCAGTACTGGGGATAGCCCAGAATCGATGTCGCGTTCGAAAACGCATCGGGATCGACCTGCTGCAGCCACAGCATGTGGCGGCCATAGTTGAAGCCGAGCGGCAGGCGCGGTGAGAAGGTTTCGGCGAAATCCGGGATGCGGTGGTCGATCCGCACCGCGATTTCGGCCGGCGGCTCCTGCTCGTAGTCGAGGATCGGATGGGTCAGCGCCTTGCCGTCGACAAGGGCGAAGGTGCAACCATGACCCGACACCATCACCCCTTCCACACCATTGTTTTCGACCGCGTCGGTGACGGCGCCGAACGCCCAGTCATGGAGTGCTGCCTCGTCGAGTACGCTGAAGCCGCCTTGTTGCACCCATTTCGGCTGCGTCCGCCGTTCGTCGAGAATGCGCCCGTCCTGGCCGAAGACGAACAGCTTCGAGTTGGTCTTGCCGAAGTCGAGCACCGCCACGTTCACGCGAGGGCTCCCGAGGTCGAAGCGATCCGCACCATGACGCCGGCGTCCTCCAGCATGCGCGCGTCGGCATCGGAGAGCCCGTCATCGGTCACCAGCGTGCCGATGCGCGACAGCGGCAGCGCGACATTGCGCGCGTGAATCGACAGTTTGCGGCTGTCGGCCAGCACCACGATCTGATCGGCGCAGAGGCTGAGATCGACGATGGAGCGCACCAGCAGCGGATGCGATTCCAGCAGCCCTTCCTGGTTGAGGCCTTGCGTCCCGAGAAAGAATTTCGAGGCATAGAAGGGCGTCGCCTGGGTCGGTGAATGGATGATGCCGGGCTCGCGGTGCAGGTCACCGCCGGCGACGGTCAGGCTGCAATGGCCATGGTCGCTGAGATAGGCCGCGAGCGGCATCGAATTGGTGTAGAGCCGGATGTTGCGGTCGGCGAGCTTGACGCCGAGATGGAAACAGGTCGAGCCGCCATGGACGATGACCGCATCGCCATCGCGCACCATGGTCGCGGCGGCGGCTGCGATCTGCCGCTTGGCCTCGACGGCAAGGTCACGGTTCTCGTCATAGGGCCGGGCATAGGCGACGCCCGCATGCGAAGCCCCGTCGAGTGCAGAAATGCCGCCATAGACCTTGCGGGCTTCACCGGCCTCGTCGATCCGGTCGATATCGCGCCGGACCGTCGCCGCCGAGACCCCGAGCCGCTCCTGCAGCTCGCGCACGGAGGCGAACGGGCGGTCCCGCAGCAGTTCGACGATCTGACGCTGGCGGCCGAAGTCGCTCAACCCTTCCTCCCTGACGCCATCTCCCACGGCAATTGGTGCAACTTAATCAACACTAGCCGGATTGCAAGCTTGTTTTGATGATAGTAGATCACTGTTGACGCAGATCGCTCATATCTGCGATATCAGCGCCAGCAGCAACCCGGTGACGGGATCGCATGCAAACGTTGGAGGAAAGGCGCCGTGGCAACCCAAGCTGATGCACAGGAACTGGCCGCCTTGCGGGCGCTTTCGGCCAGCATCGGGCTGAACCCGCACATGACGCAGGCGGCGGGCGGCAACACCTCGCTGAAGGCCGGCGACACGCTGTGGATCAAGGCCTCGGGCACCTGGCTGAAGGATGCGCTCAGCGCCGACATCATGGTGCCGGTGGCGATGGCACCGCTGCTCGAGGCCGTCGAACAGCGCGATCCAACCGCCGACAGGCCACAGGCCTTCGCCATCGAAGACCTCAATCCGCGTGGCCTGCGCCCGTCGATCGAGACCACCGTGCATGCCTTGATGCCGCAACGCGTGGTGCTGCATGTCCATTGCGTCGACACGATTTCGCTTGCCGTGCAAGCAGATGGCGAGGCCGAGGTGGCCAGGCGACTGGATGGCATCGAATGGGCCTGGGTGCCCTATTTCCGGCCGGGTCTGCCGCTCGCCCGCGGCATTGCCGCGAAATTGCGGCCCGGGGTCGACGTGCTGATCCTTGGCAATCACGGGCTGGTGGTTGCTGCCGAAACCGTCGCCGAGGCGGAGGCTTTGCTGCACCGCGTCCGGTCGCTGCTGGCGCGGCCGGTGCGCGCCACCGCCCCGCCTGATATCGCCGCCTTGACGGCGCTCGCCGGCGACTACCGATTGCCGGCGGATGTCGAAGCGCATGCGGTCGCGCTCGATTCGGAAAGCCTGGATATGGCCGAGGGCGGCAGCCTTTATCCGGACCACGTCATCTTTCTAGGCCAGGGCTCGGTCGTTGCGAGGCCGGGCGAGAACGTGGCCGGCGTCACCGCGCGGCTCGGCGCGGCACCCGTGGCGATCCTGTTTCCCGGCGCCGGCGTGCTGATGCGCGGCGACGCCGGCGCCGGTGCCGACGCCATGCAGCGTTGCCTTGCCGACGTGACCGCGCGCGTCGATGGCAAGGCGCGGCTGAACTATCTCACCGCCGCCGAGAATGACGAACTGGTCAACTGGGACGCCGAGCAGTATCGCCAGAAGCTCAATGCGGCCGGCACGGCCTAGCGAGGGACGACATGACGCCACTTGTCGTCGGCATCGACATCGGCACTTCCGGCGCCCGCGCCGTCGCCATGCGTCAGGATTTTTCCATTGCCGGCCAGTCCGCTGTCCGGCTCGACAAATTCGGCCAGAACCCACGCGACCCCTCGGCATGGTGGCAGGCGGTCCAGGCGGCGCTGACGGAACTGCTTTCGGGCGTCGACCGCGCCGCGATCCGCGCCATCGCCATCGACGGCACATCGGGCACCCTGCTGCCGGTCGACGCTGATGGGCGGCCTCTGGCCGAGCCGCTGATGTACAACGACAAGGTCGATGACGGCGACATCCTGGCCGCGATCGCCCGCGCGGCGCCGGAAGCGAGCGCCGCCCACGGGGCGACTTCAGGCCTGGCCAAGGCGCTCCGGTACCAGCATCTGCCCGGCATAGCGGCCGTGCTGCACCAGGCCGACTGGATCGCCGGCAACCTGTCCGGGTGCTTCGACGTCAGCGACGAGAACAATGCGCTCAAGACCGGTTACGACGTCGAGGCGCGCCGCTGGCCGGATTGGATCGCGGCCACCGGCATGCGCATGGATTTGCTGCCTGATGTCATCGAGCCGGGCGACGTCACGGGCACCCTCACCGCGGCCGCCGCCGCGCTTTTCGGCCTGCCGCGCGATGTGGTCGTGGTTGCCGGCACCACGGACGGCTGTGCCTCGTTCCTGGCGACAGGCGCCACGGCGGCCGGCGACGGTGTCACGGCGCTGGGGTCCTCGCTGACCATCAAGATCCTGTCCGACCGGCCGATCTCGGCGCCGCGCTTTGGCATCTACAGCCATCGTCTTGGCGACACCTGGCTGGCAGGCGGCGCCTCGAACTCCGGCGGCAAGGTGCTGGCGCAGCATTTTCCGCTCGCGCGGATCATCAAACTCAGCGCGATGATCGACCCCACGACCGAGACCGGCCTCGACTACTATCCGCTTGGGACGGCTGGCGAGCGGTTCCCGATCGCCGATCCGGCCTTGCCGCCGCGTCTCACCCCACGGCCTGCTGACGATGCCGATTACCTCAAGGCGATGTTCGAGGGCATGGCGGCGATCGAAGCGCTTGGTTACGGCAGGCTGGCCGAACTCGGCGCGCCGGCCCTGACCTCCATTCGCAGCGTCGGCGGCGGCGCCGCCAATCCGGTATGGAGCGCGATCCGGCAGCGCAAGCTCGGCGTCGCGTTCCTGCCGGCATTGTCGGACGAGGCCGCCGCCGGTACGGCCCGGCTGGCGCTGAAAGGCGCCAGCGAGGCAGGGCTCCTATGAAAAAGGTCGAACGTCTCGACGGCATCGGGAAGCTGGCGCAACGCTACCAGGTCTTCCTGCTCGACCAGTTCGGCGTGCTGCATGACGGCCAAGCTCCGTATCCCGGTGCGGTGGAGGCATTGTCCACGCTGAAGCGCGCCGGCAAGACCGTGGTGCTGATCTCCAATTCCGGCAAGCGCGCCCGGCCCAACGAGGATCGCCTGCTGAAGCTCGGCTTCGAGGTCGGCAGCTGGGACCATTTTGTGTCTTCCGGCGAGGTAGCGTGGCGACGTTTCCATGACATGGCGGCGGCAGGAGTGTTGCGGTCCGGCACGAAATGCCTGTTGATCAGCCGCGACGGCGACCGCAGCGCGATCGACGGCCTGCCCTTCGCGCTGACAGAGGCCGGCGAGGACGCCGAACTGGTGCTGATCTCGGCCAGTGAGGGGGACCGCCACGACCTCGACCACTATCGCCGGCTGCTGGGCCCGGCAGCGGCGCGGCAAGTGCCGTGCTTCTGTACCAATCCCGATAGGATCATGCTGACGGCGGTCGGACCGCGCTTCGGCGCCGGCGAGATCGCCGATCTCTACGAGAACCTGGGCGGCGGCGTCACCCGCATCGGCAAGCCCTATCCGGCGATCTTCGATGCCGCACTTGCACTGGCAGGCGAGCCGGACCGCCACAGCGTGGTCTGCGTCGGCGACAGCGTCGAACACGATATTGCAGGCGGCAATGGTGTCGGCATCGCCACCGCGTTGGTATTGGGTGGGATCCTGGCCGGCGCGCCTGACCTCGCCGCTGTTTTCGGCGAGCACAAGGCCTGGCCGGACTACATCACGGGATCGTTCAGCTTTCGCTGACCGCATCCAGCATGCGCCTTGCGCTTTCCTCGTCGGTGATCAGGATTGTCGGCGCAATCAGATTCATGGCGCCGAGCAGCGCGTCGGTCTTCTCCGCGCCGCCGGAGGTCAGAATGCGGATCGGCGCCTTGCGCAGCCGGTCGACATCCACCGACATCACATGGTTGTTGACGGGATGGTCGACCAGATCGCCATTGCGGTCGTAGAAATGGAACAGAAGGTCGCCGACGGCGCCGCGCGCCAGCAGCGCCTCGCGGTCCGCTTCCCTGAGGAAGCCGCCGCGCGAGAAGGTGGTGGCCGAAGCGATGCCGCCGACACTCAGCAGAACGGCATCGAGCGCGTCGGCCATCTCAAAAACCTCCTGCAGGCCGCAGCGCTCGACCAGCGCGATCTTGGTCTCGACGCTGTCGACGACGGCCGGCGTCGGCATCAGATAGCCATCGCCCTGGAAAATCTGGGCGAAGCGCCACGCGAACTCGGCCGGGTTGACCCGGCGCGCGACGCCGACGCCACCAAGCAGCGAAATCACCTTGAAATCGGTCAGCGATTTGGCGCTGATGAACGGCAAGGTGTGGAACAGCGTATTGCCCCAGCCGACGCCGACCTGCATGCCGGATTTCATCGCGTCGGACAGGAACATGCCGGTCTTGGCGGCGATCGCCGGGATCGGATCGGCATTGGCCGCGGTCAACGGCGCCACCAGCGCCTGCTGCAGCCCGAAGGTCCTTTCGAGCGCGCGCTCCAGCCGCACGATCTCCAGAAGCTCGCTCTCGATGGTGATCTTGACCTCGTTGCGCGACCGCGCCTCCGCCAGCATGCGCACGATGGTGACGCGGCCGACGCCAAGCACATCGGCGATCTCGTTCTGCGTCATCTGCTCGACGAAATACATCCAGGCGGCGCGGATCCTGAGGCGGTCCGTTCGGCTCTCGCTGATGACCGGCTCGGTCGCTTCGGCTCCTGCCCGCCTTTCGGTGGCCCCCCTTTCCTCGACCCCCTTTTCCTCGATTTGTCGTCCCCTGGCCAAATCATCCCTCCCCCGCGGCGGCGGACGCGCGCCGTCGCCGATTCTGCGTGCTGGTCTAGTATCGCCTATTGATCTACCAATCGATAGGAACAATGTAGAGTCGGTGGCCGCCCTACTGCAGCTGGCCCCGCACGGCACATTCGAGGCAAACCGCGATGCTCCGACAAATCTCCGAAGACGTCCGCGTCAACCTCAAGGACCGGCTGCGGGAAGTCCGCGACATCATCCGCCAGAGCCGTCATGACGGCAGCGGCGACGCCAGCGCCCTGCGCGAAGCCACCAGCCATCTTCCGCCGTTTCCGGGCAAAGGCATCGAAGGCCTGCTCAGCCATGCCGCGAGCGCCGTCGACGAAGCGCTGTCGATCGCCGAATCCTTCGTCCCGCATGAACGCCCGATAAGCGTCGATGGAACGACCGTCAAAGGTCTCGGCACCTATTTTCCGGCCGGGGACGAAGACCAGCAATTGAACGCCGAGCGCCTGTTCCGGCGCGACATGTACTATCTGAGCAAGGCCGTGCTTGCCGGGCTGAAGATCGAGAATGCCCGTATCCATGAAGCCGGTTTTGCCGCCGTCCACGCGGCCATGCGCAAGCGCCATGGCGATCTGTTGGCCGCGCTGGCCGCGCCGGGTGCCGGACTGCAGGCAATCGCGGCCACCTGCGCGGCGCTTTTGATCGAATTGCTCAACCAGCGCCCGGTCCGCTTTGGCGAAGCCGCGCCGGAATCGAATGCTGCTGGCGGCCGGGCGCTCGATATAAGCTGCCTGGCGCCGGTCGTCCTGGCTTGCGGCCTGGCGACAACCGGCCGCGACGGCGCGCCGGAGCCAGACATGCTGGAGATCGCGATGCTGGCCGCCGATATACGTCATGAGCGCATTGTCCAGGCCTGCGCCAAGGCGAGCCCGGTCGATGAACTGACACCTGTCTTCGCCACCTTGCTTGCGCACTTGCCGTAAGCTCCAGCAGCAGCGGTCGCAGGAACTACTCCCCGGCCGCCATCGCCGTGATCGTCTTCTTGGCGCGCTGGATCGAGGCCGGGCTCATCGACAGCTCGGTCAGGCCCATCTTCAGGAAGGCCGGAATGAGATCCGGCCGACCTGCCGCCTCGCCGCACATGCCCACCATGATGCCGGCGGCGACCCCGGCCCTGGCCGTCAGTTCGATCGCCGACATCACGGCCGGATTGGTGACGTCGTTAAGCTTCGCAACGGTCGGGTTGAGCCTGTCGGCGGCCATGATGTACTGGGTGAGATCATTGGTGCCGATCGAGAAGAAAGCCACCTCCCTGGCCAGTGCCGGTGCGATCAGCACCGCGGCCGGGGTTTCGATCATCACGCCGAGATCGAACGTGGCGTGCGGCACGCCTTCGGCCTTGAGTTCGGCGGCGCATTCATCGACCAGTGCGCGGCTGCGCGTCACTTCGGAAATATCCGACACCATCGGCAGCATCACCTTGATGTTGCCGTGTACGGCGGCCCTCAGCAGCGCCCTCAGCTGGCGCTTGAAGATATCGGGCCGGTCGAGGCACATGCGGATGCCGCGCCAGCCGAGGAAGGGATTTTCCTCGTCGGGAAACTCGATGCCGGCGATCGGCTTGTCGCCGCCGATGTCGAGCGTGCGCACGATGACCGGATAGGGGGCGAAGGCTTTGGCCAGCGCCGCATAGGTCTCGGCCTGCATGTCTTCCGACGGCAGGTGCATATGGCGCATGAACAGAAGCTCGGTCCGGAACAGGCCGACACCCATGGCGCCGGCTTCCTGCGCAGCCTCGATCTCCTCCAGCGAGCCGATATTGGCCGCGACCTCGATAGTCCTGCCGTCCGCCAGCTTCGGCGTCACCGTCTTGAACGCGGTCAGGCCGGCACGCTCCTTGGCCGCCGCTTCGACGCGGCCGGCGAAATCGGCGCGTGTGGCCGCATCGGGGTCGATGATCACCTGGCCGCTGTTGCCGTCGAGCGCCACCTCTTGCGCCGTGCGCAAGGCATTGATCTTGTCGCCGAGGCCCAGCACCGCCGGAATGCCGTGCGAGCGGGCGATGATGGCGATGTGCGAGGTGGCGCCGCCATGGCCGCACACCACGCCGCCGATGCGTTTCAGCGGCGCGCGCGCCAGATCCCAGGCGCCGATATCATCGGCGATCAGGATCGCACCCTGCGGGATATTTTCGAGGCTGACGTCGTCTTGGCCCAGCAGCACCAGGCAGATCTGCCGTCCGACCGCTTGGACATCGTCGGCCCGCGCATTGAGGTAATGATCGTCGACGGCGCTGAAATCGGCGGCGATGGTGGAAGCGGCGGTGATCGTGGCCGACACCGCGTCATTGCCGCCCTTGATCGCCTTCTCGGCCTCGCCGGTCAGGCTGTCGTCGGCGGCGATATCCCTGAGCGCCGCGACGATGCCCCGGTCACCGGCCGACAGACTGTCCTGCGCCAGCGCCCGGTCCATGCGCGCCTGGACGGCGGCGACGGCGGCGCGGAACCTGTCGATTTCGCCGGCGATTTCTTCTGCCTGCAGCATGCGGCCCTGTCCCGCGATATCAGGCGGGAAATGCGCGAAGGCGGGTCCGATGGCGACGCCTTCGCTTGCGGCGACACCGCGCAAACCATTCGCCTCGCCTGATACCGCCGGCGCGGATTGGGGCGCGGGCGCCGCTTCCTTGCCTGCGTCATTCGCCGGAGCGTGGGTGTCTTCGTCGTCGAGGCCGGCCGTTGGGTTCTCGAGATAGCCGATCAACGCCTCGATCGCCTCGATGGCATCGGCGCCGTTCGCCCGCACGGTGACTTCCTGGTTTTCCTTGACCGCCAGCAGCATCAGCTTGACCGAGCTCTTGGCGCTGACCGCCTTGCCGTCCTTGACCAGTTCGACATCGGATTCGAAGCCCTTCGCGAGCTTCACGAAGCGTGTGGCGGGGCGGGCGTGCAAACCTTCATGCACTCTGACGATGGTCGAGCGTTCCATGGCAAATACTCTGCTTTTTTGGGCGCCAAAGCCAGACTGGACGGGGCGCGAATGCTTTCAGGCGGCGATGGTGATGATCGCGTCTGTTTTCAGGGCGGCCACGAGGGCTTGGCGATCGATCTGCGATGCGCAGATCTCGCCCGGCCTTTCGGCCTCGGTGGCCCCGTTGAACGAGATGACGACGTGGCCCATCTCGAGGACCTTGCTCCAGGCGCTGGAGCCGACGGCGGTTATGACGGCGGTAACCGGACCAAGGGTGATCGACGCGCCCTTTTGAGGCGCGCCGTCACTGGGTCCGAGCTCCGCCTTGTGGAGCACCGAGACCTCGGCAAGCTCCGGCGGCGAGCCATCCGCGAACAGGATGACCACGCCCCCTTCGGCAAGGTCCGCCACTTCGGGTCCTATCGCCGTGACCCGTGTCTTGAGAAAAACCGACATATGGCGAACCTCGTTATCAGGTGTTTAGAACACGATCAGGGAGACGACCCAGGCGATCAGCACCGAGACCGGACCCATGATCTGGCGGCTGATGAGCACCGCAGGCACGCCGATTTCGATGGTTTTCGGCTTGGCTTCGCCGAGCGCCAGGCCGACCGGGACGAAGTCGCAGCCCACCTGGGTGTTGTAGGCAAACAGCGCCGGCAGCGCCATTGCCGGCGAAATCGTGCCGTTGGCGATCTGCGGGCCGATGATGGCCACGCCGATGACCTGCGCGATGACGGCGCCTGGTCCCAGGATGGGCGACAGGAACGGCAGTCCGCAGATTGCCGAGATGATCAGCAGGCCGACGATGTTGTTGGCCAGCGGTCCCATCGGCTGCGCCAGCACGTCGCCGATGCCGGTGTACAGGATCAGGCCGATCAGCATGGTCACGAAGGCCATGAACGGCAGCACGTTGCGAACCACCTGGTCGATCGTGCGGCGGCCGGCATTGAAGAAGATGCCGACCACACGGCCCATGACGCGGCCGATCGAGCTGATCAGGCCGATAAGCCCGCCTTCGCTCGGCAGCGGCTGTGGCGCGGCGGCTGAAGTGCTGTTGTTTGAACTCATCGGCGCTGCTCCCCCCGCAGTGGTGACCGCTTCGGATCCGTCCGCCATTGCGACGTTGGCCGGCTTCACGCCCGAAACGTAGATATCCTCTGTGATGAACTGGGCGAGCGGCCCAGCCTGTCCGACCGGCGTCAGATTGACGGTCGGGATGCGCTTGCGCGGATAGACGCCGCAGCGTGCGGTGCCGCCGCAGTCGACGACGACGACCGCCATCTCTCCTTCGATCGGCGGCGCCTTGAAGCCGTCGACGGCCGTGGCGCCGGTCATGTCGGCGATAAGTTGGGCGACAGGATGGATGCCGCCGCCGGTGACGGAGACGATCTTGTCGCGCTGGGCGGTCGGCTCGATGACGAGCGGGCCGCCCCAGCCTGTGTTACCCCGGGAGATCTTTACGGCTTTGAATGTCTTGTTCATGATGTCCTCCCCGCCCTTACAGCTCGACGCCCTGACGGCGTGCCATGATGGCGGTGATGCGCTCGGTCAGCATGCCCTTGAGCAGAATGACGACCAGGCCGACGATGGCGTACCAGATCGCCACCTTGACGTGGTAACCGGCGACGACGGCGCCCTTCTTTTCCAGCTCCAGCAGCGCGACCAGAATGCCGCCCCAGACGAAATATTCGCCGGGGTTGATGTGCGGGAACAGGCCGAGCGGCGGATGCACGTAGGAGACCGCCGCGTCATAGAAGGCGGGTTTGTGCTTCTCTTCCAGAAACGATCCGAACGTATAGGCCATCGGATTGGTGAGGAAGAACACAGCCAGCAGCGGCAGCAGCGTGTAGCGCGTCAGCGCGATCCTGCCGGCACCGCGCGCCAGGCCATGCACGCGCTCTTCGCCGACCAGTTCGGTGACGGCATAGAAGGCGGTCATAAGCACCACAAGCGTCGGGATGATACCGGTGACGAAGCCGGCGAACACTTCGCCGCCCTTCTGGAAGATGCCGATGAAGTACTTGCCGATGGCGGTCAGCCAGCCGAGCTGCTCTTCCTGCTGGACGTCCTTCAGCTTTTCCTTGAATTGATCGACGGTAATCGGCCCGCTGTCGGCCTGCGCCAGGACAACGAGATGGTCGGAAGCATGCTCGACGGCGAGCTTACCATGCAAAGCAGCATCCGAAACCATGGCACCCGCGACATGCAGATTGTGCACGGCCATGTCGGCATGCTGCGCCAACAACGAAAATACAGACATTTCTCCTCCTTATGCCGGCCCGCCGGGTGGTCCCAGTCGGCGCACGGCCTCCTCTATGCCCTTGCTACGTTCAAGCCGGCCAGGCCCGGCTTCTTCCCCGGCTCCGACCGTGCTTTGTCGATCTGTTCGATCGCCCGCTTCACGGCCTCGGCCACACCGGGTTCCCCCTCCCCCATGATCGCAGGGTTGGACCGGAGTCGATCGAGGGGAACACCCTCGAATTCTTCATGTCGTTTGAATTTGGTGAACACGGAACGGCCGCTCATCACCATCATCCGGCGCACGATCAGGTCAGGCGTCACCACGACCAGCGCGATGGTCCCCTTGGCAAATCGGCCGCGAAAATTGCCTGCGCCGACGAAGCCGTCCTTGTATTGGTCGGTGACGCCCCGGAAGACATCCGAATAGTGCCGCATCTGCAGCCAGACGCCGAGCGACTGCAACGCCCACACAATAACCAGCAGAAGCAGTCCCCACTGCCAAATCGCCATTCGGTTCTCCTCCCGAAGCCTCAGTCGAGGCGCACCTTGGACCGGCACGCAACAACAGCAAAGTGAGAACATTTGTTTCCGCGAATGTCAATATGTATGATATTGACCTCGACCTCGGTCATCCACAGGGCCGTCGGCCGATTTCGGCGGCGGCACGGCTGTGCTAGCCTGTCGTGAAACGGGATGCATACAATGGAACTGCCCTTCAGGGACGAATTGGCCCTCATGCCCGACCTGCGCCACCGGCTGCGGCAGTTGCGCTGGTTCCGCGCCACCTTTCGTGGCAGCGCCAAGGTGGTCTCGGACACTTTCGGCGTACGCTTCGAAATCGACGAGGCGAAGCTGACGCGGGCTTTTCTCGACTGGGTCGAGGTCATGGAAGCGCAGAAGCGGTTTGCCGCGATCGACCGGGCCGACTTCATCGTCTTTGCCGCCGGCCTTGTGTTGCGCGAACTGATAAAACAGGCGCCGGCCAGGGAGATCTCCGGTCTTACCCAGCTCGTCGAAACGGATCAGAATGCCGGCACGCTGGACATCATCCGCTTCTGGCCGGAAGGCTTTCTCTACACCAACTACTGCGTCTCGGTGATTTCGGCCATCTACGAGCAGGAGTTCGGCTCGGCGCCCAGTATCGACAAATGCGCCGACGACCTGCGCACCTGGTGGTCCTATCGCGAGAACGTCACCGAAATCCCGGCCTATGCCGTGGCGTTCCTCGACCGCTTCCTGGGCGCGGAGCCAAACTGGATCACGCCCGACCGCGCGCAGTCGCGGCAGGCCATGCAACGGGCACTGAGGTCCTCCCGCGCCAGCGACGTGTTGCGCCAGCTTTGAGCATCGCCGGTTTTCGCATGTCCCCAAAAAACACCGCGCTATTGAACATCTGACTTTTTGCCGATAGCGATGTGCGAAATTTGAGTTGAGGAGACAAGCGCGTGGCGCGAGCAAGGCCCATCATCTTCGATTGCGACGGCGTTCTCGTCGACAGCGAGCCCCTGGCCGCCAGGGCCTACGAGCGCGTCTATGAAAAGCATGGCATGCCGGGCGTTCACGGCGGCATCATCGCGCAGTGCGTCGGCATGAAACAGGCCGACATCATCGTCAGGATCAAGGAATTGACCGGCCATCAGTTTCCCGCGGCCGCCGACAGCGATATCTGGGCCGAGACCAAGATCCTGTTTTCGCAGGAATTGAAGCCGACACCGGGAATCGCCGCATTCCTGGAGACGCTCGACGGCGACCGCTGCGTTGCCTCGTCGTCCTCCGTCGAACGCATCAACCACAGCCTGGCCATCACCGGGCTGGCGCGGTTCTTCGGCGATGCGATCTACAGCTCTTCGATGGTCAAGAACGGCAAGCCCGCGCCTGATATTTTCCTGTTCGCCGCGGCGGCGATGGGCGCCAGTCCGGCCGACTGCGTCGTCATCGAGGATTCGCCTTTCGGCATCCAGGGCGCGGTTGCCGCCGGCATGACGGCGGTCGGCTATACAGGTGGCGGACATACTTATGCGGAGCATGCCGCACGGCTGATGGCCGCCGGTGCCGATTTCGTCTGCGCCGACTGGAGTGAAGTGAGCCGGCAATTGTCGGGGCTCGGTGTACCGGCGTAGCTAGTAAAGCCTAAGGCGGGCCCATTGGTCGCGCGGGATCACTGGCCCCACACGGAAATTAAAGGACAGGACCCTCGTCGCATTGGTGTCGACCTCGCACCGGAAGCCCAGATGATACCAGGCAGTTGTGGTGCGGAAGGCTACATCCGAGCCGTCAACAACATTGCCCGCTCTAAGTGGGACACTTGGGATCAGGTCGGGAAAGTAAGAGGCGTCCAGCAATTGCTGCTGCAACACACTGGCACAAAGTTTGGCTCCCCGCTGACTGCGCGGCAAACCACCCATCGAGGTCGTGGCCAACGCATCGTCAGTGGCACCCTGCGAGTAGAGTTTGCGAACGCCCGGAAGGCCCGAGTCGCGCTGCGATGCGGACTTCGAGACCTTGGGTTTCGGCGCATTTGCTGGTTTGGGCTTTGGCGCTTCGGCTGATGTGGGAAGCTCGACGTCGCCATCGGCAGCCAACGGCGTTGATAGCG
The DNA here is from genome assembly GCF_004791315.1 of Mesorhizobium sp. M8A.F.Ca.ET.208.01.1.1. Classification (NCBI taxonomy): domain Bacteria; kingdom Pseudomonadati; phylum Pseudomonadota; class Alphaproteobacteria; order Hyphomicrobiales; family Phyllobacteriaceae; genus Mesorhizobium; species Mesorhizobium sp. M8A.F.Ca.ET.208.01.1.1. The sequence goes on from NZ_SRUT01000002.1 coordinate 795,586, forward strand.
CGCCCTGTTGCTTGGCGGCTTCGAGCCCCGCCTGCTTTTCTGCCTCCGGGTTGACTGCCTGTTGTTTATCCACGTCCTCGGTTGAAGCTGCCTGCTTCTGCGCGTCCTTGGCTGGATCGGAGTCTGGTGGTGTGGCAGGCTGGTTTTCCGCCGGCTTCGGTTCGACCGGCGGCTTCGAAGGCTCATTCTTGGCCGGGAATGGCGAGCTGTCTTGAGCGCTGGTCCCATCCAGGGATTTCCTCGGGCCGGTATCCTTGTCGCCGAACTGAAAAACGGGCTTCAGGACCTCCACTGGCGGGGGCTTCTGCGCCTGCTTTTCCGACGGAGGCTGTTTCTCAACCTTCTGCTCAGGCGGTTTTTCTACCTTTGGTTCCGGTGGAGGCGGAACAGGTTTCGGCTTTGGCTGATCGGGCGGAGGCACGAGCGCGACATTGACCGGCTGCTCCTCCCGCAGCTGTTGGGGAGGGATTGGCAGCCCATATATCAGGATCGCCGCGATGAGCACGTGCAGGATCAGCGATGCGGGCACGCCCCACAACAGATTCCGACGCCGTTCTCGTGCCTCGTCCTTCATCACCTTCGATGTGGAATGAAATCGCGGCGGCTTCAAGCACGGGCACTGGATTGGCGCTATTTAACCGCCGACAGCTTGGCGACCTGGATGACCGGCGATTGCCCCGGCTCGGCGTGCCGGCCTAATTTAGCGGATACTTAGTGAATCCACGGCTGGCCCATTCGCCGGGCGGGATCAATGACCCAACACGGAAGTTGAAAGACAGGACCCTCGTCGCATCAGCGTCGACCTCGCACCGGAAGTTCAGACTGTACCATTGGGTTCTGGTGCTGAAGGCGGCATGCTGAGGGTTAAGGACGTTGCCCAGCTTCAGCGGAATGGTTGGCACCCATTTGGGCGAATAATCAGCACTTTGCAATTCCTGGTCCAGAACGTTGCCGCAAAGGTTGGCAACGCGCTGATCGCGCGGCACGTTGTCCATGGAGCTTGTGGCCAGCGCATTGCCGGTTGCGCCTTGCGAGTAAAGCTTTCTGACGCCCGGAAGGCCGGAGTAGATCGGCGATCCCGCAGCCTCGGTGTTGGTGGGATTTGACCTTCCCGCCTTCCCGCCTGGGGCTTTGAAGGCTGTTGCGGATTTGAACTTCATCGGCTTTGCGGGTTTAGGCTTTGCCTTTTCTTCCGAGGATGGAGGCGCCGGCTTGTCGGCGGCCTCGGCAGCCAATGGCTTTGGCGCTACGACCGCTTGCTTTTCGCCGGTTTGCGGCGTCGCCTGCTGTTTGTCGGTGTCTTCAGTCTCCTCCTTTTTCTCGCTTTGCGCGGGTTTTTCGGCCGGCACGGCGGTTGCCGGCTTCTCGTCGGCCCTGTCGGAGGCTGCCTCTTGCTCAGGCGCAGCGGATTGGGTCGGGGCGGGCTTCGGTTCGACTGGCGGCTTCGCGGCCTCATCCTTGGCCGGCAACGGTGCATTGACTTGAGCGCTGCCGCCGTCGAGAGATTTCTCAGGCCCCGTATCCTTTTCGCCATATTGAAAAACGCGCTTCAGTACCGGAGTGTTCACCGGCTTGGGCGGCTGCTCGGGCGGTTTTTCAACCTTGGGTTCCGGCGGCTTTTCGGCTTTGGGCTGCGTTGGCGGTGGGGGAACAGGTTTCGGCTTCGGCTGATCGGGCGGAGGCACGATCGCGACATTGACCGGCTGTTCCTCCCGCGGCTGCTGGGGACGTGGGGGCACACCATATATCAGCAGCGCCGCGACAAGCACGTGCAGGATCAGCGATGCGGGGATACCCCACAACAGATTCCGATGCCTTTCTCGTGCCTCGTTCATCCTGACGGATGTGGAATGAAATAGCGGCGGCTTCAAGCATAGGGATCGGATTGGCGCAATTTGGCCACTGACAGCTTGGTGATCTGGATGATCACGCGCGGGCCTGCGTTGCGAGTCGCGACTCACCCCGCCGAGCAAGTCATGCGGCGGCTCCCGGGGCAGGGATCAGCCAGCCGGATCTTATGCGCAGCCGGACCTGCGCACCGTTCTCCAGCACGACCGGATCGGGCTGCTCGAAACGCAAGGTCAGGTCGGGACCGGCAGCAGGCGTAAATTCTATGCGCGCGGCACCTCCCTGGTAGATCGCCCGCTTGACGAGACCGTCGAAGCCCGAGGCATCGGCGGAAAGCTCGATATCAGCGGATCGGCAGCAGATCCTGGCGCCGGCGCGTGGCCGCTCACCAGGCCGACAGCGGACCACCAGTTCGGTTCCGAGAACCCTGACCTTGCAACGGCCGCCGTCTTCGCTCGTCATCACATCCGCTGGCAGCAGGATGCCTTGCGAGATGAAGGAGGCCACCATCTCATTTGCCGGCTCATGATAGAGTTCGCGCGGCGTCGCAAGCTGCGCCAGGCGTCCGTGGTCCATCACCGCGATACGGTCGGCCAGCGCCATCGCCTCGGCCTGGTCGTGGGTGATGTAGACGATGGTCGTGCCCGTGCGCTTGTGAAAGGCGGCGAACTCGTCCTCCATCGAGGCTCTCAGATGCACGTCGAGATTGGCGAGCGGCTCGTCGAACAGCACCAGCGACGGCGCGGCGACAAGGCAACGCGCCAACGCCACGCGCTGGCGCTGACCGCCGGAGAGATTGGCCGGCCTGCGCTCGCCAAGGCCCTGCAGATTGACCAGCGCGAGCGCGTCTTCCACTTTTTGACGCGCGACGGCCTTGTCGAGCTTGGCCACCTTCAGCGAATAGCCGATATTCTCGGCGACGCTCATGTGCGGCCACAGCGCATAGTTCTGGAAGACGATGCCGACACGCCGCTTTTCCGGCGCGACGCTGCCGCCCTTGCCCGACACGACCTCGCCGCCGATGCGGATTTCGCCCGAAGTCACTTTCTCGAAACCGGCGACCAGCCGCAGCAACGTCGTCTTGCCACAGCCGGAAGGTCCGAGCACCGCCAGAAACTGGCCGTCAGCGACATCGATCGAGACATCCTTCACGGCATCGAAATCGGTGAAGCTCTTGGTCACATGGTCCAGCGTCAGTCGCGCCATGGCAGAACTCCGCTCGGAAGATGAGGGGCAAGCAGGTTGGTCACCAGCATCAGCGCGAAGGTGACCGCGACCGTGATGACGGACATCGCCGCCGCGTAGTTGGAATCACCGCCCTGCTCGAAGGAAAACATCACCACGCCGATCGTTTCGGCCCCCGATGACCACAGCAGCGCCGAGACGGTGAGTTCGCTGAGCGCCGTCATGAAGATCAGGAGGCCGCCGGCGATCGCCGCCGGTGCGACGAGCGGAAAGATGATGGTGCGCATACGCGTGAACAGGCCGGCGCCCGCCACCTGTGCGGCCTCCTCCAGCGCCCGGTCGATCTGATGATAGCCGCTGATGGTCGGCCGCAGCGCCAGCACCAGGAAGCGGGCGAGATAAGCGTAGAGGATAATCCAGACGGTGTTGTAGAGCTGGATGCCGGTCAGCGGGATCGATCTGAGAAACAACAGCAGCGAGGCGATCGCCAGCACCACGCCGGGCAAGGCATAGGGCAGTTCGACCGACAGGTTGAGCAGCCGCACCCAGCGCTGCTTGCCCCAGGCGATGAGATAGCCGACCGGCACGGCAACGATAACCGCGAAGAAAGCAGCCACGATCGACAGCCAGAAACTGTTGAAGAAGGCGCGATTGGCGGCATCATGCTCGAACAGCACGAAACGGTAATTGTCGAGCGTCGCCGTTTTGGCGGTGAGCGCGATGCCGTAGCCCGGCACCAGCGAGGTCAGCACCAGCCCGAACAGCGGCAGGACCAGCACCAGCAGGATGAGCAGCCACATGCCGGTCTGGACGACCGGCCGCCAGCGGCCGAGCTCATAAGGTTCGGACGGCAGCGATGTCGAGGAAATACGGTAGTCGCGGCGACGGCTCATCCCCTCCTGGGCGAGGATGCCGGCCATGGCGATGATGCCGATCAGCACCGACAGAAACGCGGTCTCGCCGAGCACCGCCGGACCGCCGCCGGCCAGCTTCTGATAGATGAGCGTCGGCAGCACGAGATAGTTGGCGGGAATGCCGAGAAACGCCGGAATGCCGAAATTGCCGACACAGGAGACGAAGGCAAGTGCGGCCGCCGCCATGATCGACGGCGTCATCAAGGGCAGCACGATGGTGACCAGTACGGTGAACCAGTTCGCGCCGCCGGCGCGCGCCGCCTCGACCAGTTCGCGCGGCAGCTTGCGCAGGCCGGCACGCACCAGCAGGAAGACCAGCGGGCCGTATTGGACGCCAAGCAGCAGGATGATGCCCGAGGTCGAATAGAGCAGGTTCTTCGTGCCGAGCGGCGGCGCCGCCCCGAACAGTTTTAGGAACGGGCTCGCCGGGCCGAACAGTTGCAGCCAGGCCAGCGCCGTCACCTGCGGCGCGATCAGCAGCGGCATGACGTAGCAGAGCACCAGGGCGCTTCGGCCACGTATGTCGGTCAGCGAGACCAGCACGGCCACCAGCGTCCCCGACAGCACAGCCAGAAGAGTGCCGCCAATGCCGACGACCAGCGTGTGCCAGGTCGCGATCCAGGTTGCCGGGCTTCTCAGCCCGGCCTCCACGGCCACGGTCGTCAAGACGCCGCCGGGTGCCGCGATCTCCTTGACGAGGCGCAGCATGGGCAGCAGCGAAAGCAGCACAATGACGACGGCAACCGCCGCCGTCAGGGCCATTTCCTGGCCCCGGCTTTCCCTGATTCGTGCCGACATGATTGGTTTCCTGGGATCGGTCGATCGATTCGATCACGTTTCGCCGGAACTGGCGAGATGCCGTGGAAACGGCATCTCGCCTGACTGTCGGCTCAGCCGCCGAACAGTTCCGAGAACTTTGCCTTGTCGGCGTCAGTCTTGGCAACAATGGCCTTGGTGTCGAACGGCATCACCTTGATTTTGACGCCTTCCGGCAGCCAGTCGGGACGGCCGACCGAGGCGCGCGCCGGCAGATAGCCCATCGACAGCGCCAGCTTCTGGCCTTCATCGGACAAAATGAAGTCGACGAATTTTTTCGCGCCATCGACGTTCTTGGCGGTCTTCATGATGGCGACCGGCTCGGTCACGGCAGGCACGCCTTCGCTGGGGAAAACGAACTCGACCGGCGAGCCCTTCTTCTTGGCGTTCATCGCCATGAAGTCGACGAGGATGCCATAGGGCTTCTCGCCCGATGCCACCGACTTCAGCACCGCGCCATTGCCGCGCACGCTGGCGGTGCTGTTGGTCTTCAGCTTCCGGAAGAAATCCCAGCCATAGTTAGCGTCGCCGACAAAGCCCGAAAGCAGGTAGGCGGCAGCGCCCGAATAGAGCGGGCTCGGCATGACCAGGCCGTCGGCATAGGCCGGCTTGGCAAGGTCTGCCCAATGCTCCGGCTTTTGCGCGGCCGCGGTGTTGTAGACGATGCCGGTGGTGATCAGCTTGCTGCCGAAATAGGTCTTGTCGGCGTCATAGGCATCCGCATCGATACCGTCGAGCTTGGCCCCGGGATAGGCCATCAACCGGTCATCCTTCTTCAGCAGCTCCATCGAGACCGCGTCGGCGATCAGGAGCACGTCGGGCTGCAGGCTGCCCGCGGCGAATTCGGCCGCCATCTTGGTCAGGATGTCGCTGGTTCCCGAGCGATAGATGGTAACGTCGATGCCGGGCTGCGCCTTCTTGAAGGCATCCACGGTCTTGGCCGCGTCCGCCTCGGGTTGGGATGTGTAGAGCGTCAGCGTTTCGGCATTTGCCACGCCGGCAAACAAAGTTGCGGCGAGCGCCAGCTGGCTGGCCAGCAGCTTGATGAATAGCGTCTTCATGAGACCTCCTGATCCTGTCTGTGCATGAGCGGACCGGCATCCTGGCCGGTTTCCATATTCTCCCTGCACGGCCCATATGACTGGTGGATGACACTGAGTGTCAGCGTCCGGATCAGATCGCATTCATCAGGAAAGAGAGGCTGTCTGGCAGCCTCGAGTGGGGCCGGGAAGGCCCCGGGCACATCGCAACGAACAGCCTCAACGGAGCGGGAGGCGGGCTCCTGCTGTCAACCCGCTTTCCGCTACCGGCATACTCCGAAGGCAGCGCGGAAAACCGTTCAGACCAGCATGCCCATCGGGTTCTCGATCAACTTCTTGAAGGCGACCAAGAGTTCGGCCCCCAGCGCTCCGTCAACCGCACGATGGTCGGTCGACAGCGTCACCGACATCACGGTGGCGATCTTGATCTCGCCGTTCTTGACCACCGCCCGCTCCTCGCCGGCGCCGACCGCCAGGATCGTCGCGTGCGGCGGGTTGATGACGGCGGCAAAATCCTTGATGCCGAACATGCCGAGATTGGACACTGCCGTGGTGCCGCCCTGGTACTCTTCCGGCTTCAGCTTGCGGCTGCGGGCACGGCTCGCCAGATCCTTCATCTCGTTGGAGATGACCGACAGCGTCTTTTCATCCGCATGCCGAATGATCGGCGTGATCAGGCCGCCGGGGATCGACACGGCGACGCCGACATCGGCATGCTTGTGCTTGACCATGGCGCTCTCGGTCCACGAGGCATTGGCGTCCGGCACCGCCTTCAGCGCCATGGCCATGGCCTTGATCACCATGTCGTTGACCGACAGCTTGTAGGCGGGCGCCTCACCCTTGTCGGTCTTCTTCACCGGTGCCGCCGCGTTGAGCTGCGTGCGCAGCGCCAGAAGCGCATCGAGCTCGCAGTCGAGCGTCAGGTAGAAATGCGGGATGGTGGTCTTGGCCTCGACCAGGCGCCGCGCGATGGTCTTGCGCATATTGTCGTGCGGGACGAGCTCGTAGGAGCCTTGCTCGAACAGCTTCAGCACCTGATCGTCCGACATTGCCTTTACAGCCGGAGCAGATGCGGCAGGAGCTTCGGGAGCAATCGCCGGAGCCTCCCTGGCGCCGCCCTTGGCAATCGCCGCATCGATGTCCGCCTTGACCACACGGCCATGCGGGCCGGTGCCTGATATGGCTGAAAGGGTGAGACCCGCCTCGCGCGCCAAGCGGCGAGCCAACGGTGTCGCGCGTGCGCCCGACGGCGATTGGCCGATCTCCCCCCTTGTGGGGGAGATGCCCGGCAGGGCCGAGGGGGGCGCCTCGCTCCCGGCAGTTGAAAGGACATCGTGCTTCGTCGCGAGGGGGGAGACTGGCGCCGCGTCCTGCTTGGTCCCATAAGCCTCGCCGTCGGCATAGATCCAGGCAACCGGCGCGCCGACCGGAATGTCGACGCCTTCCTTGCCGGTCACGTCGCGAAGCACGCCACTGGCAGGCGCATCGATCTCCATCGCGGCCTTGTCGGTCTCGATCTCGAACAGCACGTCGCCCTTCTTGACCTGAGCGCCTTCCTCGGCGAACCAGCGCGAAATCTGTCCGGTCGCCATGTCCATGTCGACCTTGGGAAGAATGACTTCGGTCGGCATCTCTCAGCGAACCCCTTTCACGAGGTCGCGCGCGGCGATGATGATGTCGGGAACCTGCGGCACCGTGGCCTTTTCCAGCTCCGGATTGTAGGGGATCGGCGTTTCCGCGCCGCCCAGTCGCACGATCGGCGCATCGAGATAATCGAACGCCTCGCTCTCGGCGATCATGGCGCTGACCTCGGCGCCGATGCCCAGCGTCTTGACGGCTTCGTAGACGCACATCAGCCGCGACGTCTTCTTGACGCTGTCGATGACGGTCTGCTTGTCCATCGGCCGGATGGTCCGGAGGTCGACGACTTCGACGTCGATGCCTTCGGCCTCCAGCGTGGCGGCGGCGTCAAGCGCCTTCTGCACCATGATCGAGGTGGCGGCGATGGTGAGGTCGCGGCCCTCGCGGCGGATGTCGGCCTTGCCGATCGGCACGGTGTAATAGCCTTCCGGCACCGGCCCCTTCATCTTGTAGAGCAGCTTGTGCTCGAAGATCATGACCGGATCGGGATCGGCGACAGCAGCCAGAAGCATGCCCTTGGCATCATAGGGTGTCGCGGGCTGGATGACCTTCAGTCCCGGCACATGGCCGAGCCAGGCTTCCAGGCTCTGGCTGTGCTGCGCGGCGGCCCCCGTGCCGGAGCCGGCAGGGAAGCGCATGACGACAGGCACTGAAACCTCGCCGCCCAGCATGAAGCGCATCTTGGCGGCCTGGTTGACGATCTGCTCCATGGCGAGCGTGGCGAAATCCGAAAACTGGAATTCGAAGATCGGCCGCATGCCGGTGACGGCAGCGCCGACTGCGACGCCAGCACCACCCAGTTCCGAGATTGGCGTGTCCAGCACCCGGTCCGCGCCGTAACGATCGACCAGGTCGCCAGTGACCTGGAAGGCGCCGCCATAGACGCCGATATCCTCGCCCATCAGGAAGACGCGCTCGTCCATGTCCATGGCGATCGCCATAGCTTCCTGGATCGCCTGGGCGTAGCTCAGTTCACGCACCATCGCGTCCATCACGCCTGCTCCGTATACACGTAATTTCCGGTCTCGCTGACGTCAGGCGAGGGGCTCGCCTTGGCGAACTCGATGCCGTCGGCGATCTCTTGCGCCACCGCGTCGCGGATGGCTTCGATGCCCTTGTCGTCGATGAAACCGAATTCCCGCAACTCGTTCTCGAACAGCGTGATCGGGTCGCGGTTCGACATCCAGTCCTCGATCTCTTCCTTGGTGCGGTAGCGGTTGCGGTCGCTCTTGGAGTGACCGCGATGGCGGTAGGTCTTGGACTCGATCAGCGTCGGCCCCTCGCCCGCGCGTGCCCGCTCGACCGCCTTGTACGAAGCCTCGGCGACCTCGGAGAAGATGTTGCCGTTGACGATGACGCCAGGCATTGAATAGGCGGCGGCACGGTCGGCGATGTTCTTGACCGCGGTCGACCGGGCCGTCGATGTCGACATGCCGTAGCCATTGTTCTCGCAGACGAAAATGACAGGCAGCTTCCAGACCGCCGCCATATTGAGCGCCTCGTGGAAGGCGCCCTCATTGTTGGCGCCGTCGCCGAAGAAAGAGACGACCACCTTGCCGGTCTTCATCATCTTGGAGGACAGCGCGGCGCCAACCGCGATCGGAATGCCGCCGCCGACAATGCCGTTGGCGCCGAGATTGCCCTTGGCGACATCGGCGATGTGCATCGAACCGCCGCGGCCCTTGCAGTAGCCCGTGGTCTTGCCGAAGAACTCGGCGAACATGCGCTTCACTTCCGCGCCCTTGGCGATGCAATGGCCATGGCCTCGATGCGTCGAGGTGATCTGGTCATCCTCGCCAAGCGGCATGCAGATGCCCATGGCGCTGGCCTCCTGGCCGATCGATAGATGCATGGTGCCGTGGATGAGGCCGCGCGTGTAGCTTTCCTCCGCGCCCTCTTCAAAGCGGCGGATGAGGTACATCTTGTAGAGCACCTGCTTCAACTGCTCGGCGCTGTACTGGCGATAGACGAAAGGCAGGTTGGCGCGGCTGTCCGCGACGGCTTTGCTGGCTCCGGCCATGATCACGCCTCCACGGTTCCGTAGACGAGCTTGTCCTGGCGGGCGCGCAGTTCGGCGATCTTGGAGCCCGGAGCCGGGGTGGCATTGGCGTAGGTGATCAACTCACCCTTCTTGATCGGCGCCGTCACCGAACCGCCCTGCAGCAGGCCGCAGGGAATGGCCCTGACGGCATGCGCTTCCGGCGCCGTCATGATCCAGGCGCGATAGCAATATTCGCCGATCGCGTCGAGCTTCTCGCCCGGCTGCATGTCCTTCTTGGCAACCGCGGCCACTTCGGCCACCGGCTTGGCCAGCGGCACCATGTCGGCCTTACCGTAGAGCACGACGCGGGCGCAGGTCAGAGGCACTTCGAGCGAAGTCAGGTGATAGGGGCGGTGGAAGGTGAAGTACGGGCCCTTGCCCATCTTCAGATCTTCCATGCGCTCCGAGATGCGCGGGTGGGACATGTCGGCGACGACGAAGACGCCCGGCGCGACGCCCTTGCCGATCGAATAGTCGACGACGCCGACCCTGGACAGGACGCCGCCATCCTTCTGCGGCACCAGGACCTTGTTCAACTCGCCAAGCGTCGCCGCAGGGCCATGCATGCCAGCCTTGTCCGGCACCAGTCCGGTGGCATTGGCGATCGCCGCCATCTCGACCATGGTCTTCGAGCCGTCGACGAACTCGACCAGCATGCGCACGTTCATGTGCCGGCGCCTGGCCTCTTCCTCATAGGCGGGCGGCGTGGCGTCGATGTTGAGCGGATTGTTCTTGCCCTTGCCGGCGGCGACGATCGGATGGCCCATCGCCGAGACGAATTCGATCAGCTCCATGCAGGAGGACGGCTCGTCGCCGGCGCCCAGCGAATAGGTGACGCCGAGCCGGTCGGCTTCGCTCTTCAGATAGGCGCCGATGGTGACGTCGGCCTCGACATTCATCATCACCAGATGCTTGCCATGCTCCATGGCGCGCAAACCGATCTCGGCGCCGACGGCGGGAACGCCGGTGGCATCGATGACGACGTCGATAAGATCATTGTTGATGACCAGGCTGGCGTCATTGGTGACCGCCACCTTGCCGGCTTCCATGGCAGCCGTCATCGCCGAAGCGTTCGACACTTCGCGCGCATGGCCGGTTTCCTGGAAGGCAATGTCCACCGCCTTGCTGGCGGCAGGCAGGTTCAGCTCGGAGATCGCCCCGATCTCGATGCCCGACATGTGGGCGACACGGGTGACGATGTCGGTTCCCATCTCGCCCGACCCGATCAGGCCGATGCGGATCGGCTTGCCCGATTTGCCGCGTTCCTCGAGATCGCGAGCAAGGCCCGTCAACGAAACATTGGAAGCCATACCGCTCATTCCTCCCATAATGCAGGCTTGTTCAATTGCCTGACGGGTATTGAACATCTGTATTTCTGTCAAGACTAATGTCCAAAATCTGCGTGTTTTTGCAGCACTTTCACAATGCGTGCAGCACAGCAGAAAAAGCCGGTGGAGAGCCGGCAAACCGCGTAATTCCACATTGCCGTGACGAGACTGCACGCAATGGCGGCGCGCGTGCGTCCCGTCCCATGGCGCACAGGATACTTGTTAGGAGCCGTTACCCTGCGCAAAAGCGTTGGCAGTGAACATGCATCGGTTAGGGGCTTCCGATGAACGTGCAACAACGGGTTGGACCTGTGGCAGTGCCAGGCGATGGCCCGGCCCATGCGATTGCCGGCATCTTCGCCACGGAGTTGGGCGTACCGGCAGTCGGCTTCGACGACAATTTCTTCGATCTCGGCGGCGATTCGCTGATGGCGGAGACTTTGGTGCTTGCCGTGCAGAAGCGGTTCGGCGTCAAATTGCAGACCTCGGTCCTGCTCGAAGCCCAGACACCGCGCGAATTCGGCCGCTTGATCGCGTCGCTGGTACCGGAGCATCCGGCCCGCGAACTGATCGTGCCGGTGTCCGGCAGCGTCGGCCAGGAGCCGATCGCGATGATCCACGGCATCACCGGCTCGGCCTTGTTCGCCAATCGCTTCAGCAGGCGTCTGAAAGACAGATACGCGTCCGGCACGACGGGCGATCCAGAGGCCTACACGCAGTCGCATGAGGCGCTCGCCAGGCGCATCGCGGCGCGCCGCGGGGTGGTGGAGGGAACCGCCAAGCGATTCCTGACGCCGATGGCCCTGTCATACTCGGCAATGCGCCACCAGGTCCTGGGCTATCTGCTTTACGGCGCAATACTTGCAGCAATGAAGGGAATGGCGCGCAATGCGCGAAAGATCGCAACAAACATATCAACCCCGTGCAGAACCCGGATGGCGTTTTAGCGCTACGATGTCGCGATTGATAGCGCCCGCGACCAGATCAGGTTGAAATACAGCATGCGTGTACGGACCAGCCGGTGGTCGCGAATTCTCGCGGTTCAAGACCAGGGTTGTGGGAAGATGGGCTTCGTCTTATGAGCAGGCATCCGATTTTGGAGCAATGGCGAAGTTTGCATGAGTTGGAAGCCGGCCAAGGGCCTTGTTGATCTGCTGAACCACAACTGGCCTGTCAGAAAGGTCAAGGCTTTTCGCAACGCATTGATTGAGCGTGATTTTCGCGCGCGCGGCATTCCCGAAGGCCTGAAATTCGCCGAGGAGTTGCGGCAAACCGGCTCCCAGCGCTTCTGCTTTGTCATTGCCTTCAATACGCCCTGGGTCATCGATGCGCTCACCCGCGCCTGGCATTTGTATTCCTCGGGAATGACGCTGGTCGTCGTTGACAATTCATCCGATCGATCAGCCAGGGTGCGTATTGCGGACATCTGCAGGGAGCGAAAAGTCACTTATTTCGGTTTGCCTCGGAATCGGGAAGGCCATCCCAACCGGTCGCACGGGATTTCCATGAACTGGATCTTCCACAACGTCGTTCGGCCATTGCGGCCGGAGCTTTTCGGATTTCTGGATCACGACTGCTTTCCGATCGCCCGCGTGGACATTCCCGCAATGATGGAGGGAAAAGTCGTCTACGGCTCAAAGCGCCCAGCGCAAGCGGACCCTGAAGCCTGGTTCATGTGGGCTGGGTTCTGCTTCTTCCGCTTCAGCGCCGTGCAAGGACTGGACCTGGACTTCACACCGCGTTTTGTCAGCGGAATGGACACCGGCGGCGGAAACTGGACGCTGCTGTATCGCGGGCTTGCTGAGAACGATGTTTCGGATGCACAGAAGACGGCAGCCGATCTCGACTTTGGTGGGGTAGAGGCGGACCATCGCATGCTGGGCGGCGCTTTTTTTCACATCGGCGGCGCCTCGCACAGAAAACTGGTCATGACCCGGGAGTACCGGCGGCTGATCTCGGACCATGTGTGGGAGACCCACCTCGGCGGCGGCGAAAGCCGCCTCGTCAAGGACCCTTGACCGGCTCGGGCTGGCCGGCCCCAAAATCGTGGAAATGCACCACCACCCCATCCGCATCGATGAAGATGACAGCATAGGCTGGCGGCTCATGGCCCAGCCGCCAGCTGTCCGAAAAATCCAGTGCGCTCTGGTGGTTGGTGCTGCGCAGCGTGCTGACCGGTATGCCGCGCCAACTGCCGGCGATCAGCCTGTGAACATGGCCGGCGAAGATGTGGCCGACATTGCCGTGGCGCCGGAGAATGTCATGCAAGGCATCGGCGTCGGCGAGCCTGACCTCGTCAAGCACCGGCATGTGGATCCGGAACGGCGGGTGGTGCATGAAGAGGAAAGCCGGCCGGTCGCGCGCTTCCTGCAGCTTCTCGTCGAGCCAGTCGAGACGGGCCGCGCACAGCCTGCCCTCGACATGTCCGGCGTCCAGCGTGTCGAGCAGGATCAGGCGGCCATCGCTGCCATCGAAGACGCTCTGGACGAACCCGCGCCCGGCCGGCGCTTCCGGGAACATCTCGAGAAAAAGCGCCCTGTCGTCGTGGTTGCCGAGCATCAGCCGGCAACGCGGCACGAACCCCGCCAGCGCCTGCCTCAACGCCGCATAGGCGGCGCGCTCGCCATCATTGGTCAGGTCGCCTGACATCACCACCAGATCGGCATCGGCATGGTTCCTGCCGATATCGGCCAGGCAAGCCTCCAGCCGGGCGAGCGGATCGGAGCCATGAAGACGGCCACCCGGCGCCATCAGATGCGGATCGGAGAGCTGGATGATTTTCATGGGCTCGCGCACTGCCTTCCTGCCGCCGCCTGGCGTCGGCCTGAAGCCGGTATGTTTCGACCAGCTCTACTGCGCCGTCCAGCCACCGTCCATCGGTAACGTAGTGCCGGTGATCTGCTTGGCCGCATCCGAACACAGGAACAATGCCAGTGCCGCAAGCTCTTCCACGGTGACGAATTCCTTGGTCGGTTGCGCGGCCAGCAGCACGTCGTGCTTGACCTGCTCCTCGGTCATGCCGCGCGCCTTCATCGTGTCGGGGATCTGCTTTTCGACCAGCGGCGTCCAGACATAGCCGGGCGCGATCGCGTTCACGGTGATGCCGTTCTGGGCGACTTCCAGGGCCACCGTCTTGGTCAGGCCCGATATGCCATGCTTGGCCGAGACATAGGCCGACTTGAACGGCGAGGCGACCAGTGCGTGCGCCGAGGCCGTGTTGATGATGCGGCCCCATTTGCGGCTTTTCATGCCCGGCACCACCGCCTTGATGGCGTAGAAGGCGGCAAGCAGGTTGATGCGGATGATAGCTTCCCATTTGTCGTCGGGGAACTCCTCGATCGGCGCCACATGCTGGATACCGGCATTGTTGACCAGGATGTCGAGGCTGCCGAACGCCTCTTCCGCGTTATGGATCATGGCGGTGACCGCGGCGCCATCCATCATGTTGGCGTCGGAATAGCGGCACCTGACGCCGAAATCCTTCTCGATGCCGGCTCGCTCCTGCTCGATGGCAGCGGCGTCGCCAAGGCCATTGATGGTGACGTTGGCACCCTCGGCGGCAAAGGCGCGGGCGATCGCGAGGCCGATGCCGCTGGTCGAGCCGGTGACAAGCGCATTCTTCGAAGACAGGGAACCCATGGGGAGATCTCGCAAGAGGTGGGAGGGAGTGGTGTTGAGGCAGATAGTTTGTGCGGCGCAACAAGACAATGCCACGGCCATGTGTCGGCTCGATTACAGCCCCGCGACCGCCTTTGCCGGCTTCGTGAAAGGGCGTCTTGGCGATGACACGGCATTGTCATGCTGCCATGCAACATATTTCCCAGCGCATTCGCGCGGGGTCATTTTCGAACGTTGGGGGCACCTAGATGGAAATCGCCGATGTCGTGAAGCGCGCCTATGCGATGCCGCTCACCAATCCCTCCTTCCCGCCCGGCCCTTATCGTTTCTTCGACCGCGAATACATCATCATCACCTACCGCACGACACGCGAGGCGCTCGAGGCCGTCGTGCCGGCGCCATTGGAGATCGATGAGCCGCTGGTCAAATACGAATTCATCCGCATGCCGGACTCGACCGGCTTCGGCGACTACACCGAGACCGGTCAGGTCATTCCCGTACGCCATAAGGGCCAGCACGGCGGCTATGTCCATTCCATGTATCTCGACGACGACGCGCCGATCGCCGGGGGCCGTGAGCTGTGGGGGTTTCCGAAAAAGCTCGCCAACCCCAAGATCGTCCATGAAGGCGAGGTGATCGTCGGCACGCTGCACTATGGCAGCGTTCTGTGCGCCACCGGCACGATGGGCTACAAGCATCGGGAAGCCGACCACGATTCCGTGCTCGCTTCGCTCGCCGCCCCCAATTTCCTGATCAAGATCATCCCGCATGTCGACGGCACGCCGCGCATCTGCGAACTGGTCCGCTACTACCTCACCGACATCACGCTGAAGGAAGCCTGGACCGCGCCGGCCGCGCTCGATCTGCGGCCCCATGTCATGGCCGACGTGGCGAAGCTGCCCGTGCTCGACATCGTGTCGGCGGTTCACTTCAAGGCGGACCTCACGCTCGGCCTGGGCGAAGTCGTACATGATTACCTCGCTGACCACAGCCGATCCGCTGCCAGCGCAACCCAGCTGGAGAAAGTCAGTGCTTGAGCGTACCCGCAACAAGGCAGCAGCCGCCACCATCGAGGAAATCACGGCGCAGTATGACCGTATCGCGCTGGTCTTCCAAGGCGGCGGTGCGCTCGGCGCCTATCAGGCAGGGGTCTATCAGGCGCTGGCCGATGCCGGCTGCGAACCGAGCTGGCTATCCGGCGTCTCGATCGGCGCCATCAACGCCGCGATCATCGCCGGCAATGAACCGAGCCGCCGGTTGCAGCGGCTGGAACAGTTCTGGCAGACGATTTCTGGCCGCAAGATCTGGTCCTACACGCCCGAAGGCGACATCTACCGCGACATCCGCAACCAAACCTCGTCGTTGATGACGATGACAATGGGCCAGCCCGGTTTCTTCAAGCCGCGCAATCCCAATCCCTGGTTCCAGCTGTCGGGGGCAGAAGGCGCCACCAGCTTCTACGACACCGCCGAGTTGAAGGACACGCTGGAGAGCCTGATCGATTTCGATGTGCTGAACGACGGCAAGAAGCGGCTGAGTGTCGGCGCGGTCAATGTCAGGACCGGTAACTTCGTCTATTTCGACACCGAGAAGGTGCGGATCGCGCCGGAGCACATCATGGCCAGCGGCGCGCTGCCACCGGCCTTCCCCTCGATCCGCATCGAGGGCGAATATTACTGGGATGGCGGCATCGTCTCCAACACGCCGCTGCAATATCTGCTCGACCAGGAAGAGGACCGTTCCTCGCTGGTGTTCCAGGTCGATCTGTTCAGCGCTCGCGGCGTGCTGCCGCGCGGCATGGCCGACGTGCTGTCGCGCCACAAGGACATCATGTATTCGAGCCGCACGCGGCAGAACACCGACAATTTCGAGCGCATCCATGCGCTGAAGATGAAGCTGCTCGATGCGCTGAAGCGCGTGCCGCCGGAGCAGCTCAAGGAAGGCGAGAAGGAGCTGATCGCCGACTATTCCAACGCCGGCGTCGTCAACATCGTCCACCTGATCTACCAGCACAAGGGCTACGAGGGTCACGCCAAGGACTACGAGTTTTCAGGCACCTCGATGCGCGAGCATTGGGAGATGGGCCTCGAGGACACCGAGCGCACGCTGCGTCACAAGAAATGGCTGATGCTGCCGACCAATGCCGATGGCGTCACCATCCACGACCTGCATCGCGAAGATCCGACTTGATACTTGCACCCGCCACAAGCTGAGCAATCTCGGGAAAATGCATAGCGGTCGCTCGGCTGGAAGCCCGTAAACTGTGAAGCTCTGCTTCATAGGCCATCAACATTATCGCGGATAGCCGCTCGCGGAGAGCGGGCTTACATCTGGGCGCCAGCAGAATGCGCTGGGCTCAATGGAGTACCGCCGATGACCGCCGAAGCCGTTTCCCCTGCTGTCGTTCCATCGCGTGACGCCTGGCGCGGCCTGCTGTGGTTTGTGCCGCTCACGGCGCTGTGGCTACTCTTGATCTATCGTTGGCCGGCGATCCCGGACAGCGGCGTTCCGACCACGTTCCACCAGCTCGCGGCTCACGGGCTCGTCGCTCTGGGATTGTGGCTCGGCCTCGAACATACGAGCCTGACGCCCGGTCAACGTCGCGCGACCTGGTTGGCGATCATGATCGCGGACACGCTGTGGTTCGCCGTCGCTTGGAGCGCCGCGATCAATGGCGTCTTCCACCAGGACGCCACGGCTTTGCCGGCGTTGCCATCGGCCATCTTCCTGCCGGTGGTCATCGGCGCGCCGCTGTTGCTGTTCTCTGGGCGGATCGGGCAGGTGCTCGATGCGATGCCAGCGAGCTGGCTCGTCGCGGTTCAGCTCTACCGCGTATTCGGCAGTTGGGCTCTCGCGGCGTGGCTGCATGGTGCGCTGCCCGGCGTGTTCGCAGTGCCAGCAGGCATCGGAGACATGCTGACAGGACTGCTCGCGTTGCCGGCGGCGATCGCGGTGGCGAACGGCACAGCCGGAGGCGGGAGGGCGGCAACTCTCTGGAACGTCCTTGGCCTTGCCGATTTCGCTGTCGCGATCACCATGGGCATAATCACCTCGCCCGGCCCGTGGCAGTTGACGTTCCGGATGTGCTGAGCATCGGCGCTGGCGATTATCCGGGTGTGCTAACCCCTGCTTTCGTGGTGCCGAGTTCAATCCTGCTGCATGTGTTGTCGCTGCGCCAGCTGCGCCGCCGTAGCCGGGCGGAAGTTGCGCGGCGGCAGGAGTGAGGCTGGAGCCGGCCAACGATTCCATCGAAAGCTGAACCGTTCGAAGCGGCGCGTTCGCTTGGGAAGGCGCACGCTCTGACTCCTCAGTGGTCTTCGCAGGATGGGCCGACAAAGAGAAACGGCGCCGCAGGTGGCGCCGTTCTTTTGAGGGTCTGGCGCTCAGAACACCTGACGGAAGACGATGAACAGCGCGAAGGCGAGCGCGATCGAGCACGGCAGGGTCAGCACCCAGGCGAGCAGCAGATTGCGCACCGTCGACCACTGCAGGCCCGAGCCGTTCGCCGCCATCGTGCCGGCGACGCCGGATGACAGAACATGGGTCGTCGACACCGGCAGACCCAGACGGTCGGCCATGCCGATGGTGACCATGGCGACGAGTTCCGCGGCAGCGCCCTGGCCGTAGGTCAGGTGGCTCTTGCCGATCTTCTCGCCGACCGTGACGACGATGCGTTTCCAGCCGACCATCGTGCCCAGGCCGAGCGCCAAGGCGACCGCGACCTTCACCCAGATCGGGATGAACTTCGTCGCGTTGTCGACGGCCTTGTGATAGTCGGTGACCGCCTTGAGATCGGCGGCCTCCATCGGCAGCAACTGCTTCTTGTCGATCAATTTCAGCGCCTCGCCGATCAGATAGATGTCGTTGCGGGCGTTGCTGACCAGATCGGTCGGCACATTATCGACCGAAGCGTAAGGCTGCAGCTCGGCCGTTGTGCTGTGGATGTAGGTCTGCAACGCAACCGTCGTCTTGTCGCTCCAGGTCCGGGTGCGCACGGCATCCTGCACCGCTGCCTTGGCATCCTTCGCATCGGCGACGGTGACACCAGGCTTCACATATTTGCCCAGCGCGGTCTCCACGCTAGCCGAAGCCGACTTGTAGGCTTCGAGATAATTGATGTCGGGCGTACGGTTCAGCGCATAGGCCGTCGGCACGACGCCGATCAGGATCAGCATGATCAGGCCCATGCCCTTCTGGCCGTCATTGGAGCCATGCGCGAAGCTGACGCCGGTGCAGGTGAAGATCAGCAGCGCCCGGATCCACCAGGGCGGCGGGGCATTGCCCTTCGGCGCCTCGTAGAGCGCCGGATTGCGGACGAGAAGCTTCATCGCATAGAGCAGGATGGCGGCGGCGAAGAAGCCGATGATCGGCGACACCAGCAAGGTCACGCCAACATTGGTCGCCTGCGACCAGTCGACGCCGCTGGTGGCGCTGCCGGCGGGTGCCATGAACTGGTTGGCGAGGCCGACGCCGATGATCGAGCCGACCATCGTGTGCGAGCTGGACGCCGGCAGGCCGAGGAACCAGGTGCCGAGGTTCCACAGGATCGCGGCCACCAGCAATGCGAACACCATGGCGAAGCCGGAGGAGGAGCCGACCTGCAGGATCAGCTCGACCGGCAGCAGCGACAGGATGCCGAAGGCAACCGCGCCGCTGGAGGTGAGAACGCCGAGAAAATTGAAGGCGCCGGACCAGATGACGGCGAATTCCGCCGGCAGCGAGCGCGTGTAGATGACGGTCGCAACCGCATTGGCGGTGTCATGGAAACCGTTGACGAATTCGAAGCCGAGCGCGATCAGCAAGGCGATGCCGAGCAGGATCCACGGCACCGTCTTGGCCACCGCCAGGTCCTGGCTCAGCGCGTAGCCAACATAGACCACGCCGACCAGCACCAGCACCCCGAAGGCCGGCAGGAACCACTTCGCGCCGCCAGAACTATCCAGCGGATGATCTGGTCTCGGAATGCCCGCCTCACTAGAAACTATGTCCACCATGTCCCACTCCTATTGCATTGCAGCAAAGAACTGGAAAAGACGCTATGTCCGGACGATGAACCCTGTGTGACGTGGGGCGAGGCTCTGCCTTCGACGCACGGTCCCTTTCAAGCGGGCCCGGAGCGTGTCTTCAGGATCGCCGAGAACAGCGGATCGAAGGCACGGCTGATCGGCGCCGCCGCCGCGCCCAGCGCGATCGACCAGGGGTCGGTGGTGCCGAGCTGCAGCCGCGGCAAGGTCCGGCTTGGCCGGTCGGCGATCGACGGCAGCAGCGGATGCATCGCCTCGACAAGCCGGCGCGCCAGCGCTTCCGGCGCGCCGCTGGTCAGGATCACTGTCTGTGGGTCGAAGATGGTTTCGATCAGATGCACGCTCCAGCGCAGGTCGTGCGCCGCCCCGTCGATCCAGCGCATGATCTTCACGTCACCCGACGCGGCCAGCGCGCCGATCTTTCCGTAGAGGTCCTCGTCGGCGGGATCGAGACCGAGATGCTGGTAAAGCGAGGCCAGCGACGCGCGATGTTCGAGCGGTGTCGAGCCCGGACCGGCCGGCGACAGCAACGCCATGCCGATTTCGCCGGCATTGCCATGGCCGCCGCTGTACAGCTCGCCGTTGAGGATCAGTCCGGCGCCAATGCCATAGCCGACATAGAGGCACACCGCGTGGTCGACGCCATGCGCGGCACCCACGATGCGCTCCGCCGTCGCGCAGGCCGCGGCGTCGTTCTGCAGGCCGACATTCAGGCCCGTGCCCTTGGCCAGCGTGTCCAGCAGCGGAAACTTCTGCCAGGCCGGCATCATCCATTTGTCATCCGAATTCTTCAGGCCGAACGGGCCGGGCATGGCGACGCCGAGACCGACCAGGCGTTTCTCCGACTGCGAGGAGATGCCGGCCAGCTCACGCCGGACGCCATCGATCAGGGCCAGGATGACCTCGACGCCCTTTGACGGCTCGTTGAAAGGCAGGTTCGCCTCGGCGCGCGCCAGCACGCTGCCCATCAGGTCGACCGCGACCGCCCGCGTCAGGTGACGGTCGATCTGCAGGCCGATGGCGAAAGCGCCTTCGGGCACCAGCCTGTAGGGGGTCGACGGCTGGCCCCTGCCCTTGCGCACCGCATCGAGCGCCACGACCAGTCCATCGCTTTCCAGGTCCTCGACGATGTTGGATACCGCCTGCTTGGTGAGCTGCGTCGCCCGCGCCAGATCGGCCCGCGACAGCGCGCCATTGAGACGCAGCGCCTCGATCATGACGCGGCGATTATGCGCGCTGGTGCCCTCCTGGTTGGTGCCGCTTTTGGCGCGGATCGGGCTGATGTCGTCCATCGGCGTTTTCCCCTCTTGACTCCATTAGAATATTGATCGACTAATTAAGTCAAGCGAGTTGACTTAATGTAAGCCGGGCGCCGCAAAACAAGATGGTCAGGCTCCCAGCCTGTCGCCACGGGCAGCCGGTGATGATCAGGTCGCGCGACATGGATCCGGGAAGACGATGCCAAACGCAGGCACCGCCGACCCGTCAACGCCGGAATGGGAGAAGAAAATGCTTAAGACAATCACCAAGACACTGGTCGGCGCCGTCTTTGCCGGAGGACTGTTCGTCCCCCACGCATTCGCCGAAACGACGCTCAACGCGCTGTTCATGGCGCAGGCCGCCTACAGCGAGGCCGACGTGCGCGCCATGACGGATGCCTTCACCAAGGCCAATCCGGACGTCAAGGTCAATCTCGAATTCGTCCCCTATGAGGGCCTGCACGACAAGACCGTGCTCGCTCAAGGGTCGGGCGGCGGTTATGACGTCGTCCTGTTCGACGTCATCTGGCCGGCCGAATACGCCACCAACAAGGTGCTGGGCGATGTGTCTTCGAAGATCACGGACGACATGAAGAAGGGCGTGCTGCCGGGCGCCTGGACCACCGTCCAGTATGACGGCAAGTTCTATGGCATGCCCTGGATCCTCGACACCAAATACCTGTTCTACAACAAGGACATCCTGGAAAAGGCCGGCATCAAGACCCCGCCGAAGACCTGGGAAGAACTCGGCGCACAGGCCAAGATGATCCAGGACAAGGGCCTGCTGAAGACGCCGATCGCGTGGAGCTGGTCGCAGGCCGAGGCCGCGATCTGCGACTACACCACGCTGGTCAGCGCCTATGGCGGCGACTTCCTCAAGGACGGCAAGCCTGACTTCCAGAATGGCGGCGGCCTGCTGGCGCTGAAATACATGGTCGACAGCTACAAGTCGGGTCTCACCAATCCCAATTCCAAGGAATTCCTGGAAGAGGACGTTCGCAAGGTCTTCGAAAACGGCGACGCCGCCTTCGCGCTGAACTGGACCTACATGTACAACATGGCCAACGACCCGAAGGACTCGAAGGTGGCCGGCAAGGTCGGCGTCGTGCCGGCGCCGGGCGTTGCCGGCACAAGCGAAGTGTCGGCCGTCAACGGCTCGATGGGCCTTGGCGTCACCGCGGTCTCCAAGCACCCGGACGAGGCCTGGAAGTACATCACCTTCATGACCTCGCAAGCCACGCAGAACCAATACGCCAAGCTCTCTTTGCCGATCTGGGCCTCGTCCTATGACGACCCGGCCGTCACCAAGGGCCAGGAGGAGCTGATCGCCGCCGCCAAGCTCGGTCTGGCAGCCATGTATCCGCGTCCGACCACGCCGAAATACCAGGAGCTGTCGACCGCGCTGCAGCAGGCCATCCAGGAATCGCTGCTCGGCACATCTTCGCCGGAAGATGCCCTGAAGACCGCCGCGCAGAACAGCGGCCTTTGAGACAAGCTAGTCGTTCAATACGGGCGACACTACAGCGTCGCGTCCCTTATGACGCGCAAAAGACGCTGTAGCACTTTCTATCTTGCGCATGATCCTTTCCGGAAATCGGCCTCCGATTTCCGGGGTCATGCGCGAGTGCCGCCCGTGCTATGTCCGGATCACAGATGAAAGAAGAGAGGCTGCTCCGATGTCGAGCACCTGGATGACGACCCGCGCATGGCTCTTGATGCTGCCTTTGCTCGTGGTCATGGTCGCCGTCATCGGCTGGCCGCTGGTCGACACGGTCGGCCTTTCCTTCACCGACGCCAAGCTGGTCGGCACGGGCGGCGATTTCGTCGGCTTAGACAATTACTCCAACATGCTGTCGAGCTCGAATTTCTCGCGTACGCTGGTGACCACGACATTGTTCGCGGTCATCTCTGTTGCCGCCGAAATGGTGATCGGCGTCCTCGCCGCCCTTCTGCTCAATCAGGAATTTCGCGGCCGGGCCATCCTGCGCGCCCTGATGATCCTGCCCTGGGCATTGCCGACCGTGGTCAACGCCACGCTGTGGCGGCTGATCTACAATCCCGAATATGGCGCGCTCAATGCCGCGCTGACGCAACTGCATCTCATCGACGCCTACCGCTCCTGGCTCGGCGAGCCGGGAACGGCGCTGGCGGCCCTGATCGTCGCCGATTGCTGGAAGAATTTTCCGCTGGTGGCGCTGATCGCGCTCGCCGCTCTCCAAGCCGTGCCGCGCGACATCACCGCCGCCTCGCTCGTCGATGGCGCGGGACCTTTCAACCGCTTTCGCTTCGTCATCCTGCCCTATCTCGCCGGGCCGCTGATGGTGGCGCTGGTGCTGCGCACCATCGAGGCCTTCAAGGTTTTCGACATCATCTGGGTGATGACCCGCGGCGGGCCTGCAAACACCACGCGAACGCTCTCGATCCTCGTCTACCAGGAAGCCTTCTCCTTCCAGCGCGCCGGCTCGGGCGCGTCGCTGGCGCTGATCGTCACCTTGCTCGTCACGCTGCTCGCCGTCGCCTATGCGGCACTGGTGCGAAAGACCGCCGGGAGCGCCGCCTGATGGAACGCAGGAGCCCCGCCTTCACCGTCTTCATTTATGCCTGCGCGCTGCTGCTCGCCGCGATCATCCTGGCGCCCATCGCCTGGCTGTTCATCATGAGCATCTCGCCGGCCGCCGATCTTGCCGCCAAGCCGCTGCGCTGGTGGCCGCAGGCAGCCGACTTCTCCCGCTACCGACAATTGCTGTCGACGGCCGAAAACAGCGCGGGCGCCGCCTTCACCTCATCGCTGCGCAACAGCCTGGAGATATCAGGCATGGCGACGCTGGCGGCACTCGCCTTAGCCATCCCCGCCGGCTGGGCGGTATCGCGAACGCCCGCGATCGGCTGGTCGCTGTCGATGGTCATCGCCACCTACATGCTGCCGCCGGTGGCGCTCGCCGTGCCGCTCTATATGGGCCTGTCGCATCTTGGCCTGCTCAACAATGTCTTCGGCCTGGCGCTGGTTTATCTCACCATATTGGCGCCGTTCACCACGTGGCTGATGAAGTCCGGCTTCGATTCCATCCCGCGCGAGATCGAGGCGGCGGCGATGATCGACGGCGCCGGCCTGTTCCAGACATTGCGCATCATCACATTGCCGCTGGCGGCGCCGGTCATGGCGACATCGGCGCTGTTCGCCGTGCTGCTGGCGTGGGACGAATTCTTCTACGCGCTGCTGTTCACCTCCGACCAGCGCGCCAAGACCTTGACCGTCGCCATCGCCGATTTGGCCGGCGGCCGTGTTTCCGACTACGGCCTGATCGCAACCGCCGGCGTGCTGGCGGCCTTGCCGCCGGTGCTGATCGGCCTTGTCATGCAGCGGGCGCTGATCTCGGGCCTGACCAGCGGCGGTGTGAAAGGATGATGATGATGACTGCAGATAAGGAACGGCCGGCCGGATTGGTCGCCATCGACCGCGAAATGACGCGCCAGCACGCGGATGCGATCGCTTCGTTCCGGCAGAACACGGCCGAGGCGAAGAAGGCCGCAGCTTCCATCAAGCGCACCGGTCGTCTGCTCCTGCTTGGCATGGGCGGCTCGCATGCGGTGGGGCGTGCCGTCGAGCCGCTCTATCGCGGGCTCGGCATCGATGCGCTGGCGCTGCCGCTGTCCGAACAGCTTGGCCAGCCACTGCCGCTCACGGGCCGCACCGTAATCGTGACCTCGCAATCCGGCGAAAGCGCCGAGGTCGTCAGATGGTTTTCGCGGGCCGGCGGCAGCTCGGACATTTTCGGCCTGACGCTCGAAGGCGGTTCATTTCTCGCCCGCACCGCGCCTTGCCTGGTCGGCGACGGCGGCACCGAGCTGGCTTTCGCCGCCACACGCAGCCTGACCGTGACCCTGGCCCTGCATCTGGCCATCCTGGCTGCTCTGGGTGAGGATCCGGCCCCTGCCCTTGCCATGCTCGAGGCTCCGCAGGATTGCGACGTCGCCCCCGCGCTCGCAGCACTTGGCAAGGTGGATACGATCGTCACCTCCGGCCGCCGCCTGCAAGGCGTGGCCGAAGCCCTGGCGCTTGGCCTGACCGAACTGTCGCGGCTGCCCTGCTTTTCGCTCGAAGGCGGCCAGTTGCGGCACGGGCCGATGGAGATGCTCGGCCCCAAAATCGGCGTCATACTGTTTCGCGGCAACGACCCCACGTCGGAGCTGGTGACCGCCATGGCCCTTTCAGTGATCGAGGCCGGCGCGCCGCTGGTCATTTTCGACGCGTCCGGGCAAGCGCCTGTCGCCGGTGCCGTCACGCTCTCGTTCAGACCCGCTTCAGGGATGGCCGCTGTCTTCACCATGCTGCCGGTGGCGCAGCGCCTCATGATCGCCTTCGCCGACAGCCGCGTCGACAATGCCGGCACGCCCGTGCGCACCACCAAGATCACCAGGAGCGAGTGATGCGTCCGCTTGCGGTGATCGGCAACGTCAATGTCGACCTGATTGTCGGCCCGGTCGCGCCATGGCCGAAGGCGGGAACCGAGACCGTCGTCGATCATGACGAATTGCGCGTCGGCGGCCAGGCCGGCAACACCGGGCTCGCCTGGCAAGCGCTGGGCGTCGATTTCGCCATTGCCGCCAATGTCGGTGACGACCAGTTCGGCCATTGGCTTCGCGAGGCGTTCGGCGCCCGTGCCGAGAAATGGCCGGTCCGTCCCGAAGGCACGACCTTGTCGGTCGGCATGACCCATCCCGATGGCGAACGGACTTTCTTGACCACGCGCGGCCACCTGCCCCGCTTCAGCCTCGGGGATGTCTTGTCCGTTCTCGACGGCAGCGCGCTCTCCGGCGGCTACGCACTGCTCTCCGGCTCCTTCCTGACCGAGGACCTCACGCGCGACTACAACGCATTTTTCGACTGGGCCGACAGCCACGGCATATCCGTGGCGCTCGACACAGGCTGGCCGATCGATGGCTGGACCGAGGTCAATTGCGCCGCGACAAGGGCGTGGTTGTCGCGCTGCGCGCTGGCGCTGTTCAACGAAGTCGAGACGGTGACCCTGGCGGGATTGCCGAGTCCTGAGGACGCGGCGCGGGAAATCCGATCCAGCATGAGGCAAGGCGCGACCTTCGTCGTCAAGCGTGGGCCGCGGGGCGCCATCGCAATCGGCCCGGACAACACCCTTGTCGAAGCCGCCGCGCCCGATGTCCGTGTCGTCGACACGATCGGCGCCGGCGACGTCTTCAATGCCGCCTTCCTGGCCGCTTTGGCGCAGGAACAGCCGCTGTCCGCGTGCCTCCGCGCCGCGACCTATGTCGCCTCGCGCGCCATTTCCACCTTGCCCCGCAACTATGGCGGGCCGATGCAGTCTAGGGAATCCATGCATGAGCGCGCTTGAAATCCGCGGCATCCGCAAAAGCTACGGCAGTGTCGAAACGCTGAAAGGCATCGACATCGCGCTGCAGAGCGGTGAATTCCTGGTGCTGCTCGGATCGTCCGGCTGTGGAAAGTCGACGCTTCTCAACATCATCGCCGGCCTTGCCGAAGCGACCAGCGGCGATGTGCTGATCGGCGGCCGCTCGATCCTCGGCGTCCACCCCAAGAACCGCGATATCGCCATGGTCTTCCAGTCCTACGCGCTCTATCCGAACCTGACCGTGCGCCGCAACATCGGCTTCGGGCTGGAGATGCGCGGCGTCGCCGCTGACGAGCGCGACAGGGCCGTGAACGAAGCGGCGAGACTGCTGCAGATCGAGGCGTTGCTCGACCGCAAGCCGAGCCAGCTTTCCGGTGGTCAGCGCCAGCGCGTCGCCATCGGCCGGGCGCTGGTGCGCAAGCCGCAGGTCTTCCTCTTCGACGAGCCGTTGTCCAATCTCGATGCCAAGCTGCGCCTGGAGATGCGCACCGAATTGAAGCGTCTGCACCAGATGCTGCAGACGACCGTCGTCTACGTTACCCACGACCAGATCGAGGCGATGACGCTGGCCAGCCGCATCGCCGTCATGCGTGACGGCAGGATCGAGCAGCTCGGCACGCCGGAAGAGATCTACAACGAGCCGGCAACACTCTATGTCGCCGGCTTCGTCGGCGCGCCGTCGATGAATATGCTGCAGGCCACCGTCACCGGCGGCAAGCTGGCCATTGCCGAATCCGATGTACGGATCTCCTTGCCGGCACGCTATGCGAACGCGGCTCGTGAAGGCGCACAAATGGTCGTCGGCATCAGGCCGGAAGCGCTTCGTGTGGCGACCGGAGCCGCCACCGACCTGTCATTGCCGGTGGAGATCGAGGTCGTCGAACTGACCGGCCCCGAACTGGTCACGACGGCCAGGATCGGCACGCAGCGGCTGACCGCTTGCCTCCCGCCGCGAGCCCAGGTCGCCAAGGGCGAAAAGCGCAGCCTCACCTTCGACGAGGCCGCGCTTCGCTTGTTCGACCCCTCGACGGGCAAAGCCCTGCCGGCGACGGGTCTCGAACGGACGACGTCCCACTGAGATATCGAGGGCATCGGGCGTAGACAGGCAGCACCATCTGGCTACCACCCGATATGCGTGCCATCGAGGGTCTGGAAGGAGCCGCTATTCTCAATCGTGGCGCTGTCGATCACCATGCGCAGGCCCCGCGCGCTGTCCTCGACAGCCAAGACCGCCTGATCGCCCCCCATGTCAGTCTTCACCCAGCCCGGATGCAGTGACAACACCGTTATCCCGTCGACGCGTAAATCCTGCGCCAGTTGAGCGCTTGCCATGTTGAGCGCTGCCTTCGAGCAACGGTAGGCATAGTCGTCATCGTAATCATCAATCAGTCCCTCGGCCATCGACCCGGCACGGCTGCCGATATTGGCGATGACCCCCATGCGCCCCGCGGCCAGGTTCGGGCGCAGCGCCCTCGCCAGCAGCAGCGGACCGAGCGTGTTGGTCCGCATGACCTTCAGGAATTCGTCCGGGGCGAATCTGTACAGGCCAGGGTTTCCGCTGCGGATGGCGGCGTTGTTGACAAGCACGTCCAGCGGCCTGCCACCAAGACGCGTGGCAAGATCCAGAATTGAAGCCGGATCGGCGACGTCGAGGGGGTGGAACTCGATGCGACCCTCGAAAGCTTGGGCCGGATGTGCGCGCCCGCAAGCGATCACCTGCCAGCCTTGTTGGGCGTATTGCCGCGCGAGTTCGCGGCCGAGCCCGCGCGCAGCGCCGGTTATCAGCACGGTCCGGTCGCCTTGCCCTTCTCTAGCCAAGTCAGGCGCTCTTCGCGACGGGCGCGGTCTCCTGCCGGGCGATCATTGCGTAGACGTCGCCGGAATACTTGATGTGGCGCTGCTGCGTCGCGAAATCGACATGGGTGATGCCGAAGGGCGTCGTATAGCCATAGGCCCATTCGAAATTGTCGGTCAGCGTCCAGGCGAAATAGCCGCGCACCGGCACGCCCTCGGCCGCCGCCTTGGCCACCTGCTCGAGATGGTCGACATAATAGGTGGCGCGCAGATCATCCCAGACATGCCCGTCCTTGCCGACGGTTTCCGGCGTCGTGGCGACGCCATTCTCGGAAATGTAGATCGCCGGCGGCGCATAGCGGTCGTTCACGTAGCGCAGGATGTCGTACATGCAGCGCGGCCAGATCTCGTAGTCGACCGCCGAATAAATGCCTTCCGGCTGTACCCGCCGGTAGCTCAGCGGCGCCAGTTCGTCACCCGCCGCGATCACCGAGCGGCGATAGATATTGATGCCGAGATAGTCGAGTGGCGCGGCGATGATCTCGTTGTCTTGTGCGTGGATCGGCGGCAACAGATCGCCGTAAAGCGCCAGCATGTCCTCCGGATACGCACCCTTGAAGACGGCGTCGAGAAACCAGCGGTTCTGGGCGCCGTCGAAGCGCCGTGTCGCGGCGACATCGCGCGGCTCGTCGCTGGCGGCCTCCGCGACGTTGAGATCGAAGACGATGCCGACCTGAGCATCCGCCACCTCGGCCCGGATGACCGGAACGGCCAGGCCATGCGCCAGTAAGGCATGATGACTGGCAGCCACGCCGCCCTTCACTCCGTCCCGGAATCCTGGCGCGTCCTCGCCGGTCGCGTGTCCCGACCAGCAGAACGTCCACGGTTCGTTGAGCGTCGTCCATTTCCTGACACGGTCGCCGAAGCTGCGGGCGGCAAGCCCGGCATAATCGGCGAAGGCGGCGGCTGTTTCCCGGTTGTACCAGCCGCCACGATCCTGCAGCGCCTGCGGCAGGTCCCAATGGTAGAGCGTTGCATAGGGCTCGATACCGGCTTCGAGCAGATCATCGATCAGCCGGTCATAGAAGGCGATGCCCTTGGCGTTGACCTCGCCACGACCTTCGGGAAGAAGCCGCGTCCATGCGAAGGAAAAGCGGTAGGCGCCAAGGCCGAGCGCCTTGAGCACGGCGATATCCTCCTTCCAGCGATGATAGTGGTCGCAGGCGACATCGCCGCTCGAGCCGTCCACGATCGCACCCGGAATGCGGCAGAACCGGTCCCAGATGCTTTCGCCCTTGCCGTCGGCATCAGGCGAGCCCTCGATCTGGTAGGCCGCGGTCGCGGCGCCGAACACGAAGCCCCGGGGAAAGACCAGCCCGGAGGCGCGGGCTTCGAGGGCTCGGCGAGCGTTATCGATGCTTGATGTCATATTTTCTCTCGATGGTGCTGACGAGGCTTGCCGCGGCCAGCGTCAGGAAAATGTAGAAGATGGCGGCTGAGTTGTAGGGCGCGAACGGCAGGAAACTTGCCGATTGGAATTCCCGCATGCGCTGCGTGATGTCGCGGATCGACAGGATCGACAAGAGCGACGTGTCCTTGAGGATGGCGATCAGCTCGTTGCCTAGCGGCGGGATGATGATGCGGAAGGCCTGCGGCAGCACGACCAGCCGGGCGGTACGCCAGCCGTTGAGGCCGAGACTGTGCGCTGCCTCGATCTGGCCCGCCGGGATTGCATTGATGCCGGAGCGGAAGATCTCGGCGAGATAGGCGGAATAGGCGAGCGCCATGGCGGCGATGCCCCGCACCAGGTTCGGCGGATCGACCACGCCCTGCGTCGCGTCCTTGAGCGCTCCGGCGAGCGGCAAGCCGACATAGAGCACGATGACCAGCATCGGGATGCCGCGGATCGTGTCGACGATGAATTCCGACCCGATGGACAGCGGGTGCCTGCGGTGGATATGGCCGCCGAAAGTCAGCAGGCCGAGCACGATCGCCAGCACCGCGATCGTGATGCCGAACGCCTTGTCGCGGTCGTTCAACGCCTCCGTTCGCCACAGCACCTGCAGTCCGTCCGGCGCCATCGCGGCTGGAACGAGCGCAGCACTGACATCAGGGATCTTGCCGATCGCGTCGATCGCCTCCCGCGCGCCCCGAAAGGTGCGCAGCGGCACCTCGTTGTTGTCGGGGCCGCCCGGAAATTGCCCATAGCGGACCGCACCGAGTATGCCGGACGGCGTGCCGGACGTGACCGCGACCTTCCCGGCGAGAGAGCCGACGAGCACGTAGCTGTCGCGCGGCTGAAGCAGGAACCACGTTGCGGCGCAAACCATGAGGATGGTTGCCGCGATGCAGGTCAGGTCGGCCCGCCAGCTGTATTTGAGCTTGAGGAGCCCGACCCAGAGCAGCCCCATCATTGCCGCCAGTATGTAGGCCGCGATAGCGGCGCGGATCGTCGTGGCGACACCCGCGGCGAATGCGATATGCGCGAAAAGCAGGATAAAGACCAAGCCCACGCCGTTCACCGCCGCAAGCGCCAAGCGCGCAAAACGCTGCATCGGGTTGCCGGTCTCACGACCGGCGCCGATGAAGAACATACCGAGCGCCACGATCGTCACGCCTAGATAGGCGCGCAACAGCATAGCGGCCTGACCGCGCACCATGAGGTCGGCGGCATCCGTCAATCGCCGTGGCGTGACGCCCTGAACCACCAGGTCGGAGGTGAACGGATCGACCGCGTTCGCCACGACCGATGCCGCGAAGGGATGGACCAGGCCGGTTGTCGCGAGCACCATGGCGGTGGCAAGGCTGATCCCGGCGGCAACGACCGCGAGGCGCGGCGATCTGGACGAGGCGCGCGAGAACACAACCACGGCAAGGCCGGCGATAAACGCGACGGCAAGCGCCAGGAAGCCCGGCACGAAGGCTGACGAGCCATTCTCCACGCCGAGGATGGCGCGAAGCGAGCGCTGGTAGTTAACCGACGAAGCAAAGAGATAGACGATGAACGGCAACGCCGCGACGATGATCAGATTGCTGGGCCGCAGGCGCATGAGAAGCTGCATCCGGTCCCGTCCTCCCGTTCCCATGGCTCCGGCGCCAGGCGCCGGAGCCGAAGTCCTTCAAGCGGCTATTTTGCGCCCCAGTATTTGGCGATCAGCGCGTCGAGGCTGCCGTCGGCCTTGATCGCCTTCAGCCCTTCATTGAACGCGGCGATGTTCTCGTCGCCCTTGCGGAAGACCAGCCCGAGAGGATCGGATTGGAGATTCCTGATCGGCACGACCAGCTCGCCGGCGAATTCCTTTTCATAGGCGGCGGCATTGGCGCCGTTGATGACAACGCCGTCGACGTCCTTGTTCTTCAGCGCGATGACCGAGGCCGCGAAACTGTCGTAAGCGACCACATTGTCCTTGCCGACAATGCTTTCAGCGACCTGCGCGTCGGTGGTGTTGGCCTGCGCCGAGAGCTTCTTGCCTTTCGCCTTGAAGTCATCGAGGGATAGACCCTCGTCTTCCACCCGCATGAGCACGGCCTGGCTGTTGACGATGTAAGGGTCGGAGAAATCCATCGCCTTCTTGCGTTCGTCGGTGATGGAGACGCCGGAGGCGACCAGGTCGAAACTGCCCTGGTCGAGGGCGGCGAAGATGCCGTCCCAGCCGGTGGTGACGAATTCGGCCTTGCAGTTGATCTTGCCGCAGACCGCCTTCAGGACGTCGACGTCGAAGCCGACGATCTGGCCGGTCGCCGTGTCGACGCTTTCCATCGGCGGCGAGGTGGTGTCGGAACCGACCTTCAGAACCTTGCCGCCCAGGTCGGCGGCGCTGGTAGCGCTGGCTGTCAGCAGCGCAAGCGCAAGCCCGATCAGGATTTTCTTCATGCTCTTCCTCCCATTTTGATGGTTAACTGCGGTTTCGCCCGCCTAGATTGTCCGGCTGCCGGCCGATGAGTTCGGGTCTCGACACCAGGGCGAGTTCCGCCGGGTCCTCGCCCGCCATGCGCCGCAGCAGAAACTCGCCGAGCTTGCGGCCGAGAAGCTCGATCGGCTGGTAGAACGTCGTGATCGGCGGAGTGAAATAGGCGCTGACGTTGATGTCGTCATAGGCGATGACGTCGACATCCACCCCGACGCGCCGTTCAAGGCTGCCCAGCGCCGACAGGACGCCGAGCGTGGTGGATTCGTTGATGCAGACCAGGGCGGTGGGCGGATTGGGCAGGCCAAGAAGCCTGAGCGCGCTGTCGCGGCCGAAGCGTGTGGACAGGTCGCCGTCGGCCACGAGGTCGATCGACGCGGCAAGACCCGCCTCGTGAAAGGCCCGCGAAAATCCGTCGATCCTGTCCAGGGCATAGGAAAGACGCCGATCCGCGTTGATCAGGGCGATACGCTCATGTCCGCCCGCGATCAGCCGCGCCGTGGCGGTGAACGCCGCCCATTCATTGTCGACATCGACATGGGCGTAGACGAGGGGCTTGCGGCAACGGCCAAGTGACACGAATGGAAAGCCGCTTTCGACCAGCATGTCGATACGGGGATCATCGGCCAGCACGCCGGAAAAGATCAGGCCGTCGGCCGCGCTCTGGTCGACGATGCGGCGGGCGATGTCGAAGGCATCGCCAAAGCTCCGGAAGCCGTGCACGGACAGCTGATAGTCGCTGTCTTCCAGCGCCTGGCTTATGCCGCTCAGGATCTGCGTGTATTCGACACCGTCCCATTCATAGCCGACGGCGGACGTTATCGGCATCAGCACCGCGGCCCGATAGGTCTTGCCTGTCCTCAGCGCCATGCCCCGCGCATTCGCCTGATAGCCCAGTTCCCGCGCGGCGGCGACGATGGCATCCCTTGTCGGCCGCGCGACGACCGGCGATCCCCGCAGCGCCTTGGAAATGGTGGCGATCGAATAGCCGGTGTGGGCGGCCAACGTCTTGATCGTTGGCGAAAACTCTCGGCGTTCGGGTTCTCTGTTCTCTGCCATCAACGGCGACCAATTCCTCAGGTCGGCATCCGTATCATCGGATAAAAACGTTTTCAAGAAGAATAAAAACGTTTTTATCCGACCATCATGGCCAAGAGCGGTGGAGGCGGCAATGCGTCGAGGTCGCGCATCACCCCCCTTTCACATCGGCGAGCATCGCCGGGCGCGGACCTGGGGCACCCGGTTCGCCGGCAGGTGTCAGCGCGCCGGCGGCGCGTACATCAGGCCGCCGGCGTTCCACAGCGCATTGATGCCGCGCGCGATTTTCAGCTGGCTGGACTGGCCGAGATTGCGTTCGAACATCTCGCCGTAATTGCCGACCTTGGCGACGATATTGTAGGCGAATGCGGGGTCGAGCCCGAGCTGTTTGCCATTGTCGCCCTCGACGCCGAGGAACCGGCGGATCGTCGGATTCTGCGACTTCAGCGAGGCTTCCGCATTGGCCTGCGTGATGCCGTCCTCTTCCGCCTCGATCAGCGTAAACAGCGTCCAGCGCACGATGTCGAACCACTTGTCGTCGCCCTTGCGCACGGCTGGGCCGAGCGGCTCCTTCGAGATGATGTCCGGCAGCACCGTGAACGCGGCGGGATCGGTCAGCTTCAGGCGCTGCGCATAGAGCGCCGAGGCGTCCGTGGTGTAGACATCGCAGCGGCCGCTATCGAACGCCTTGATGATGCTGTCGGCGGAATCGATGACGACCGCCTCGTATTTCATCTGGTGCGCGGTGAAGTAGTCGGCGACGTTCTGCTCGGTCGTCGTGCCTTGTTCGGCGCAGATCGTGGCGCCTGAGAGCTTCAGCGCGCTGTCCACGCCGAGATCCTTGCGCACCATGAAGCCCTGGCCGTCATAATAGGCGGCGCCGACGAAATGGATGCCCATGCCGGTGTCGCGCGACAAGGACCAGGTCGACTGTCGCGACAGGACGTCGACGGTGCCGGCCTGCAGCGCCGTGAAGCGCTCCTTGGTCGACAGCGGCACGTAACTCACCTTGTCGGGGTCGCCGAAGACGGCGGCCGAGACCGCGCGGCAGAAATCGATATCGAAGCCGCTCCATTTGCCCTGGTCGTCGGGCGCCGAAAAGCCCGCGACGCCCTGGCTGACGCCGCAGATGATCGATCCCCTTTGCTTGACGATGTCGAATGTGTCCGCCTTGGCCGGCAAAGTGGCCGATGCGAGCAAGAGCGCGCTGACGATTGCATGTTTCATGGTTTCCTCCCTTGATGAGGCAAAGCCTCTCCTCCCGCCGGCACGTGACGCGCCGGACGTTCCTGAAATCGTTGATCCTGAATTCCGCCCGCGCGCCTCCTTGCGCGGTGTCGTCCTAAGCCCGTTCCGCCAGAACCGCGGCCAACGTCTCATCGAGAACGCCGACCAGATGATCTGCATTAGCCCTGCTGAAGATCATCGGCGGGCGCATCTTCAGCACATTGTCATGCGGCCCTTCGGTGCCGATCAGTACGCCGCGTGCCCGAACCCCGTCGTTGATGCGGCGGGCAAGGGCGGTCGCAGGTTTCTTGCTCTTGCGGTCCTCGACCAGTTCGATACCGAGGAACAGCCCCTGGCCGCGCACGTCGCCGATGATCTCGTAGCGGGCCTGCAGCGCCTTGAAGCGCGCCATGAGATAGTCGCCGATCTCCAGCGCATTGCGCCTCAGCCCGTCGCGCTCGATGACGTCGAGCACCGCGAGCCCGGCCGTGCACGACACCGGATTGCCGCCGAAGGTGTTGAAATACTCCATGCCGTTGTTGAACGAGGCTGATATCTCCGTGGTCGTCACCACGGCCGCCATCGGGTGGCCGTTGCCGATCGGCTTGCCCATGGTGACGATGTCGGGCGTCACCCCCTGGGTTTCGAAAGCCCACCAATGGCTGCCGACACGGCCAAAGCCTACCTGCACCTCGTCGGCGACGCAGATGCCGCCGGCGGCACGCACCATCGCGTAGACTTCCCTGAGATATCCCTCGGGCAGGAACACCTGGCCGGCGACGCTGGGGATCGATTCCGCCAGGAACAGGCCGGGCGCGCGGCCTTGTCTCGCCATATCGGCGATCTGCTCGGTGACGCTCTCGGCAAACCGCTTTGCATGCTCGCCCTCAGGCCACTCCGCCGGAGCATGGTAACTGTCCGGAATGACCGCTTCGAACACATGCGCCGGGCGCCCCTTGCCGCCTTTGCGCTTGTATTTGTAAGGGCTGAGGTCGATCAGTTCCTGCGTCGTGCCGTGATAGGCCCAGTCGAGCACAATCGCCTCGCTGCGCCCGGTATGGGTCCGCGCCATGCGCAGCATCAGGCTGTTGGCCTCGCTGCCCGAGCAGGCGAAGGACGCCACCGACAGGCCGGCGGGCAGCGTCGCCGTCAGCCGCTCGGCATAGGTGACGATCGCATCGTGCAGATAACGGGTGTTGGTGTTGAGCTTGGCCGCCTGCCTCGCGATCGCCTCGACCACATCGGGATGCGCATGGCCAAGGTGGCAGACATTGTTGAAGCAGTCGAGATAGGCGCGGCCGCGATCGTCGATCAGCCAGGCGCCTTCGCCGCGCACGAACTTGATCGGCTCGGAATAGGAGATGGAGAGATTGGGCAGCAGTGACGCCTTGCGTGCGGCGACGATCTCTGGACGCGACCGGCCGCTCTGGCGGAAGGTTTCGGGCGGAATGCCGGCAAGGTCCGCGGCATCGGGAAACAATTCCTTCCACACGTCGAGATAGCGCTCCTCGCCGACCCCAAGGATGTCGCGCGCGGCAAGGCTCGTATTCGTCGATATCTGGAAATGCAGATGCGGCGCCCAGCCGCCATTTTCCGCCGGCGTACCCATCTCGCCGACAAGCGCGCCGGCTTCAAGCCGGTCGCCCGCCTTCAGCCGCCGCCCAGCCTCATGCGCCATGTGCCCCCACAGCGTGACGAAAGGCGGGCAGCCCGGCGGCACATGCTCCAGCGCCACGAGACAGCCATAGCCGAGCGGATCCTCCTCGATCTCGACGCTCCTGACGGTCGCGGCGAGCGGCGTGTAGAGCCGTGTGCCCGCCGGCATGAAAAGATCGAGGCCGAGATGATTAGCGCGGCGCGCGCCTTCGACGAAACGCGACTCGAAAATGTCGCTGGTATAGACGGTGCGAGCCTCGCCCCAGGGACCGATGCCGAGCGCGACGCCATGTTCGGCACAATAGGCATCCCACCATTCGGTCGCCTTGTCGGGCTGCTGTGTCGCCGACGTCACCGTCATCGGATTTTGCGGATCGCCATAGGGCACGAGCGCCTTGGCAAGCGTCGCCGGGTGACGGTCGAGGATCGGCAGAAGTTGCGTGCGGTTGGCCGCGATCCAGCCTGTCACGGCGCGCGCTCCGGAGGCGACTTCGAAGCCGCAGGCATGGCGCAGGATCGCCGTCGCGAAGCGCCGGTTCATCCTGCCCAGACGACGCAACAGCCGCCAGGCCGGTGCTTCCGAGATCGACAGGTAGGGATTGTCGGCTGTGCGGTCCTTGCGTGCCGCCGACAGCGTCACCGAGGTGACGAGACGCATCGCAATGAGATCGAAGAGCAGGTCGAGTTCTTCCTCACGCAATGGATACTCGGCATGGAAGCCGGCGGCGAGACGGGCGGCGGCGCCGATCGGATCCTCTGCATCGAGGATGGCATAGGCGCAGGCGACGGCAACCTCGGCGATGAGCACGCTGTGCAGCGCATCGCCGAAATCGATCAGCCCGGCGACACGCTCGGGCCTTTCGAGATCGACGAGCACGTTCCAGTCATTGGCATCATTGTGAATGACTTGCGTTCGCAATGCCGACAGCCGGGGCGCCACCTCGGCATCGAAATGATCGAGGAACCGCTCTAGCAAGGCGCGGTCCTGTTCGTCGTCAATGTGGTGAAGGCGTTGCCGCGCGGCACCTGCCTGGCGAATGTCCCAGTCGAAAGAGCGCAATGCGCCGGGATGGATGAAGCCTTGCAGGGCACGATCGAGCCGGCCAAGCGCGCCGCCCAGGCTTTCCAGCAGCGCCGGACTGGGCGTGCTCTCGGCCAGCGGCCGTCCGGGAAGCCATGACACCAGGCGCACGGCATGATCTTCGCCGCCCGGCACTTTTGTATGGGCGAGCGAAGCGCCCCGCCCCGTCTTCCTGAGACGCGGCACGGCGAGGTCCGGACTATGGCGCTCCAGATGATCGAACAACGCGGTCTGGAATTCACTTTCGACGAGCGGCTCGCTGGCGTTGACGATCTTCAGGATCCAGAGCGATTGGTCTGGCGCGGTCAGCTTGAAATTCCGGTCGCGTTCGCTGTCGAGCGGTGTGACGCTGCCGGCAATGCCGAAGTGCCGCGTTGCGATATCGACGGCCTCGGTCTGCGAGATTTGAGGCGCTGGGTATGAGACGTTGGTCATCAGGCAATCCGGATCTGATTTGTCAAAGCTTGGCATGGGCCAGAAAATCGGGCATCCGGCAAAGCGTCGGTTATACCGGCACAATGACCGCATTGACCGGCACATTGACGGAACCGTATGGAGCGCGCGCAATGAAGGAACTGGACGCCAAGGACAGGGACATTCTCGGCATCCTGTCGAAGGAGGCGCGCATCCCGCTGAAAACGCTTGCGGGGCGCATCGGCCTGTCGCGCAGCGCGACGAGCGAACGGGTTGCCTCGCTGGAAAAGAGCGGCGTTATCAGAGGGTATCGGGCCGATATCGGCCAACTGGACCCAGGGTTGATCCGCGCCTTTCTGCTGGTAACGCTCATCCGCACGCCGTCGATCGGCATTCTCGACCAGCTGGCGCGCTATCCGGAGGTCCGGCGGGTATCATCAGTCAGCGGCCAGCTCGATCTCATCGTCGAGGTCGAAGTACCGTCGATCGACCGCCTCAACACACTGCGCGACCTCGTTGCCACTCTCGGCGGCGTCGAGGACCTGACAACCGCGATCGTCCTGCGCCGGGATATCGAACGCGCCGTCGACTGAACGACGGCTGCGGCGGCGTCCTTCGCCGGCCAGGCAGCCTATTTGGCGATATCGAGAAGTGAGGATACCAAAAGCTCGCGTTCGTCCTTCGACAGCACGTCGGAATCGAACAGGTTCATGCTGCGCAGTCCTTCGATGGCGAGATAGCAGACCAGCAGCGATTTGAGGTCCGGCGTCTCGCCTTTCAGGCGCTCGAAAAGCTGCCGCTTGAATGTCTTTATCGGCGTCATAAAATCGGGATCCTCGGCGATCGCCGAAAAGATCCAGGATGCGGACGGCTGCTTTTCCTCGCAATCCTCCGCTGACAGCTTGATATAGACGGCGAGGGGATTTTTGTCGTTGTCGTTGCTGTTCGCCGATTCCAGCGCTTGCTCGAAATCGCGTAGATAACCTTCGACAAGGCCCTGCATCAATTTGGCCTTGGTGGGAAAATTGTAGAGCAGTCCGCCCTTCGACACGCCGGCGCGGCTGGCGACGGCATCAAGCGACAGGCTACCAGGCCCGGATTCCCGGGCAACATCAGCCGCCGCGGCGAGAATCTTCTCGCGCGAATTCGGTCGTTGGGCTCTCATGGCGCCTCCCTAAGCAAGCTTAGGCCCAATTGACAAGACCGTCCAGACGGTACAGTAAGACCGCCATTATTTGAAATCGGGACCTGCGGTCGATATGTGTCCCGATGTCCGCGCTTCGCGCCGGATTTCGACTGAGGGGACTTCCTTGTTCAAGCGCATACTCCGTATCTTTCTCATTATTGTGGTCCTTGCCGTGCTCGTCATCGTGGTCGGCGGCATCGTCGGCTTCAACTTCCTGCGCGACAACGGCATCAAGCAGTATTTCGCCACCATGAAGCCGCCGGCGGCGACCGTGTCGACGACCATCGCCAAGCCGTCGAACTGGACGCCGGGCGTCGAGGCCATAGGTACTGTCAGCGCGGTGCGTGGCGTCGACCTGACCGTCGAAACCGCCGGCATCGTCAAGGAGATCCTCTTCCATGCCAACCAGAAGGTTGCGGATGGCGCGGTCCTGCTGCAGCTCGATGATGCCGTCGAGCGGGCCGATCTCGAAGCGACGAAGGCGCAAGTGGCGCTCGTCGAGACGGCGCTGACGCGCGCCGTCGAACTGCAGAAGCGCGGCGTTAATGCGGAAGCTACGCTCGACACAGCGCGGGCGACGGCATCGGCCACCGCCGCGCAGGTGAACAAGCTGCAGGCGGTGCTTGACCAGAAGCAGCTGAGGGCGCCGTTCAGCGGCACGGTGGGCATCCCCAAGATCGATCTCGGCCAGTACCTAGCGACCGGCACGTCCGTGGTAACCTTGCAGGATCTGGACACGATGCGGGTCGACTTCTCGGTTCCCGAACAGCAGCTGCCGTTGCTCCAGATCGGCCAGACCGTTCGGCTTGGCCAGGGCGGCGGCGACATGCCTTTCGCCGGCAAAATCCGTGGCATCGACCCCAAGATCGACCCGTCCAGCCGGCTGGTGAACATCCGGGCGGAAGTCGCCAATCCCGAAGGCAGATTGACCCCTGGCCAGTTCGTGCAGGTGCGTGTCGAGCTGCCCGAGGAGCAGGACGTGCTGTCACTGCCGCAGACGGCGCTGACCACCAGCCTCTATGGCGACTACATCTTCGTGGTGCAGCCGGCCAAACCCGCCGGGGCGGCCCCGGCACAGCCAGCCAAGCCGGAGGAAAAGCCAGCCGCGGCGGCCACCGACAAGCCGGCGGATGCCAAGCCTGCGGACGCCAAGCCGGCGGACGCGATGAAACCGGCAGCCGAAGCCCTGAAGCCGGCTGCTGAAGCCAAGCCCGCAGACGCAGCCAAGCCAGCGGACAAGGCCGCTTCCGACGCCGCCAAGCCGGCCGATCCGGCCAAGCCGGCGGCGGAAGCCGACAAGCCGGCGCTGGTCCTGTCACAGGTCTTCGTCAAGCCCGGCCGCCGCAATCAGGGCATGGTCGAGATCGTCGAGGGTCTGAAGGCCGGCGACGAGGTCGTCACCGCGGGTCAGAACCGGCTCTTCAACGGCATGTCCGTCAACGTCGACAACACGATCGATCCGACCAAATCGGCGAACAAGCAGGCCGACCAGCAATGAGCTTTTCCGATCTCTTCATCCGCCGGCCCGTCCTTTCGACGGTCCTTGCCTGCATGATCCTGCTGCTCGGGTTCCAGGGTATCTTCAACCTGTCGATCCGGCAGTATCCAAAGGTCGACGAAACGGCGATCACCATCACGACGGCCTATCCGGGCGCCAGCGCCGACCTGATCCAGGGCTTCATCTCCGCCCCGATCGCGCGCGCCGTCGCCTCGACCGAGAACATCGACTACGTCACCTCGTCCAGCCGTCCGTCCTCCAGCACCGTGACGGTGCAGATGAAGCTCGGCTCCAATCCCGACGTGGCGCTGACCGAAGTGCTGTCCAAGGTCCAGGGCGTGCGCGGCACCTTGCCGGACGCCTCCAAGGACCCGGTGATCGTCAAGGGTACCGGTCAACAGTTCGCGATGATGTACATCTCGATGCAGAATCCGAACATGACCAAGGAGCAGCTGACCGAATATATCGAGCGCGTCATCAGGCCCCGCATGTCGACGGTCGAAGGCGTCGCCGACGTGCAGATCTTCGGCGCCCAGGAATACTCGATGCGCGTCTGGATCGACCCGGTCAGGCTCGCCGCCCGCGGCGTGACGGCTGCCGAGGTGCTGACGGCGATCAACAACTCCAACTTCCTGTCGGCGCCCGGCAACACCCAGAACGAATATGTCGTCTCTTCTATCACGGTGCGCTCGACGCTGCAGACGCCCGAGGCGTTCGCGGCTCTACCGCTACGTTCGACCGACGGCAACGTAGTGCGCCTGCGCGATGTGGCTCGCGTCGAACTCGCCGCCGCCAACACCGACACAAGGGTCTCCTTCAACGGCAAGCCCGGCACCTTCCTCGCCATCTTCCCAACCCCGGCGGCCAATCCGCTGACCACCGCGGCCGCGCTCACCAAGCTCGTCCCGCAGATTCAGGAGACGCTGCCCAAAGGCATGACGATCGAGGTCGTCTACGACGCGACCGGTCAGATCAGCGCCTCGATCGACGAGGTGTTCAAGACCATCGGCGAGGCGGTTGCCATCGTCGTCGTCGTCATCCTGCTGTTCCTCGGTTCGTTCCGCTCGGTGATGATGCCGATCATCACCATCCCGCTGTCGCTGATCGGCGTCTGCTTCCTTTTGTTCGCGGTGGGCTATTCGATCAATCTTCTGTCGCTGCTGGCCATGGTGCTGGCGATCGGCCTTGTCGTCGACGACGCCATCGTGGTGGTGGAAAACATCCACCGCCACATGGAAGAAGACCACATGCCGCCCATGCAAGCGGCCTTCAGCGGCATGCGCGAGATCGCGTCGGCCATCGTCGCCATGACCATGACGCTGGCCGCCGTGTTCGCGCCGCTGGCCTTCACCGGCGGCCTGACCGGCGCCCTGTTCCGCGAATTCGCGGTGACGCTTGCCGGATCCGTGGTGCTGTCTGGCGTCATTGCCATCACCATTACGCCGATGATGTCGGCGCGCCTCCTGAAGCCCGGCAATGCCGGCCGCTTCCAGCGCATCGTCGACGGCACCTTCTCGCGTGTCGAGCACGTCTATGAGCGCGCCGTCACGGGGTCTTTGAACTATCGCCCGCTGACGCTGCTCATAGTGCTGGCGCTTGTCGGCGTGACCGGCTTCATGTTCACCAAGACCTCGACGGAACTGGCGCCGGAAGAAGATCAGGGCTTCCTGCTCTCGCTGGTGACGGGGCCGCGCTATGCGACCTCCGATTACACCGAGACCTACGTCAACCAGATCCTGGGCCTGGTGAAGGATATCCCCGAAACACGGGCGCAGTTCTCCGCCGTCGCGTTCGGCGGCACGACCAACAGCGCCTTCGTCGGTTTTGCCTTCAAGGATTGGGCGGAGCGGAAGCGCAATTCGAAGGAACTGCAGGCCGACATTACGGCTCGTATCGCCAAGGTGGCGGGTGTCCAGGCCTTTGTCTTCGCGCCGCCGACGCTACCAGGCTCCGGCGGCGGCTTGCCGATCTCCATGGTGGTGCGCTCGACCGGCGATTCCGCTCAGGTGTTCGAGGAAGCCGAGAAGATCAAGAACAAGGCGCAGGCCTCGGGCCGCTTCATCGTCGTCCAGAATTCGATGGCCTATGATGCGCCGCAGGTGACGGTGACTATCGACCGCGACCGCGCCGCCGCCCTCAACCTGCCGATCGCCGATATCGGCCGCACGCTGACGCTGCTGGTCGGCGGCGCTGAAGTGGCGCAGTTCGACCGCGACTCCAACAGCTACGACATCATTCCGCAGGTGCCGCAGGAATTCCGCGACAATCCCGAAAAGCTCGGCCAATACTTCGTACGCAGCGTGACGGGCGAGATGGTGCCGCTGTCGGCCGTGGTCACGATTTCGAACAATGCCTCGCCGGCGGCCATCGAGCAGTTCAACCAGTTGAATTCGTCGACGATCTCGGCGCTGCCGCTGCCCGGTGTCACAACCGGCGACGGTTTGAAAGTCCTCGAGGACATTGCGAAGGAGAGCCTGCCCGACACCTTCTTCATCGACTATTCCGGCCAGTCCCGGCAGGAGAAAGAACAGGGCAACACGATCCTGATCGCTTTCGGCGCGGCCGTCATTGTCATCTATCTGGTGCTGGCGGCGCAGTTTGAAAGCTTCCGCGATCCGCTGATCATCATGATGGCGGTGCCATTGTCGATCTTCGGCGCGATCGTGCCGCTCAATTTGGGCCTCGGCACGCTCAATATCTACACCCAGGTCGGACTGATCACGCTGATCGGCCTGATCACCAAGCACGGCATTCTGCTGGTCGAATTCGCCAACCAGCAGCGAGAACTGCATGGCATGCGGCGGCGTGACGCCATCATCGCCTCGGCCAAGGTGCGCCTGCGGCCGATCCTCATGACGACGGCCGCGATGGCGCTGGGCGTGGTGCCGCTGATCGTTTCCAGCGGTGCCGGTGCCGCGGCCCGCTATTCGATGGGCCTCGTCATCTTCACCGGCATCCTGGTCGGCACCATGTTCACGCTGTT
Source organism: Mesorhizobium sp. M8A.F.Ca.ET.208.01.1.1 (assembly GCF_004791315.1). Classification (NCBI taxonomy): domain Bacteria; kingdom Pseudomonadati; phylum Pseudomonadota; class Alphaproteobacteria; order Hyphomicrobiales; family Phyllobacteriaceae; genus Mesorhizobium; species Mesorhizobium sp. M8A.F.Ca.ET.208.01.1.1. Next base: position 838,469 of record NZ_SRUT01000002.1, read on the forward strand.
CGTCGTGCCCATGTTCTACACCTTCATCGCCAGCAAGGACCTGCCGCATCTGGCGGAAAAGCCGGATCCGAAGCTGATGCCGGCGCTGCCGAGCTGACGCACAGGACGCAAGAAACAAAAAGAGGCCGGAATTTTTCCGGCCTCTTTTTTTGGCGGTCGCTCCAGCAGCTCCGGCATATGGCCGAGCGCGGCAACCTGCCTGCTACTTGACGATGACGATGCTGGTGTTGGCCGGCCCGAAGGTCTCGACAAGCTGGTAGAAATCGGCGGCATTGTCCGGATGCAGCCGCACGCAGCCATGCGAGGCCGGCTGGCCGAGGCGCTTGATGGCATAGGTGGCATGAACCGCGTAGCCACCGCTGAAAAAGACCGAATGCGGCATCGGCGCGTTGTCGTACTTTTTCGAATACCACATCTCGTGCATGCGCGTCGGCTTGAACGAGCCGGTCGGCGTCACATGCGCCCTGTCGCCGGTGGAAACCTTCCAGGCGAAGGTCGGCCGGCCGTCGACCGAGACTTCCATGACCTGCTGCGACAGCGAAACGCGTGCCACGACGGTGTTGGCGGCATGCGCGGCGTTTGCGCCGAACAGAAGCACGCTGCCCATGAACGCGGCGGCGGTGATGTTGATGAGCTTTGCGGAAATGGCGGTGTGCATGACGTTCCCTCTCTCTGCCGATCAGGCCGGCTCCAATTCGATGGGTGGCTTATCCCTCCCGCATGTTTCGGTGATATTTCGCGAAATACGCGTTTGTGTTTCGAATTTGTTTCCCCGGTTAACAGAGCAATCGGTATCGTCGGCAACTGTCCCATCCGAAACACGTGGTCAGGGATGACGTACATAGGTATTCATACCGAAACGAAAGTTCGACTTGCCGCTATATGAAAGGATGGACGCGAATTTCGAAACCAAACTGCAACAAAGCGCGGCTTTTGGCGGCATGATCCGGATACGGACGGGAGGCAAAAGTTGACGCAACGAAAGCAGACGGCAACGACCATGGGAACGAAAACGAACACGCGGTCCTGGCTCTTCAGGATCAGCATCGCGGCGGCGGCCATCGGCGGCGTCGGCAGCATTGCCGGCCGCCCGGCGGCGAAGCTGGCAGCGATGAGTTCGAGCGAGATTTCGACCCTGCACGTCGCTCTGTTTTGCGCCACGGTCTGGATTGTTTCCAGCCTGCGCATCGCCCGGTTGAAGGCCCTCTGGCGGGTTGGCCTTCGGCTGCTGGTTTTGCGCGGCCCCTCCGGCAACTTGCTGCCGAGAGGACCGAAGGCCCGCGCCGCGACGGGGGGCTCCGTGGGCGGCGCGGGCACTTCGGGAGTTTCCTGAAGCGACCCGCGACACCGGCATTTTTTGGGGAATTCCGACGATGAAAACGAAATTCGCAGCTTCCGTGCTTTCCGCGCTGCTCTATGCGCAGGGTCTGCTCGGCTTTGCCGCACTCGCCAGCGTGCTCCTCAAGGAACGCGCTCACGCAAGCGAGTTCGTCGCCGGCGGCGACATGGCCTCGGGTCCGTCATTGCTGGTGGTGCGCTGAACCTCGCGCGCATCGGCGCGGAAATGGAAGGGCCGATGCTGATCCGGGCAACAAGCGGGAAAAGGCAGCCGTCAGTCGGCGAACTGCCGCGGCGGATCGAACCTGTAGCCGGCGCCGCGTATGGTGGTGATGGTCTCGGTATCGAGCTTGCGGCGCAGCCGCACGATGCGCGAGTCGATCGAGCGATCGAAGGCGTCGGCATTCTCGGCCGGCGCCGCCGCGATAATGTCGTCACGCGTCAGCACCTTGCGCGGGCTCGCCAGGAACAGCCTGAGCAGCGCCACCTGGCCGGGCGAGAGCTGCTCCTGCGTACCGGAGCGATGCATGACGATCGCCGATCTCAGATCGACGGTCGCGTTCTCCAGCACGATCAGTTCCTGGGTGCCCCTGCCACGCCGCGAAAGCAGGCCGCCGACACGCGCGGCGAGTTCCCTGACATTGAGCGGACTTTCGACGACGTCGGCGGCACCGAGCTCCAGCGCCAGCACCTTGTCGAGGAGATCGGCCGGCCGGCATATCAGGATGAAATCCGGTCCATGTTCGCCGCCCCCGCCTTGGCCGCCATAACGCCTGAGCAGATCCCGCCCTTCCGCCTGGCTGAGGCTATCCCCGACGACGACGACATCGATGCCTCTGCCCTCCAGCAGCGATTCCGCCTCCCAGGGCTGCCGCGCCTGACGCACGTCATGGCCGCGCCGCTCAAGATGGTCGGCAAGCTCGGTCGCCACGACCTCGGCGACGGAAACAAGCGCGATGACGGCTCGTGCGGCCATGTTTTCCAACCGTTCCCTGGCAACCGGATATGAGTGCTGGACATCATGTTTATACCCAATCTACTTTCCACTGAAAGTGGGAGCGAGAGCATCGTGCGGGCAAGAATTGTCATCGTCGAGGACGAGCCCGACCTGAGGGACGCGGTCGCCGAATATCTCGGCGCCGCGGGCTATGATGTGGCGACCGCGGAAACCGCGGCCGCCGCGCGCAGCCTGATCGAGACGCAGCCCTTCCATCTGGCCATCCTCGACATCGCTATGCCTGGCGAGGATGGCCTGTCGCTCGGCCGCTGGCTGCGCTCGAAAATGCCGATCGGCATCATCTATGCGACCGCCGCCGGCACCGCGCTCGACCGCATCGTCGGGCTGGAACTCGGCGCCGACGACTATATCGTCAAGCCGTATGAACTGCGCGAGGTGCTGGCCAGGGTGCGCAGCGTGCTGCGCCGTGTCCCGCAGCCGACAGAGCCGCAGGACAGGAAAGCCAGGACCGACCGCCGCTCCGTCGCCTTCGGCCCCTTCCAGGCCGATCTCGACGGCAGGCTGGTCACCGGCGCCAACGGCACTGTGATCGACATGGCCAAGAGCGAATTCGACGTGCTGGAGGTTTTCCTGACCCGCGCCAACCGGCTCTTGACCCGGGCTGCGATCTCCGAGGCGATCGGCTTCACCGAGGATCCGGAATCATCGCGCGCCGTCGACATCCGCATCATGCGTCTGCGCAAGAAGATCGAGACGGACCCGGCCAATCCGAAATTCCTGCGCACGGTACGCGGCGAAGGCTATATCTTCTCGCTGCCGACCGGCGACGGCAACTGAGCGTCAGACCCACGGGGGTTCCGCTCCACGGCCGTTGCCAGCCGATCGATGGCGTGACTCTGGAATAGCGGCTGACAATGACGGGCGACACGGCAAGCACGGATATGCAGGGTTTCAGGCAAGGCGCGGCGATGGCGGCCGTGCGTGTCGTGCGCCGGCTGCGCGAGGCAGGCGACTGGCAGCGCGAAATGGACGGCGTATTGGAAACGCTGTGCCACGCCATGGAATGCCAGCGCGGCATCCTGTTCCGCTTGCGCGAACTGCCCGGCCAGGGTTTCGCTCAGTCGGTCGCCGCCTATTGGATCGACCCCGATTTTGGCGGCGAACTGGCCTCACCGACCGTCATCATGCAGTCGATCGTCAATTCGGATCCGCTGCTGGAGCGGCTGGCCGAGGATGAGCGGCAAGGCAAGATATTCGCCGGGCATACGCGTGATCTCGAAGGGTTCCTGAGGGCCGATTTCGAAAAGCAGAACATCAAGTCGTTCCTGTCGGTGTCGGTCTTCGCGCACGGCCATCTCTGGGGCACGCTCGCCGTCAATGATTGCGTCGAGGAGCGTGAATGGACCGATGAGGAAGAGGCGACGCTGCACATCATCGCGCTCGCCATCGGCGACGCCATCGAACACTCCCCTTCCGACGCCCATGCCAGCGAGGTGATCCGCCGCACCATGTTGCAGGCCTCGCTCGACGCCATCATCGTCATCGACGAGGCCGGATCGATCATCGAATTCAATCCGGCCGCGGAAAAGATGTTCGGCTTCCAGCGCAGCGAAATCCTCGGCAAGGACCTGCTCGATACCGTCGTTCCGGAATATTACCGCAAGGGCTATGCCTCGGGCGCGGACTACATGTCCGGCCGCGGCGCGCCGATGGTCGGCCAGCGGCTCGAGACGGTGACGCAGAATGCCGCCGGCGAGGTCTTTCCGATCGAGCTGACGGCGACCGAGATGCGGGTCGCCGACCGCCGGCTGATCTTCGGCTCCATCCGCGACCTGCGCGAGAGACTGCGCGCCGAGGAGGAGATCAACCGGCAGCGCGAGAAGCTGCACCAGAACGAGAAGATGGCGGCGATGGGCTCGCTGCTCGCGGGCGTCTCGCACGAACTCAACAACCCGCTGGCCGTGGTGGTCGCGCAGTCGACGCTGCTGCATGAATTCGCAAGCGATCCACAGACCAAGGTGCGCGCCGAAAAGGTGCGCGCCGCCGCCGAGCGCTGCGGGCGCATCGTCAAGAGCTTCCTGTCGATGGTCCGCCTCCATCCGGCGGCGCAGGCCGAGACCGATCTCAACCAGGTGATCCGCGCCGCTCTCGAAGTGACCGCCTATGGCGCGCGCTCGAGCGGCATCATCATCGATACCGATTTCGCGCCCGGTCCCCTGCTGGCCATGGCCGACGCCGACCACGTGACGCAGGTGGCGGCCAATTTCCTCATCAACAGCCAGCACGCCCTGGCTGGCGTCGCCGGCGATCGGCTGATCAAGGTGCGGAGCTTCCGTGGCGACCGGGGCAATCCCGGCTTCTCGGTCGAGGACAACGGCCCCGGCATTCCCGAAGCCATCCGCTCCCGCATCTTCGAATCCTATTTCACCACCAAGCCGGTCGGTGTCGGCACCGGCATCGGCCTGTCGATTTCGAAATCCATCATCGAGCGGCACAATGGCAATGTCTGGTTCGAGGAAGTGCAGCCGAGAGGCGCGCGTTTCGTCGTCCAGTTGCCCGCTATCTCGGCAGGCATGATCGCAGCTGGCGAAAGCCAGCCGCGATCGAGCGGCCTGCGCCATGCCCTGATCATCGATGACGAGCCTGACGTCGCCGGTTCCTTGTCCGACATTCTCGAACTGATGGGCATCAAGTCGCGGATCGCGCCGGTCTGGGAATCGGGCGCCGCCACCTTGAGCGGCCACATGCCGCCGGACATCGTCTTTTCGGATCTGCGCATGCCCGGCACATCAGGCATTTCGATCTACCGCGAACTGCTCGCCGAGCGGCCCGACCTGGCGCGGCGCTTCGTGCTGGTCACCGGCGACCTCATCGGCGCGAAGGCGGAAATCGAAGCCTTACCGGCGCAGCAGCGGCCACAGATCCTCGAAAAACCGTTCAGCACGCTGGATGTGCGCAGCGTGCTTTCGACCATTGCCGAGCAGGCCGCGTTGAAAGCATAAAAAAGAGGCCCCCGGCCGACATCGCGGCGGGAGCCCGAGGGAGCGCTGGAGGAAGCGCTCGGGGAGGTCAGGGCATGATCCCCAAACGGGAACCTGTTTTCGCAATCATGCCCCAGGCAGAAACCCGGTGTCGGAAATCAGAAGATGTTCGGCGTGCTGGTCACCGGCACGGCGTTGGCGATCATGCGGATCGCACGGACCTTGTGCGTTCCGGACTGCTGGGCGATGGCGCGCAGGCAATCCACGCTCTCGGCGCCCCAGGCCTGCCCCTTGCAGGCGAAATCGATCGCTGGCATCGGCAGGCGGGCGGTCGTGGTTGTGGTCGGCGCACCTTCGATGACGTTGGCAGGCGGATTCAACGAAGCGAAGGCCGGACCGACCGTCGGCGTGAACGCCATGCCGGCGAAGGCGCAAGCAGCCAGCGCCATGAACATTGCCATCGGGTGGTCGCTGGCACGCTGGCGAAGGGCCAGCTTCGGGCGGCGGTCAGCGCGCTCTGGAGCCTGAAAGCGGTTGCCGCTGGTGATCTGGACTTTCGCATGCATCATCTTCCCCTTCGTTGATTTTCTTTTTGCGATAAAACGAATTTAATCGCGCTCTGTAACGGCGCAAAGGTGACGAGAGCGCGGCAATGTAACCGGATTGAAACATCGATGCGGGCAGAAACGGTCAAAATCGGTCATTGGCTATTTTGACCTGAGTGGCGGGTTGCCCTCCGTGCGCCGCAGGGGCTTTCTTGCCAGCGCAATACCTTGTCCGAGGGTCGCGATTTGCAGCGTGACCCGGCGACGGGGCGGAGGTTATGGAACTCTGGCTAACACCCGGATTTTCCGGGGTTTTCGGGGCCCGCGGCGGAGCGGGATACCGTTGGAGCCGGGGCCTGCATTTTCGATAGGGAACCTGCGTATTTCGACAAGCCATTGCATTTCAATGCAAAATATGACTATATTGAATGCATATCCAATAAAAAGAAGAGACGTTTCATGAACCCGCACCTCCGTGACGTGGCAATCCCGAACGATTGGGACCGGCGGGGATTACCGGGCTGGAGTTACCATTCCGCCGCCCTCCTCGAACTGGAGAAGGAGCATGTCTTCCGCAATCATTGGCAGATCGCCGGACATGTCTGCGATATACCGAATGCCGGCGATTATCTCACCATGGATGTCATTGGCGAGCGTGCTCTGATCGTACGCGGCAAGGACGGCGTCGTGCGCGGCTTCAACAACATGTGCCGCCACCGCGGCAGCCGCGTCGTGGCCGACAGCCAGGGCAATTGCAGGAACGCGCTGGTCTGCCCGTTCCATGGCTGGGTCTACAATCTCGACGGTACGTTGCGCGGCGCCGCCCGGCCGCGCTCCTTCCCCGACCTCGACAAGACCGAGTTCGGCCTGATGCCGCTCGATCTCGAAGTCTGGATGGGCTTCATCTTCATCCGCTTCCGCAATGGCGGGCCACAGCCCTCGGTCGCCGAGCTGTTGAAGCCGATCGAACCCGAATTCGCGCACTACAAGGCCGCCGACATGGTGCCCTCCTGGGGCATCTGGACCCAGAAGACACCGGTCAACTGGAAGTCGGTGCGCGACGTCGACAATGAAGGCTATCACGTCGCCATGGCGCATCCGGCCCTGCAGGATCTCTACGGCGCCACCTATTTCGACGAGCCCTTCGTCAACGGCGTCTCGCGCTCCTTCGCCACCTACAACCCGCATGCCGGCCGCCGCTGGAGCGTCAGGAACTACGTCAAGATCGCGCCTGAGCCGACGCATCTGCCGGACCATCTCAGGAAGGCCTGGGTCTATTACGGCATCTTCCCCAACGCCGTTCTGTCGGTGATGCCGGAATCGGTGCAGTTCTATCAGGAGTTTCCGCTGTCGACGGGTGAGACGCTGCTGCGTGGCGCCATCTATCGCTACCGCGACGAAAGCCGCGAGCAGGCTGCCGCCCGCTACCTCTCCTTCCGTATCGACCGCGACACCATGTCGGAAGATGTGCAGCTCTCGGTCTGGTCGAACGAATCCATGCTGTCCGAGGCCTTCGAGGGGTTTTACCTCTCCGACCTCGAATATGGCGTACGCACGCACCACGACCACCTGCGCAAGCAGATTCCGGTGCTCGGCCTGGATACCGCGCCGGAGGAAAAGGACATGTGGAATCTGAACGACGCGCTGCGGTCGCGGTCGTAGGTGCGCGCGACCGCACTATAGGCCGGACGATTCCTACATCACTCCTACGACGACTTCGCGCCGTAGCGCAGCCCGTCGACGAGGAGAGCCACCATGCGCTCCGCGCGGCCGCTCCCGGCATTGTGGGCCGACATACACAGGCTCGCCACCGCGCCCAGTAGCTCGTCGGCATCGACATCGCCACGGATTTCGCTGGCGGCGATCGCCGCGTCGAGAAGCGTGCGCAAGGCAGGCCGCAGCCGCTGGTCGAAGTAGCCCGGCAGGCTGTCGAACGCCGGATCTCCTGAGTGCAGGGCCTTGGCCAGGCCACGCTTGGCGGCAATGAAGGCCGCGTATCGCTGCATCCAGGCCGCCAGCGCGTCGAAGGGCTCATGCCCGGCCGACAGGACGGATGCTGCGTCCGCGCAGCCATCGATCTCCCGGCGAAAGACGGCGGCGATCAGGTCGGAGCGCTGCGGAAAGTGCCGATAGAGAGTACCGATGCCGACGCCCGCCTTTTCCGCGATTTCGCGCACCGGGGCGTCGACGCCCGAGGTCGCGAACACCGCCATGGCGGCCTGGAGCAGCGTGTCGAGATTGCGTTGCGCGTCGGCGCGCACGCGTCGATCCGCGCCGCCTCGCAGCCCCACGCCAGCGTCTGAATCGTCCGTTCTGTCGTCCAAAATGCACCTGCTTGCCAAACGGAACAATGTTCCGTATAATGTGGAACATGGATCCGTTTAGGCTGAATAGCACAGCAAGGCGGTTTTAGCCACAGCCAAGCACGAGGAGAGAAACATGCAGTATCGCCCGCTCGGACGGACCGGCATCAAGGTCAGCCCTTACTGCCTGGGCGCGATGATGTTCGGCAGCATCGCAAACCCCGATCACGACGAATGCATCCGTATCATTCACAAGGCTTTGGATTTTGGCATCAACTTCGTCGACACCGCCGACAGGTACAGCAACGGCGAGTCGGAGGAGATCGTCGGCAAGGCGCTGAAAGGTCGGCGCGACAAGGTCGTGCTGTCCACCAAAGTGAACGGGCAGATGGGCAAGGATGCGAACAGCCAGGGCAATTCGCGCCGCTGGATTATTCAGGCGGTGGAAGCGTCGTTGCGCCGTCTGCAGACCGACCACATCGATCTCTACCTCATACATCGCCCGGCACCGGACACCGACATCGAGGAAACGCTCTCGGCACTCACCGATCTGATGCGCGCCGGCAAGGTGCGCGCGATCGGATCCTCGACTTTCCCGCCCTCCGAGATCGTCGAGGCCCAGTGGGTCGCCGAGCGGCGCGGGCTCGCCCGTTTCCGCGTGGAGCAGCCGCCTTACTCGATCCTCGATCGCGGCATCGAGCGCGAAGTACTCGCCGTCTGCGAGCGCTACGCAATGGGAGCGATGGTCTGGAGCCCATTGTCGAAAGGCCTGCTCACCGGGCGCTACCGCAAGGGGCAACCGCTGCCCGACAGCCTGCGGGTGAAATACATGCCGACGCAGATGTCCGATGAGCGCAGTCTGGATGCGGTCGAGCAACTCATCCCGCTGGCTGAAGAGGCGGGGCTGTCGCTCACCCACATGGCGATGGCTTTCGTCATGGCTCATCCGGCCGTGACGTCGGCCATTCTCGGGCCACGTACGATGCAGCATCTCGACGACCTGCTCGTCGGCGCCGAGGTTCACCTCGGCGACGAGGTTCTGGACCGGATCGACCGGATCGTCCCGCCCGGGGACTGACGTCGGCTTGAACGAGGCCAACTACAACCCGCCGGCGATCCTGCAAGCCGATCTGCGCCGCCGGCCGACCGCCGAACGCGCCGCTGCATAAATCCTGAACAACCGTCGAAGGAGAGATCATCATGCTGGATAGACCCGTCGCCTTGGTCACCGGGGCCAATCAAGGAATAGGCCTTCAGATCGCCAGGGATCTCGTGGCGCACGGCTTCACCGTGCTGGTCGGATCGCGCAATTTCGAGCGCGGCGAGGCGGCGGCCCGTGATATCGGGCAGGACGCGCGCGCATTCCAACTCGACGTGACGGATCAGGCTTCGATCGCCGCCGCGGCGGAGCGTATCCGCAATGAGCTTGGCCGCCTCGACGTGCTCGTCAACAACGCCGCCATCTCGAACACCAGCAAGCGGCCCGGCCAATCCATCGAGGACTATGCCAAGCTGACCCGCCCGAGCAACGTGTCCCTCGACGAAGTGCGCGCGGTCTGGGAGACCAATGTGTTCGGCGTGCTTGCCGTCACCCAGGCCATGCTGCCGCTGCTGCGCGAAGCGCGGGCAGCCCGCATCGTCAACGTGTCGAGCGGCGTCGGTTCGCTGACACGCAATGCGGACCCGGCCTTCCCCTACCGCTCGATCTTCGGCCCGGTCTACCCCGCGTCCAAGACGGCGCTCAACGCCATGACGTTGGCCATGGCGATCGAGCTGGAGCCGACCGGAATCAAGGTCAACGCCGTCTCGCCGGGCTTCACCAAAACCAACCTCAACGGCTATGCCGGCACCGAGACCGTCGAGCAGGGCGCCCGCGAGGCGGTGCGTGTCGCGATGCTTGGCCCGGACGGCCCGACAGGGACGTTCACGCACGCAGAACTCGGAACGATTCCCTGGTGATCCGGATACCGCTCTTCAGGGCTTGTCCGCCGTTGCCGGGACAATCTGCCGCGTTGCGGCGTCCATGGCTTGCGGAAAATTGCTATAATTTCGAACTGATCGCCAAGACGTACCGGCGGCATCCCCCGCGAGGGGGATCGGCTGTCATCCCCGCCACACGCCCTCTTTCCTGAGATCATCCATCGTGCGTGAAATGCCTTCGCGCAGGATCGCCACCATGTCGTCGATCTGCTCGCGCGTGATGATCAGCGGCGGCGACATCACGCACATGTTGATCAGTGGCCGCACCAGCAGGCCAAGTTCGTGGCAGTGGGCGTCGATGCGCTTGCCGACATCCTTGTCGAGTTGCAGTGGATCCTTGCTTTCGCGGTCGGCGACGCATTCCACGCAGCCCATCAACCCCACGCCGCGCACCTCGCCGACCAGCGGCAGCTCTTCCAGCGTCTTTAATTGCGCCTGGAAATAGGGCGCGACCGCCTGCGTGTGGGCAAGCACGCTTTCCTCCAGCAGGTCGAGATTCTTCAAGGCCACCGCGCAGCCGACGGGATGGCTGGTGTAGGTCAGGCCATGGCCGAACAGCGCGTCGGGATGGTTGGACCGGCGCAGGTTTTCCAGCAGCCGTTCGGAAATGATGACGCCGCCGAGCGGGAAATAGCCTGAGGTGACGCCCTTGGCGAAGATGATCATGTCGGGATCGATGCCGAACACATCGCCCGAGGCAAAGACATGGCCAAGCCGGCCGAAGCCCGTCACCACCTCGTCGGAGACATAGAGGATGTCGTTGTCACGGCAGATCTCGCGGATGCGCTTGAGATAGCCGTCGGGCGGCACGACGACGCCGCCGGAGGCCTGCACCGGTTCGCCGACGAAGGCGCCTATTCTGTCGGCGCCGACGCGCGCGACCGTGTCGCGGAACTGGTGGACGAGGAAATCGGTGAAGGCGGCAAGGCTCATGCCTTGCGGGCGCCGGAACGGATCGGGCGAGGACAGCTTGACCACCAGTTCGTCCGCGCCATCCATCCAGTCGCGATCGCGGGGACGGCCATTGAGCGAGGCCGACAGATAGGTCGAGCCATGATAGGCGCCCCCTCGGCTCAGGATGAGCTTCTTTTCCGGCCGGCCACGCACATTGTTGTAGAACTGCATGAAGCGCAGCGCCGTCTCGACCGCGGACGAACCGCCCGTGGTGTAGAAGACGTGGCTGAGATCGTCTGGGGCATGGCCGGCGATGCGTTTGGCAAGCTCCGCCGATGGCGCGTTCATCGTGTACCAGGGCGTGTTGTAGGACAGCGCCATCGCCTGGTCGTACATCACCCTGGCGAGTTCCTCTCGACGATGGCCGACATTGACGCACCACATGCCGGCAGGCCCATCGATCAGCCGCTTGCCGGCGCTGTCGGTGATGTAGATGCCATCGCCCTCGCCGATCAGCGCGCGCGCTTCCGAACCGACGGAACCGGCATAAGGCCAGGGCTGGATGAGATGACGCTTGGCCAGTTCGGCCGCATCGTCGTTGCCAGGGCCTGCCGTTTCGCGTGCCTCCAGATCTCTCACAGCCGCCATCATCGCCTCCACATCATCCGTCGAATTTCCCGGGCATCAATCCGGTCCGCCATGGCCGAATCGTCGCTCTGCTCGCCTGATTTTGAATGTCCGTTCAATCAACATTGCAGAATTAGCGCTTGATTTCAATCCGCGGATGCGCGCATGATGAAAGAAAGCCGGCAAGGGGAACATAGCCGGCGCCAGCCCAATGGGATGCCGTATGGCGGGACAGTCCAGGCCAGCAACCGAGATCGCACCCGGAGCCCTGCCCCCCGGTGCCCAGCAATGACGGTGGCTGCGGAAGGGTCGCCCCCGTTGCGCATGTCGCGGGCCAGACGAAATGCCCTTCTGCGATCGGAGCCCGTACAGGGCTTTGCCCTGATCAGCCCGACCTTCCTCTACGCACTCATCCTGCTGGTCCTGCCGATCCTGGTGGTCATCGCCCACTCCTTCTGGACGCAGCACTACCTGACGATCGACCGCACCTTCACATTGGAGAACTACCGTGTCGCGCTGACCGAGCCGATCTACCGCGATCTGTTGTGGCGCTCGCTCTACATCTCGCTGACGGTCAGCCTGTTCACCGTCGTCCTCGCCTACCCGATCGCCTACTTCATTTCCTTCCATGGCGGCCGTCACAAGAGCCTGTGGCTGTTCCTCATCACCATACCGTTCTGGACCAGCTATCTCTTGCGCGTGATGTCGTGGAAGGTCATCCTGGGCTATAACGGCGTCTTGAATTCCGGCCTGATGGGCCTGGGCATCATCGACGAACCGTCGACAGCCCTGCTCTACAATTCGAGCGCCGTCATCATTACCCTCACCCATGCCTGGGCGGCCTTCGCCATTCTGCCGATCTTCGTTTCGCTGGAGAAGGTCGACCGCACGCTGGTCGAAGCGGCTACCGATCTTGGCGATGGCCCCCTGCGCTCGTTCCTGCGCGTGACCTTGCCGCTGTCGGCGCCAGGCATCATTTCCGCGGCGCTGATCGTCATGATCCCGACGGTCGGCGACTATGTCACGCCAAAGCTCGTCGGCGGCAAGGACGGCGTCATGATCGCCAACGCGATCCAGGCGCAGTTCGGCAAGGCCGCCAACTGGCCGCTCGGCGCCGCACTTTCCGTTACCACCATGCTGATCGTCTCCCTGATGGCGGGCGCCACGGTGCTGATCATCCGCACCTTGCAAAGGATGGCGCGATGAGGGCGCGGCGCTTCCTGCCGGGCGGCTGGCTGTCGGCCTATGCGTTCCTCTACATCGTCTTCCTCTATTTGCCGGTCATCTTCCTGCCGATCTTCTCGATCAACACGGCGGCGACGCCGAAATTCCCGCTGACTGGCTTCACCCTGCAATGGTACGAAGACCTGCCGCGCACGCCGGCGCTGCTCGACGCCACCTGGAACAGCCTGATCGTCGGCGTCTCGGCGGCCATCCTCTCCACCGTACTCGGCATCCTCGCCGCCCGCTCGATCACCCGCTACCGCTATCCCGGCCGCCGCGCCATCAACGGGCTGATCATGGCGCCGCTTGTGCTGCCGGAAGTCATCGTTGCCATCTCCATGCTGCTGGTGATGCTGCAGTTGGGCCTCAGCCTTTCGCTGTTCACCGTAGTGCTCGGCCACGTCCTGGTCTGCATTCCCTATTCGATGACGGTGCTGACCTCCGGCTTCGAGGGTTTCGACCGCAGCCTCGAGGAAGCCTCCGCCGATCTCGCCGAAAGCGCCTTCGGCACTTTCCGGCGGGTGACGTTGCCCATGGTGGCGCCGGCGATCATTTCCAGCCTGCTGGTCTGCTTCACCATCTCGCTGGACGAGTTCATCATCGCCTTCTTCCTGACCGGCACCGAGGCGACGCTGCCGATCTACATCTGGGGCCAGTTGCGCTTCGCATCGAAACTGCCCGGCGTGCTGGCGCTCGGCACGCTGCTTTTGGTCGCCTCCTTCCTGCTGATGACGATCGCCGAAATCCTGCGTCGCCGCGCGGCCAGACGCACCCAGAACGAGGGAGGCCTCTATGCCTGAGCAGCCGCGGATCGAGCGCCCTCACGGGGACAGGATCCAATCCGAAAGACCGATGATCGAGATCCGGAACGTCACCCGCAGTTACGGAGCGTTCAAGGCGCTGGACGACGCCTCCCTGACCATCAGGGAGGGCGAGTTCTTCTCGCTGCTTGGCCCCTCGGGTTGCGGCAAAACCACGCTTTTGCGCATGATCGCCGGCTTCGACAATCCGACCAGCGGTTCGATCGCGGTCGGCGGCCAGCCCATGGAAGGCATCCCGGCCAACCGCCGGCCGACCAACATGGTGTTCCAGAGCTACGCGATCTTCCCGCACCTCAATGTCGAGCAGAACGTCGCCTACGGGCTGAAGCGGTTGAAGCTGCAGGGCGGCGAGGAGAAGCGCCGGGTTGAGGAAGCACTGGCGCAGGTCTCGCTCACCGGCCTCGGCAAGCGGCTTGCCACCGAGCTTTCCGGCGGCCAGCGCCAGCGCGTCGCGCTTGCCCGCGCCCTGGTGATGCGGCCAAAAGTTCTGCTGCTCGACGAGCCGCTGTCGGCGCTTGACAAGAAGCTGCGCGAGCAGATGCAAGTCGAGTTGCGCCGCCTGCAGCAGGCGGTCGGCATCACTTTCGTACTGGTCACCCACGACCAGTATGAAGCGCTCGCAATGTCCGACCGCATCGCCGTGATGTTCGGCGGCAAGATCGCGCAGGTCGCCTCCCCAAAGGAAATCTACCAGCGCCCGGTCAACCGCCAGGTCGCCGACTTCCTGGGCGGCATGAATTTCATCAAGGCCGAGATCGTCGAGGAGAACGGCGCATCGCTGGTCGTCGACACGCTCGGCTTCGGCCGCATCAAGACCGACAAGCCCAAGGCCTTCGTGCGCAATGGCGGCGCCGCAACGCTGGGCATCAGGCCGGAGCGGCTGCGCGTGCTATGGGACAATGCGAAAGCCAAATTCGAGGTCGCCGGCAAGGTGGTCGAGCGCCACTATTTCGGCGAGATCACCCATCTGATCGTCGAAATCCCGGGCCTGGAAAAGCCGCTGTCGGTGACAGAGACCAACGATTTCGGCGCCGACGATATTCCGGTCGGCACCCCGATCCGCCTCGCCTATGATCCCGAAGCCCTGGTCGCGATGGCCGACTGAACATCGGCGATGATCCTGCGCGCCGCGATGCGCCCGGCCATGATCGCGCCTTCGACATAGCCCGGGAATGACGGCGACAATTCCGACGAAGCGAAATGCAGCGGCGGCGCACCGGCAAGAATGGTGCGCTCGGCATCTCTCGCCGTCGCATCGATGATCAGGTCGCTATAGGCACCGCCGCTCCAGCCATCGTGCGTCCAGTCGCGGCGGCTGAAATCGAGACTGTCCGCTGCCTCCGGACCGAGCGCCTCCACCAGCCTCGTCGTCACCTGCGCCCGCAGATCCGCCTCGCCGAGTTCGTGCCAGCCCAGCGCCAGCGGCCCGCCAATGAAGACGACAAGCGCCGCATGATCGGGATCCTTGCTGGCGTCGCAGGCAAACAGCCCCGGCAGATCCCGCCACATCACCATCCCGCTCAAATCCCGCTCGCGCCAGAATGGCCTGGGATAGCGCACCAGGATCTTGATCACGGCGCCGCTTTCCCAGGCGCCGAGCGCCCTGTCCAAGGCTGCTGGCAAGGGGGGCGTAAAATCGAGCTTCGCGGCTGTCGCCGGCGGCACGGCCACCAGAACGGCGCGTGCTTCGATCACGCCGTTGCTCGAGACAACACGAACCCCTGGCGCACCATATTCGATGCGGGTGGCCGGTTCACCCAGCCTCACCCAGCCGCCGAGATCATCAGCCAGATCGTCGGCTACCGACTGCATGGTCTCGCGCAGGGAATATTGCAGCTCCGGCACCTCATTGGTGATGCGCCGGTCATTGTCGATCAGGTACCAGAGCGGCACCTTCTCCAGCGCCAGGCACCACAGGCCCTCGATCATCGACCGGAAGGCCGCCTTGGCGTCAGCCGTGTCGTTCTGGCCTTCGAGCCAGTCGGCAACGGTCAGGCCTTCGATCGCGGGATCGTCGGGCTCGATCCCGTTCATGCGTTCGCGGATCGCCATCGAGGCATGATAGGTCCGCTCGGCTCTCGGGGCCGACATCGCCGGATGGGTGATGAAATCGCCCTCGACGTAGGTCTCGACGAAGGTCTTGGCGCGGACCCGCGCCAGTTCCATCAGCTGCGGCATGTCCTCGCACAGGAACTGGCCGCCGCTGTCGATGCGCTCGCCAAGTCCGTTTCGCATGGCCTCGACGCGGCCGCCGACACGATCGCGGGCTTCCACCAGCACGAAATCGACGCCGGCGCGCTTCAATTCGATCGCGGCCGAGAGGCCGGTGAAGCCAGCCCCGACGATGACGACGCCGGTCCTTTCTGTCTTGTCGCTCAATAGCCGGCCTTGATCTTCTCGAACTCGGCGACCATGCGCTGCTTCAGCTCCGGCGCGACGGGTTGCTGGAACAAGGTCTTGTCGAGGAACTTGTCGAGATTGTCGAAGCCGCGGTCGGCCAGCACCTTGTGGTCGATCGCAGCCATCCCGGCGCCATTGCCGTGGCCGTAGCCGAAGGTCTTGACCATATAGTCCGACACGCCGGGCGCATTGACGGCGCTGAGGAAATCATAGGCCTCGTCGAGCTTGCCTGGCGCATCCTTCATCAGCACGTAGCCGCACACCCAGGTCGAAATCCCTTCGTTGGTCTCGCGGTTCATGGCGATCGGCAGCCCCTGTCCCTTCAGCGTCACGAAGGTCTCGTTCCAGCCCCAGACGAGGTCGACCTCGTTGCCGATAAAGGCCTGGTTGAGGTCGGTGTCGTCGATCCAGTAGAAACGGATGTTCTTGTGCACGTCACGCAGGAAAGCGGACGCCTGCTTGAACTGGTCGTCGGTCATCTTGGTCCAGTCCTTGAGACCGATGACTAGGCTCGCCAGCGCATAGGCGTCATCGACATTGTCGCCGATGGTGACGCGGCCCTTGAACCGCGGATCGGCGAAAATCTTGAGCGACTGTGCCTGTTGGGCCGTCACCTTGTCGGTGCGGTAGAGCAGCGAGGTGTTGCCCCAGTCGAATGGCATGAACCAAGCCTTGCCGTCGGCGGTGACGGCGAGATCCTTCATCGCCATGATACCTGGATTGAGATCCTTCCAGCCAGCGATCCGGGACGTGTCGAGCGGCTGCAGTAGGCCGGCCTCGCGCCACTTCACCACGCTTTGCGAGCAGGGATGCGCGACATCGGCCTTGAAGCCTGCCCGCATCTTCTCGAAGGCCTCGTCCTCGTCGCCGAAGAAAGCAAAGGTCGGCTCGGCGCCGTATTTGGTCGTGTACGCCGGATGCAGCAGCGGATCCTCATAGCCCGACCAGTCGAATACGACGAGGTTACCGCCGCCTTCGGCGAGCGCGTAAACCGCGCCGGCGCCAACCATGCAGGCGGCGGCGACAACAAGACGGCGAAGCGCGGAATTCATGGTGCGAAAACTCCCCCATCGCGAAAGATGCCGAGAGCGAGGTTAGGAGAATTCCCAAGCTTTGGCGAGGCCGCGAATTCGATGGAGCAACCACTTCGGACCAACTTGCGGCCGGGACCGGCAATCATTGAAGTCAGCGCTGCCCCTCATCGCCCTGCCGGGCACTTCTCCCCGTATGGCGACGGGGAGAAGAAGGCTGCCCGCAGTGCCGGCACTCTTCCTGCAACGTCGGCGATTGGCGAAACCGGCGACGACAGCGCCCCTCTCCCCGTCACTATACGGGGAGAGGATGCCGGCAGGCAGGTGAAGGGCGGCGCCAGCGCTCGAATGGATGATGGCAACCCGAGCGATCACCCTAGTTCCATATCCGAGCGGGCAGGAACGGCCACTCGAAAGCAGGCCTCAATAGCCCGCTTTGATCTTCTCGAACTCGGCGATCATCTTGAGCTTGAGATCGGACGGCAGCGGCTGCTGGAACAGCGTCTTGTCGACGAATTTCTGCACGTCGTCATAACCCTTTTCCTTCAGGACGGTCTGATCGACGCCGGCCATGCCCTTGGCGTTGGCCTGGCCGTAGCCCCAATCCTTGACCAGCACCTTGGCGATCTCCGGATCGTTGACTGCGTTGAGGTAATCATAGGCCTTGTCGATGTTGCCGGGAGCATCCTTGAACAGCACATAGCCGCAGACCCAGGTCGAGATGCCCTCCGCCGTGTCCTTCTTCGACTTGATCGGCATGCCGGCTGCGACCGACTGCACGGTCGCATCGTTCCAGGCCCAGGCGAGGTCGACCTCGCCCCCGCTCAACAACTGCACGATGTCGGTGGTGTCGGTCCAGTAGGAGCGCACGTTCTTGTGCACCTGGCGCAGGAAATCGGATGCCTGCTTGAACTGGTCGTCCGTCATCTTGGTCCAGTCCTTCAGGCCGATGGCGAGGCTCGCCAGCGCATAGGCGTCGTCGACATTGTCGCCGATCGACACCCGGCCCTTGAACTTCGGATCGGCGAACGCCTTCAGCGACTGCACGTCCTTGTCGTCGATCTTGGAGGAATTGAAGGTGAGCTGCGTGTTGCCCCAGTCCCAGGGCATGAACCAGGCTTTTCCGTCATCGGTGGTGGCGAGATTCTTCATCGCCATGATACCGGGATTGAGGTCCTTCCAGCCTGTGATCTTCGACGTGTCGAGCGGCTGCAGCAGGCCAGCCTCGCGCCATTTCACCACGCTCTGCGAGCAGGGATGGCCAAGGTCGGCCTTGAAGCCGGAACGGACCTTCTCGAACGCCTCGTCCTCATCGCCGAAGAAGGCGAAGGTCGGCGAATCGCCGTTCTTCTCGACATATTTCGGGTGGAAGCCCGGATCCTCGTAGCCGGACCAGTCGAACACGATCAGATCCTTGTCGGCGGCGATCGCCAAGGCGGCGGCGGAAGCCGCCAGGGTTCCGGCCAGTGCGAGCGTCAGTGTCAGGCGTCTTGTCAGTGTCTTCATTGCTGTTCCATCCTCTGTGGTTTTCTTATGATTTCGTCTTTTCTGATGATTTGGTCGGGGCGGCGGCGTTCCGCGGGTAGTGTTTCGGGAAAGCCGCCGACAGGAATTCGTTCGCCGCCTGCAAGGAGGTCTCGCGGGTCGTGTTCTCGGTCCCCATCATCAGCCGCAGCCAAAGCCCTTCCAGCATGGCGCTAAGCGCCAATGCCATGACCTGCGGCTCATAGGCGTAGCCGCCGCTCTGCTTGAGCGTCGCACAGAGCTCGATGAAGATGTCCTGATAGACGACGTCGCGGGCGCTGCTCAGCGCCTGGTAGGTCGGCCGTGACTTGGCCTCGCCCCAAAAGGCGCACCATGCGGCGAGCTTGCGCTTGTTGCAGATCGAGCGGTCGAAGTCGGCAGCGACCAGGGCCTGCAGTTGGTCGGCAGGATCGTCGCCTGCTTTCTGCAGCGCATTGCGCCAATGCGCCGAATACTCGTCATACATATACTGCAGCGTCGCGACGAGCAGCTTTTCCTTGCTCTCGAAATGGAAATTGACGATGCCGCGCGACAAGCCGGCGCCATCGGCGACGTCGGCCATTGTCGTCTCCGAATAGCCGCGCTTGGCGAGCGAATCGATCGTCGCCTCGATGAGCTGAAGCTGCCTGACCTCCTTCGAGGCCTTGCGCCCGCGCTTCTCGGATTCGGCTTTCCGCGCCGGTTCAAGGAGCGCGTCCCTGGCGTCTGCCGTTTTCATGCGTGTGATGGTCTCCAGCATCGCCGGCTATCGCTTTGCATCCGGCTTCGACCCGCGAAGATGAGTGGGACGGTGCTCTCCACTGTCAAGCACCTTCTGCATGGCTTCCCAGGTTCGTATGTTCTTGTCGACATAGGCCGCGCCCACCACTGCGGCAACGGCCGGATAGAGTGGTCCCTTCAGCCTTTCGAGCTCCCCTCGCGCCACCTCGCGGTACCAGGGATTGCGGTCCCTGACGGTGACATCGGCAAAACCGGCGCCACGCATCGCCTTGGCATAGCGCGCCGGCGAGGCCATGGCGAAGGACAGCCCCTCGGCCGCGACATACGCCTTCATGTCGGGTGATGGTTCGCCGTCATGCGAGATCATCCAGTTGGAGGCGGCAAAGACCCCGCCCGGCTTGAGCACGCGGAAAATCTCGGCGAAGAGCCCGTCCTTGTCGGGCACATGCAACAGCGCATCCTTGGAAAAGACGACATCGAAGGAGCTGTCGGCGAAAGGCAGCAATCCCGGAGGCGCCTGAACGAAGCCGGCGCGCTCGCCAAGGCCGCGCGCGGCGGCGCGCTGTCTGGCCGCCGCGATCACCGGCCGTTCGACATCGAAGCCGGTGGCGTGGGCCGCGCCGTGACGCTCGACCAGATGCAACGTGATGCCACCGCAGCCACAGCCGATATCGAGGATCGTCCTGCCCTTGAGCGAAAGCCCCTCCACCACCCGGTCGACCTCGTCCGGCCCGCCTGGCGACAGGTAGCCATCGCCCCACAGCGCCTCGAGGAAGCGGATGGCGGTGTCGTCATATTCCGGTTCGGCGTCTGCCGTTTCGATCATCAGCCCTCGGTCCCCCAATCGACGGAATGCTCGGTTCGAACGCCGGCGAAGCGTAGCGCAGATGCGGGAAAACGCAATATCATTTGTTGAACATTCATTCAGAATGGCTGGACAGAATGGCTGATGTCATGCCAAATTCCGCGCATTCGGGAACAGATCACGCAAAAATGAAGAGCGGGTCGCCTAATTAATTCGAGGAAAAGTGTGAGCGGTTTTCCCCGGGAGAAGCGCATAGCGCTTCCCCTTGAGAATGACGCAAAACAGGGAGGACTGGGCCACAATGAAAGCTTGGGATGCGATCATCATCGGCGGCGGACATAACGGTCTGGTCAACGCCTGCTACCTCCAGCGCGCCGGCCTCGACGTGCTTGTGGTCGAGAAGAACGACTGGGTAGGCGGTGCTGCCACCAGCCGGGAGCTGACGCCGGGCTTCCTCTACTCCAACTGCTCCTATGTCTGCTCGCTGTTCCGCCCCGAAATCATGCGCGACCTCGACCTGCCGCGCTTTGGCCTGCAGGTCATTTCCTATGAGGGCGGTGCGGTGTTCACGCGCGACGGCGACTACCTCGCCAATTACCGCGACCACGACACGCACCGGCGCGAATTCGCCCGCTTCTCCAAAAGGGATGCCGAGGCCTATGACCGCTACTCTCGCGACGTGACGCGCCAGTGCCGCTTCATCCAGCCGTTGCTGATGCGCACCGCGCCGGACCCGACCAGTTTGCGGCCGCGCGACCTCGGCGAACTGCTTTATCTCGGCAAGAAATTCGCCGGTCTCTCCGCCGAGGAAATGGCGCTGACGCTGCGCTTCTGGACGATGTCTATCTCGGAATTCCTCGACGAATATTTCGAGACCGACGTCATCAAGGCGAACTTCGCGCTATCCGGCATCATCGGCACGGCACTCGGACCGATGTCGCCCGGCACCGCTTACGTGCTGCTGCACCACTATATGGGCGAGGTCGACGGATCGGTCGGCGCCTGGGGCTATGCGCGCGGCGGCATGGGCGCCGTCACCAAGGCGCTGGCAGCCTCCTTCAAGGCCTCCGGCGGCACGATCCGCACCAGCGCCGAGGTCGACCATGTGCTGGTGAACAGAGGCAGGGCCAAGGGCGTCGTTCTTGCCGGCGGCGAGGAGATTTACGGCAAGCTGGTCGTCTCCAATGCCGACGTGAAGCGCACCTTCCTGAAGCTGGTCGAGGAGAAGGAACTGCCCGACATCTTCCTGCGCCGGGTCAAGAACTTCAAGATCCGCGGCTCCTCAGGCAAGGTCAACATCGCGCTCGATTCGCTGCCGGAATTCCCGGCGCTGCCGAAGGACTCGCCAGTCTATCGCGGCGACATGCATTTCACCGATTCGATTGAGCGCATGGAGCGCGCCTATGACGACTGGAAGGCCGGCCGTTGGTCCGCCGATCCCTTCCTCGACATGGTGATCCCGACGACGCTCGACCCGACCATGGCCCCGCCGGGAAAACACTTCATGAGCTGCTTCGTGCAGTACGCGCCGCCCAAGGTGAACGGCCGCGAGTGGACCGATGCCGACCGCGACGGTTTTGCTGAAAGCGTGATCGCGCAGATCGCTGAATACTCGCCGGGGTTTCGCGACCGCATCGTCCACATGGAAGTGCGCACGCCGCGCGAAATCGAGGCCGAGGTCGGTCTCACCGAAGGCAACATTTTTCAGGGCGAACTCACCTTCGACCAGCTTCTGTTCAACCGCCCGGTGCCGGGCTATGCGCAGTATCGGTCGCCGCTCGGTGGGCTCTATATGTGCGGCTCCTCGACCCATCCCGGTGGCGGCGTCATGGGCGCGCCCGGCCGCAATGCTGCGGCCGAAATCCTGCGCGATCTCGCAAAATCCACCTCGCATATGAGGCCGGCCCATGACGTTATTTGATGGCATCGTTATCGGCGGCGGCCACAACGGGCTTGTCGCTGCCGCCACGCTGGCGAAGGCCGGCCGCAAGGTGCTGGTGCTGGAAGCCGCAGCCGAACCCGGCGGCGCGGCGCGCACCGAGGAATTCGCGCCCGGTTTTCGCGTCTCGTCGATCGCGCATGTGCTGAACCGGCTGCACCCCGATGTGATGAAGACGCTGGAGCTGGAAAAGCACGGGCTGCAAATCGCCCGCGCCGACTTCATCCCGTCAGTCGCATTGTCGAAAGATGCACCGCCACTTGTCCTGCATGGCGCCTATGGCGAGGTGCTGACCGGCGCCAGTTCGTCGGAACAGTCCGCCTGGAAGGATTTGCGCGCGCAGCTGTTGCGCTATGCCGGCATATTGAAGCCGTTCCTGTCGCGCCGGCCGCCTGATCTCGGTGGCATGTCGCTGCTGGAGACAGCTTCGCTCGGCCAGACCGCGCTAGCGTTGAAGAAACTCGGCAAGGAAGACATGCGCGACTTCCTGCGCGTGCTTCTGATGAACGTTGCCGACCTGCTTGACGAGCAGCTCGCCGACGACAGGCTGAAGGGGCTGCTCGCCTTCGATGCCACCCTCGGCAGTCATCTTGGCCCGCGCTCGCCGACCTCGCTGCTCGGGCTCTATTATCGTCTGGCCGGAGAGATCGGCGGTGCGGCCGGAGCGCAACTGCTGCCACGGGGTGGCGTGGGCGCGGTGGTCGTGGCCATCCGCACTGCCGCCGAAAAGGCCGGCGTCACGATCCGCACATCGGTGCCCGTCGCAAGGATCATTGTCGAGAAAGACCGCGCCGTCGGCGTCGTCCTCGACAATGGCGAGGAGCTTCGCGCCAGGACGATCGTCTCCGCCATCAACCCGGCGACCACCTTCCTCGATCTTGTCGGACCACGCGGGATCGATACCGGCTTCATGCGCAAGGTGAAAAATATCCGCATGAAGGGTGATGCCGCCAAGCTCCATCTGGCGCTCGACCGGCCACCCCAATTCACTGGCGCCGATGCCGCCGACCACAAGGGGCGGCTCGTCATCGCCCCCTCCCCCGACCATGTCGAGCGTGCCTTCAATCCGTCGAAGTACGGCGAGTTCTCGCCCGAGCCGGCGATGGAGATAACCTTGCCCAGCCTTGCGGACCCGTCGCTGGCGCCGGACGGCGCCTGCGTGCTGTCAGCCGTGGTGCAATACGCGCCCTATCAGTTGAAAGAGGGTTGGAACGCCGGCAAGCCGAAATTCCTCGAGGCAATCCTGGCTCGGTTGGAAGCCTACGCGCCTGGCATCGGCAAGACGGTGCGCCATGCCGAACTTCTGACGCCTGCCGACATCGAGAAGCGCTACCGTATGCCCGGTGGTCACTGGCATCATGGTGAACTGCAGGCAGATCAGATGCTGATCTCGCGTCCTGTCTCCGGCTGGTCGGGCTATGACACGCCGCTCGACGGTTTGTTCCTGGCCGGTGCTGGTTCGCATCCCGGTGGTGGTGTTTCCGGTGCGCCCGGGTTGAATGCCGCGCGGCGCATCATCGCGATGAAAGGGTAGGTTATGGCTCAGGCAACCAGGAAGAAGCCCGTTGCAACGACAGCCAATGCGGCTGTTTCTGCCCGCACCCTCGCGCAAACCCACTTCCGCACGCTGCGTCTCGCCACGCCGTTCCAGCCGCGCCTCGATGCGCTGGCCAAGACCCAGGACTGGTACAATTGGGCCGGCTACCGCGCGCCGCATTCGCTCTGGGACGAGGAGCTCGAATATTTCGCCATCCGCAGCCAGGCGGCAGTCTTCGACATCTCGCCGATGACCAAATACCGCATCGAAGGCCCGGATGCCGAAGCCTTCCTCGACCGCGTCACCTTGCGCGATGTCACCAAACTCAGGCCCGGCCGCGTTCATTACACCGCGTGGTGTGACGATGAAGGTTTTGTCCTGGACGACGGCACGCTGTTCCGACTTTCGCCAACCCGCTTCCGGCTGTGTTCGCAGGAGCGGCATCTGCCCTGGCTGCTGGACAGCGCCCTTGGTCTCGACGTCACCGTCGAGGAGGAGACCGAGGCCGTCGCCGGGCTCGCCTTGCAAGGCCCCACATCTTTCGCCGTGTTGCGCGATGCGGGCTTCACCGGTGTCGAGAAGCTGAAAATATTCGACCTCGCCGAGTTCCCGCACGACGGCGGCACGGTCATCATTTCACGCACCGGCTTCACCGGCGATCTCGGCTACGAATTGTTCGTGCCGGCCGACAAGGCGCTGAGTCTCTGGGACCGGCTGATGACGGCAGGCGAACTGCGCGGCATCAGGGCCATCGGCTATACCGCGCTCAACCGCGCGCGGCTCGAAGCAGGGCTGATTGTCGCCAATGCCGATTTCACCACCGCCGAACACGCCATCCGCGCCGACCGCCTGCGCATGCCCGACGAGATCGGGCTCGGCTTCATGATCGATCTGGAAAAGGCCCATTTCAACGGCCGCCGCGCCATCCTCGAAGCGAGGACAAGACGCAGACTGCGCCATGTCCTGGTCGGGCTGGAGATCGAGGGCAACATCCCGGCCGAACACGCCATCGTCTACTACAAGAAGAGCCAGGAAGTCGGCTTGGTCAGCGCCGCCATGTGGTCGCCGATGGCGAAGCGCAACATCGCCATCGCCTCGCTGGCGCGGCCCTATGGTGATACTGTCGTGGAAGACCTCTGGGTCGAGATCTACGCCATGCGCGAGCTGCAGTACCAGAAGCTGATGAAACGGGCCAAGGTGGTGGCGCGCCCCTTCATCAAGCTCGACCGCCGCACCGCCAACCCGCCGGCGGATTTCTGAGCATGGCCGAGGAAGAAGGCGAAACCGCCGAACAGTGGGAACTGGTCAACACGCCGCTCGGTGAGAAATGGTCGGGCCGAACGCGCTACGCCGCCGCCATGTTCTTCTACAAGCGCGACGAGATGAGTGCGGAGACCCTGGAGGTCTACCGCATCTGCGCCAGGCTCGATTCGGAAAACCCGTTGCCGATCATTCGCGACCGTGGCGTCGGCAAGGATTGGCTGAAGCGCATGGGCTACGACAAGTAGCGCCGGCTCAGCCGATCGTGCGCTCGAGCATGCTTAGCCAGTTGCGGTAGGCGATCTTTTCGATCAGCGCGCGGCCGAAACCGCGCGCCGCCAGCGCATCGACGAGTTTAGGCAGACCGGCGACGTCGCCGATGACGGCCGGGATCATGGCGCCGTCGAAATCCGAGCCGAGACCGACGCCGTCCTCGCCCAGAGCCTGCAGCAGGGAATCGATATGGCGCACCATGATGTCGAGGCTGGTGTCGGCATTCATGCGGCCGTCCTCGCGCAGGAAGCCGGTGGCGAAGTTGAGGCCGACCATGCCACCGGACTCGCGGATCGCGCCGAGCTGCCAGTCGGTAAGATTGCGCGAATGGCCGCAGATCGCGTGCACGTTGGAATGGGTGGCGACCAGCGGCGCATTGCTGATTTCAGCGACATCGCGAAAGCCCTTCTCGTTGAGATGCGAGAGGTCGATCATGATCTTGAGTTCGTTGCACGCCTTGACCAGCGCCTTGCCGGCATCGGTCAGGCCGGGTCCGGTGTCGGGCGAAGACGGAAAGCGGAACGGCACGCCGTGGCCGAACACATTCGGCCTGCTCCAGACGATGCCGAGCGAACGCAGGCCCGCGGCATGCAGAACATCGAGCATGGTGAGTTCGGGATCGATCGCCTCGACGCCCTCGATGTGGAACACCGCGGCAATCGTACCTTGCGCCATGGCATTGCGCACATCGCCGGCACTGCGGCAGATCGCCAATGCGCCGGCGCGTTCCAGCCGGAACAGGATGGACGCCATCGCGATCGTCGAGTTGAGCGCATCGGCGCGCGGAACCTCGGGCGGCAGCGGCTCGCTGTCGCTCGGCGCCGAAGGCACGGCGCTGCGCCGCGCTTTCTCGACCGGCGGCGGGAAGATGGCGAACATGCCACCGGCGAATCCGCCGGCCTTGGCGCGCGGCAGGTCGATATGGCCGCCCGATTTCCCTTCGACGAACAGCTTTTCGACGTCCCTGTCCTTGGACTGATAGAGCCTCAGCAGCGTGTCGTTATGGCCGTCGAAGACGGGGACGAGGTCGGATTCGGTCATAGGGGGGTCATTCGGTTCGTTCATCGGCGCGGGAGCGATATATCATACCCACTTAGGCAAGATGTGCTACCCGCGCAAATGACAAAGCCTGTCCGACCTATTGCTTCAGCACGTCGGCCCATTCCGGATGGCGGCGGAACTGGGCGTTGGCGAACGGGCAGAGCGGGATGATCTTCTTGCCCGCCGCCCGCGCATCCTCGACGGCGCGGGTGACGAGCCGAAGCCCGGCGCCCTGGCCGCGAAAGGCGTCCGGCACTTCGGTGTGATCGATGATGAGCTGGTGCTCGCCGATCTTGGTGAAGGTCATTTCGGCTTCGGCGCCGCCGGCGCCGCGCAGGACGTAGCGACCCTTGGAACCGCGATCTTCAAGTTCGATCTCTGGCAGCTGATCGGGCATGTCTTTACACTCCTTGGGCACCGGCAAAAAGCCGCCGCGCCGCCTCGATTTCGTTTGGCCGCACCTCGTGCCCGCCTTCGTGCCACTCCACTGTGACATCGGCGCCATCGGCACGCAAATAGGCTTCGAGCCGCGCCGTCAGGTTCGGCGGGCAGATCGGATCGCGCCTGCCGGCGGTCACCAGGATGTGACGGCCGGCAAGGCTGCCTTTCACCTCCGGCTCGAACGGGATCAGCGGATGCATCAGCACCGCGGCTTCGAAAAGATCAGGGGCTTCGAACACCAGCGAGGCCAGGATGTTGGCGCCGTTGGAATAGCCGAGGCCGAGCACGGCCGATGGCGTCGTCGCCTCGACATGGGCCTTGACGAAGCCCACCATCTTGCCCGTCGCCCGCGCAAGGTCGTCCATGTCGTAGACGCCTTCGCCGGTGCGGCGGAAGAAACGCGCGGCACCTTGTTCTGAAACATCGCCGCGCGGCGAGATGATGGTGGCCTGGGGCGCGAGATCGCGCCCCAGCGAGACAAGCTGGCTCTCGTCGCCGCCCGTGCCATGGAAGACGAAGAGCAGCGGACCACCCGGCGAACCGGGCAGCATCTTGTGGATGAAAGCGTCCTTGCTCATCGCTCAGCCCTCCAGCTTCTGCAGATGCTGTTCGAGATAGGGCCGCAGGTGCTGATGCTGGGTGGGCAGCTTCAGCGCCTCGCCGAGATGGGCGGTGTCCTCATCACGGTCGAAGCCCGGCTCGTTGGTGGCGACTTCGAACAGCACGCCGCCGGGCGTGCGGAAATAGATCGCCCAGAAATAGTCGCGGTCGATCACCGGCGTCACGCCATAGCCTGTATCCATCAGCGCTTTGCGCACTTCGAGCTGCTTGGCGCGGTTCTCGACGGCGAAGGCGACATGATGGACGGAGCCGGCGCCGAGATCGGCGAAGGGGGCCGTCGGCAGCGATTCGATGTCGACGACATCGGCGCCGTTGCCGTTCTTGACGGCGAGCCGCCTGACATTGCCTGACTTGTCGACCTCCTCGTAGCCCATGAACTTCAAAAGCTCCTCGGTGGCGCCGCCATCCTTCAGCCTCAGTGAAACCGAATGAAAGCCGCGGATCGCCTCGTCAGCGGCAATGCCGCCCTTCACCCAGGGCGCTCTGGTGTCGGCCTTGTCCTCGACGAGGGCAAAGCCGTCGCTGTCCGGGCCGTCAAATCTGAGCCGTTTCTGGCCAAAACTTTCCTCGCGGGCGACATTGGTTACGCCTTCGTCGGTGAAGCGTTTTTCCCAATAGGCGAGCGTACCTTCCGGCACGGAGTAGACCGTCGTGCCGACTTCGCCGACGCCATGGCGGCCCTTGCCGATGTTGGGAAACGGAAAATAGGTCATCACCGAACCCGGCGTTCCGACCTCGTCGGCATAGTAGAGATGGTAGACATCCGGCGCGTCGA
Source organism: Mesorhizobium sp. M8A.F.Ca.ET.208.01.1.1 (assembly GCF_004791315.1). Taxonomy (NCBI): domain Bacteria; kingdom Pseudomonadati; phylum Pseudomonadota; class Alphaproteobacteria; order Hyphomicrobiales; family Phyllobacteriaceae; genus Mesorhizobium; species Mesorhizobium sp. M8A.F.Ca.ET.208.01.1.1. The sequence goes on from NZ_SRUT01000002.1 coordinate 866,507, forward strand.
AATTGACCGTCTTCTTGACCCGGCGCAGGCCGAGCTTGTGGGTGAAGAAATCATTGTTCTGCCGTGCATCCCTGGCCATCGAGGTGACGTGATGCAGGCCCTTGATCTGGTCGAGCATGTCTTTGCTCCTTCCCTTGGTGTTTGTGCGGCCCTCGCCGCTGTCCACGCCAATATGAGGACACGATCTGTTGGGGCAAAGGCCGCAAACACAGAATGGACTGTGCTGTAAAAGTGAACAGTGACAAGAAACTCGTTCACCATTCTGCCAACGGCCCTGGCCTTGCGCGGCTGATGGAATCGGTTCCATGTGCGCATTCGAACGTGCTGGGAAGGGGTAGCGCAAGTGACTGGAAAAGGCAGGCGGCCAAATGTCCTCCTCATTACCTGCGACCAGTGGCGCGGTGACTGCCTGTCGACTGCCGGCCATCTCCAGGTGAAGACGCCGAATGCCGATGCGCTGGCCGCCGAAGGTGTGCTGTTCAAGCGCCACTACGGCGGCGCGGCTCCGTGCTCGCCCGCGCGCGCCTGCCTCTACACAGGCCTCTATCAGATGAACAACCGTGTCTGCCGCAACGGCACGCCGCTCGATGCCCGCCACGGCAACATCGCGCTTGCCGCGCGCAGCGTCGGTTACGATCCGACCTTGTTCGGCTATACCGACGTGTCGCTCGACCCGCGCCAGCTGGCACCGGGTGATCCACGATTGCACAGCTATGAAGGCGTGCTGCCCGGCTTCACGGTGCGCCAATTGCTCCCCGAACATCAGAAACAGTGGCTGTCATGGCTGAAGCAGCAGGGCATCGATGCCAGCGCTGGAAGTCCTGATATCCATCGCCCCGTGGGCGAGGCGGACGGCGCGGTGACTGAAGCGCCACCCGTTTACTCCAAGGACCAGACGCCAACGGCCTTCCTTGCCGGCGAATTCATCCGCTGGCTGGGCGAGCAAGAGGAGGCCGCGCCATGGTTTGCCCATCTTTCCTTTATCAGCCCGCATCCGCCCTTCATTGTGCCGGAACCGTACAACACCCGATACGATCCGGCGGACGGCCCGGCTTTTCACCGTGCGGAAAGTTGGCGAGCCGAATCTCAGGGCCACCCCTACATCGCCTATGATCTTGGCCGGCAAAACCGCGCAAGGTTCCGCCCCGGTGCCACGGGCAAGGTACACGACTGGAGCGAGGATGATTTCCGCCGCATCCGAGCCATCTATTACGGCATGATCTCCGAAGTCGACGCACAGCTCGGCCGCCTCTGGCAAGCGCTGAAGACCGAAGGCGCCTGGGACAACACCATCATCGTGCTCACCTCCGACCACGCCGAAATGATGGGCGACCATTTCATGCTGGGCAAAGGCGGTTATTTCGACGGCAGCTATCACATCCCGCTGATCATCCGCGATCCCCGCCATCGCAAGGCCGCTGGCAGCACTGTCGATCGCTTCACCGAAGCTGTGGACATTTTGCCTACGCTCATCGACCTGCTCGGCGTGGCTCCCGAACCGCATCTTGACGGGTGCTCGCTGAAACCCTTCCTGAGCGGTGGAACGCCCGCCGTTTGGCGCGACGCCGCGCACTGGGAGTTCGACTTTCGCTCGGTCGCGGACGGTGAAGCCGAACGGCACTTCGGCCTTACCTCGCGCAAGTGCAACCTCGCTGTCATCCGCACGCAGAAATTCAAATATGTGCATTTTGGCGGGGGCTTGCCGCCTTTGCTCTTCGACATGGAGAACGACCCTGGCGAATTGAAGAACCTCGCCAGCAGTCCGGCACATCGCTCCACCCGCCTGGAATTCGCCGAAAGGCTGCTTGCCTGGCGGGCCGAACATCTCGACCAGTCGCTTGCACTCTCGGAACTGACGGAAAACGGGGTGACTGGATACGCAAGGTCGCAGGCAGGGCGGTAAGGGATGTCCCTTGCCGCCCGTTTCCTTGCCTATCGAACGATCAGACGCTGCTCGTCGCGCTTCTGCGCGTAGGAGCCCTTGTCGTAAGCCGCTTGCTTCTCGAGCTGCTCCTTGGTGAAGGTCGTGTAGAGGTACTTCTTGCCGTCCTTGTCGGTCATGAACTTCAAATTATCCATGCCAACCGCGACCTCCTTCGAACCGATGCCGAGGAAGCCGCCGACGTCGACGATCACAGCATCGGTTTTCTTGTCGGGCGCCAGCACGACATCGCCGATCTCGCCGACCTTGGCGTCGTTGGCGCCATAGACTGTCGTGCCCTTCAGATCGTCAGCCCTGATCTCGCCAATCGGCATCTCCGTCAGCTTCGACTTGTCGATGGCCGCGGTCTTTGTCTGGTCGGGAGCGGTGGCGTCAGCCGGCGCCGCCGCCGTCTTGTCCGCCGGAGCGGCAGCAGGAGCCGTCGCGGTGGCGGGGGCGGTTGCCGCCGGCTCGTTCGATGCCGTCGTGGCCGGCACCGGATCATAAGCCTTGCGGTTGAAGTCCGGCTGCGCCTGCAGTTCTTCCTTGGTGGTCTGCGCAACCAGCCAGCGGTCGCCATTCTTCTGTGCCCACTGCGCCTTGGCGAAATCATAGGCGACGTTCTTCTCGCCCATGCCGAGGAAGCCGCCCACGCCAATAATCAGCGACTGCGCCTTGCCCTCCTTGGTCAGCACGATGTCGTTCACGTCGCCGATCTTCTGGGCGTCGTCGCCTGTGCCGTTGTAGACATTTTCGCCGATGATGTTTGTGGCCAGGTTGCCATCGGCCTGTTTCACCGGTTCCGCATTCGCCTCCGCCGGCTTCTGCGCGGTATCGGTCGACGTGGCCGGAGCAGTCGTCGATGCGGCCGGGACCGGCGCATAAGCCTTGCTGTCGAATTCCGGATGCGCCGTCAGCTCGTCCTTGGTCGTCTGCGCGACCAGCCAGCGGTCACCGTTCTTCTCGGCCCATTGCAGCTTGTCATAGTCAAAGGCGACGTTCTTGGTTCCGACGCCAAGGAAGCCGCCGACACCGATGACGACGGATTTCACCATGCCGTCCTTGTCGAAGACGACATCAGTGACCTTGCCGATATTCTCGGCATTGTCGCCAGTGCCGTTGTAGACGGTTTCGCCGATGATATTGGTGACGATGCTGCCCTCAGCGTGCACCACCGGCGCGGCCGGCTCCTGCGCCGCAGGCTGCTTCGCGGGGGCCGGGGTTGCAGTGCTTTGGGCGAAGGCACCGGTCGCGACCATTGTCGCAAGGGCGGTCGTGGCTAAAAGGGTGCGGATCATGATAGTCTCTCCTCGTGCTGATTTCGTGCACGCCGCGCCCGGTTGAACCGTCGCTGGGGAGATCGGACGCGGCATCTCTACAGGTTCACAACGTCGTGACCATGCTGTTGTTCCCACGAAGCGAATGCGCGCTACCCAGCTTCGAATCCGGCCTGGATTGCGGCGCAACCGGAACCTTTCCAAGTCCGCCGCGTTCAGCCTCCGGCTGGGCGCGTCCTGGTCAGGTTGTGATTGATCGGCGGAGCGGGGCATGAAATTTGCAGCGGTGCTGAACCGAGACGGCGGCACCTTGCGCACCACCGATATCTCGGCTTTCTCCGACCGGATGCGTCAGACGCTGGAATCGGCGGGCCACTCTCTCAGCATCGATATCGTTGCCGGCAAGGATGTCGTGGAAACCCTCGACAACGCCGTGTCGCGCCGCGCCGTCGATGTTGTGCTCGCCGGCGGCGGTGACGGCACCATCTCGGCCGCGGCTGCGAGGCTGATGGGCAAGAAAAAGGCGCTCGCCATACTGCCGGCCGGCACGATGAACCTTTTTGCGCGCGGCCTCGGCATTCCGCAGTCGCTCGATGCCGCGCTGAAATCCTTCGCCGACGGCGAAATCATCGCGGTCGACATGGCCACGGCCAATGGCCAGCCCTTCGTCCACCAGTTCTCGATCGGCATGCACGCCAAGATGGTGCAGTTGCGCCAGGGGATGGAATTCGGTTCGCGCCTGGGCAAGATCAGGGCTTCGGCCAAGGCGGCCTGGGCAACGATCAAGAACCCGCCGGCGATGAACGTCACGCTCGGCATCGGCGACGCCGAGGTGACGGCGCGCATATCAGGCATCGGCGTCACCAACAATCTGTTCGGCGAAGGCCATCTGCCTTATGCCGACAACCCTGCCGGCGGCGTGCTCGGCATCTATGTGACGGTGGCGCAGCAACGCGCCGAACTGCTCAAGTTCTTGTTCGACATTGCGCGCGGCAAGTGGCGCGACAACGAGCATGTCGAAATTCACCAAGCCGACCGTACGGTGCTGAAAATCCATTCCGGCGGCAGAAAGTTCCGGGCCGTGATGGATGGCGAACTGGTCAGGCTCGATCGTGAGACGACGATCGAAATCCATCCCGGAGCGCTCAACGTCCTGGTGCCGTCCAGCATCGCCGAGGCAAAGGCTGCCTGATGCGGTCTCGAACGACGAAAGCCAAAAAACTAGCCGCCCGGCGCGCTTCCTTGCTCGGTCGCCGGTGTCTTGGCCGCCCGGCCATAGATTTCAGCGGCACCCCAGGCCGCGAAGCTCAGGAGCAGCGCGGCGATCAGGATATACAAGACATGCCAGCCCCACCGTCCCTGACGCGCTTTGTTTTCGGGAATGATCTTGGTCATGATCGGCCCTTGTCTCGATTTGCGCCGGCTGACGCGGCCGGCAAAACATGGTCGGGTAACGGTTCCTCGCTAGGATGGTTCCAAGCAAGCCGGACCAGTGCCGGCGAAGAGACCAACAGGACGGCGGAAGTCGGGACTGGGCATTGGGGACTTGGGTGAGCAGCAAGGCGGAAGCAGCGCTGGGTCTGCCAGCCGAGGTCGCGCGCGCGGTGAAGGACGAAGACCGGCTCGCCGTGCTGCGTGGGCTGGAGGTGATCGATTCGACGATCGACGTGGATTTCAACCGCATCAGCAACCTCGCCGCGGCCGTAATGCAGGCACCGATAGCGCTGGTCACGCTTGTCGATCTCGAGCGGCAATGGTTCAAGTCATGCTTTGGCCTCGACGAAACGGAAACGGCGACCAGAATTTCCTTCTGCGCCCACGCCATCGCCGCCGGTGACGGCCCCATGGTGGTGACTGATGCGACGGCGGATCCCCGCTTCAAGAACAACCCGCTGGTCACAGGCGAGCATCATGTGCGCTTCTACGCAGGCGCACCGATGCTCGTGGCCGGCGCCAGGATCGGCACGCTGTGCGTGATGGATCGCAAACCCCATGTCTTTCCATCCAGCGCCACACTGGACCAGTTGACGATGCTCGCCGGTCTCGCCGGCAGCCTGTTCACCCTGAAGGATGCAACCCGCAGCGGCGCGATCGCCGAGGCCGCACTCGCGCGCGAGGAAAAGCGGCGCGCCATCGCCCTCGACGCGGCGTCGCTCGCCAGCTGGGCATGGGACATCCGCACGGACATGATCGAGTGCGACGTCAGGCTGTCCGAACTGTTCAACCTGCCGCGCTCGACGCGTTTGCGGGCGCGCGACATCCTGACCGCCATCGACCCGCGCGACGTCTATCAAACCGAAACCCGCTTTCGCGACGCCTTGACCGGCAGCGACGACTATTTCGGCGAATACCGGGTGAAAGGCTTTCATCCACCGCGATGGGTGGCCACGCGCGGCAGTGTCATCGAGCGCGATGGCGACGGCAAGCCGACGCTGATTTTCGGCGTCAACTACGACATCTCGGAACGCAAGCTTGGCGACGAACGGCAACGGCTGCTGCTCAGAGAACTCAACCACCGTGTCAAGAACACGCTGGCAACGGTCCAGGCGCTGGCGACGCAGACCGTGCGCCATGCCCGCCAGCCGAGCGAATTCCTCGAGGCCTTCCGCGCGCGGCTTCAGGCCCTGGGTATTGCCCATGGTCTGCTGTCCGACCGCGAATGGCGCGGCATCGGCATCCGTGAACTCGTCCAGATCGAGATCAAGCCCTTCGACACCGCCGACCAGCCACGCTTGACGATCTCCGGCGCCGATCTGTTGCTGTCGCCTGATCAGGCCGTCGGGCTCGGGCTGATCCTGCACGAACTGGCCAGCAACGCGCTGCAATATGGATCGCTGTCTGTTGCATCGGGCAAGGTTGATCTCGGCTGGAAGGCGCAAGGCAGGAAAGGCGACCGGCGCCTCGTTTTCACCTGGCGCGAAAGCGGCGGTCCTGAAGTTGCCCCACCCGAGCGGCACGGCTTTGGCTCGATCCTCATCCGGCGCAGTCTGGCCAAGGTCATTTCGAGCGAAGTGACCCATGAATTCCGGCCGGACGGGGTCTTCGCCGAAATATCGATGCCGCTGGAGGATCTGTCGGAGTGAGACGAGGCAGTCCAGATGCCCGACATACTACCCCTCGCCGGCATCATCCGGATGATCGGTGTCCGGCTTCACGTTCTCGCGGTAGATGGCATAGGCCGCCAGTGCCACGGCCGGACCAAGAATAACCCCTAGTCCGCCTTTTCCCTTCAGCAATGTCGGCAGCACGGCGAGCGCGGCCGTAATGCCGATCGCCTTCATGTCGGCTTTGCGCCGCCTTGCCTCGCGGCGGACCCGGGCGCCCGCCATCAGCCGGTGGATCAGAAGAACAAGGCCCGCGATCACCAGGAAGCCGACACCGAAACCAATCGCGGCAGCTAGCGATCCATACCGCACCGACGTCCAGATATAAGCTGCCCCGACCAGGAAGCCGAGGCCGCAGAATGCCGCCAACGCTGCAAACGCGTAGACGACGGCCGCCGTGCGCGCGCGCCGCACGGCGGCCATTGTTTCACCCGAGGCGACAGCCGAGAGCAGGGAAGCCAGCAGTCCCATCTCGGCGGACTAGCGACGCGCCAGCAGTGCGAACAGGAAGCCGACGCCAGCGGCGATTGCAAGAGACGTCACCGGCTTTTCGCGTACGCTTGCCACCATCTGCGCCTCAAGATCCCTGGCGTTGCCGCGCAGGCTGTCGAAGGCGGCCTCACCTTGGGCGCGCAGCTGTTCGACGCCTTCGGCCGCCGCCCGGCGCGCCGTGCCGTAGCCGTGTTCGCCGGTCTTGGCCAGCTGTTTGGTGAGCTTGTCGATATCGGCTTTCAACTGCCTGATGTCGGCTTCGAGATCCGGATTCGTCCGCGCTTCGTTGGCGGTCTTGCTTGCGGCGGTTGCCATTGCTTAACTCCTTGTGATTGCTCGATTTCAAACGCGCCGTGCGTCCCAAAGTTCCGATGCCCGGACAAACTAGCCGAAAACCCGGTCATGCGCACCCGATCCGCCGCCCTGGCAAGAAGTGCGGTGTCAGATCAATGGCCGGCGGCCCTCGCCCAGCCCCTCCCAGCCGGCGAGCTGCTTCAGCCCTTCATTGTCGACGACCCCGCACCCGCCGTCGCGCCAGACGATCAGCTGGCGATCCATCAGCTTGCGGATCGTCTTGTTGGTGTGAACCAGCGACAGGCCAAGCGTATCGGCGATGTGCTGCTGCGTGATCGGAATCTGGATGGTTTGCTTGCCGTTCAGTCCGACGACCTTGGCTCGGCTGGCGATGAAGGCGATAAGATAGGCGGCACGCTCGATCGCGCTGCGGCGGCCGAGACTGAGCAGGTTCTCGTCCAGCATGCGCTCTTCGCGCGACGCGATCCAGGTGATGTCGTAGGCGAGACCGGGATGGTTGCGGTAGAGTTCATGCAGGTTATCGCGTTCGAACACGCAAAGCAGCATCGGCGACAGGGCCTCGACGGAATGCTGCATCTCCCCCATGACGCTGCCTTGCAGGCCGATGAGATCGCCAGGCATGAGGTAATTGAGGATCTGTCGGCGGCCGTCCTGCAACAGCTTGTAGCGGAACGCCCAGCCGGACAGCACGGTGTAGAGGTGGGCGCTGTGGCTTCCTTCCACGAGAACAGTGGCACCCTTGTCGACCGTGAGCTCGCCCTTCTTGAATTTACTGATGAAGGCCAGCTCCGGTTTCTCGAACTCCCGGAACACCGGCAAGGGCCGTAATGGGCACTGCTCGCAAGGATATTGCCGGCTTGAAGAAGAGCGCCCGATCTGGCTTGGCATTTCGATCCCCCGTTGCGAAAGTCTGCCGTCGGCAGGCCAGTTTCACGCGCTTGCCCGAGATCGCTGTTTCGTCGCCGGCGCATGTCTTTTTTAAATGACAAGACACCAAATTGCGATCATGAATCCCGGCGTTTCAAGGAGCGATTGCCTGTGCCCCAATTACTTGACGGATTGCGCATTCTTGTCTTGGAGGATGAATTCCTCATAGCCATGGATGTCGAGCAACTCTGCCGTGACCACGGTGCGGGCGAGGTGGTGGTTGCCCGCGACCTGGCCGAGATCGACGGCCGTAAGGTCGCGACGCATTTCGACGCGGCCATTGTCGATCTGATGCTGGGCGGCGCTTCGACGCTCGAATTCGCCGCGGGCCTGCGGGAGACCGGCGTCCCGTTCGTGTTTGCGTCCGGCTACTCCGATGCGGACGAGATCAAGGCCTCCTTTCCCGGGGTGAGGCTGGTCACCAAGCCCTATTCAGGCGAAGACCTCGTTGAAGCGGTGGCGCTAGCCTACGGTCGCGGCTCCCCCGGCTAAGACTGACGCGACGGCACTCGAATTGCCGTGATGCAGCCGTATTTCAATGTGCCGCCGTGCCCGTGACCTGGGCGGAGATCGCATCGGGACCATACTCGTCCTCGCCGGAGATTTTCAGGATTTCCTGAAGGCGTGTACGAGCCCTGCTGACGCGGCTCTTGATCGTTCCGACCGCGCAACCGCAGATTTCGGCGGCCTCCTCGTAGGAGAATCCCGATGCGCCGATCAGGATGATGGCTTCGCGCTGGTCCTCCGGCAATTGCTCGAGGGCGCCGCGAAAATCCTTGAGGTCGAGCTGGCCGTGCTGTGCCGGATGCACCGCAAGCCGGGCCGTCATGATGCCGTCGCTGTCCTGCACCTCGCGGCCGCGCTTGCGCATCTGCGAATAGAATTCGTTGCGCAGGATCGTGAAAAGCCATGCCTTGAGATTGGTGCCAGGCTGGAAGCTCTCATGCTTGTCCCAGGCCTTGACCAGCGTTTCCTGAACGAGGTCATCGGCCTTGTCGGCATTCTGCGTCAGCGACACGGCAAAGGCCCGCAAGCTCGGGATTGCCCCAAGCAGATCGGTCTTGAAGCCTTGGGAGACCGCGGCCATGATCTAGTCCTTCTTCTGTGCGGGTTCGGCTTGTTCCAGTTGGCTGAGCAACTGGGCGAAGCGATCCGGCACATTGTCGGAGACCAGCTCGTCGTAATATTGTTTGAGTTTGCGTCCGATTTCGGAGTTCGGCCCCAGCGGGTCGCCGGCACCGTTCCGGCGCCTGCCCGCGGCGCCAGCCAAAATATCTTTCGTCATATCCTTCATTTCGCCCTTATAGTCCCAGCGCCCAAGCCGCCCATAACAACACAACACAAGGCAAGCGACACCCTCGTCTGGGTTGCCCATCCCGGTATCAAACGCCGTTTCCGTCTATTCGTTCCATATAGGCCGGAACTTTTTCGGAAAACCCGCGTTGTATTAGCGGGGCTTGCAACAAGCTTGACCTGCAATCCGTGCACTCGCGTCATCTGAGGGAGACGTCTTACCATGAGTTTATCCGCCACCATCGCACCGCACCTGCCGTTCCTGCGCCGCTTTTCGCGTGCCGTCTCGGGATCGCAAGAGAGCGGCGACGCGCTGGTCGCCGCGATGCTCGAAGCCATCATCGCCGACATCGAGATCTTCCCCGAGGCATCGAGTGACCGGATCGCCTTGTACAAGGTTTTCGCCAAGCTCTTCACATCGGTTGCCATCCGTGTCCCGCAGGAGCAGGCACAATCGGCGTGGGAACAGCGCGCGGCCGCCAATCTCAATGCCATCGCGCCGCTTCCGCGCCAAGCCTTCCTGCTGGTTGCCGTCGAAGGTTTCAGCGAGGACGAGGCGGCCGAAATCCTCGATGTCGGCGAACAGCAATTCTCCGAGTTGCTTGCCCAGGCAAGCAACGAGATTTCACGCCAGGTGGCGACCGACGTGCTGATCATCGAGGATGAACCGCTGATTGCCATGGACATAGAGGAGATGGTCGAGAGCCTCGGTCATCGGGTGGTAGGAACGGCGCGTACCCATGCCGAAGCGGTGACGATGTTCGGCAAGACCCGACCGAAGATGGTGCTGGCCGATATTCAGCTCGCCGACGGCAGCTCAGGCATCGAGGCCGTGAACGAAATCCTCTCCTCGACATCGGTGCCGGTGATATTCATCACCGCCTTTCCCGAGCGTCTCCTGACCGGAGAGCGCCCCGAACCCGCCTTCCTCGTGACCAAGCCGTTCAATCCCGACATGGTGAAGGCGCTGATCAGCCAGGCGCTGTTCTTCGATCGGCAGGCCAAGGCTGCCGCATAGATCGCGGCCTCCGGAAGCCGGACAAGATCAAAAAAAGGCCGCCGGATGCGACCCATCCGGCGGCCTTTTTTGACAAGCCGGATCGGCTACCGGGGAATTTCCAGCCGGCGCTGCCCGGAACGATTTGCAAGCCCCGTCTTTTTCGGCGAATGGTGGAACAAACCGCATCCACCCACGTTTTTATCGCATCATTCGAAGGAGATGAACCATGCTGTACTGGGCGCTCGTATTTCTCGTCGTGGCGATTATTGCCGGCGCGCTTGGTTTCGGCGGCATCGCCGGCACATCCGCCGGAATCGCGCAGATATTGTTCTTTATCTTCCTCGCTTTCCTGGTCATTTCGCTTCTGGCCGGCCTGTTCAAGAGGGCATGAGCCTGACGGCTCATCAGGTGAACACTGGAAGCCGCACCCCTCAAACGGTTTCCAGCCACCGCCGGGCGGGGTCCTTCAATGGACACCGTCCGGCGGACCGCTTTTAGGGGAACCCATTCGACAGTGAGCCGTTCAGCCTGAGTTGGGTGGACAGATTTGATCGATGCGCTCCAGGACTTCAGATAAAACGGAAGGCGCACGGAGCGATGAAGTCATCGCCATGCATCCGGCCGAAAGTGGCATGCAGCTTGGTCGGGCTCTTCTCCACGCGCTGCACAATGCCGGCATTTCCGTCCTTTACCAGGATCGCGAGATGAAGACCGTATGGGCCCGCAACATGCGCGCGCCCTGGGCTTCCGACGATGCCGACGGGAACGGCATCCTGCAGACGGCGCAGGCCGATCGCATCGGCGCCGCCAAGCACGATGTGGTCGCGACCGGCGATCCTCAGCGCCTTGAAATCAGTGTTCCGGTCGAGAATGGCGTCCGCTGGTTTCAGATTTGGGTCGATGCCGACCGAGGCGACGATGGCGATGTACAAGGCGTCGTCACCACCATGGTCGAGACGACCGAGCAGAAGCGGCGCGAACAGACATTGACGACGCTGCTGCGTGAAGTCAGCCACCGCTCGAAAAACCTGCTGGCGATCATCCAGAGCATCGCGACCCAGACCGGTCGTTATTCCGACGGCGTCGGCGACTTCCTGACGCGCTTCCGCGGCCGGCTGCAGTCGCTGGCGTCCTCCCAGGATCTGGTGACATCCTCCAACTGGCGAGGGGCAGCCCTTCATGAGCTGGTGGCGAGCCAGGTCGGCCGCTACGGAGCGAACCCATCGCACAGCCTGCGCTTCCGTGGCGCCAATCCCTACCTCAATCCCAACGCCGCGCTGCATATCGGCCTGGCGATGCACGAACTCGCCGTCAACTCCGTCAGCTATGGCGCCCTGTCCCGGCCTGACGGTTTCGTCGAGGTCACCGCCAACCTCGACGCCGCCGCCACGGGGGAGTTAGCCCTGTCTTTGACATGGGCCGAAACGATAGGGACCGACAACGATCGCGGCGGTCAAAAGCGATTCGGCAGCGTCGCCTTGGAGCGGGTGGTGCCAGCATCCCTGAACGGAACCGCGGACCTCAATATCGGCGGCGGCCACCTCGAATATCGCCTTGTCGTTCCGCACAGCAATTTCGAGACGCAGTGAGAGCCTCGGCAAGCAGCGATTCTTAACCGGCTATTCACCATAAGGGCGGATGCTGTTTTCCCGGATACCGCCGGAACCTGCCCCGCCGTCGGACATTGTTTGCAGGCTTGCAGCGCGATACCGGAGGATGTCTTGACAGTCGCCGACATGAACAGACTGGAACAAGCCGCACGTATTTCGATGGGCGAATTTCTGGAAGCCGAATCCTCCGTAGAAACACCCCCTCGAGCAGATAAGGGTTTGGCGAAGGGGCTCCTTCTTGCCTTGACCGTGACAATGTTGCTGGTCGTTGTCTGGCAGTCGACCTGACTTAGGTCCTGCCCTGTTGTCATCCAAGTATTCGCGTAACTCCCTTGGAAGGACAGGAACTTTTTGACGATGTTGGCCGTTATTGCGGCCAGAGGAACATCTGTCATGGAACACATAGCCGCGTTGTTACTGGTGATCGGTTGCTCGAACTCGATGGCCGAATGTCGGGAATTGCAGGTCCCAGTCAGTGTTTTTGCAACAGCCGACGAATGCACCGCTGAGCGCCCCTTCGCGATGGGCGACGTACAGGGACAGGCGCAGCATATCGTCGCCAAATGCCTCGCGGCCGACCCCGCGCTGGAGGACGACTACGATCAAATTGCCTGGAAGGTGCGGCCAGACGGTAGCCTTGACGCTTCGTTGGTGATTTCCAACCTCGTCATGGCATCGAACACGATCCGCCCAGAAAAAGACCACCTTAGCCAACAATAAATTTGCAGCAGCAAAGGCCATCGTTTCGTGCTAAATGGCGGTTGGAGCTTACTAAAGTGTGGACACAAGTGAGGAGTGACTCTATGCGGAAAATACTTATTGCCATGGTTGCGGTGGTTGCCGTCAGCGGCTGCACCACGACTGAGCAGGACGTCGTCGGCGGCGGCTTGATCGGCGCGGGCGTAGGCGGATTGGTCGGCGGCGGCAAGGGCGCGCTGATCGGCGCGGCCGTCGGTGCCGGGTCCGGCCTGCTGGTTCGCAACCTGCGCAACGGCTACTGCCAGTATCGCGATCATCGCGGCCGGATCTACACGGCCCGCTGCAACTAATTCAGCGATCGAAGCATTTCCAGGCGCTGTTCGGCGATTCCATGAAACGCTGAACCGCTCTGATGGAATACAGATCCGGGGGCCATGTCCGGCCTCCGGATTTTCTTAGCGTTCGACGCTGGCGACCGGCAGGATTTTAGCCGACCAACGGAATTCTGATTTCCACCTTCAGGCCGTCAGCCTGGAAATCGCGCTTGATCGTGCCGCGCAATTCGCGCGTGACGTTGAGGTCGATCAGTTTGGTGCCGAATCCGGTTACGGCCGGCGCCTCGATCCTGTTTTTCCCGACTTCCCGCCAGTTCAGCGCCAGCATCCGCTCGCGCCCACGCCCTTCCAGCGACCAGTTCACTTTCAGCGCCCAATCTCCCTTGGAGGAATTGGCGGAATTGCCGGCTTCACCATATTTCAGCGCATTGGTGGCGAGTTCGTGAAAGGTCAGGCCAAGCGCCTGCGTCGTGGTTTCGTCGAGCAGCACCTCCGGGCCTGACAGGAGACCCTCCGGCAGTTCCTTGCCGAACACCTGGCCGAGCTCGATTCGCAGCAGATCGGCAAGGTCGGCTTTCTGCCAGCGCGAGCGCGTCAGCATATCCTGCGAGGCGGCCATCGCCTGCAGCCTGGCCGAGAAGGAAGCGGAGAACTCATTGACGTCGGTGGCCCGCGACGCCGTCTGCCGCGCGATCGCCAGCACCCTGGTGATCGAGTTCTTGATGCGATGCTTCATCTCCTGCAGCATCAGGTCCTTTTCGAGCAGGCTCTTTTCCGTTGTCTCATGCAAGGCCGATACGGCGTCATAGGCCCGCTCCTGGTAGCGCGCCACCAGCGCGATGGCACCGGCCAGGAGCAGGCCGAACAGTCCCAGCATGACGGGGATGGCGCGCGACGAGGGTTGCGAGAAGGCGCTGGTCGGCCTGAACAAAACGGTCCAAGGGCGCCCCGCCACGGTCATCTTGCGGGTGACCAGCAGCCGGTCTCCCAGGGATGAAACCGGTGGCGTCTCCGAGCGGAACAACAGATTGTCGCCGTTCACCGCTCCGTCGTAAATCTCTGTGTTGACCGGCAGCAGCGGCGCACGGCTCAGCGCGATCTGGAACAGGTCCCGGGCCCGGAAGGCGGCATAGAGAAAGCCGGCGGTCGAGGATCGCGATGCGTTGATGACCTCCGGCGCCGTTTCTACATTGAGCCGCACGAAGACCAGGAACCCGGTGAAGGTCTGCGCGACGCCCGTGCCCTGGCCGAGCTGCACCAGCCCGCTTGCATGCTGCTGGTCGTCGGCCATCGCCTTTTCGATCGCCACGCGCCGCACCGGCTCGCTGAACATGTCATAGCCGATGCTGGCCTGGTTGGACGGATCCAGCGGCTCGAAAAGGGCTATCGGCGTGCGCCAGGGCTGCGTCGTATCCGGATAGACCGGATGGCTGGCGCCGAAATCGTGGAGGATGTCGCGCTCCACTGCGGCTTCGTCGCCCGTCTTGACCAGCCGCAGGAAGCCGATGCCGCGCAGGCCGGCAAAATTGCTGTCGATATCCAGCGCCTTGAAGAAGGCCTTGAACTCGCTCTGGGAAATATCGCCGTTGCGCGCATCGAACAGGGCCTGTGTCGAGCGCAACAGCGACAGATGCAGGTCGATGCGGCTCTCGATCCGGTTGAGGGCGTCATCGGCCGCCCCTTCGAACTTAATGCGGGCGGCCTCCTGCGTCGCGAAATAAGCGAACCCCGCCATGGTCATGCTGATCAATGCAACGGCTATGAACGCGACGATTGGAAAAAGCTTCTTCAACGGATGATGCGGTCCATGAGCAAAACAGGACCTTTATGGGCAACTCGCCGGGCCAACACAATGGTCAGGCCAAGCCATCGTGATCACTGGCATATCACGTGAACGGCAACGGGGCGTGCCCGAGCGGCCTGGCCGGCCTGCGGCCGGCCTCAGGCGGCGATCCTCAGCGCCCCCGGCCCCGGTATGGCACCTGGAGGACATTTGCCCAGGATGATCATGCCCAGCACTTCGTCCTGGGTGACGTCCGTGGTGCGTGCCGTGCCGACCACCTGGCCGTTCTTCATCACGCAAACCCGGTCGGCGAGCTCGAACACGTCGTGGATGTCGTGGCTGATCAGGAAAATGCCGATGCCGTCGGACTTGAGCTGCCTGACCAGTTCGCCGACCTGTGCCGTTTCCTGGGGGCCGAGTGCCGCCGTCGGCTCGTCCATGATCAGGATGCGGGCGTTGAACAGGATGGCGCGTGCGATCGCCACCGACTGCCGCTGTCCGCCTGACAGTTTGATCACCGGCTCCTTAAAGCGCTGGAAGCGGGGATTGAGCCGCCCCATCACCTTGCGCGCCTCGGCCTCCATGGCGACGTCGTCGAGCGTGCCCCAGGCGGTCATCAGCTCGCGGCCGAGGAACAGATTGGCGGCGGCATCGACATTGTCGGCCAGCGCCAGCGTCTGGTAGATCGTCTCGATACCGTATTTCTTGGCGTCGCGCGGGTTGGAGATCGCTGCCTCCTCGCCATTGACGAAGATCTGGCCGGCATCGCGCTTGTAGGCACCGGACAGGATCTTGATCAGCGTCGACTTGCCGGCGCCGTTGTGGCCGAGCAGCGCTACGACCTCGCCCGGGAAAAGGTCGATCGACGCGTCGTCGACGGCACGGATGCCGCCGAAGGCGATCGAGATGTTGCGCATGTCGACCAGCGGCGTGCCCATGGGGGCGGTTGCGGGGGCAGTTGCGGGAGCGGTTTTGTCAGCCATGATCGTATCCCTAAACCCGCTTGCGATAGACGGTATCGAGCCACACCGCGATGACCAGCACGGCGCCGACGACGATGCTCTGCAGCGGCGAGTCGACGCCGAGCAGCACCATGCCCGACTGCAGCGACTGCATCAGCAATGCGCCGAGCATGGCGCCGATGATCGTTCCCGAGCCGCCGGCAAGCGACGTGCCGCCGATGACGGCCGCGGCAATGACGAGCAGCTCGTCCAATGTGCCAAGCACATTGGTGGAGGAGTTCTGCCGGGCCGACGAAATGGCGGCTGCGATCGTGGCCAGCACGCCCATGATCATGAACACCTTCATGGTGATCCAGCGCGTGTTGATGCCGGCGAGATTGGCCGCTTCCGGATTGCCGCCTATGGCAAAGACATAACGGCCGAAACGGGTTCGGTTGGTGATGAAGGTCATGACCAGGCCGACGGCGACCGCCATCAGCACCGGTATCGCGATGCCGTGGGCGATGAACAGGCCGCCCTCGGGTACGGTGATGTTGTTGGCGGCCGCGTAGCGGTTCACGATGCCGATCGGCCATGGATAGGAGTTGGCCAGCCAGACCGCGCCCATGATGACGGCGCAGGTGACGGCGCCGAGCAGCGTCTCGGCCCAGACCGGCCGCAGCGGGAAGCGGAAGCGCTTGCGCTGCACGCGCCCGTTGAACAGCGCGAACACGACGGCCAGGCAGGCGACGATGCCCACGACCCAGCTCCAGGTGGCGCCGATCGATCCGGCCGGGCCGCCACCCATCAGCTGGAAGGTGGCGTCGAGCGGTGCCACCGTCTGGCCTGACGTGACCCACCAGGCGGCGCCGCGCCAGACCAGCAGGCCGCCCAGCGTGACGATGAAGGCCGGCACTTCGAGATAGGCAATGACGAAGCCCTGGAAGGCGCCGATCAAAAGGCCGAGCGCCAGGCCGATGACCAGAGCCAGGACCCAGATCCATGGGTTGCCGAGTTCAAGCCCCACGAACCGAACCAGGAAATGCACCTGCGCAAAACCCATGACCATGCCGATCAGGCCCTCGGCGGAACCGACGGACAGGTCGATGTTGCGCATGACGATGACCAGCACCATGCCACAGGCCATGATGGCGACCGCGGACGTCTGCACCGACAGGTTCCACAGATTGCGCGGCGTGAGAAACGTGCGGCTGTCGAAATCGAGCGGATTGACGCCGAGACGCAGGCTCGAAATCACATGCAGCGCGACCCAGATCAGCAGCAGGGCGCCGATCATGCCGAGCATGCGGGTGTCGATCTCGGTCGCCTTCAGGAACCGGGCGACCGCGCCGAGTTCCGAGGCGCGCGCGGTATCGGCCTGCGGGTTGGACGTCGTATCGGTCATGATTTCCTCCAACCGGCTGGCCGTCTACGCGGATGCCGAAGCCAGCCTAGAAGCTATCCGCGTGATGCGGAAACACAAATCTTTTTGAGAAAACGCCGCGGCTTTGGGCCGCGGCGCCTTCATTTCTTCAAGCGGTCAAACTCAGTTGCAGGCCGCAACGCTGCCGGCGGCGACGCCCGCGCAGACTTCGTCCTTCTTGATCCAGCCGGCGTCGATGACGAGGTTGAGATTATCCTTGGTGATGGCGACCGGGGTCAGGAACAGCGACTTGACGGTGTTGCCGCCAGGCGTCGTGAAGTCCTTCACGCCGGCGATGTCGGTCATCTTCTTGCCGTCGGCGAGCTGCGAGGCGATCTCGGCGGCGTTCTTGCCGAGTTCACGCGCGTCCTTCCACACCGACACGGTCTGGGTGCCGAGCGCGATGCGGTTGAGCGCGGCATGGTCGCCGTCCTGGCCAGAGACCGGCACGGTGCCGGCGAGCCCCTGCGCCGTCAGCGCCGCGACGACGCCGCCGGCGGTGCCGTCATTGGCCGCGACCACCGCGTCGACCTTGTTGTCATTGGCGGTGAGGAACTGCTCCATGTTCTTCTGGGCGTTGGCGGGCAGCCAGCCGTCCGTATAGGCCTCGCCGACATTCTTGATCTTGCCCGAGTCGATGGCTTCCTTCAGCACTTCCATCGAGCCCGAGAACAGGAAGTCGGCATTCGGGTCGGCACCCGAGCCCTTGATGAAGACGTAGTTGCCTTCAGGCTTCACCTTGAACACTTCGCGGGCCTGCATGCGGCCGACTTCCTTGTTGTCGAAGGTCAGGTAGAAGACGTCCTTGTTTTCGATCAGGCGGTCATAGCCGACGACCGGAATGCCCTCGTCGAGCGCTTTCTGCACCGCCGGACCGATGGCCGAGGCATCCTGCGCCAGGATGATCAGCGAATTGGCGCCCTGCGAAATCAGGCTCTCGACATCGGTCAGCTGCTTGCCGGGATTGGACTGCGCATCGGCGGAAATGTACTTGTCGCCCGCGGCCTCGATCGCCTTCTTCATGGCGGCCTCGTCGGTCTTCCAGCGCTCTTCCTGGAAGTTGGACCAGGAAACGCCGATGACCTTGTCCTTCGCCTGCGCGACCGACACCAGTGTCAGCGACATGGCGACACCCGCCAGGATGGCGGCTGTGAATCTCTTCATGATATCCTCCCTGCGCCGCGTATGGCGCGACCAAACTGGCCCGAAGGCCGGCACAAAGGCTCTATTTTTTCGAGCCTCGAAAAAACACTGGTCCATCGCCAGAACACTGTCAACATCGATTCTGATGGATTTTGAGGTGCCAGAAATTTTTTTCGAGCCTCGCAATAAATAAATGACAGCACCGGCCGCTTCTGCCAGTGTTTGACCCTGTTGCCGGAGGTATTCGAGGGGGATCAAGAACCGCGGCAACCGGGAGGGAAAGCATGTCGGTGGGAATCCGCCACGACGATCTGCGCCGGCGCAACCGCGCAATGGTGATTGCAGCCGTGCGCCGGGATGGTCAGCCCTCGCGCACCGAGATCGCCGCCACCACTGGCCTCAGCCACTCGACCATATCGGCGATATCCGCCGACCTGATCGGCGAAGGTATCCTGACCGAAGGCAAGCCGAACGAGGCCGGCTCACTCAAACGTGGCCGGCCGCAGGTTGGCCTCGGCCTCAACCCCGAGGCCGCGGCTGTGATGACCGTGGTGCTGTCGCTGAATTTCCTATCCGTCGCCGTCATCGATTATGCCGGCCAGGTGGTCGCCGAGGAGCAGCGCCGGCTGGACACGCTGACCATGTCGCGCGAGGCGCTGATCGGCGAATGCACGGCAATAGTGCGCCGCCGCATCGAGGACCCCGATCTCGATATCCGCAGTGTTGCCCGCATCGCGCTGGCGATCCAGGGCATCACCGACACCAAGGCGCGTGCCATGCTGTGGTCGCCGATCACGCCGCAGACGGACATTGCCTTCGCCGACATACTCGAAGCCGAATTCGGCATCCCCGCCACCATGGAGAACGACTGCAACATGATGGCGGTGGCGTTGCGCTGGCGCGACCCTCAACGCTACCGCGACGACTTCATCGCCATCCTGCTCTCGCACGGCATCGGCATGGGCCTGGTGCTCAAGGGCGAACTGTTCACCGGCACCCATTCATCGGGCGGCGAATTCGGCCACATGATCCATCGCCCGGGCGGCGCGCTCTGCCGTTGCGGGCGGCGCGGCTGCGTCGAGGCCTACGCCGGCAACTATGCCATCTGGCGTAATGCCAGGCAGCTTGGCGAGGACGCCGAACCGGTCGCCGATGTCAGCGACGCGCAGATGCGGACACTCGCCGCGACGGCAAGGGAGAAAGACGGACCGGAGCGCGAAGCCTATCGCAAGGCGGGCGAGGCGCTGGGCTATGGGCTGGGCAGCCTGTTCGCGTTGATCGACCCGGCGCCGGTCGCCATGGTCGGTGTCAGTGCCGCCGCCTTCGATCTGATCGAGCCGGCCTTGCGCGAGGCCATCGCCCAGACCGCCGGCGGCCAGCATTCGGAATCGATTTCCTTCGACACCGAGCCGAACGAACTGCCGCTCATTCGCGAAGGCTGCGCCATGCGCGCCTTGACCTTCGTCGACCAGGAGATTTTCGCGCCGGGCGTGCAGGCGAGAGGCAGTGCTGGGAAGAGCGTGGCCTGAGCGAACGCTCCGGTGAATCACCACCAATGCTGGAGGTTGGCCGAGCGCCCTCAAGGTCGTGATCCCTGGGCGGAGCAGCCGCGAAGCGGCGTCGCGGAGACCCTGGGATCCATGCCGTGACCTCGATCGTAGAGTGCAACGGTGCAGAATTCTGCACTGCGGCGACGCGTCGAGGTCCCGGCATCGATCCTCGGGTCTGCGCCGCGTCGCTTCGCTCCTTGCTCCGCTCGTGGATGACGAAGTCAGGGGCGTAGCCGCCCTCGACCTAGTCTTCCCTGATCGCGTAGCCCGCGCCGCGAATGGTGCGGATGACGTCGGGCATGCGGCCATTGTTGACCGCCTTGCGCAGCCGGCCGACATGCACGTCCACCGTGCGCTCGTCGATATAGATCGTCTCGCCCCAGACATTGTCGAGCAACTGGCTGCGCGAGAACACCCGGCCGGGATGGCGCATCATGAATTCGAGCAGCCGGAACTCGGTCGGTCCGAGCCGGATTTCGCTCTTCTTGCGATAGACCCGGTGCGATTCACGGTCGAGCACGATGTCGCCGACCTTGAGCACGCTGGACAGCACTTCCGGCTTGGCGCGACGCAGCAGCGCCTTGACCCGGGCCATGAATTCCGGCGTCGAGAACGGCTTGACCAGATAGTCGTCGGCGCCGGTCGAAAGGCCACGCACGCGGTCGCTCTCCTCACCGCGCGCCGTCAGCATGATGATCGGCAACCTCTCGGTCTCGGGCCGCATTCGCAGGCGCCGACAGAGTTCGATGCCGGAAACAGCCGGCACCATCCAGTCGAGCACCAGGAGGTCGGGCACATTCTCCTGGAGGCGGATCTCGGCTTCGTCGCCGCGCGGCACCACCTCGACCTGGTAGCCTTCCGATTCCAGATTGTAGCGGAGGAGCACGCCGAGCGGCTCCTCGTCCTCCACCACCATGATGCGTGGCGCGATCATTGGCAGATCATCCTATCGTCAAGCCGCCGGCGCCGACATCGCCGTCTCGTCCTGCTTCGGACGATTGGCGGGCAGTTGCGTTCCGGTCAGCACATAATACGCATTCTCGGCGATGTTGGTCACATGGTCGCCGATGCGCTCGAGATTCTTGGCGCAGAACAAGAGATGCGTGCAAGCCGTGATGTTGCGCGGATCCTCCATCATGTAGGTCAGCAGTTCGCGGAACACCGAGGTGTATTTGACGTCGATGCGTTCGTCGTCATTCCTGAGCTTGGCGAGGGCGGCGGCATCGCCGGCCGCATATTCCTCGACCACGCCCTGCACCTGGATCAGCACCAGCTGCGCCATGGAATCGATCGAGTGCGACAGGTCGCGCGGCGTCGCGGTGAGGCCGACGGAACCGACGCGCTTGGCGATGTTCTTGGCAAGGTCGCCGATGCGCTCGAGGTCGCCCGCCATGCGGATCGAGCCGACGACATGACGCAGATCGTCGGCCATCGGCTGGCGCTTGGCGATCAGGGTGATGGCGCGGTCGTCGAGTTCGCGCTGGCGCGCATCCATGATGGCGTCGTCGGAGACGACGCGCTGTGCCAGCGCGTTGTCGGAATTCAGCAGAGCCTTGGTGGCGCCGCCGACCATCGTGCCGGCGAGATCGCCCATGTCGCTGATCAGCCTGCTGATCTGTCCGAGATCCTCATCGAAGGCTGCGACTGTGTGTTCGGCCATGATCCTGGTCCTCGTATGCGTGATATCAGCCGAAGCGGCCGGTGATGTAGTCCTGCGTGCGCTTCTCGCGAGGCGACGTGAAGATCTTCTCGGTCTTGTCGAATTCGACCAGTTCGCCCAGATACATGAACGCCGTCTGGCGCGACACGCGCGCCGCCTGCTGCATGTTGTGGGTGACGATGACGATCGTGTAGTCGGCCTGCAGCTCGTCGATCAGTTCCTCGATCTTGGCGGTCGACAGCGGATCGAGCGCCGAGGCTGGTTCGTCGAGCAGGATGACTTCCGGCTTCACCGCCACGGTGCGGGCGATGCAAAGACGCTGCTGCTGGCCGCCCGACAGGCTGAGGCCGCTGGCGTTGAGCTTGTCCTTGACCTCGGTCCACAATGCCGCGCGCTTCAGCGCCTGTTCGACACGGCCGTCCATCTCGGACTTGCTGATCTTCTCGTAGAGACGGACGCCGAAAGCGATGTTCTCGTAGATCGACATCGGGAACGGCGTCGGCTTCTGGAACACCATGCCGATCTTGGTGCGCAGGAGATTGAGATCCTGCGAGCGGTCGAGGATGTTCTGGCCGTCGAGCAGCACCTGGCCGTCGGCGCTCTGCTTCGGGTAGAGCTCGTAGATGCGGTTGAAGACGCGCAGCAGCGTCGACTTCCCGCAGCCCGACGGGCCGATGAAGGCGGTGACGCTGCGCTCGGGCAGCGACAGGCTGATATCCTTCAACGCCTTCGACTGGCCGTAGTAGAAGTTGAGGTTCTTGACCTCGATCTTGGCCTTATCCACGGCCACTTCGGGCGTGTTCAACTCGGTGGACAACATCGGTTTCATCTGTCCTCTCTGCGTCCGGTAAGGCTGCGGGCGAAAATGCTCAGGCCGAGAACCGTCAGGGTGATTATGAGTGCGCCGGTCCATGCCAGTTGCTGCCATTCCTCATAGGGGCTGAGAGCGAACTGGAAGATGGTGACAGGCAGGCTGGCCATCGGCGCGTTGAGATTGCTCGACCAGAACTGGTTGTTGAGCGCGGTGAAGAGCAGCGGCGCCGTCTCGCCGGAGATGCGGGCGATGGCGAGCAATATGCCGGTGACGATGCCGGAGAGCGCGGCGCGGTAAGCGACAGATTTGATGACCACCCAGCGCGGCGCGCCGATCGCGGTGCCGGCTTCACGCAGCGCGTTCGGCACCAGGTTGAGCATGTCCTCGGTGGTGCGCACCACGACCGGAATGACCAGGATGGCCAGCGCAACGGCGCCGGCAATGGCGGAGAAATGTCCCATCGGCCGCACCATCAGCTCGTAGACGAACAGG
This sequence comes from Mesorhizobium sp. M8A.F.Ca.ET.208.01.1.1, assembly GCF_004791315.1. NCBI lineage: Bacteria > Pseudomonadati > Pseudomonadota > Alphaproteobacteria > Hyphomicrobiales > Phyllobacteriaceae > Mesorhizobium > Mesorhizobium sp. M8A.F.Ca.ET.208.01.1.1. The sequence continues at coordinate 889,286 of NZ_SRUT01000002.1, forward strand.
CCGATGATGATCGATGGCGCCGACAACAGGATATCGTTGATGAAGCGCACGATGGTGGTGAGCTTGGAGAAGCGGCCGTATTCGGCCATGTAGGTACCGGCGAGCACGCCGATCGGCGTGCCGACGATCACGGCGATGATCGTCATCACCACGCTGCCGTAGATGGCATTGAGCAGGCCGCCGGCGTCGCCGGGCGGAGGCGTCATTTCGGTGAACACGGCCAGCGAGACGCCGGACAGGCCCTTGTAGAGCAGCGCGCCGAGGATAAGCGCCAGCCAGGCGAGGCCAATGCCGGCGGCGACGACGCACAGCGTCATCATCACGCCATTCCTGCGCTTGCGGCTTTGGTGAAGCGATGCGGCTGTGGACATCGGTCAGGCTCCCGTACGGGCGTCGATGCGCATCAGCATGTAGCGTGCGATGGCAAGGATGAGGAAGGTGATGACGAACAGGATCAGGCCGAGCGCCACCAGCGAGGAGGTGTAGAGATCGCCAACGGCTTCGGTGAATTCGTTGGCGATGGTCGCCGAGATCGTCGTGGCGGGCGCGAACAGCGAAGTCGAGATGCGGTGCGCGTTGCCGATGACGAAAGTGACGGCCATCGTTTCGCCGAGCGCACGGCCAAGGGCGAGCATGACGCCGCCCATGATACCGATCCGGGTATAGGGAATGACCACGCGCCGCGTCACTTCCCAGGTCGTGCAACCGATGCCGTAGGCCGACTCTTTCAGCACCGACGGCACGGTGTCGAACACGTCCTTGGTGATCGAGGTGATGAAAGGCAGGATCATGATGGCGAGGATCATCGCCGAGGTGAGCAGGCCGATACCATAGGGCGGGCCGGCAAACAGATTGTTGAGCCCGGGAACACCATGGAACAGCCAGATGATAAAGGGTTGCACCGTCGTCTGCAGGAACGGTGCCAGCACGAACAGGCCCCAGATCCCGTAGATGATCGAGGGGATGCCGGCGAGCAGTTCGACCGCCATGCCAATCGGGCGCCGCAATGCGCGCGGGCAAAGTTCGGTGAGAAAGATCGCGATGCCAATGCCGAGCGGCACGGCAATCAGGATGGCGATGGCGGATGTGATGATGGTGCCGTAGATGGGCGCCAGCGCACCGAATTTCTCGGTCACCGGGTTCCAGCTTTCCGTGGTCAGAAAGGAGAAGCCGAAGGTCGAGAGCGCTTGCCAGGAACCGGCAAACAACGAGATGGCGACGCCGCCAAGCAGGACCAGAACCAGGATCGCGGCGGCGCGGGTCGCCGCATGGAAGATCGTGTCCGTCAGCGCGAAACGTCTGACGATCGCATCGCGCGAGCCCTTGATGGCTGGCAAGGCTTCCTGGACAGCACTCATGTCAAGCTCGGCTCTTTGTGTTGAGAAAAAGGAGCGCCGCGCAAAGCGGCGCTCCTTCGGGTGATGTTACTCGCCAGCGTAGACCGGCTTGCCGCCGGCCTGGATGTCGGCCTTCCACGAAGCCTTGATCAGGTCGACGACGCTGTCGGGGATCGACACGTAGTCGAGCGCCTTGGCGGTTTCCTTGCCGTCCTTGTAGGCCCAGGCAAAGAACTTCAGCGCTTCGCCGGTGGCGGCGGCATCGTCCGGAGCCTTGTGGATCAGCACCCAGGTCGAGGCGGCGATCGGCCAGGTGGCGTCGCCGGGCTCGTTGGTGATGATGACGTTGAAGTTCTTGGCAGTCTTGAAGTCGGCATTCGAAGCGGCGGCGCCGAAGGACTCGAGCGACGGCTCGACGACCTTGCCGGCTGCATTCAGCATCTTGGAGTAGGACAGCTTGTTCTGCTTGGCATAGGCATATTCGACGTAGCCGATGCCGCCGTCGGTCTGCTTGACGGTGTTGGCAACGCCTTCGCTGCCCTTGGCGCCGACGCCGGTCGGCCATTCGACAGCCGTGTCCGAACCAACCTTGTCCTTCCAGTCGGGCGAGAGCTTCACGAGGTAGTCGGTGAAGTTGAAGGTGGTGCCCGAGCCGTCCGAACGATGCACGACGGCGATCGCGGTCGACGGCAGGGTGAGCGAGGGGTTCAGCGCCTTGATCGCGGCGTCATCCCAGGTGGTGATGGCGCCGAGATAGATCTGGGCCAGCGTCTTGCCGTCGAGGACGAGTTCGCCCGGCTTGATGCCCGTGAGGTTGACGATCGGCACGATGCCGCCCATCACCATCGGGAACTGCACGAGGCCGTTCTTTTCCAGATCGGCGTCGGACATCGGCTTGTCGGTGGCGCCGAAGGTCACGGTCTTGGCGATGACCTGCTTGATGCCGCCGCCCGAGCCGATCGACTGATAGTTGAGGCCGATGCCGGTGTCCTTCTTGTAGGTGTCGGCCCATTTGGCGAACACCGGATAGATGAAGGTCGAGCCGGCGCCGGAAAGGTCAGCTGCCATTGCTGCGGAAAGGGTGAGGGTGGACGCCGCAGCCATTGCAATCGCAACGGCCGCCGAGCGGATGAAATGTCTCATGTGGCCTGCTCCTGTTCGGAAGATGGTCTCTCGGCGCCATTTCCTCCGGCGCCCGCTGAGGCCAATAGCCTTCGATTATAACAGTCGCATGACAGTTTCGTGTCAGCCCGGTAACGCGTCGCCCGCACCGGGAAAGGCGCTGATGCCCGGCGCTCGCGGCCCGGTCCGGGTTTACCGCCGGAATCAGGGGCTTGAGCCGTCCGGCGGCTGGAATCACCCAGGATTCGACCGAGCTTTCCCACGTGAATAAAATCCGGACGGGAGCGCGTTGCTCGCAGCCAGAGCGTGTCATGGCCGGGCCATCGCCAAAAACAGGTCCGTTGGGGTAGGTGACGCTGTTTCTTGCAGGCGGTCGCTGCTCCCGCCCGTAACCGAGAAGAGCGGAATTCGATTTTGCTATTGTTCCGGCTGGAGGCAGCCTTTGATATGGCGCGATCGCACCATAGTCACTGCACGCAGGGGTAGCGGCAAATCCCCTGCTGATTCCCTTGATTTGCCTCGCCGGATCCTGAAATCCGGGCGACGGGGGTGCTATCCCGCGTTGCGGTGGACCTGACGGCCGGCGCCAACCCAGCGCTCGACCTTCTCAAGCAAGGCCCTGGGGCTGATCGGCTTGGGCAGATAGTCGTCCATGCCCGCCTCCAGGCAGCGTTCGCGGTCGCCCTTGAGCGCATGCGCGGTGACGCCGACGATCGGCACATGCGTGCCGGTTTCCTGCTCCAGCAGGCGAATCGCGGCCGTCGCTTCGAGACCGCTCATCTCCGGCATCGAGACATCCATCAGGATCATGCACGGGTTGAGCGTGCCGAAAGCGTCGAGCGCCTTGCGGCCATTGCCGACGATCTCGAAACCATATCCGGTCTCGCCGAGGATCTGGGTGAAGACCATCTGGTTCACCTCATTGTCCTCGGCCACGAGGATATCCAGCCTGTGCCCGCCGACCGTGGCAGGCGGCCTGGGACGAACCGGTGGCGGCTGCAGCTGCGCGCGCTGCTCGGCTACCGCCAGAGACGACCGCAGGGCAACCTCGAGCACCTCGCCCGCTGGCGGCTGAACGGCGTGGCCGCTGGTGGTGTGGCGATGGCGCTGGATGGTCGCGACCAGCGTCTCCAGGAGCGCCGAGGAGCGTGCCGGTTTGATCAATTGCGCGTCGATGCCAAGATCGCGGTAGCTGGTGTTGGCAAGCGACTGGTCGACCGAGGTCAGCATGATGATCGGCGTGTCCGCGAGGCCCTCGGTATTGCGCACGATGCGCGCCATTTCGGCGCCGGTCATCTCGGGCATCTGGTAGTCGAGCACCACGCAGTCGACCGCCACGCCATAAGCTGCCGCGGCGATCAGCACCTTGAGGCCTTCGGCGCCGCTTTCGGCAGCGCAGGAATCGAACGTCCAGGAGGTCATCTGCTCGGTCAGGATGGCGCGGTTGACGGCATTGTCGTCGACGATCAGCACGCGTGCGCCGGTCACGTCCACCGGCGTGATGCGCTGCCCGTTCTGCTGCCCGGCCCCGGGCAGCGTCACCGTGAACCAGAATGTCGATCCCTTGCCCTCGGCGCTCTCGACGCCGATGTCGCCGCCCATCAGGTCGACCAGCCGCGAGGTGATGGCAAGGCCAAGGCCGGTGCCTTCGTGGCGCCTCGTCGACGACGTGTCGACCTGGCTGAATTTCTCGAACACCAGTTTCAGCTTTTCCTCGGGGATGCCGATGCCGGTGTCGGTGACCGAGATCGTCAGCCTGGTTCCCGTCGGAACCCGTTCTCCGGTCACGTCGACCAGCACATGGCCTTCATCGGTGAACTTCACCGCGTTGCCGAGCAGGTTGGTGACGATTTGCCGGATGCGGCCGACATCGCCGATGAACAGCCTTTCGAGCCGCGGCTCGATACGCACGATGAGCTCGAGGTCCTTTTCCTTGGCCCGCGTCGACACCAGCGTCGCCACGTCCTCGATCGCCTCGGCGAGATTGAAGGGCGCCGGATCGAGCACCAGCTGGCCGGCATCGATCTTGGAGAAATCCAGGATGTCGTTGATGATGGTCAGGAGCGCGTTGCCCGATTTGACGATGATGTCGGTGAAGGTCTTCTGCTTCAGATCGAGATTGGATTTGGCCAGGAGTTCAGCCATGCCCAGCACGCCATTCATCGGCGTGCGGATTTCGTGGCTCATATTGGCGAGGAATTCCGACTTGGCGCGGTCGGCGAGCACGGCGCGCTGGCGTGCCTCGCTGAGCTCCGCTTCGCGTTGCTTGAGCTCCGTAATGTCGGTGGTGGAACCGATCAGGTAGAGCGAACCGTCGGAGGCGATCATTGCGCCCTTGCGGGCAAACTGATGCCTGACGCTGCCGTCGGGAAGGCGAACCGTCTCCTCGATCTCCTGGGTCTCGCCGGTACGCAGCACGGCGAGATCGCTGGCCACGAAGGCCTCGCCATCCGGCCCGAATATCTCGACGTCGGTCTTGCCGATCGCCTCCTGCTTGCTGAAGCCGGTGAGGTCGCACCAGCCCTTGTTGACATAGAATTGCCGGAGGTCGGAGCGCTTGGCGTAGATCGACACCGGTACGTTGTCGATCAGGCTGCGGAACACCTCGTTCTCGCGCATGCTCTCTTCCAGGGCTTGCTCGCGTGCCTTGACGTCGGTGATATCGGTGCTGGAGCCCACCAGATGCACCGATCCGTCGGTGGCCACCAGGCGGCTCTTGCGCGTCATCAACTGCCGCACCCTACCGTCACGATGGGTAACGGGCTCCTCGACTTCGCGCACATTGCCGTTCGTCACGACATCGGCGTCGTCCTGGCTGAAGCCCTCCGCTTCCTCGCCGCTGAACAGCTGGCGGTCGGTCCGGCCGATGACATCGTCCTTGGTGAGGCCGGTGAGCGCGCACCAGGCCTTGTTGACGAATTCGATGCTCAGGTCCTGCGCCTTGATGAAGGCGGCCACCGGCAACTCGTCCATGACGTGGCGGAAGAGATCGATCTGGCGCATCGAGTCACGGAGCGCGGCCTCGCGGCTCTTCAGGTCGGTGATGTCGACGCGCACGCCGATGAACGTGCCGTCGCCGGTGCGCATGTCATAGACCTGGTACCAGCGTCCATCCGCATTGAGGCGCTCATAAGAAGAATTGGGCAGACGGTACCGCGCCAGGATGCCGTCGAGCCAGCGTTCGGAATCGACTTCGTACAGGCTGTCGATCCCGAGATCGCCGCTCGAACGGAAATAGCCGACCGAATGGCCGAACTCCAGCGCTTCGCGGAAGGTGCAGCCGGGCTGCCAGAAGGGTTTCAGCGCCGGCAGCGTATCCTGCAGCCTGCGGTTGGCGAAGACGAACTTGTCGTCCCGGTCGTAGATGATAACGCCGGCCGGCAGCGATTCCAGCACGTTGGCGAGATGCTTGCGCGCATCTTCGGCTTCGGTCTCGCGCCGCTTCATGTCGGAGATGTCGAAGAGAAAGCCGGCGACATAGTCGCGGCCGCTGGCCACGCGGACGCGATTCTTCCTGACGATGCGCGAACGGCTGGCGCCGCCGGCCTCGAAGCTTTCTTCCACTTCGTATTGCTGTCCGCTGGCCAGCACCTCGCGTTCGCTGCTTTCGAACAGCGCGACCTGGTCCGGCCCGAGGAAATCGCTTCCCGGCCTGCCAAGCATGGCTTGCGGCGCCTGCTTGAACAGCGCCGCGAAGGCCTCGTTGACGAAGACGAAGCGCAGATTGTCGTCCTTGACGAAGATCGGATCCTTGACGCCGTTGATCACCGCTTCCGCCAGCCGCGCCTTTTCCAGCGCTTCGGCGAGTTCGGCCTCGCGATCCTTCATGTCGGTGACATCGACATAGGAAATGAACCGCTTGCCGCCGGCCAGCGGCGCCATCGACGAGATCAGCGTCCGGCCGTCATTGCGCGGAAACTGCCGCGATCCGGCTATGCCGGACCTGATTTCAGCCTCGCGCTCGGCCACATGCCGCTGCCATGTCGCGTCGTCCGAACCATACGGGTCGATCTCGCGGCTCGCGTCCATCAGCTCGCGGAAGCTGCAGCCGGTCTCGGCGCGCCGGGCGTCGATCTGCCAGAAATCGTAAAAGGCACGGTTGATGACCTCGGCACGCATGTCGGCGTCGAGGACGAGAACACCGATCGGCATCTGATCGACCATGGTGCGCAGATTGGCGAAAGTCTCGGCGATCTTGGCGTTGGCATTCTCGATCTCGGCGTCACGCCGCTTGACCTCGGTGACCTCATAGTAGGTCAGCAGGCGCTTGCCTCCCGACAGAGCCGTGACGGAGAACATCATGGTCCGCCCGTCGGCGTGGGCAAACTCCCGAGGCGCGACGGTACCGGCCCTGATCTCCTCGACGCGGGTGGCGAGGTAGCGCTGCCATTGCTGCTCGTCGATGTCGCCATAGATGCCGTTGCGGCGGTTGAGTTCCATCAACAGGCTGAACGGTGCGCCCACGGTCACGGCCCCATCCGGAATCCTGGAGAGATCGCGATAGGCCTTGTTGACGATCAGTGTGTCGAGCCTGGCGTCCAGAAGCACGACGCCCATGTGCATGGCGTCCATCGTCCGCTCGAGATCGGCAAGATGCCGGACAGGTTCGCCGTCAACCGGCGGTTCCCTGCCCTCGAAGGCGCTGGCCAGCGCGGTGACGTTGCGGCCCATGCCGCGATAGCCGGCAAATTTTCCTTCGCCGTCGAAACGCGGGAAGCCTGAAGTCAGCACCCAGCGGCAGTCGGGGCGGCCACCCTTCAGTTCGTAGACGAAGTCGCGGAACGGCCGGTGCGCCTGCAAATCCTCCAGATGGCCTGCCGCGCTGCGGTTGCCCTTCAGGACCTGATTGAGAAAATCGAAGCGGAACCGGCCAAGCACCTCAGCCGGATCGATACCCGTCGCCGCCTGGTAGCCTTGTGAAAGCCAGGAAAAGCGCAGTTCCGCATCGGTTTCCCAAATCCAGTCCGAGCCCGCTTCGACAAGTTGGCGCAGCGCGTCTGCGCCATCCATGTCGACGCCGGATGATCCGTCGCCGCCATGCGCGGCGGCCTTGCCGGGCTCGCGCTTGCCGCGCGCGCCGATTGCTTCGTCCACTTCCGCCATGCTGTCCCCACCCCGAAAATCAAGGCCGAACCCTCCCTCCGCGGTTCGTCGGCGGAATGTGCCGCAGAAGCATTAACGATCCGCTAACCTTAACGGCGCAACCGGCCTGTTCCTGCTGCGTTATTCCGTCCGGTTGTGGCGTGGAGCAAGGCCGCGCTATAAGCATGCGCAGGGGTGGTGCTAATGTATGGACGGATAGGGCCTTTCTTGCTGGGCGTGGCGCTGCTTTTCGGCGGCGGCTGCTCGCGCAGCTATGACGGCACGGTCATTATCCCACGACCGCTCGACGCCAGGCGGATCTGGGACCGGCCGCCGCCCAATATCGACTACCAGCCTCAGGTCGACACTGGCGCCTTTCCGGGACCGCCCCAGCAACCCGGGCGGGTTTCCGACCGCAGAGTCAAGCCTGCCGTGCACAGGCGGTATCAGACCAAGGTATCACCGCCGCCTCCGCTCGAAAAACAATTGGCATGCAGGAACGTGAGCGCACCCGGCCAAAGGGTTCGCATGGTCTGCGAGTAGAACGGCTCGGCGCTTGACAGCATCACCCAGCTGTTCCGGCGAACAGTATCCTACAGCGATGCCGCGCCCTTCCTCGGTTCCTTGGCCCCGAGTTTGTCGAGTGCCAGCCGAACCTGGCGCAGATCCTCCTGCCAGCCGTCATCGTCCCCCATTGGGCCCTCCGACGCCGCTCGCTGCAGTCCGCGCGCCTCGGATTCGATCTTGCGCAATTCGGCGATCTTCTGGTCGGTAGTCAGGGAGCCGTCTTCGACGATCTCCAGGACCCTCATTTCCCTAAACGTGGCCATGGCGTTTCTCCTGCCTGATACCGACCACAACGCCGGGCGCAGGTCCATGTTCCAGCCGGACTCTAGCCAGGGTCGCGGCCGTCGGCAGGCCGATGCGTCGAGCCATACGATCAATCAGGCGTTACCGGTGGCTGGCCTTGAAACCTTTGCCCGTGCTGCTGCGTTGAAGGGCGAAGGAGAACGCGGATGTCGATCCACTTCACGGTATCGGAACTGACAAGAAACCTTTTTCACTCTCTCGGGCTGGATCACGAGCGTGCCCCACGGCCGCTCAATGCCGAGCAAAACCTGTTGCTGGAGTGCTATCTCGCAGGGCAGATTCCGGAATCGGCCTGGAGCGACTATGTCTTCGAGACACCGGACCTGGCACGGCATGCCGAACTGCGGCGCCTGAGCCATTGATCTGCCGGCTGGGGAAAAAGGCTCGGCAGCAATTGTCTTGAGAGCTATTTCTTGGGTGAAACGAATTGCAACGTGAAGACGTTGCCGCCAATGCCTTGCGCCAGATCAGGTGAAAAATTCAGCGGCGTGCAATTCTTGACCGCGGCGACGGCCGCATCAATGAACGACTTGCGCGCCTTCTCGTCCCCGGCCACCTTGGCCGCGGTTGGCCGCGGCGGACCGATCAGAGTGCCGTCGCGCTTGAAACTGAAGCTCAGGGTTACAGTCGAATTCCCGGCATCGGCGGGCGGCGTCCAGCATGACTGGATCGCGGCTCCGACATCGTCCATGTTGTTGAGTGTTGCGGCATTCGACGGACAGACGATCCCTGTCGACATCACACCCGCAATGACCAGTTCGGCAACACCCTTCATCGCAAGCCCTCATCGTCACGACCAGCCGGCAATCCGCACGGGACCGCCGGGATCGATGGTAGAGCCAACACCGGCAATGGCAATATCCCTTGCCAAAAAGTTGTTCGGACAGAGCATGGCCAATGTGAGCCAATAGCCGAAAACAAAAAGGCCGGCACTGAGCCGACCTTTCCTTTTCACCTCGGCAGTTGCGCCAGTACATCCGTGGTCGCGGGCCGAAAGCGAATTGACCCCAATAGACAGGCTATTGGTAAACCAAACCTTAACGCGCCTGTCGTCCCACGCGCCCAGTCGGGAATCGCTGAGCCGCGAAGCCATCCTCTTGCGGCAGGACGGCCTATGCGACCGCCCTGAATTCGGCTTCTGGCACCGTCCCGAGACCCGCGCACTGCGCGCACACCATGGTCTTTCCGGGACAACCACTTTGATGCGTCCCTTGCGGGCAGCAATGCCCTTTTGACGCACGCCATCTAGAGCAATCGAAAACCTTGCCGCCGCCATGGCAGTGCGTGCATATCATCGTCACGGAAGTCATTCCAAACTCTACCCGACCCGAAATCCGCGTTGCCGCGAAAGCTACCCCGCCCCGCAAGTATCAGAGATCGCAGCGCTTTCAAGCGCCGCGGCCTGACTTAAATTGGGTGGATCCGGGCACACGACGTCCCCGGCTCTCGCGGCATTTGCGCGCTCTTTCGAGGCATGCAGAGCCCATGCCGGTACTGGCCGGTGTTGTTGGATTGTCTGGAGATCAACGACCGCGCCGTTGCTTGGTACGCCCAAGGGGAATCGAACCCCTGTTCCCGCCGTGAGAGGGCGGTGTCCTGACCGCTAGACGATGGGCGCGCTCAAGAAGGGGCGATATAGGCTGGCGGCTGGCAAAAAGCAACTGGGGTTCGGCGGCTTTGCGGCAGCGGACGAAAAACAGCCCGCAAGCTAGCGTTTCGGCTGGATCAGATCCCACAGATTGCCGTGGAGATCGGCGAAAACCGCCACCGTTCCATAGGGCTCAAAACGGGGCGCTTCGCGGAATTCGATGCCCTTCTCCAACATCGCGGCATGATCGCCGGCAAAATCGACGGTTTCGAGGAAGAGAAAAACCCGGCCGCCGGTCTGGTTGCCGATGCTTTTCCTCTGCGCCTCGTCGGATGCCTCGGCAAGCAGCAGCCTGGCGCCCTGCCCGTTTGCCGGCGCGACGATCACCCAGCGTTTGCCGTCGCCGAGATCGACGTCCTCGAGCAGCAGAAAGCCCAGCCGGCCGACATACCAGGCGATCGCTTCGTCATAGTCTGCGACAACCAGCGCCACGGTCGCGACACGGCGATGTTCGGAGTATCCGGCCACCGTCTTTGCCTGCCTATTTGTTGCGGATTGCAAAACGGCCGATCAGGCGGCGCTCTGCTATATCATAGACGAAGATCGCACGGCTCCCATCCGCGAGTTCTGCATCGATCGAAAGACGATCGCCCGACAGCGACTGACTGACCACCTTGGCGCCCACCGGCAGGACGATATCGGCGCTGGCCGGCTCGCCCGCCGGCGTCTGGACGTCGCCGGACAGCGCCGGGTTGGCCGGCGGCGCCTTGCGTGATTTGTAGACAATCGCCGCGATCACCACCATAAGAGCCAGAAAGAGCAGGCCGAGATTGATGGCCATGAAGCGGATGAGCTTGCCGCGCAGCTTGTCGACCTCGGGGTCAAGCGGCTTTTCCTGTTCTTCATCGGCATCGGGCCGGGCCATGGCAAATATTCCGGAATGGTTTTTCGATGAGCGCTCATAGCGAAGAGGCCCCCGAATTGATAGAGGACCTGTTGATAGGGGCCGCGCCCACCTTGCTGGTCGCCGGCGCGGATGCGGCCGGCCAACGCCTGGACCAGTGGCTGGCAGCGGCCCTCGGCCCGGACATGTCTCGCAGTCGCGTGCAGATGCTGATCAGGCAAGGCGCCGTCGTCATCGACGGCAAGCCGGTCGACGAAACCAAGCGCAAGATGAGCGCCGGCGAAAATGTGTCGGTGGCCATGCCGGAACCGGAGCCGGCGCAGCCACAGGGCGAGAACATCGCACTCGACGTGCTCTACGAAGACGACGAGTTGATCGTCATCAACAAGCCTGCGGGGCTGGTCGTGCACCCCGGCGCCGGTAACTGGACCGGCACGCTGGTCAATGCGCTGATCCACCATTGCGGCGACAGCCTGTCTGGCATCGGCGGGGTACGCCGGCCGGGCATCGTCCATCGCCTCGACAAGGAGACAAGCGGCGTCATGGTGGTCGCCAAGACCGACCGCGCCCACAAGGCGCTGTCGGAGGCCTTCGCCGACCACGGCCTGACGGGCGACCTAGAACGAGCCTACCTTGCGCTGGTCTGGGGCATACCGCAGAGGCCGACTGGAACGATCGACGCGCCGCTTGGCCGCGCCGCCGACCGGGTGCGCCGCGCTGTCGTGCCGGAGGGCCGCGACGACGCGCGCCACGCCGTCACCCGCTTTGCCGTGCAGGAGCGTTTCGGCGAGGACCAGCGGGAATTCGCCACCGCAAGCCTCGTCGAATGTCGGTTGGAAACCGGCCGCACCCACCAGATCCGCGTTCACATGGCCCATATCGGCCACCCCGTTATCGGCGACCCCGATTACGGCCTGGCGTTCCGTACCAAGGCCAACCGACTGCCGGAGCCCCTGAAAAGTCAGGTCAAGGCATTTTCCCGGCAAGCTTTGCATGCCTGGCTCCTTGCATTTCGGCATCCCACCACCCATCTAACGATGAGGTTCGAGGCGCCGATACCGGGGGACATGGAGGAACTCGTCGGCAGCTTTCGCAAACTCTGAACCTGCCATCAAAAAACCTGAGTGGCATTGTTCACTTCAACGTGACACACTGTTTCGTGTTGAACAAATGCCTGTCTTTTCTGGTTTTGTTCCTGTATAAGTTCTGATGTCGCGGGCGAGCCTTTTGGTGCTCGCGTCACATGCCCGCCGCGTTTCGGGGGCATCACTCCAATAGAGAGGGGGCGCTATCATGGCCCAGTCGTTACCCAGTATCGTTTCCGGCGAAGGCGGCCTCAGCCGCTATCTGGAAGAAATCCGCCGCTTTCCCATGCTGCAGCCGCAGGAAGAGTACATGCTCGCCAAGCGTTACGCCGAGCACGAAGACACCACGGCCGCGCACAAGCTCGTCACCAGCCATTTGCGGCTCGTCGCCAAGATCGCCATGGGCTATCGCGGCTACGGCCTGCCGATCGGCGAGGTGATCTCGGAAGGCAATGTCGGCCTGATGCAGGCCGTCAAGAAATTCGAACCCGAGCGTGGTTTCCGTCTCGCCACCTACGCCATGTGGTGGATCAAGGCCTCGATCCAGGAATACATCCTGCGCTCGTGGAGCCTCGTCAAGATGGGCACGACCGCCAACCAGAAGCGTCTGTTCTTCAATCTCCGCAAGGTGAAGGGCAAGATCCAGGCGCTGGACGACGGAGACCTCAAGCCCGACCAGATCGCCGAGATCGCTACGCGGCTGAACGTTTCCGAGGCCGAAGTGGTGTCGATGAACCGCCGCCTGTCCGGCGACGCGTCCCTCAACGCGCCGATCCGGGCGACGGAAGGCGAGTCCGGCGAATGGCAGGACTGGCTGGTCGACGACCACGAAAGCCAGGAAGAGATGCTGATCGAGCAGGACGAGCTGGAAAACCGGCGCGGCATGCTGTCGGGCGCTCTGGCCGTGCTCAACGATCGCGAGCGGCGCATCTTCGAGGCGCGTCGTCTCGCCGAGGAGCCGCTCACTCTGGAAGAACTGTCGGCCGAGTTCGATATCAGCCGCGAGCGCGTTCGCCAGATCGAGGTGCGCGCCTTCGAGAAGGTGCAGGATGCCGTCAAGGCCGCCGCCAAGCGCCAGATGCAGGCGCTGCGTACCATCGAGGCACAGCCGGCGGCTTAAAGCCGGGATCAGCCAGGAATATCAAGGCGGCGTCAGGAAACTGGCGCCGCTTTTTTGTTTGGCGAAGCCGACGACACAGCCCTTTCTCCCCGTCACTCTACGGGGAGAAATGTCCGGCAGGACAATGAGGGGCGGCACCGAGATTGCGCGATTGCCACCGGCGCAGCAACTGCCAAACATCATCGCCAAACGTCGGCGCCGCCCCTCATCCGGCTGCCGCCACCTTCTCCCGTTTACTAACGGGGAGAAGGGACCGACCCTCACAACCCGTCCAGTGGAAATTTGAGGTACCGCCGGCCATTGGCTTCCGGTTCCGGCAGCCGGCCGCCATTCATGTTGACCTGCAGCGCATGCAGGATCAGCCGCGGCATCGGCAATGTGCGGTCGCGCGCCTCGCGTAGCGCCACGAACTCGGCCTCGGTGCGCGCGGCGACAAGATGGGTGTTGGTGGATTTCTGTATCGCCACGGTGCTTTCCCACAAGGGCTCGCGGCCACCGGGCTGATAGTCATGGCCGACGAAGACACGCGTCTCGTCGGGCAACGCCAGGATGTCCTGGATCGAGCGCCAGAGCCGTGCGGCGCTGCCGCCAGGGAAATCCGCCCTCGCCGTGCCGCTGTCGGGCATGAACATCGTGTCATGCACGAAGACCGCATCCCCCACCACATAGGTGATCGACGCCAGCGTATGTCCTGGCGAGAACAGCACCTTGACCGGAAGGGTTCCGATCCGGAACGTCTCGCCCTCGGCGAACAACCTGTCCCACTGCGTGCCGTCGGCGCGAAAATCGGGCCAGTTGTAGATGACCTTCCACAGGGCCTGGACGTCGACGATCCTGTCCCCGATCGCCACCGGCGCTCCGGTCTTCTGTTTGAGGTAATGCGCCGCCGAGATATGGTCGGCGTGCGGGTGGGTGTCGAGGATCCATTCGAGCTCCAGCCCGTTCTCCCCGACGAAACCGAGCAGGGCATCCGCGCTCCTCGTACCGGTGGCGCCGGATCTCTCGTCGAAATCCAGGATCGGATCGATGATGGCACATCGCTTCGTCGCCGGGTCCGTGACGACATACTGAATGGCCCCGGTCGGCTTGTCATAGAAGCCGCTGACCAAAGGCCTGGCCAAAGCTACATCCACGTCCGGCTCCCTCACCCCACGGCCGGCAGGAACGATTTTCTCCACCGGAACCCATTGCGGGCATGGTTGTCCGCTCCCGCGGGCCAGTCAAGCATGACTTGGCTCGCAGAAGCGGAAAAACCAAAAACGGTTGCGACGCGTTGGCTTCAGGCGGAAGGCTGTTTGGTCTTCCTGAGATAAGGCAGGATGGTCTCGTAGGCGCCGAAGCGCTTGATCGCATCCTCGTTGGAAACGGCGGCGGTGATGATGACGTCCTCGCCCTGCTTCCAGTTCGCCGGTGTCGCCACCTGGTGCTTGGCTGTGAGCTGCATGGAATCGACCGCGCGCAGGATCTCGTCGAAGTTGCGCCCTGTCGTCATCGGATAGGTCAGCACCAGCTTGATCTTCTTGTCCGGTCCAATGACGTAGACCGAGCGCACGGTGGCGTTGTCGGCGGGCGTGCGGCCTTCCGAGGTCTCGCCGGCGCCGCCTGGCAGCATGTCATAGAGCTTGGCGACCTTGAGGTCCTTGTCGCCGATCAGCGGATAATGCACCGAATGGCCGGTGGCCGTCTTGATGTCGTCCTGCCATTTGCCGTGGCTTTCGACCGGGTCGACCGAAATGCCGATGATCTTGACGTTGCGCTTCTTGAACTCGCCCTCGAGACCCGCCATCGTACCAAGCTCGGTCGTGCAGACCGGCGTGAAATTCTTCGGATGGCTGAACAGGATCGCCCAGCCGTCGCCGATCCAGTCATGGAATTTGATGGCTCCCTGCGTGGTTTCTGCGGTGAAGTCCGGCGCAATGTCGTTGATACGAAGACTCATGACCTATCCCTACCCCTTGTGAAATGTAGCCGGTATTCTTTTCGCCGGCCGGTGCCGGCGCCCGATCGTAGCACCGCAGCGTGACTGATTAAACGCTGGAGATGACGGCTATTCAGCCGGCGGGCAAAAATTTTTCCGTGTCCGCGGATCGGGCGCGAAAAATAAGGCGCGACATCGGGCATGAGACAAACGCCAGGGATCGGCGAGGCGCGCCTCAGGCCTTGGTGATCGCCAGCGACGTCGCCAGATCTTCCATCCGCTGCGCCAGGGCGCCAAGCGCGCTGGTCAGCACGCTGTCACTCTTGTCGGCCTTGGTCAGCGCCTCGTCGCGCGTCTTGCGCAAGGTCAGCACTTCGCTCTCCATGCCCTTGACGCGCTTCTGCAGTTCGGAAAGCTCGTCCATCACCATGATGCCGGCCATGACGGTCAGCCGCTGGTCGCCGATCTCGCCAAAGGAATCCTTCAGATGCGAGACATAGCGGTCGAAGCGTTCGGCGAGATCGATCAGATGCTCTTCCTGGCCCTCGTCGCAGGCCATGCGGTACTGCTTGCCGTCGATTGAAACCGTGACCTGTGCCATCGGGCCAGCTCCTATCTGTCCAACACGGCGCGGATGGTTTCCATCGCGGTCACCAGCCGTCGCGAGACTTCCTTGTTGGCGTCTTCCAGCCGTTCGGCGCGCGCTTCGGAATTGTCGAGCTCCTGCGCCAGCCGGGAGCGATCGGCATTCATCCGCTGCACTTCGGCCTCGGCTTCCGAATAGTCTCGTTCATGCTCGAGCTTGGCCGCGACGGCATTTTCCAGCCCCTCGATGGCCTTGCTCAGCCTGGCGATTACTTCCTTGAGCGTGGTTTCCCCGGTCATGGCCTTCGTCCTGTGCCCTGCCCATCACCGAATCGTTCGCGTTCAGAACGCGTTATGTCAGAAACATTAGGCACCGGGTGAAGGCAACGTCAACAAAGCTCTCGCGACTGTCCCCCGCTAACGCTAATGTAGGCCCGCCGACGGCATCACAAGACCGGCAAATCTGCACCCGATTTGTTGACTAAAAGCCCGCGCCTGCTATGTGTCGCGCACCCTTTTCAAGGGCTCTCCCAAGCCCTCAAACCCCCACCTCGGAGGAACCATGACGTCGCGTGAACAACATGACCGGATGGCCAATGCGATCCGTTTTCTCTCCATGGACGCCGTCGAGAAGGCGAATTCCGGCCATCCCGGCCTGCCCATGGGCTGCGCCGACATCGCCACGGTGCTGTTCACCCGCTTCCTGAAATACGACCCCAAGGCCCCGCACTGGGCCGACCGTGACCGCTTCATCCTGTCGGCCGGCCATGGCTCGATGCTGCTCTACTCGTTGCTGCATCTGACAGGCTACGAAGACATGACCATCGACCAGATCAAGCACTTCCGCCAGTTGGGTTCGAAAACGGCGGGCCATCCCGAATACGGCCATGCCACCGGCATCGAGACCACGACCGGCCCGCTCGGCCAGGGCCTCGCCAATTCGGTCGGCTTCGCGCTCGGCGAGCGCATCATGAACGCCGCCTTCGGCAATGACCTCGTCGACCACTACACCTATGTGCTGGCCGGCGACGGCTGCCTGATGGAAGGTGTGTCCCAGGAAGCCATCGCGCTTGCCGGTCACCTCAAGCTCAACAAGCTGATCGTCTTCTGGGACAACAACAACATCTCGATCGATGGCCCGGTATCGCTCGCCGACAACACCGACCAGGTCGCCCGCTTCCAGGCCTCCGGCTGGAACGCCAGCCATATCGACGGCACCGATCCGGAAGCGATCGCCTATGCCATCGAAGCTGCCCGCCATTCCGACAAGCCGACGATGATCGCCTGCAAGACGACCATCGGCTTCGGCGCCCCGACCAAGGCCGGCACCAACAAGGCGCACGGTTCACCGCTCGGCGCCGACGAGATCGCGGGCGCGCGCAAGTTCTTCAACTGGGACTCGCCGCCCTTCGAGATTCCGGCCGACATCCTCGACGCCTGGCGTACCGCCGGCAAGGCCGGCGCCAAGCCGCGCACCGACTGGGAAGGCCGCCTGGCCAAGGCCGATCCGAAGCTGAAGGCCGAATTCGAGCGCCGCCTCGCCGGCAAGCTGCCGGGCAAATTCGACGCCGTCATCGCCGACTACAAGAAGAAGCTCTCGGCCGACAAGCCGAAGGTCGCCACCCGCAAATCGTCGGAAATGGCGCTCGAAGTGATCAATGGCGCTGTGCCGGAGACCATCGGCGGCTCGGCGGATCTGACCGGCTCCAACAACACCAAGACCAGCCAGACCAAGAACATCACGCCGGACGACTACGGCCAGCGCTATGTCCACTACGGCATCCGCGAGCATGGCATGGCTGCCGCGATCAACGGCTTGACGCTGCATGGCGGTCTCATCGCCTATGGCGGCACCTTCATGTGCTTCTCCGACTATGCCCGCCCCTCGATGCGGCTTGCCTCGCTTATGGGCATTCGCTCGATCTTCGTCATGACCCATGATTCCATTGGTCTGGGCGAAGACGGCCCGACCCACCAGCCGGTCGAGCACCTGGCGGCCCTGCGCGCCATCCCGAACCACAATGTGTTCCGTCCGGCCGACGCCGTGGAAACCGCCGAATGCTGGCAGATCGCGCTCGAATCCGAAAAGACGCCGTCGACCCTGGCGCTGACCCGGCAGAACCTGCCGACCGTGCGCACCGAGTTCACCGAAAAGAACCTGAGCAGCCAGGGCGCCTATGAACTCGCCGCCGCCAGCGGTGAAGCCGCGGTGACGATCTTCGCCTCCGGCTCCGAGGTTGAGATCGCGCTCGGCGCCCGCGACCTTCTGGAAAAGCATGGCCACCCGACCCGTGTCGTCTCGGTGCCCTGCTTCGAACTGTTCGACAAGCAGAGCGACGCCTATCGCAAGAAGACCATTGGCGACGCGCCGATCAAGATGGCGATCGAGGCCGGCATCCGCCAGGGCTGGGACCATCTCATCGGCTCCGATGGCATCTTCATCGGCATGACCGGCTTCGGCGCCTCCGGCACCATCGAGCAGCTCTATCCGCATTTCGGCATCACCGCCGATGCGGCTGCCAAGGCCGCTGAAGCCCGCCTTCACGGCAAGTGAGGCCCGGGCAGGTCGCCCAAAATTGCATCGCGGCGTTGGGAACGACATGCACCAAACAAAATCCGGCGAGATCGCGTGAAAAGCGGTTTCGCCGAACTGGCCTAACCTAATCGATTTAAATCTGGCCCGCTGCGGCTGGATTCTTCGCCCGTCCGCCGCTATGAAGCTGCGGACCAATCGCCTTCCAGCTCCCAGGGAGAGAATAATGACCGTCAGAGTTGCCATCAACGGATTTGGCCGCATCGGCCGCAACATCCTGCGCGCCATCCATGAGTCCGGCCGCAAGGACATCGAGGTCGTCGCCGTCAATGATCTCGGCCCGGTCGAGACCAATGCCCACCTGCTGCGCTTTGACAGCGTGCACGGCCGCTTCCCCCATGAAGTGTCGGTCGACGGCGACCAGATCACCGTCGGCAAGGAGAAGTTCAAGGTCACGGCGATCAAGGACCCGACACAGTTGCCGTGGAAGGAACTCGGCGTCGACATCGCGCTCGAATGCACCGGCATCTTCACCGCCCGCGACAAGGCCGCCGCGCACCTGACCGCCGGCGCCAAGCGCGTGCTGGTCTCGGCTCCCGCCGACGGCGCCGACCTCACCGTCGTCTACGGCATCAATCACGACAAGCTGACCAAGGACCACATCGTCATCTCGAATGCGTCCTGCACCACCAACTGCCTGGCGCCGCTTGCGGCCGTCCTGCATGAAACGGTCGGCATCGAAAAGGGCATGATGACGACGATCCATTCCTATACGGGCGACCAGCCGACGCTGGACACCATGCACAAGGATCTCTACCGCGCCCGCGCCGCCGCCCTGTCGCAGATCCCGACCTCGACCGGTGCCGCCAAGGCGATCGGCCTCGTGCTGCCCGATCTCAAGGGCAAGCTCGACGGGATCTCGATCCGCGTGCCGACGCCGAATGTCTCGGTCGTCGACTTCAAGTTCATCGCCAAGCGCGCGACCACGGTCCAGGAAATCAACGAAGCGGTCATCGCCGCCTCCAACGGCAAGCTGAAGGGCATCCTCGGCGTTACCCATCACCCGAACGTGTCGATCGACTTCAACCACGATCCGCGCTCCTCGATCATGGCGCTCGACCAGACCAAGGTGATGGACGGCAACTTCGTTTCGGTGCTGTCGTGGTACGACAATGAATGGGGCTTCTCCAACCGCATGAGCGACACCGCCGTGGCTTTCGGCAAGACCATCGCCTGATCGAGGATCTGTCTTCCCGACACTCGAAACGCCCGGCTTCGTCCGGGCGTTTTCGTTTGCCGGAGCAGCAACGCGAAAATCGGCGGCGCGGGGCAAAAAACCACCCTCCCGCCTTGCACTGGTCACGCCTTCGCCCCACTCTCCCGTAAAGCCAGCAAGCAGAGGAATTCGAGGGGCAAATCACGGATGGAGCATGCGATCTATCTCGTTACGCTGGTCGGCACGGCGCTTGTTGTCGCCGCCGCGTTTTCGAGCCTGATCGCCTTCCGCTTCGGCGCCCCGCTCCTGCTCCTGTTTCTGTGCATCGGGCTCGCCACCGGAACCGACGGCCTCGGCATCCAGTTCGACAACGCCCGTATCGCCTATTTTGCCGGCTCACTGGCGCTCGCCGTCATTCTGTTCGATTCCGGTTTCGGCACGCCGCTCAACGCCTTGCGGCAGGCGGCAGGACCGGCCCTGTCGCTGGCGACCTTCGGCGTGCTACTCACCACCGGCCTGTTCGGCGCCGCCGCCTACTATCTGCTCGATCTCAGCTGGCTGGAATCCTTCCTGCTCGGTGCCGCCGTCGCCTCGACCGACGCGGCGGCGGTGTTCTTCCTGCTGCGCGCCGGCGAGATCAATCTGCGCGAGCGCGTGCGCTCCACGCTCGAGGTGGAATCGGGCACCAACGATCCGATCGCCATCTTCCTGACCATCACGCTGGTCGAGATCATCGCCGCCCACGCCAATCCCGAAGCCAATGTCCTGGTCACCAACCTGATCCTCGGCTTCCTCGTCAACATGGGCCTCGGCGCCATCGTCGGCGTGCTTGGCGGCCTCGCCATCGTACGCCTGGTCGATCGGCTCAACCTCGACCATGGCCTGCTGCCGATCTTCGTGCTGACCCTGTCGCTGATGGTCTTCGCGGCCGCCGGCGCGATTGGCGGCTCGGGCTTCCTGGCGGTCTATATCGCCGGGCTCATCGCAGGCAATTCCGACATCCGCGCCGTCACCATCCTGAAGCGCTTCCAGGACGGCATGTCGTGGCTGGCGCAGATCATCATGTTCCTCATCCTCGGCCTGTTCGCCACGCCCTCGCAATTTCCGGCGATCATGGTGCCTGCGATAGCGCTTGGCCTGTTCCTGATGTTCATTGCCAGACCTGTCGCCGTGTGGCTCTGCCTGATCCCATTCCGCCTGCCGCGTCCCGAAGTCGCCTTCGTCTCCTGGGTCGGCCTGCGCGGCGCCGTCTCGATCCTGCTCGCCATCACACCGCTGCTCGGCGGGCTGGAGAACGGCCGCAGCATCTTCAACGCCGCCTTCATCATCGTTCTGGTGTCGCTGGTCATCCAGGGCTGGACGGTCGGCCCGCTGGCGCGTCGCCTCGGTCTGATCGTGCCGGCGCGGCTCGGACCGCTGGACAAGGTCGAACTGGAACTGCCTGGCTCCGCGCATCACGAGCTCCTTGCCTATCGCGTGGCGCCGGGCAGCCCGGTGGCGCGCGGCGAGCGCATCCCGCGCTGGGCCCGGCCCTCGCTGGTGCTGCGTGACGGCCGTTCGATGCGTTTCCAGGACATGGGCCGGCTCGCCGCCGGCGATCAGGTCTACATCTTCGTGCCCGACCGCTATCCGCGCCTGCTCGACAAGCTGTTTGCCAGCCGCGCCGTAGTCGACCCGGAGGATGCCGATTTCTTCGGTGCCTTCGCCGTCGATCCGGCGCGTTCCGCAGCCGAACTGGAAGCCGCCTATGCGCCCGGTCTCACCGAGGCCGAGCAGAAACAGACCGTCGGCGCGCTGGTCACGGCGCGGCTCGGCGGCCATGCCGAATATGCCGACCGCGTGCTGCTCGGCCCGATCGAGCTGATCGTCAGGGATGTCGACGACAAGGGCAGAATAACGGGCCTCGGCCTGTCCTTCGAGCCGACCGCGCCGGTGGCGCGGGTGCCGGTCTTCCTCAGCGCCGGCGAGATGGGCGACCGTCTGAGCGCCTTTATCCGCAACTGGCGCAAGCCGGCCGAGGCGCAGGTGGCGGCACAAGCGGATGACACCCCTGAGCCGCCGGTCGAGAAGGCATCGGTCGAACGCTGACTCGGGCGACCGTTTGCACCGCCCCCACATACGCCGGAGTGGTATTCACGGACTATGTCCGCGCCGGTCTCAAAATTTCGCATCCGACCTCGGCCTAAGCCTTGCATCGCCGCCGATGCGGGGTATGGTCCCGGCGATTTTCAGACGAAAGGGACCGGCATGGCTGCCTTCAAGACACTGGACGACATCGGCAACATAAGCGGCAAGCGCGTGCTGGTGCGCGTCGACCTCAACGTTCCCGTCGCCGACGGCAAGGTCACCGACGCCACCCGCATCGAGCGCATCGCGCCGACCATCGCCGAATTGTCCGGCAAGGGTGCCAAGGTCATCCTGCTCGCCCATTTCGGCCGGCCCAAGGATGGCCCCTCGGCCGAATTCTCGCTGGAGCCTATCGCCAGGGCCACCGCGCAGGTGCTCGGCCGCCCCGTCGGCTTCGCCTCCGATTGCGTCGGCGACACGGCGGGCAGCGCTGTCGCCGCCATGGACAAGGGCGACGTGCTGCTGCTCGAAAACACCCGCTTCTACAAGGCCGAGGAGAAGAACGATCCCGCCTTTGCCGAACGGCTCGCCGCCAATGGCGACATCTTCGTCAACGACGCCTTTTCGGCGGCCCACCGGGCGCACGCCTCGACGGAAGGGCTGGCGCGCCTGCTGCCATCCTTTGCCGGCCGCACCATGCAGGCCGAACTCGAGGCGCTGGAGAAGGGCCTGGGCAATCCGGTGCGTCCGGTCGTCGCCATCGTCGGTGGCGCCAAGGTCTCGACCAAGATCGACCTGTTAATGAACCTGGTGAAGAAAGTCGACGCGCTGGTTATCGGTGGCGGCATGGCCAACACCTTCCTCGCCGCGCGCGGCACCGATGTCGGCAAGTCGCTTTGCGAGCATGACCTGGCCCCGACCGCCAAGCAGATCATGATCGAGGCCGCCGAAGCCGGCTGCGCCATCATCCTGCCGGTCGACGGCGTCGTCGCCAAGCAGTTCAAGGCGGGCGCCGCCTGCGAGACCGTCGCCATCTCCGACGTGCCGGCCGACGGCATGATCCTCGATGTCGGCGCCAAGACCGTGACGACGATCGGCGAATGGATCGACCGCGCGGCGACGCTGGTCTGGAACGGTCCGCTCGGCGCCTTCGAGATCGAGCCGTTCGATCACGCCACGGTGGCGGCGGCCAAACATGCGGCCGCGCGCACAAAGGCCGGCAAGCTGGTCTCGGTCGCCGGCGGCGGCGATACGGTGGCGGCGCTCAACCATGCCGGTGTCGCCGACGACTTCACCTATGTCTCGACCGCCGGCGGCGCCTTCCTGGAGTGGATGGAAGGCAAGCCGTTGCCCGGCGTCGACGTGCTGAAGCGCTGAAGCGTTCGGCGGCTCCCCGGCAATCCGATCAACTCGAAGGGAGCCGGCGGCGGCGCCGGCGACTTTCAATCGATTCGAGCTTTCCGGCGTCATTCCTTTGGCGGTAGTGTTCTGCTAGGCGCAGATCAACCGGTTCAGGAGAAGCAGAATGAGCGAACGTCTCGAAGACATTGCCGCCGCGATCGTGGCCAACGGCAAGGGCCTTTTGGCCGCCGACGAAAGCTCCGGCACCATCAAGAAGCGCTTCGACGTCATCGGCGTCGAATCGACCGCCGACAGTCGCCGCGACTATCGCGAGATGATGTTCCGCGCCAAGGACGCGATGACCAGGTACATTTCCGGCGTCATCCTCTATGACGAGACCATCCGCCAGAAGGCCGCCGACGGCACGCCTCTGGTCGACATCATCAAGGCGTCAGGCGCCATTCCCGGCATCAAGGTCGATGCCGGCGCCAAGCCGCTGGCCGGATTTCCCGGCGACACCGTCACCGAAGGCCTCGACGGACTGCGCGAACGGCTTGCCGACTATTACAAGCTCGGCGCCCGTTTCGCCAAATGGCGCGCGGTGATCGACATCGACACCGCCAAGGGCGTCCCCTCGGCCACCTCGATCGGCGCGAACACCCATGCGCTCGCCCGCTATGCCGCCCTTTGCCAGGAAGCCGGCATCGTGCCGATCGTCGAGCCTGAAGTGCTGATGGACGGCGCCCACGACATCGGCACCTGCTACGAGGTTTCCAAGGCGACGCTGACAAGGCTCTATGACGAACTCTACGCGGCCCGCGTCGTGCTTGAAGGCACGATCCTGAAGCCGAACATGGTCCTGTCGGGCAAGAAGTCGGGCACCGTGGACAGTCCCGAGCACGTCGCCGAAAAGACCATAAAGCTGTTCCGCGAGACAGTGCCGGCGGCGGTACCGGGCATCGCCTTCCTCTCCGGCGGCCAAGAGGACGAGGAGGCGACCGCCAACCTCAACGCCATCAACGCCATCGGCCCACACCCGTGGAAGCTGACCTTCTCCTACGGCCGCGCGCTGCAGGCCGCGCCGCAGAAGGCTTGGAGCGGCAAGGCATCGAACATCGCCGCCGGCCAGGCCGCCTTCACCCATCGCGCCCACATGAACCATCTGGCCGCACTCGGTAAATGGAAGGCGAGCCTGGAACAGGCTGCCTGAAGACCCCCTGCTATCCCTTCCCTTCAAACCCGGGCCGACGTGCCCGGGTTTTTGTTTTGGCGCGCCGGCCTTGGGGCGAGGCATTCGCATTCTTATTTCCTCTGGGCATTCCTGGCAGCGGCGATGTCGGCTCGCGCCCATCCCGTTCGTCCTTGGGGTGCAGACAGGGAGAAGTACATGCATCGCAACAAGGTCGTTTCGCGCGAAGACTGGTTCGAGGCCCACAAGGCACATCTAAACCGCGAGAAGGAACTGACGCGGTTACGCGAACGCGTTGCGGCCGAGCGGCGGCAGCTACCCTGGCTGAAGGTGCGGAAGGATTATGTCTTCGAGACGGAACACGGACCAAAGAAACTGGCCGATCTCTTCGCCGGCCGCAGCCAGCTGATCGTCTATCACTTCGTGTTCGCGCCGGGCTCGACGCATCACTGCGAGAGCTGTGCCTTCGTCGCCGATCACATCGACGGCGCCAACCAGCATCTCAGGCATCATGACGTGTCGCTTGTCGTGATCGCGCGCGCGCCGCTCGCCGAGCTGCTGCCTTACAAGCAGCGCATGGGATGGAAATTCGACTGGGTGTCCTCCTATGCCTCGGATTTCAACTTCGACATGCAGGTCTCCTTCACCGACAGGCAGATCGCCTCCGGCGAAGCCGTCTATAACTTCGAGACACCGGTATCGACGTCGAAGGACCTGCCTGGCACCACTGTCTTCTACAGGGAGGAAGCCGGTGACATCTTCCTGACCTTCATGTCGCGCGCCCGTGGCAGCGAGCAGTTCATCGGCGCCTATCAATATCTCGACATGGCGCCGAAAGGCCGCGGCGAGACCGGCCCCTATGGCACTTCGATGGACTGGGTGCGGTTGCACGACGACTATGGAAACAGGTCGCGGCAGGACGACGCTTGCCCCTAGGGCAATTTCAGAAAAAGCGTGAAACGGTTTCCCGTCCGGAATTGCGCCAAAACAAAGGGCATGGGTCGATGAGGCGGGATCCGTTCACGCCGATCAAAACATGCGCTAAGGCTGCCTCGTCATTTCACGGTATTGCCATGCCTTTCCCGACCATCCTCACCTGGCTCGCCTTCCCGGTCTATGTCTGGCAGGGGTTGGGCGTGCGCCGCCGCACCTCGCGCATGCTGCCGGCGCAAGGCCCGGTCATGCACGAGATCTCGGGCCAGGCCCCGGTGATCTCGCTGCTGGTCCTGGGCGATTCCTCCGCCGCGTCGGTCGGCATCGGCAATTCCGAAAACGGCCTTGCCGCGCAGCTCGCCGTGCTGATTGCGCAGCGCACGGGCAGCGCTGTGCGCTGGCGTGCCGCCGGCTTCAATTCGGCGACATCTGGCCAGATCCGCGACCATGTCCTGCCCAACCTGTCGGCCGATCCGTGGACGCATATCGTGCTCGCCATCGGCACCAACGACACCAAGAATTTTCATTCCGTGCCGCGCTTCAAGAAGGAGTTCGGCGGCCTGCTCTACGCGCTGCGCGCCAAATGGCCGGAGGCGCGCGTGGTATGGTCGCCGGTGCTGGAGTTCACGCGCGCGCCGGCCATGCCGTCGCTGCTCGGCAAGATCCTCGAGGTACGCGCCACCGCGATGAACCGGATGGGCGAACGCCTCTGCCTGGAACGCGGCGCGGTGCCAGCGCCGCGCCTGCCGATCACCAACCCTGAAGCCGGTTTTGCCTCCGACGGGTTCCATGCCTCGGAGGCCGGCTACCGGGCCTGGGCGGAACATCTCGTCGGCCCTGTGCTTGGCGACTGAATATCTATGGCCAGGCGGCGCGACAGCTTAGGTCAAATGCCCGAGCACGGCCGCCAGCGAAATCGCCGCCATGGCAAGAAGCGCCAATTTCCAGAAATCGCCGCGTCGCCTGAGCCCGGGCCAACCGAGCGGCTTGATGAGCTGGATCACCATGAACCCGACGATGACAAGGGCGAGGAGTTTCGTCATGCCGCCTTTGACCAGCAACGCCGTCACCTGTCAAAGCGGTTTCGCTCGGTCTCCGGGAAAGAAAGACGCCGCGATCCAGAACCGGAACGCGGCGCCCGCACCTAACCGCGCAACGATCTACTTCAGCGGCTTGAGGCCAGCCTCGATCGAAGCGCGTTTTGCCTCCAGGAACGGCGGCAGGGCAAGGCTTTCGCCGAGCGTTTCCAGCGGCTCGTCGGCGGTGAACCCCGGCCCGTCGGTGGCGATCTCGAACAGGATGCCGTTCGGCTCACGGAAATAGAGCGAGCGGAAGTAGTAACGCTCGACCTCGCCGCTCGACGGCAGCCGGAATTCGGCAAGGCGCGCCGTCCAATGATGCAACGTCTCCTGGTCCGGCGCCCTGAAGGCGACGTGGTGAACCGCACCGGCGCCTTGCCTTGCGGGTGCCAGCCCCGGCTGCACGGCGACATGAAGCTCCGCCGCCGGCCCGCCCGCGCCCATTTCGAACACGTGGACCTGGCCCTCGCCGTCCGGCGAGGCATAGTCGCGTACCTTGCGCATGTTCATCACCCTGGTCAGCACCGCCTCGGTGTTGGTGATGTCGGGAACACTGATGACGATCGGCCCGAGCCCGCGGATCTGATGTTCGGCCGGCACCGGGCTTTGCGCCCAGGGATGGCTGCCGCCCTTTCCGTCATCGCTGACGAGCCGCAGGCGCTGGCCTTCGGGGTCCTCGAAATCCAGCGACTTGTAGCCGCCGATATCGACAATCTCTCCTGTCACGATGCCTTCGCTGGCAAGGTGCTGCTTCCACCAGGCAAGGCTCTCCTGGCTGCCGACCCTGAGGCTGGTTCGCGCGATGCTGTGCGTGCCACGCCGTTCGCGGCCGACCGGCCAGTCGAAGAAGGTCAGGTCCGTACCCGGTGTTGCCTCGCCGTCGGCATAAAAGAGATGGTAGGCCGAGGTATCGTCCTGGTTCACCGTTTTCTTGACGAGCCGCAGGCCCAGCACCTTCGTGTAAAAGTGCAGATTGCCGGGCGCATTGGCGGTGATGGCGGTCAGATGGTGAATTCCTGTCAGTTGCATGCTCATGGTCGTCTCCCTGTTTTTGGGGAAGAATTTTCTCCTTTCATATCAGAACTCCGGTCGTCCCGCTTAAGGCCGCCTGTCCCGACGGTTTGTCGCCAGGCGATGAACAATACGGCCAGATTGGCTGATCTTGGTGAACGACCCGCACCCGCAGGACCTGCCATGACGAGAACGGAACTGTCGCGATACGACCTGCCATCCTCCTGACAGACTGCTGTCAGGAGGGGTATGCGATACTGCCTCCAGTTAGAGAGAGGAGATTGGTCATGAACGGTTTTACCATTCTGCGTGGCATGCAGCACTATGTCGGCAAGATCCGCACGATGCGCAACGAGATCCGCACGCAGCGGTTCATGAACGCGCTGCCCGCCGACATTCGCAAGGATATCGGCTGGCCCGACATGTATGCCGAGCGTCGCCATCACGGCAATTGAGCAGAATTTTCAAGCCAGCGGTTGGAGGCTGACACGTCAGCACCCAGATATCAGGTCCGGCGCGAGGGATGGAGCGAGCTCATGCCCGAGAACAAGACAATCGGCTTCCTTTTCATCGAGGGCTTTGCCGACTGGGAATATGGGTTGCTGGCGGCCTCGGCGGTCGAGTGGTTCGGCGCTCGCGCCGTGTCGCTGACGCCGGGAGGCAAGCCGGTGACCGGAATCAGCGGTTTTCGCCTGACACCGGACCGTTCGGCGGACGCCGATGACAATATCGATCTCGATGCCGTGGCCGTCATCGGTTCCGACCAGTGGGCGGGCAAGGCGCCGCCGGATGCTTCCGAACTGCTGACGGCCGTCGCGGCGCGCGGCGGTGTCGTTGGCGGCATTTGTGCCGGGACGCTGGCGCTGGCCCGAGCCGGCATGTTCGAGAAGGCCAGGCATACCAGCAATGGCCGAGACTGGATCAACCGCCACGAAGCCGGCTATGCCGGCGATGGCAATTATCAGGACGTGCCGCATGCCGTGGCCGACGGCAGGATCGTTTCCGCGCCGGGCTCTGCGCCCGGCACCTTCGCCCTTTCTACAAACGCTCTATCCCGAAAAAGGCAGCGATCTCGCGCAGATGCGGACGCTGTTCGCCAAAGAGTATGCTGAAGCCTCCTGACAGTATGCTGTCAGGAGGCGCGTGCGATGGTGACTGATGCGCATGGCCGGCCGAGAGGACGATCGATGAAAAGCTGGAACGACAGGCTGAACACGCCTGGCATCAACGGCGTGAAACCAACGCCGCGCACGATGGGAGACGTCGTCGAGGGCCAGCCCATGCTGGTGCCAACCGCGCGCCAGGTCGATGATTTCATCCGCTCGATTGCTGAAGGTGTCGAGATGGACGTTCGCGCGTTGCGCACCGCGCTCGCCATCGAGCACGGCGCCGAAGTGACATGCCCGGTCACCATAGGCTATCATCTGCGCACGGTCGCCGAGGCGGCCAAGGAGGATCTCGAGCGCGGCATGACGCTCAGCGACGTCGCTCCCTTCTGGCGCGTGCTTGATGCGAAGACGCCGACAACGAGGAAACTGTCCTTCGGCGCGGAATTCGTTGCCGCGCAGCGTAAGCGCGAAGGGCTGAAACCGTAATGCATGTCACGTGGAAGTGGATCCGGTCCGGGAGCCACGGCATGCATGGGAAAGACACTGGGGAAGCAAACGATGCGCCGCGCCGACAGGCTCTTTCAGATCGTGCAGCATCTGCGTGGTGGCCGCCTGGTCACCGCACAGAAGCTCGGCACATGGCTCGAGGTTTCCGAGCGAACCATCTATCGCGACATAGCCGACCTGCAGTCGACCGGGGTGCCGATCGACGGCGAGGCTGGCGTTGGCTACATGATGAGGGAGGGTTTCGACCTTCCGCCGCTGATGTTCACGCGTGACGAGATCGTGGCGCTGGTTGCCGGCGCCCGCATGGTGCGCGCCTTTGGCGGCGCTGCCATGGCGCGCGCCGCCGACGAGGCGCTGGTCAAGATCGGTGCCGTACTGCCCGATGCCGAAAAGGATCGCATCGCCCGCACCGAGATCCACACGCCGATGTGGGTGGTCAGCGACGCCGCCCGCGAGGCGATCGACCTGATCGAGCGCGCGGTCGAAAAACGCCAGGTGCTGACCATCGACTACTCGGACGAAGCCGGTCGCGGTACCGCGCGCGATATCAGGCCGCTCGGCCTATGGTTCTGGGGCAAGGTTTGGACGCTGGTCGCCTGGTGCGAGATGCGTGATGATTTCCGCGCTTTCCGCATCGACCGCATCGCCTCGGTGGTCATCGCCGGCCGCATCTTCAAGCCGGAACGCGGCAAGCAGCTCGCCGATTTCTACCGGGCGGTGGAGCGCAGCGAGGACTACGGCATGGCGCCCGACCGCGCGGCGCGAAGCTGAGATTTGCCCGACCGCACAAAAAAGCCCGCTCGAAGCGGGCTTTTTTGTCGAATTGGCGAAAAGCCTATTCTTCGTCGTCCGTATCGATGTCCTTCGACTTCAGCGCTGACAGCTTGGCGAAGACGGCGTTGGCGTCGAGCTCGGCGTCCTCGTCCTTCGGCTTCTCCGGCGCCGGCACCAACCGCTCGGTCAATGCCGCCGGCAGCAGCGTGTCGCCGACCGGCTGCGCCTGTTCGCGGCCACGCGAGGCGCGGTTGACCTCCATGTCGAGGTCGATCTGCGAAGCGAGACCCAGCGTCACCGGGTCCATCGGCTGCAGATTGGCCGAGTTCCAGTGCTTGCGTTCGCGGATCTGCTCGATCGTCGACTTGGTCGTGCCGACAAGGCGCGAAATCTGCGCGTCCTTGAGTTCGGGATGGTTGCGCACCAGCCACAGAATGGCGTTCGGCCGATCCTGGCGCTTCGACAGCGGCGTGTAGCGCGGACCCTTGCGCTTGGATTCCGGCACCCGCACCTTGGGGTCGGAAAGCTTGAGGCGCTGGTTCGGGTCTTTCTCGGCGCGCGCGATCTCGTCGCGGGTCAGCTGGCCGGTCATGATCGGATCCATGCCCTTGATGCCTTGCGCCGATTCGCCGTCGGCGATCGCCTTGACCTCGAGCGGATGCAGCCCGCAGAACTGCGCGATCTGCTCGAAGGAAAGCGCGGTGTTGTCGACCAGCCAGACGGCGGTCGCCTTGGGCATCAGCAGCGTATTGGCCATTGCAAAAATCCTTCTCGTTCGCCCGCGTTCCCGCGCGGGCGGTGGTTTAAAGCCACCAAAAATGGGAAATTCGGGGCCTGTATAACCGTTCCCTGCCTGCTTCGCAATGTTTTTGGAAAAGCCCGCCAAAAACCGCGAACCGGCGGTTACCGGAACGGCTCCGTGCCCTTGAGCAGCGCGACAAGCTGGCTCTGTTGGCGCGTTCCGGTCTTGGCGAATATCCGTTCGAGATAGGTTCGCCCGGTCTTAACGGTGATGTTGGCGCTCGCCGCCGCCTCCGTCAGGGTTCGCCCTTGCGAAAGTGCCGAGGCCAGGCGCGCCTCGGCCGGCGTCAGGTCGAACAGTCCGGCAAGCAGTGTTGGCGATGGCACCATGGAACTGGCGTTCACCGCCGTCGCCGCGACCAGGATGTCGGCGCCCGAGAATATCTCGTGGGCGGAGCGGCGCAGCGGCAGGACATGAAGGATCAGTGGCGACCTGTCGGCGGCGGCCGGAACCGGGATGGACCGGACCGAGGGTTCGGCGTCCCCGCGCGCGGCGACGACGGCCTGTTGAAACAGGCGATTGGCATCCGCATCGACGATTGCCATGCCGCCAAACGCGACCGGCAGGAAGATCGAGCCCATGCTCTCGAACAGCTGATTGGCGGCGAGCACATGCCCCCTCGATGAGAGAATGGCCGCCGGCAGCCCCATTGCCGTCATGGCGGCAACGGTTCCCTTGGCCCGCTCCAGGCCAAGCCGTCCGGCGATCAGGCTGGCGCGCGCCATTGCCGGCCGCAGACCGTCGAGAATGTCGAAGCTCCCGGCGTCGTAGCGGCCCTCGCCAAGCCTTCGCTGGAAGACGAAGATGGCCAGTTCGCCGCTCGGCATCGGGATGGCGGTACAGGTATGCGCGCCAATCCCTAGAGCGCGCAGGCGGACCCGGATGGGATCGTTCTCGATTTCCTCGGCTGTCAGGAAACTCTCGACATCGACGAAACTCGCCGGCTGCACCGCGCACATGCGCGAGACCGCCGCGGAGAACTGCAGCGTATCGCCCAGAAGAAATTCGTTCAGCAAGTCCTGCAGCAGCGGCACCGTCCTTCCGCGCACCGGCTGCTCATCGGCAAACAGGAACACGGCGCCGCCCACCGAGGCGGAGGCGCTATTTATGCCTTTCAGCACCTCCGGCCACAGGTCCGGAACGAAAGCAGCCTCGTAGATCTTGTCGATAAGATCATCCAACATGGGCGTGGAAGCCTTCGTCGATGCCTGCCCTGCGGTCACGCGCTCACGCGGCAACCGGTCCCCATCCGTCAAGATGCCATGCTGAAAACAGAGGTCAAGCCGCCTGGTGCTTGACACTGGTGACCGTGGCTCACGCCGACTGGCACCCAAAAAGACAAAACCCGCTGGACAGGGTCCAGCGGGTTCGGAACCGGCGACGACAAGCGTGCGCGGCGGCTCTGCATTGCGACCCCTGCCTTGCGGCGAGGTCGCGCTTGCAATCAGATCGCCTGGCGGGCGATCCTTTCGATGTCGGCGCGGTTGATGCCGAGGTCGCTGAGCTGACGTGCGTTAAGGCGGTTCAATTCGCGAACGGTCTCGTTGTACATGCGCCAGTTACGGAAAGCACGGATCGGGTTCATGGTAGTCCTCCTGAATTGGGTTCGTTTCGATGATGCTCAAATAGTGATCATCGATGAGGACTTGAACGGCTGATTTTGCATAGCAATGATGCAAATGCTGCATTGCACCATTAAGCTTCTGTTCATCTTGCAGGCAAGGCGCGCCCCGGGACGGTGTCCAGATTTAGGTGACAGGGGGCCTAGCCGACGTCGAGCACGATCTTGCCGATATGATCCCCCTCCTCCATCCGCTCATGCGCACGCCAGGCATCGGTGAGCGGATAGATCATGTCCATTACCGGCGCCACCTTGCGCGTGCCCAGCAGCGGCCACACCTGCGCCTCCAACGCGGCCGCGATCGCTGCCTTGAATTCCACGGTGCGCGGCCTCAGCGTCGAACCCGTATGGGTCAGCCGCTTGACCATGATCTTGGAAAAGTCGGCGCTCGCCACAGCACCTGCCTGCACGGCGATCTGGACGATGCGGCCCTCGATCGCGGCGGCCTCGTAGTTGCGCTGGACATAGTCGCCGCCGACCATGTCGAGGATGACGTTGGCGCCCCGGCCTTCGGTCGCCTCCTTGACCGCGGCGACGAAATCCTGCTCGTGGTAATTGATCGCGCGGTCGGCGCCGATTTTCAGGCAGGCGTCGCATTTCTCTTTGCTGCCGGCAGTGGTGATGACATAGGCGCCGAAGGCCGAGGCGAGTTGGATCGCCGTGGTGCCGATGCCGGACGAGCCGCCATGGACGAGCAGCGTCTCACCCTTCTTCAGTCCGCCGCGCTCGAAGACATTGTGCCAGACGGTGAAGTAGTTCTCCGGCACCGCCGCCGCTTCGGTATGGGTGAAGCCCGCCGGCAGCGGCAAAACGCTGCCTGCGTGAACCCTTACATATTCGGCGTAGGCGCCGCCGGGCGTGAGCGCGCAGACCCGGTCGCCGATGCGCCAGCGCGATATCTCGTCGCCAAGCGCCGCCACCTCGCCCGACGCTTCGAGGCCGGGCAGGTCCGATGCGCCGGGGGGTGGCGGATAGGCGCCCTTGCGTTGCTGGACGTCGGGCCGGTTGACGCCGGCGGCATGCACCTTGATCAGGATTTCTCCGGGGCCGGGCAGCGGCACGTCGCGCGTTTCCGGCTTCAGCACCCGGGGCCCGCCCGGTTCCGAAATCGCGATCGCCGTCATCCGTGCCGGAATTTTCTGTCCGCTCGCCATGAAGTTTCCCGTCTTTCCTAGCCGGCTTTTACCGGCTGTTTGCATCGATGCCCCTGCCCTATGTATGCTGATTGCCAAATCAGGCAAATGGCCAATCTGGTCTGGCGTAGGAGGAGCGACGATGGCGATCTTCGACGACGAACCCAAGAAGAAGGCACGCCCGCACGAGATCGGGCAAGACCTGTCGCTGCTTTCCGTCGGTGAACTGTCCGAGCGCATCGGCACCCGGCTGGAGGCCGAACTCAAGACCAAGGACAACACCAAGTCGGCGGCCGAGGCGCTGTTCCGCCGCGGATAATTCGCTGAGGTAACCGTTCGCCGCCGAAAAGCCCGAATGCGACTGTCTTCAAACCTGCGCCCCTCCCAGCCCTCAGCCGGATCAAAAAATGCTCGCAGCCTACAGACCGATCCTTTCCCTGCTCCGCGGCACCGCCTTCCTTCTGGCGGCATCGGGACTGCACGGGCTGCTGTTGCCCCTGCGCGGCCAGTTGGAAGGGTTCTCGACCGCTTCGCTCGGCCTGATGGGCACGGCCTGGGCCGGCGGCTTCGTCACCGGCTGTTTCTTTGCGCCGCGCATCGTGCGCCGTGCCGGGCATGTGCGCGCCTTCGGCGCCTTTGCCGCGTCCGGCGCCATCGTGGCGCTGCTGACGGGCCTGGTCATCGACGAATATGTCTGGATCCTGCTGCGTGCCTTCACCGGTTTCACCATGGCCGGCGCCTTCATGGTCATCGAGAGCTGGCTGAACGAGAAGGCGACCAACGAGAACCGTGGCACCGTCTTCGGCCTCTATATGATGGTCACCTATGCCTCGATCATGGGCGGACAGATGATCGTCGCCGGCGGCGACGTGAAATCGGCGTCGCTGTTCATGATCACCGGCATCCTGTTCTGCTTGTCGCTTCTGCCGACAGCGGTTTCGAGCGCTTCCCTCCCGAAGCCGCTGCAGGACGTCAAGCTCGACGTCAGGGGGCTCTACGCCAACTCGCCGGTGTCGGCGATCGCCTGCCTCTTGATCGGCATCGCCAACGGCGCCTGGGGCACGCTCGGCGCGGTCTACGGTGCCCGCATCGGCATCTCCACCGCCGAGATCGCCTTGATGATGAGCCTGGTGGTCGTCGCCGGTGCCGCCATGCAGCTTCCGGCCGGGCGTCTCTCCGACAAGACCGACCGCCGTTTCGTGCTGGCCGGTGCTGCCTTCGGCGCGGCGCTGTTTGCGCTTCTCATCTTCCTGTTCGAGCCGCGCTCAGCAGTCTTCGTCCTCGTCTTCACCGCCGCCTACGGCGCTTTCGCCTACACGCTCTATTCGATTGCCGTGGCGCATGCCAACGACCACGCCCGCTCCGAGGATTTCGTCAAGGTATCGGGTGGCCTGCTGCTGCTTTACGGCTTCGGCACCATGATCGGGCCGTTGCTGGCCGCCGCCCTGATGGGCTGGATGCGCCCGGAGGGCCTGTTCCTGGCGACCGCATTGGCGCATCTGTCCCTGGCGGGTTACACGCTGCTGCGCATCAGCCGCCGCGCTCCGGTGCCGATCGAGGATCGCGACGCCTTCAAGACGCAGCCGGCCGACCGTTCGGTGACCCCCGAAGCATTGCGGCTCGATCCGAGAAGAAAAGCAGAAGCAAACAGTTGAGATTTGAAAAACTTTGCCTCACAAATGAGGCATGATGTTTTCCGACGCCTTCATGGCGATCGCCGACCCCAATCGGCGCCATCTTCTGGAAGAACTTCGACGCGGTCCGAAGACCGTCAACGAATTGGCGTCCGGACTGCCAGTCTCCCGCCCGGCCGTATCACAGCATCTGAAAGTGTTGCTCGACGCCGGGCTGGTCAACGCCAAGGCTGAAGGCACGCGGCGTGTCTATACGGTGAGCAATGCCGGCTTCCTGAGACTCAACATCTGGCTCGATCAATTTTGGGAAGCCTGATCGTTTCTGCCTCCGGCACTTGAGCAACCCGGTCAGCATTGCGAATTCACGAAGGCGCCGAGCGCGTCGAGCAGTTCGCTCGTTCCATGCTCGCGCGTGGCTGAGGTGTCGTGGCCGTCGAAGAAGGCGCCCTGCTCCGTCATCACAAGCCGCGTGCCGCCGCTTTCCGCCACAAACTCGATCGTCGCCAGCGACACCGAAACGCGGGTTTCGCCGAACAGCAGCTCATAGCTGTAAACGATGCGCTCGTCCGGCACGATGTCCTGATAGACCGCGTTGAAGAAATGCATTTGCCCGTCGCTCGGGCAGCCGGCATTGACCTCCTTGCCGCCGACGCGGAAGTCCATTTCGTGCCGGGTGGGCACCGGGTCATGGGGATCGACGAACCAGCGCCGCTTGGCATCCGGGCTGCTGAATGCGGAGAAGACTTTCGCCGGTGCCACCGGATAGCTCCGCTCGACGACAAAGGTGGAATGGACAACGGATCGCTCAGTCATGAAACCTTCCTTGGTGGATTGAATTGCCCGGAACGTGACCCTGAAAACCGGAGGCCGGTCTTCGGGAGCATGCTTGAACCCATCACGGCGCGGTCTCCGGCCTGAAAGGCGGCGAAATAGCCGCGCACCAGTTCGGATTTGGTCTTCGACATGACATTTTCCTCTCTAGCTTTCGGCCAGGAAATCGCCGAGCCGATCCAGCCGGCGCTCCCACGAGAGGCGCCGCTCATTGATCCAGTGCTCGGCCGCTCGCAACGCCCTTGGATCGATCTGGCAAGTGCGCACCCGCCCGACCTTCTGCGTGCGCACGAGGCCGCTCGCTTCCAGCAGATTGAGGTGCTGGACGACCGCCGACAGCGACATCGCCAACGGCTCGGCCAGCTGGCTCACCGAGGCGGGGCCGCGTGACAGCCGGTCGACCATCTGCCGCCGCGCCGGATCGGCGAGCGCCTGGAACATCAGGTCGAGTTGGGCGGGATCGTGCAGCATCGCGATCAGCCGTTGTTGTAGGGGAAGAACTTGAAGTAGGGCTGCGCCTCCTCGATCACCCTGATGAAGGCGGCGCGTTGCAGCAAGCGGTCGTGATAGCGCTTCACGGCGGGATATTTGTCGCCGAACGGCTCGACCTTGTTGGCGTAGAAGAGCGCCGGAGACGCCGCGCAATCGGCCATGGTGAAGGCATCGCCTACAGCCCATTCCCTGGACTGCATTTCCTGTTCGATGATGGCATAGGAATTGCGCAACTGGCCGCGCGCCTGTTCGACACCGAATGGATCGGTCTTGTCGAGCGGCCGCAACCTGTCGCCGACGATCTTCTGCATGGGCTCCTGCACATAGAAATCATAGAAGCGGTCGGCCTGACGGACCGCCAGCGCCAGGTCGATGTCGGCGGGAACGAGTTCGACCGGTCCCGGATAGTGCGCGGCCAGATATTCCACGACAATGGTCGATTCCAGCACAGTGCGGTCTCGCGCGTCGTCGCGCAGCGCCGGCATCTTGCCGGTCGGCGAAATCTTCAGGAAGGCCGCGCGTGATTGCTCGTCGCCGAGATCGACAATGACCGGCGCAAAAGGCGTGGCGTTCTCGTAAAGCGCGATCAGCGGCTTCCAGCAGAAGGAAGCCAGCGGATGGAAATGCAGCGTCAGGGACATTCTTGTGCTCGTCTGTTTCTGTGGTAACACTGAAGCATTTGCTTAACTATTGCGGTGAACCTCGCTCGTCAAGGCCCACCCGCGAAGTCTCAGCTGGATCGGACGTGCGCGACGATGGCGGCCTCTATGTCAGGCCAGTCATCCGGATGCAGTTCGTGACCGCCGCCTTCGATGCGAAGCAGTTTCGCGCCGGCAACAGCTTGGGCCAGGGCCTCGCCATGCTCGACCGGAAAGATCGGATCCGACGTGCCGTGGATGACCAGAAGCGGCGCCGCTATTTCGGGCAGGCGGCCCTTCCACTGGTTACCGCCCTTGAGCATGAAATGATTGGTGGCGCTCAGGAAGCCGCCGGACCTGCTGTAATCCCGTTCGATGAACGCTCTCATCCCCGCCTCGTCGAACGGATGGGCGGTGCTGGCCATCGCCCGCGCATCCCTGACCATGAAGTCGATGACCTGGCGGCGATCCGTCCAGTCGACTTTGGCTCCATCGGCCGAATGCTCCAGATAGGCGTCGGTCGTTTTCGGCAGATGCGAAGTGTCGGTCCCCACGGGCGAACTGCTGATCACGGTCAGCGAAGCGACGCGCAAGGGGTGCCTGAGCGCCACGAACTGGGCAATCATGCCGCCCATCGACATTCCCACGACATGCGCCTTGCCGATGCCGCGGCTGTCGAGAGCGGCAATCGCGTCGTCGGCCATGTCGTCGAAAGTGTAGGGCGGCTGTCCCACCGGGTATTTGGTCGACCGGCCGGTGTCGCGATTGTCGTAGCGGATCACGTAGAGGCCGGCATCCGCGAGTTTCCGGCAAAACGCCTCGGGCCACCAAAGCATCGAGGCCATAGCGCCCATGATCAACAGCAGCGCGGGGTCCGCCGGATCGCCAAAGGTTTCGGATATGATCTCGGGACAGTCCTTGGTTGTCATTTGCTGGCCTCCTCACCTGCTTGCATTTTGCAATCGGTTGCACGATAATAAAACCGATACGATAATGCAACTGGTTTTGCGTGGAGAACATCGAATGACCCTCGATCGCCGGTCAGGCTGCCCGATCAACCTCTCGCTCGAGGTGTTCGGCGACCGCTGGAGCCTGATCATCCTGCGCGACATGATTTTTGGCGGCAGGCGGCATTTTCGTGAGTTGCTCAACGGGTCGATGGAAGGCATTGCTTCCAACATCCTCGCCGACCGGCTGAAGCGGCTGATGGAACTCGGCATGCTGACCAAGGCGGACGACCCCAGTCACAAGCAGAAGGCGATCTACAGCCTGACCGAGATGGCCATCACACTGGTGCCCATCCTTGCCCATCTCGGCGCCTGGGGCCGCGTCTGGCTGCCGACCAGCGAGGAGCTTTCGATCCGCGCCGAACTCCTTGAAAAGGGCGGGCCGCCAATGTGGGAGAAATTCATGGCCGAGTTGCGCCATGAGCATCTCGGCACCCCTCTCGATACAGCGCCCGGCCCCTCTGTCCGTGCAACGCTGCGGGCCGCCTATGAAGCGGTGGTTGCCGAAAAGGCCCTCAACGCCAGCCCGGCCGGCTGACCAACTATTTTCCCCGTTGAAAGGCCGGCTCTGCTACAAGGGACGAAAATCACACGTGATGGGATTGGATAGACTCTTGGTTGAGAACTCTAGGGACACTGCCCGCGCGCGTGCCGATCTGCGCTTCAAGAAGCAGGAAGAGGCGGCGACGGTCCGGCAGAAAGCCATGGCCGAGTATGTCGCCGAGAGCGATGCCCGCAAGGCCAAGACCGACAAGCTGCGGGCGCTGCGGCTCGCCAAGGAAGCCGAAGATCTGGCCAACACGCCTGCCGCACCTGCCAAGAAGCCGGCCCGCGCCAAGAAAAAGTAACGTCTCCCCCTCCGCCAATTCCTCGCCCTGAATCGAGCTGTGGTGACGCCACCGGTCAGGCGCCTTCATCCCGCTGCTTCACAGGAAGCAATTTCAACCGAAACCGGGATTGCCTCGCCCGGCTGACCGCCGATGATCGGGCTGTTCAACAGGAGATTGCCATGACCGCGCTGCCGCTCGAAAAAGCCGTCGAGATCATTGATGCCGCCTTCGCCAGGGGCACCGATCTCAAGCTCAAGCCGCTCGGCGTCTCGGTGCTCGACGCCGGCGGGCATCTCGTCGCCTTCCAGCGCCAGGACGGCGCTTCGTTCCTGCGCCCGCAAATGTCGGCCGGCAAGGCCTATGGCGCGCTGGCCATCGGCATGGGCTCGCGCAAGGTCGAGGCCTTCGCCAAGGAACGTCCGCATCTGGTTGCCGGCATTTCCGACGTGTCGGGAGGACGCGTGCTGCCGGTCGCCGGCGGCGTGCTGATCCGCGACAAGGCAGGGAGCATCATCGGTGCCGTCGGTATTTCCGGCGATACATCCGACAATGACGAGGCAGCCGCGATTGCCGGCATCGAAGCCGCCGGCTTCACCGCCGATCCGGGCTGAGCCTCAATTCAAATTGATGTCGCGGCTGGCCGACCGCATCGACACCGCGAACCCGGCCAGCACGTCGAACAGCGCGATGATCATCAGCGTGAAGAAGATGGAGTGCGCGGCACCCTTCACCAGCAGGAACTCGACCAGGAAAGCGACGAAGACCAGCATCGACAGAAGATGGTCCATGATCGAGGCCGTGGTCGTGCGCGCCGACTTCACCATTTCGAGGAACAGGAAGATCAGCCCGATCAGCACAATCAGGTCGCCGAGCGTCATCGAGAACACCCCGCCCGACATCATGCGGAACGAGAAGATCTCACTCGCCCACGGATCGTCGCCGCCGCCGAATATTCCGAGCAGGCCGAGATTGTAGAGCACGAAAGGCACGATCAAAAGCGGGACGGCACCGAACATCTGGCGTCTCCATATGGGGGCACCTTCTGTAGAATGCTCCACAGGCACGGCGTCAAGATTTTTCGTGCGCGGCCGCAAACACGGTCGAAGACCGGATGCAACAACCATGTCAGCCGATTGCCCGGCCGACATGGAACAAACGGGAACTGCAAGCTCAGCGCTTGAAGTAGCCCGCGCGCACGGCGGCGCCGATGACGTTGAGGATGATGTGGCCCGCCGTCATCGAGGTGATCTCGTTGACGTCGCGCGCCGGCGCGATCTCGACGATGTCCATGCCGATGAGGCGCCCCTTGCCGACCAGCCCCTGGATCAGCTCGATCGTCTGGCGGTAGCTGACACCGCCCGGCTGCGGCCCTTCCACCGCCGGCATGACGGCTGGATCCAGCCCGTCGGCGTCGATCGTGAGGTAGTAGCGGCCGCCATCCGGAATGCGCTTGAGCAAGGCGGCGGTGCCCATATCCTGCCACTCGTTGGTGGTGATGATGTTGGCGCCATAGGCGCGCGCCGCCTCCACCTCCTCGGTGCGCGCGCTGCCCTGGCCACGGACGCCGACCTGGAAGATATCCTTGATATGCGCCATCTCCGAGGCCCGGCGGATGGTGCTTGAATAGCCTTCCTTGACGCCGTTGACATTGTCGCGCCAGTCGAGATGCGCGTCGAGCTGCACCAGAGTGATCGGGCCTTCACCATCAAGCGCCCTGAAGATCGGGATCGGAATGCCATGGTCGCCGCCGATTGTGATCGGCAGGGCGCCGGCGGCGCGGATCTTGCGGATCGCCGCTTCGGCCCTGCCGTAATGCCCGACATGGTCGGCGGCATTGCCGGGCACGTCACCGACATCGACCACCTTGATATCCTGGCCGGCGAAGACCGGCCCGCCAATGTCGAAATCATAACGGTCGAGCGCCTGGCTGATGCGCTTGGATGCCCGCCGCACCGCCGTCGGCGCATTGGTCTGGTCGTTGATCAGCTCGTCGATCGTATAGGGATCGCCATAGGGCATGCCGATGATGGCCACATCGGCTTTGAGCGTATCGAGATCCTCGACCAGCGGGAAGTTCATGAATGTCTGGAAGACATCGCGCGGCGCGGTGGTGAGCTTGGACATGGGGTCTCCTCTGTGTTGAAGGCTTTTTGGGATCAGGCGCCACGGCGGGCCGCGAGATGGGGCTGCAGCCTGTGCTCCAGGCTGCGCGAGATCGCCGCGACAAGGGCGGTCAGGCCCCAGTACAGCAATGCGATGGCGGTGAAGATCTCCACCGGCGAGAAGGTTCGGCCGATGACGTTCTGAGCCATGTAGGTGAGTTCGGGGACGGTGATCGCCGACAGGATCGCCGATTCCTTGATCAGCGTGATGGTGAGGTTGGTGGCGGCCGGCAAGATATAGCCGAGCACTTGCGGCACCAGGATCTTGCGGAAGATGGTGAGGTAGCGCAGCCCCAGCGCGTAGCCGGCCTCGACCTGGCCCCGCGATATGCACTGGATCGCGCCCCTGATGATTTCGGCGGAATAGGCGCTGGCATAGGCCGACAGCGCGCCGACCGAGACCACGACCGGCGAAAGCCTGATGCCGAACATCGGCAAGGCGTAGAACAACAGGAATATCTGGATCAGGAACGGGATGTTGCGGAACAGCTCGACATAGGCCGAGACGATCGCCGCCGGCAGCCGCCCGCCGCGCAGCCTGACCAGCGCCAGCAAGATGCCGAGAGCGAAGCCCAGCGGCAGGGAGACGGCGCACATCAGCACGGTGTTGCCGAAGCCCTTGGCGAGAATCTGCCAATTGTCGGCGATGACGGAGACGTCGAAGCTCATGCCCGCGCCCCGTCCGCCTTGCGCTCCAGGTGCCTGGTCAGCAGGCTGCAGGAGAACAACACGATGAAGTACAGCACCGCCGCCATGCAGAACGCCTCGACCGGCCGGTAGGTGACGTTCATGATGTTCTGCGCCGTGCGCGTGAGTTCCACCACCGCTATCACCGACAGGATGGACGACGCCTTCACCAGCATGGTGAACTCGTTGACCATCGGCGGAATGACGGCGCGCAAGAGCTGCGGCAGGATGATCTTGAACCAGGTCACGACAGGCTTCAGGCCAAGCGCCTTGGCCGCCTCATACTGGCCTGCGGGAACGCGCGTCAGCCCGGCGCGCAGGATCTCGGCGACGAAGGCCGCGCTGTTGAAGCTGAGCGCCAGCACACCCGCCAGAAGCGGCGGCAGGTCGATGCCGACCAGGCCGGGCAGCACGTAATAGACCACGAAGATCTGCACGATCAGCGGCGTGCCGCGGATGAAGCTGGTGTAGAGCGCGCCTATCCAGCGGACCACGCGCCACCGCGACCGGCCGCAGGCAAGCAGGCCGAAGCCGATCAGCGTGCCGACCAGGAACCCCAGCGCCGAGACCCCGAGCGTGATGGCGGCACCGGTCAGGAATTGCGGCAGAAAGGTCAGCGTCTTTGAAAAATGGAACATTTTTCAGCTCGAACGGAAAAGCATCGTCTGGCGTCGGCGCGGGCGCTATCAGCGGCAGCGCATCGTCCGCGCCGCGCCAGACATGTTCGGGGCTCAGAGTGCGCCGGGCGGCAGATAGCCCTGGTCCGGCGTCTTCATCTCGAAGCCGAACCATTTCAACTGCAGCTCCTTGAGCTTGCCGCTGTTTTTCAGCTCGCCGATCTTGGCGTTGATGAATTCGCGCAGATCCTTGTCCTCAGGCCGCACCACCCAGGAGAGATAGGAGAATTCACCGATCGAGCCGACGACCTTGTAGGTGTCTGGGACGTTCTTCATCAGCACGGCCGCCGAAGGTGAGGCGATGACGATGGCGTCGACCTGGCCCGAGGCGAGCGCGACGTGGGTCTCGGGGAAGGACGTGAAGAGCTTCAGCTCGCCGACCCCCTTGCCGCCCTTGTCCTTGAGCTCCTTGTCATAGGCCTCGATGATGGGCTGCACTGAAGAGGCAAGCTGCGTCGCCACGACCATGCCGTTGATGTCCTCCGGCTTCTTGATGCGTTCCTCGTCCGCGCGCACGACGATGACGTTCTCGAACGAGCCCGTCGGCCGCGTATAGGCATATTTCGCCGCCCGCTCGGGATTGATGCCGGTCGAGGTGGCCATGAGATCGAACTTCTTGGCGAGCAGTCCCGGCAGCAGCCCCTGGAACGGCAGGTTGAGCTGGTCGAGCTTCACGCCGAGCTGGCTGACTGCATAGTCCAGAATGTCCTTGTTGTAGCCGACGATCTGGCCGTCGCGCACGAACTCGAACGGTTCGAACGCGGCCTCCGTGCCGACGACGATGGTGCCGCGCTGCTTGATCTGGTCGACTAGACCATCGGCATGGGAGGCGGACGCGAATGACAGGACGAGCGGCGCGGCGGCAAACAGGGACAGGACGCGGCGGCGCGATGCGAAAAAGAACTCACCCATTGTTGTTACCCTCTTTTTTCTTCTGTTTTACTGCGCTGGTAGGCCCGGCCTGAGTGCTTGAACACGCGGCCGATCATGTAGCTCTCGGAATCCTTGATCCCGGGAACGTTCGCCAGTTCGCTGACCAGGAAGTCGTGCAGGCTGGTCGTCGACGGCAATGTAAGCTGGATGATGATGTCGAACGGCCCGGTCATGGCGTAGACGCTGTCGACGAACGAGTATTCCGACAGTTTGCGGGCAACGCTGATGATGTGCTCGCGGTCGACGTCGAGCCCGACGATGGCCGCGATGCCGACATCGCTGCGCAAAGGCCGGACGACCGCCTGGATCGAGATATCCGGATCCTCGAGCACGCGGGCCATCTTGCGCCGCACGGTCGCTTCAGTGACGCCGATGCGCTTGGCGATATCGACACTCGACATCCGCCCGTCGACCTTGAGCTGGGAAAGCACCGCCTGTTCGGTGTCGTCGAGGTCACTCGTGCTGACGAAATCCCACATTCATTTCCCCATTTGTGTCGATTTCCGACTATTATTCAGAAAATTGCATAAGAAACCGTACAGAGCAATCCCATATCGATCGAAAAACATCGAGCAGCAGGGGGGCGGTGGCCACCTGCCTCGGCTGCCTCGGCGAGCGTTTGTTCGATTTTGGGAACTTGGCAGTGGCCGGTACTGGGCCACGGTGCGTTCACGCAGGGGCCGACCATCCCCTGAGGATGCACGCCGAAGTCACGTGGAACGGGAGCAGGCAACGAGATGAACTGCGCCGCTCGAGGCTCGGCGGTCGGAGCATGGGCCGCCAAACGCAAAAAGACCGGCCAGAGGCCGGTCCTTTGTTACTCAAACCCAGGGAAAAGCTGGGCTCAGCTTTCCTTGGGAGTCAGCACCTGGCGACCGCGATACATGCCGGTCTTCAGGTCGATGTGGTGCGGGCGGCGCATTTCGCCTGAATTCTTGTCCTCGACATAGGTCGGGGCCTTGAGGGCGTCGGCCGAGCGGCGCATGCCGCGCTTGGACGGAGAGGTTTTGCGTTTCGGAACGGCCATGGATATGCTCCACTACATGGTCAAAAGCCCCGCCCGCCCTCGTGAAAGGGCCATGTCGGGGCCTAAATCTGAGAAAGTCGGGTGCCTATACACGCCTGACACCGTTTTGGCCAGCGCTGCGGTGAATCTTTTTTGTGCCGGCTAGTCCAGGCAGCCGACATAGGCGCCCGAGCGGCCGGCGCGCCGCTCGATCAGGCTGGCCAGCCGCCTGAGGCCCGGCCCGGGCTTTGCGGGATTGCGGGCGATCGGATTGGGCAGCGTGACGGCGAGAAGGGCCGCCTGCCGTCTGGACAATTGTTTTGCCGGAATGCCGAAATGGTGCTGCGCCGCCGCCTCGATGCCATAGATGCCCGGCCCCCATTCGGCAATGTTGAGATAGATTTCCATGATGCGTCGTTTCGACATCACCGCGTCGAAATAGACGGCCAGCGGCAGCTCTACGACCTTGCGCACCGAGCCCAGCGGCCGCGACCAGAGGAAGAGGTTCTTCACCGTCTGCATGGTGATGGTCGATGCACCGCGCGTCGCCTCGCCGGCCAGCGCATCGTCGACGACGCCCCTGAGCTCGCCGAGATCGACGCCGCGGTGGAAACAGAACTGCCCATCTTCCGACATGATGACCGAATGGGCGAGCACGGGCGCCACGTCATCGATGGACACCCAGCGCCGGTCGTAGCCGGAGAAGGTCGCCAGGTCCTTCAGCATCAGTGTCGACACCGGATGCACGAAGGACGGCAGGTAGAGAAAGGTCAGCACCACCGGGACAAGCGCCAGCACCGCGGCCACGACGATGCCGCGCCGGACCCAGCGCCTGAGATTGCGGCGGTTCACGCCTCGCGATCTCGTCGCCATGTCCAGCTTTTCGGTCTCATGATCGACGATCGGTTCCGCCAAGCCGCCCAACCCGTGCCACGAAGCTCGTCTCGAAACGCGCTCCCGAGGGTCATAAGACGGTGTTTTCGAGCACCGGAGCGGAGCGTACATTCGAGTACGTGAGCACCGGAAGCGCGGAAAATGCCTTCAGATGACCGCAGGAGGTGAGTTTCCAAACGGGCTCTTA
This sequence comes from Mesorhizobium sp. M8A.F.Ca.ET.208.01.1.1, assembly GCF_004791315.1. Lineage (NCBI taxonomy): Bacteria > Pseudomonadati > Pseudomonadota > Alphaproteobacteria > Hyphomicrobiales > Phyllobacteriaceae > Mesorhizobium > Mesorhizobium sp. M8A.F.Ca.ET.208.01.1.1. The sequence goes on from NZ_SRUT01000002.1 coordinate 934,190, forward strand.
CCGCTCCGGCATAATGGCGCTTGCCTTCTTGCGCAACGTCTGAGTGTCGGCTACCGGTCCCGGCCATGACGAATGACGACGAAATAGCGTTCGAAATGGCGCTCATCAGACGCGCGGCCGCCGTCGAGGTGATGCTGCGTCGGTTGCTCGACGACCGCCCGCTTTCGGGCGAGATCGCGAGGCCCGATCGCCTGATGGCGGCGATGCGCCATGGCGTGCTGAACGGCGGCAAACGCCTGCGCCCCTTCCTGGTCATGGAAAGTGCTGCCTTGTTTTCCGCCGATGGCGAAGCGGCGCTGCGCGTCGCGGCCGCACTTGAATGCGTGCATTGCTATTCGCTGATCCATGATGACTTGCCGGCGATGGACGACGACGACCTGCGCCGCGGCCAGCCGACCGTGCACAAGGCCTTCGACGAGGCAACCGCGATACTTGCCGGCGACGCACTGCTGACGCTCGCCTTCGACATCCTCGCCGGCGAGGCGACCGCGCTGCCGGCCGAGCGGCGCGCAGCCCTTGTGCTGGCGCTCGCCCGCGCCGCCGGGGCCGGCGGGATGGTCGGCGGCCAGAAGCTCGATCTCGAAGCCGAGCAGGTGCGACCGGACGAGGCCGGCATCATCCGGCTGCAGGCGATGAAGACCGGTGCGCTGATCCGTTTCGCCTGCGAGGCGGGTGCGATCTTGGCCGGTGCACGATCGGATGACATGGAAAGGCTGGCCGAGTTCGGTTCGGCGATCGGCCTTGCCTTCCAGCTCGCCGACGACCTGCTGGATTTGACGGCCGACGCCAGGCAGATGGGCAAGGCGACCGGCAAGGATGCCGCCGCGGGCAAGGGTACGCTGGTGGCCTTGCACGGCGCGGATTGGGCTCGCAAGCAGCTCGACGGTCTCGTCGGCCAGGCGCACGCGTTGCTCGAACCCTATGGCGAAAAGGCGGCCCTGCTCAAGGCCGCCGCGACTTTCGTGGCAACCCGCAACAGCTGACGGCAGGCCCCATATCGGGTTGCGCATGGTCGACGGCTCGGCGTCACCGCATCGATCCGATCCGCCGCGTCCCCGCAGCGCATGCATTGACCTGCGGTGCGCCAACGAAATCTTAATGTAAATGAAGCGTAATCCCGACCATTAAAATAATGCGTATGTGTTGGGGTTGCGCATGCCGGAATATTCTTCCTTCATCCGGTCCGTCCGGATACGTTATCTTTCGGGACTGTTGGTTTTCGCGCTGGCTTCGGCCGCCATCATGGTTGCGCTCAATCGCGTCAATTCCTTGCGCCATGAAATCGATGCGCTGAGCAGCAATCTCGTCGTTTTCACCCGCGACCTGCGCAACGCCACCAGCTTCGCCGAGACAACCAGTTCCGCCTGGCGGATCGAGACGCGCGATGCGCTGACGGCTTCGGCGCGCGACCATTCCGAGCGCCTGACCGGCGAGATCGAGACGCTGAGCGCCCAGCTCGCCGCGATCCGCCCGCGCCTGTCGGTCAAGACCGTCAACGAGCTGGCGGCCGCTTCCGTCAATGGCGATCTGTTCTGGTCGCCGCGTGACATGGTTCGCAACTTCAACCTGATGTCGGTGGCGCAAAAGACCGATGAATGGAGTTCTCGCGAAATCCGCAACCAGAACGACCTGTTCGTTCAGCCCATGCTGGTGCGTGTCCGCACCGCGATGGACGACGAACGCCATCTGGCGGACGCCTCCGGCGACCGGCTGCTTTTGTGGGCGAGCGGCCTGTTGTTTGCCGTGCTCGCCATCGTTGCCTTCTGGATCTTCCGGCCGATGGAACAGGCGATCCGCCGCGCCTTTGCCCAGTCGGCCGAATCCTTGTTCAAGGCCGAGGCGGCCGACCGTGCCAAGTCGGAATTCCTCGCCAATATGAGCCACGAGATCCGCACCCCGATGAACGGTGTGCTCGGCATGGCCGAATTGCTGGCCAAGACCGAACTGAACCCGCGTCAGAAGACCTTCACCGACGTCATCGTCAAATCGGGCAACGCGCTTCTCACCATCATCAACGACATCCTCGATTTCTCGAAGATCAATGCCGGGCAGCTGACGCTCGATCCTGCCCCCTTCCGCCTCTCGGAAGCGGTGGAGGATGTGGCGACACTGGTCTCGGCACGCGTTGCCGAGAAGAACCTGGAACTCATCGTGCGTGTCGATCCTCGGCTGCCGGCCTATGTCGTCGGCGACGCCGGTCGCTTTCGGCAGATCGTCACCAACCTGGTCGGCAATGCGGTGAAATTCACCGAGAAGGGCCATGTGCTGATCGATGTCGGCGGCGAAACCATCAACGACGTCGTCCAGCTGAAGCTGCGCGTCGAGGACACCGGCATCGGCATCCCGGCCGAGAAATTGCAAAACGTGTTCGAGAAGTTCGCCCAGGTCGACGGGTCTTCGACCCGCCGTCATGAAGGCACCGGCCTCGGGCTTGCCATCGCCGCCCGTCTCGTCGACCTGATGGCAGGCAAGATCGGCGTCGAGAGCGAGATCGGCCGCGGTTCCGTCTTCTGGTTCGCCGTGCCGCTGCCGGTCCACCGTGCCGAGGCGCGCGACGCTGTCGTCCCGGTGGACGTCACCGGCGCGCGCGTGCTGGTCATCGACGACAATCCGGTCAACCGCGAGATCCTGCTCGAACAGCTCAGAAGCTGGAGCTTCGACTGCGCCGCCGCCGAAAGCGGCGCAATGGGCCTCGCCTTCCTCGATCGCGCCTGCCAACTCGGTGCCAGCGTCGACTGCATCATCCTCGACTATCAGATGCCCGGCATGAACGGCGCCGATGTCGCCCGGGCTATCGCCGCCGACAGCCGGCTGTCCGCCATCCCGGTCGTGATCCTGACCTCCGTCGACCAGGTCGATTTCGGCAAGATGATCATCGACTTCGGCATATCGGCGCACCTGACCAAGCCGGCGCGGTCGGCGGTCCTGCTCGGCACCGTCATCTCGGTCATCCAGAAGGCGCGCTCGCAGGTCGGCAAGGCGCAGTTCATTCGCGAACCGGTCCAACCGATGCAGGCGACTCCGGCCTTCACGGTTATCCGTGGCCCCGCGGTACCGGTCGCGACAGTGCCGGAATCGAATGCCGCGCCGAACAGCCCGATCGACATCCTCATCGCCGAGGACAATGACGTGAACCAGATGGTGTTCGGCCAGATCCTCAATGGACTCGGCCTGAGCTACCGCATCGCCGGCAATGGCCGCACCGCGGTCGAGATGTACCGGTCGCTGCATCCGAGGCTGGTTCTGATGGACGTCTCGATGCCGGAAATGAACGGCTACGAGGCAACACGCGCCATCCGGGCGATCGAAGCGGCGTCGGGCGGCCACATCCCGATCATCGGCGTCACCGCGCATGCGCTGAAGGGCGACCGCGACAAGTGCATCGAGGCCGGCATGGACGACTATCTGCCCAAGCCCGTTTCGCCCGATCGCCTCGGCGCCAAGATCGGCACCTGGCTCAGCGAGACGGTGGTGGCCAAGACCGCCTGACCACCCACCAACGCCTCAGACGGCCGCGTCCAGATGAAACCGGCGCATCCAGTCCAGGCTTGTCTCGTCGGCGAGCTTCGCGACGCCGGGCCTGACATGCCCGGCATCCGGCGCCGGGACGCCCAGGGCTTCGCAGATGCGCAGCAATGCCACGGCCGGCTCGGCGGCAAGGTGCTCATAGCCGATCCGCAATGGTGCTATGCCCTGTTGTGCGAACCAGATGTTCCAGGCCGTATCATAGGCTTCCAGTTCTTCGACCTCGCCCTTGATGCGCTTGAAATCATAGTGAGGTTCCCTGGCAGGTCCCACCCTTTCGATTTCGGTTCCGTCGGGGGCGATATGCCAAAGACCGGTTTGCCGGGCTTTGACCAGGGAGACGGCCTGCGCGAGTTTGTTTTCGCGCGACAGGTGTATGTAGAGGACTCGGCCAAAGGCTCGTTCGAAACGCGCTGTGTCTGACGCAAGCCCGGGATAGACCTGATCGAGGATCGCCGACAGCTCATCCAGGTTCTCCCGCATCAGGCGCAAGCCGAAAATTTCAGTATCGCCCTTGCCGGCACCGATCGCCGCATTGAGATAGGCAAGCTGGAATTCACGCTCGCCCATCGTGTCGCGATCGGGCAATCCCCAATCCTGCGCCCACTCCGACACATCCTGCCGCCGGTAGAATGAGTGGGGATCACCGGTCGTTCCGGTGGCCGCCAACAGCTTGCACAGCAAGGTGCTGCCGGTTCTGGGCGTGCCGCAGATGATGTATCCGTCGAACATGGGCGCTCGCATGACAGGGCTGCTGCCCAAGGAGAGATGGTGGCCGCCGCTATAGCTGAAACCGTTGCTCGATGCGACGGGCACATTGCAGCGGCGTTTGGGCGTTCGTCTCGACTTCGAGATCGTAGCGTATCCGGTTGTGGACGCTCATATTGCCAGCGCGCCAGCCCCGCCAACCTGTCGGCGCAGCGCTTCGCGCCCTCGGCCCTTACCGGTTGCGCACCACCACGCAGGCGCCGCCGACGCTTTGCAGCTTCTGGCAGATGACATTCGCGGCGGCGCGGTCGTCGATCCCGATCCTGACGGCGTAGATGCCGCGCCGGCCGATCGGCGTGCGCACCCGGCTCACCACAGGATCATGCCCGGCAAGCAGGGCCGGAAAGCGGCCCCGCACCCTGAGCCACTGGCCGATCGCCGCGCTGCGGCGAAAATTGCCCGCCACCTGGATGCCCCATGGCTTGATGTTGATCGAGGCCATTGCGACCGTCCGCGACATGATCACCGGCAGCTTGCGGCAGGCGACGGCGAAATCCAGCTTGGCATCGAGCGGCTCGACTTTGCCGGCATAGGCCGGGTCCGTGAACTTGTCGACCGGCTCGCCCATGACGTCGAACACATAGCTTTCCGTCTCCATCGGCAGGAAGCCGCCGGAATTCAGCCAGCGCGACACCCGGCTCTCGCCGGCATTGTAGGCGGCCGCCGCTAGGCCAAGATTGCCATAACTGGTCTTCATTTCGGCGAGATATCTAGCCGACGCCGGGATCGCCTGGTTGATGTCGAAGGAATCGGCAAGCCCCCGCATCTTGGCGGTGCCCGGCATGAACTGGGCAATGCCCTCGGCGCCGACGGGGCTCACGGCATTGGGATCGAAACGGCTTTCCTTCCAGATAAGGCGGGCGAAGAAGTCCCGGGGCAGAGCGTTCTGGTCGGCATGCGCCTGGATCAGGTTGCAGACCTTGTCGATCAGCCGCTGCTTGGCCGATTGCGGCGGATCGGCCTGGGCAAGCGTCGACCAGGCCATGCCGCACAGGAAAATCAGCGTCGCCCACAGGAAACGCCGCATTTCACCTACTCTGCCGCGGCCTTGCCGCCCTGACCGAACCTCTGTTCGATATAGTCGGCGACCATCTTCTCGAAATCCGCCGCGATCGACGGCCCGCGCAGGGTCGCTGCTTTCTTGCCGTCGACGAAGACGGGCGCTGTCGGCGTCTCGCCAGTGCCGGGCAGCGAAATGCCGATATCGGCGTGCTTGGACTCACCCGGACCGTTGACGATGCAGCCCATCACCGCGACCTTGAGGTTCTCGACGCCTGGGTACTTCTCACGCCACACCGGCATGTTCTTGCGCAGGTCCGCCTGGATGTTGTGCGCCAGTTCCTGAAACACGGTGGAGGTGGTGCGGCCGCAGCCGGGGCAGGCCGCGACGATCGGCACGAACTGCCGGAAACCCATGGTCTGCAGCAGTTCCTGCGACACCTGCACCTCGCGGGTGCGGTCGCCATTCGGCTCCGGCGTCAGCGAGATTCGGATGGTGTCGCCGATGCCTTGCTGCAAGAGGATGCCCATGGCGGCGGAAGAAGCAACGATGCCTTTCGACCCCATGCCGGCTTCAGTGAGGCCGAGATGCAGCGCGTGGTTGGAACGGGTGGCGAGTTCGGTGTAGACGGCGATCAGATCCTGCACGCCGCTGACCTTGGCCGACAGGATGATTTTTTCGCGGCCAAGACCGATCTCTTCGGCCATCTCGGCCGACAGGATCGCCGACTGCACGATCGCCTCGCGCGTGACTTCCTGCGCGGTCAGGGGAAAACCCTTGTCCTGGTTGTCGTCCATCAGCCGCGTCAACAGCTCCTGGTCGAGCGAGCCCCAGTTGACGCCGATGCGCACCGGCTTGTCGTGCTTGATCGCCATCTCGACGATATCGGTGAACTGCCGGTCCTTCTTGTCCTTGAAGCCGACATTGCCGGGATTGATGCGGTACTTGGCAAGCGCCTCGGCGCAGTCCGGGTGATCGGCCAGCAGCTTGTGGCCGATATAGTGGAAATCGCCGACCAGCGGCACGTTGATGCCGAGCCGCAACAGTCGCTCGTGGATGCGCGGCACGGCGGCGGCACTCTCGTCGCGGTCAACGGTGATGCGCACGATCTCGGAGCCGGCGCGGTGCAGCGCCGCGACTTGCGCGACCGTCTGATCGACATCGGCGGTATCGGTATTGGTCATCGATTGCACGACCACGGGCGCGCCGCCGCCGACGACCACGCCGCCGACATCGACGCCGACCGAGGTGCGGCGGGGGAAGGGAAAGGAAAAATACCCGGTCATGCCGGCAGCCTTTTGTCTCTGGAGCGCCATGCGTCTCTCTGGAGCGCTATGCGTCTCTCTGAAGCCCGTGCGTCCGCTTGGACGCACAAGCCGGGTCCGATGCGCTGAAGTCCGGGCATGAGGTGGAGGAGCAAAGATGGCTTGTCAATGGCGACAGGTCGCCACTGGCAGCAATTGGTGCCGGCCAGGACCCTGAAACAGCGCACGACCTTACGGCGGCCCGGCATAAACGGCCCTGACGAATATTAGCTTCGGCTTGTGGAATCGCTGAAATTAAAACCACTGCACCGGCGGCTGGCGCCGCCGGCAAGGAAAACCGCCAGTGGTGAGCGGCTATATCACGTGAGGATCAATGCGTGGTTGGTTGCGCCCTCAACTTCTCAATCGCATCCTTGAGTGCCAGCTTGCGTCGCTTGAGATTCACGATTTCGAGGTCGTCCACCGACGGGTGGTTCATCGCGTCATCGATTTCGCGTTCAATGTCGCCGTGTTTCCGCTGCAACTCATCAAGATGGGATGCAAGAGACATGATTGGTTCTCCCTTTCATGGTTTCCTCGATTGCAGCCGCCAAGGCACGTCCACCGCAGGTCGTATCTGTGACGGCACAATGACAGTGTGCCACCATCAGACGGCGATGTCGAATGCTGCGTGGTAGCATTCCACGACAACATGAAATGTGATATGGGCTGCGCGCCGGTGGCAGAAATTGCCGCCCCCGCCCAACCAGGCCCAGTTTTGGGCGCCGCAGACGTGCAGACGGTAGAGAATGTCCGATCAGGAACAGGCCGATACTCGCCTCGAATTTTCCCGGCTGAAGCAGGAACACGCCGATTTCGATGCCGCGATCAACGCGATGATCGCCATGAATTGCGACCCGCTGCAGATCCAGCGCATGAAGAAGAAGAAGCTTGTCCTCAAGGACCGGCTGATGAAGCTGGAAGACAAGATCATTCCAGACATCATCGCCTGAGACGCGAACGCTTTTCCGCCTATCCGCCGATCGAGAGCCCGGCGGCGCGGCCGCGCAGCAGGCCGATGAGATCCGCGGTCCGCTCCTCCGACGTGTCGATCGGAACCACCAGGCACATCGTCGCCTCGACCTTGCCTGGCGCTGAAAAGACCGGCACGGCGAGGCATTTCGTATAGGCGTCGACCAGGCCCGAAGTGACGCAGTAACCGGTCACCCCGGCCTTTGCGATGTCGGCGATGAAATCGTCGAGCCGCAGCTTGCGGCCATCGGGCAGCACGAGGTCGTCGTCGGACACCATGGCCTCGATCGCGGCTCTATCCAGCCCCGCAAGAAGCAGCCGTCCCGAGGCAGTCCAGGGCAGCGGTATCTGCAGGCCTGTGGCGGAGCTGATGCGGAACGGCCTGGTGCCAGGGCTGGAATGGACGATCGTGTAGCGGCCGCTCTGCAGCATGCACAGTTCCGAGGTCTCGCCGGTCTCGCGCGACAGATGATCGACCTCCTGGCGCCCGCGCCGCAACAAATCGTTGCCCCGCACATAGTCCATTCCGTAGAGATAGAGTTTCTTGCCGAAATAGACGCGGTTGCCGTCGCCGGCCATTTCCAGCAGGCCGGCATCGACCAGCGACCGCACCAGCGTGTAGGTGGTCGAACGCGGCGCGTTCACCCCTTTGGCAAGATCGCCAATGCCGATCGCCCGCTGCGTGGTGTGAAGAAACTCCAGGATCTCCAAGACCCGGTTGAGGCCTTTCTCGCGGGAGGCGGTCGTCTTCTCGTCCGCCGAAATTGCTGGGGCATTGCCATCTTGCATTGTCGATTCCCGGTGTTAGTATCTGTCTTGTACAGGATACATGCGTCTCTTGTAAGAGACAATTTTGATAATCGCCATCGCGTGTATGACCTGTGCATAGGGGAACACAACACGAAAGGAGGTCGCCGTGAACGACACATCCGGAAGACGTGATTTTCTGAAATTGGGAATGGCGGGACTGGCCACCGCCGGGGTGCTGGCAACCGTCGATGCCCAGAAGGCCGCCGCGCAAGCCGCATCCGACAGTCTTCTGCGCACCGTGCTCGACAGAGGCAAGCTGATTGTCGGCACCGGCAGCACCAACGCGCCCTGGCACTTCGAGAACGATGCCGGCGAACTGGTGGGCATGGACATCACCATGGGCCGCATCCTCGCCAAGGGCCTTTTCGACGACCCGACCAAGGTCGAGTTCGTCATGCAGGACCCGGCGCAGCGCATTCCCAACGTGACCACCAACAAGGTCGACATCACGATCCAGTTCATGACGATGACGGCGCAACGCTCGCAGCTGATCAATTTCTCCCGGCCTTACTATGTCGAAGGCGTTGCCTTGCTGACGCTGCCGACCGCCGAGAACAAGACCTTCGACAAACTGCTCGCCGGCGGTTCGGCAACCCGCATTTCGATCCTGCAGAATGTCGACGCCGAAAGCTCGGTCCACTACGCTTTGCCGCAGGCCCAGGTGCTGCAGATCGATACCCAGGCCAACGTGCTGCAGGCGCTGGAATCGAAACGCGCCGACGCCGCCGCGGTCGATCTGTCCACCGTGCGCTGGCTCGCCTCGCGCAATCCCGACAAATATTTCGATGCCGGCAAGAGCTGGTATTCGATGCTTTATGGCGCGGCACTTCGGCAGGGCGATCTCGACTGGCTGACTTTCGTCGACCAGACCTTCACCATCGCCATGTTCGGCCATGAATCGGCGCTCTACGACGCTGCCTTCAAGGACTATTTCGGCCAGGAACCACCGGCGCGTCATCCCGGCTTCCCGGTCATCTGATCCCGGATTACGGAAGGGCGGCATTCCAGCCCTTCCGTAATCGACTCGACGCCCTTCACACCGAGACGGACGCATGGGCTATGCCCTCAATTTCAATCTGATCTGGCGGCATTTCGACAAGCTGTGGGGCGGCCTGCTGCTCAGCCTGGAGCTTGCAGTGATCTCGATCGCCATCGGCGTCGTCATCGGGCTGGTGCTCGCGGTCTGGTACGTCTCCGCAGGACGCGCGGTGCGGGCGGTGATCGCCGCCTATGTCGAATTCATCCGCAACGTGCCATTGATCCTGCTCGTCTATCTCGTCTTCTACGGCCTGCCGACCGTGGTCGACCTGGCCTACAGCGCACCGACCTCGTTTGTCCTGACCCTGTCGGTCTATAGCGGCGCCTATCTGGTCGAAGTGTTTCGCTCAGGCCTCGAGGCTGTCCCGCGCGGCCAGCTTGACGCCGGCAAGGCGATCGGCCTCACGCCCTGGCAAAGGCTGCTCCACGTGCGCCTGCCGACCATGCTGCGCATCACGCTGCCGGCGCTGTCCAACACCTTCATCTCGCTGTTCAAGGACACCTCGATCGCCTCCGTCATCTCGGTGCCCGAACTCACCTTCGGCGCCCAGTGGATCAACTTCAACACCTTCCGCATCGTCGAGGTCTACCTGGTCACCACCGCGATGTATCTGGTGACCGGCTACATCATGCTTTTTGGGCTGCGGCTCGTCGAGCGCCGGTTCAGGGCGGCGCGCTGACATGCTTGGCCAGATCCTCTACGCGCTGCCCTTCCTCGCCCAAGGCTTCGCCGTGACCTTGTGGGTATCGCTGCTGGTCGTGGTGCTGTCGCTCATCGCCGGCGTCCTGCTGGGCGTCGGCCTGGTCTATGGACCGGCGCCGCTGCGCTGGGCGGTGCGCATCTTCTCGGACACCATTCGCGGCATTCCGATCCTGGTGCTGATGTTCTTCGTCTATTACGGCCTGCCGGCGATCGGGCTGCATCTGCCGTCGTTCTGGGCCGCGGTGTCGGCGCTGACCCTGTTCAAGACGGCACAGGTCATCGAGTATCTCAGGGGCGCGGTCGGCTCCATCCCGAAGGGACAGTCCGAAGCCGCGATGGCGATCGGGCTGACCTTTCGCCAACGGCTCACCTACGTCATCTTTCCGCAGGCCTTCAGGCGCTTCCTGCCGCCCTGGATCAATGGCGTCACCGACGCGGTCAAGGGCAGCGCGCTGGTGTCGCTGCTTGGCATCACCGATTTGATGCAGGCCATCAACCAGGTCATCGGCCGCACCTATGAGGCGATGCCGCTCTATATACTGGGCGCGCTCATCTATTTCGCGGTCAACTACGCGCTCTCGCTCGCCAGCCGGCGGCTGGAGCGGCGTTTCTCCTTCATCCGGGAATAGCACGATGTCCGAAGCCTCGAACGCCAATCCCGCATTGCTCGACGTACGCGATGTCTCCAAGGCCTTCGGCGCCGTCGAGGTGCTGCGCTCCGTCAGCCTTCAGGTGAAGCGCGGCGAGGTGGTGACCGTCATCGGCCCTTCCGGCAGCGGCAAGACCACGCTGCTGCGCTGCGTCAACTTCCTGGAGAGCTACGACAGCGGCTCGATCCGCATCGACGGCAAGGAGGTCGGCTATCGCGAGGCCGGAGCGCGCCAGCGCCGCAGCGAACGCGATTTGGCCAGCATGCGCGCCGAGACCGGCATGGTGTTCCAGAGCTTCAACCTGTTCCCGCACCTGACGGCAGCCGGCAACATCATGCTGGGCTTGACCAAGGTGCGGGGTAAGAACGAGGCCGAGGCACGCTCGATCGCCGAGCATTGGCTCGGCCGGGTCGGCCTTGCCCACAAGGCCGACAGCCTGCCGGCCGAGCTCTCCGGCGGCCAGCAGCAGCGCGTCGGCATCGCCCGCGCCGTGGCAATGGAGCCGAAGATCCTGCTGCTCGACGAGATCACCTCCGCCCTCGATCCCGAACTGGTCGGCGAGGTGCTGGCCGTCGTGCGCAGCCTCGCCGAGGACGGCATGACCATGCTGATGGTCACCCACGAAATGGCCTTTGCCCGCGACGCGTCGAGCCGCATCGTCTTCATGGCCGATGGCGGCGTCAGCGCCATCGGGCCGCCGAAAGAGATCCTTGCGGCGGAGACCACCAACGAACGCCTCCGCACTTTCCTGGCGCGTTTCCGGGCCTCGCATTTCTGACATCAGGCGGTCAAAGCTGCCCCAAGGAGCCTTATCCATGACGCCTTATATCAGGCTCGCCGAACTCGGCCTGACACTGCCCGAGCCGCCGACGCCCATCGCCAACTTCGTCACCCATGCCGAGAGCGGCCGGCTGATCTTCCTCTCCGGCCAAGGGCCGCTGCGCGCCGACGGCACGCTCTGCACCGGCAAGGTGGGGGAGGATGTGACCGTCGAACAGGCCTATGAGCATGCCCGCCTGACCGGGCTCAATCTGCTTGCCGTCATGCATGCGGCAGCCGGCGATCTCGGCCGCATCGTGCGCGTCGTCAAGCTGCTCGGCTTCGTCAACGCGACGCCGACCTTCAGCGACCACCCAAGGGTGGTCAATGGCTGTTCGGACCTGTTCGCCGATGTCTTCGACAAGATCGGCGGCCATGCCCGTTCAGCGATCGGCGTCGGCTCGCTGCCTGGAAATATCACCGTCGAAATCGAAGCGGTCGTCGAGATCGCCGCCTGACCTGCCACCAACGGGATTTGCTCACATGAAAACCTATTCCGACACCGGCTCCAACACCACCATCCGCGAACGGCTGGGCTTGCGGCCGATCATCAACGTCTCCGGCACCATGACCGCGCTCGGCGCCTCGATCATCGTTCCCGAGGCGATCAGCGCCATGGCCGAAATGGCCTCGCAATGGGTGGAGATGGACGATCTGCAGCGCGCCGCGAGCACGATCGTCGCGCGCCTCACCGGCGGCGAGGCCGGCTTCATCACCGCCTGCTGCGCCAGCGGCATCACCATGGCGATCGCCGGTGCGATGACGGGGACCAACCTGCTCGCCATCGAGCGCCTGCCCGATGATACCGAAGGGCTGAAGTCGGAAGTCGTCATCCAGCTCGGCCACATCGTCAATTACGGCGCGCCGATCGACCAGTCGATCCGTGTCGCCGGCGCCAAGGTCATCCCGGCAGGGACGGTCAGCGTCACCCAGGACTATCATGTGCGCGAAGCGATCAACGAACGCACGGCGGCGGGCCTCTATGTCGTCGCCCACCACACGGTGCAGTACGGCATGCTGTCGCTGGAAGAGTTCTCGGAGATCTGCCACGCCAAGGGCGTGCCGGTGATTGTCGATGCCGCGTCCGAATACGATCTGCGCGGTTTTCTGGCGCGCGGCGCCGACGTCGTCATCTACAGCGGCCACAAATTTCTGAGCGGACCGACCAGCGGCATCGTCACCGGCCGCAAGGATCTGATACGGGCCGCCTATCTTCAGAATCGCGGCGTCGCGCGCGCCATGAAGGTCGGCAAGGAAAGCATCGCCGGCACCATGGCCGCGCTCGAAGCCTGGGAGAAGCGTGACCATGCCGGCATCCGCCGGCGCGAGGAGGCAGCCCTGAACCTGTGGAAGGATGCGTTGCAGGGACTGCCCGGCATCGCCGCCATCATCATTCCCGATCCCACCGCCAATCCGCTCGACCGGCTGCAGATATTCGTCTCGCCCGAGAGCCGCTTCACCGCCGCCGGTCTCGCCTCGACACTTGCCGCGGGCGCGCCGCCGATCATCGTGCGCAACCACGAGGTCGAGCGCGGCCATTTCTTCCTCGACCCCTGCAACCTTCACCCCGGCGAAGCGGAGATCGTCGCCGAGCGCCTGCGCGCCGTACTGACCGCGAAGGAGCGCCCGGCCGACGCGATGAAGGTCGCCCGCAAGGATTCGTCAGGCGTCTCGCGCTGGCCGGATTGATCGCCAAACCGAACCAACAATGCCGAAAAGCACCGGCTGATCACGGGACTGTGAACAGCCGGATTTGCCCCACGCGGGAATAAATCGTCTCCTCAATAAGTCTCCTCGACATACGCCACGGCTGGCGTTGAGGAGATCGGCATGCATCATCATTGCAAGCACAGCGGACAGGGCTGCGGCGTCAGCCGCCGTCCTGCGCTGGCGAGCATGATCGTCATCAGTCCCTCCGCCATAGCGCTTGACACCGGTGATGCAGATGAATTCACTTTCAGCACGGCAGGCGACTTTGTCCGTTTCCGGCGGCCTTGCTCCTGCAAGCAAGGCAAAATCGCTGTCGCATCTTGAGGCGGCGCGCCCAGTCCGTCCCGGAGTATCGGATCATGGTGCTGCTTTGAGCGAGAGGGCCCTGGCAGAGCGCTTCAATCAGGTGGTGCTGCCGCATCTCGGCGATGCGCTGGCGCTGGCTCGCTGGCTGACCGGCAATGCGGCCGACGCCGAGGATGTCGTGCAGGACGCCTGCATCAAGGCGCATGCCGGCATATCGGGCTATGCTGGCGGCAATGCCCGTGCCTGGCTGCTGACCATCGTGCGCAACACCTCCTACACCTGGATGGCGCGCAACCGGCCGCGCGGCATGATGGCTGTCGGCGATCTCGGCGATCTCGACGACATGGCGGCGGCCCATGGCACCAGCCTGCCCGACGAGGACGGGCCGGAGGCGAGCCTGATCGCCAGGGCCGATACGGCGGCACTGGAAGCTGCGATCGCTGCCCTGCCGCAGCCGTTTCGCGAGACGCTGGTGCTGCGCGACATAAACGGCCTCAGCTATCGTGAAATAGCGGCCATGCTCGACGTGCCGATGGGCACGGTGATGTCCAGGCTTGCCCGCGCCCGCGGCCTGCTGGCGTCGGAACTGGGGAGAACGCCATGACCGGCCATGCCGACGGACTGCCCAATGATCCCGAAGGTATCAGACTGATGATTCACGCCCTTGTAGATGGCGAACTCGATGCCGCGGCCGCCCTTGCCGTGGAGCGCCGCATCGCCGCCGACCCCCGGCTTGCCGCCGAACATGCCCGCATTGTCGCCTTGCGAGGCGCGGTCAGCCGCCTGCCCCGCCCCGAAGTCAGCGACGCGTTTCTGGCCCGCATCGCGGCAATCGGCATGGCGGATACCGAACGGCAAGGCGACGCAGAGGCGACCGAGCCGCAGCGCGGCACGCCGTCGGCGCTGCCGGGATTGATCACGGGCGCCGGCGCAGGCCAGAGACGGGAAGCCGGGACGCGTCCTTCGCAGGCGCGCACATCGCCAAGGGCACGCCGCTTCGGCTCGTTCGACTGGCGCGCCATGGCGGCATCGATCATGATCAGCGCGGTGCTGGCCAGCGGCGCGACGCAATGGGTGATGTTCAACGGCGCGGAGGACGGCTTTGCCGCCGCTGTCGCCAGCGGCCATCGCCGCAGCCTGCTCGCCGCGAGTCCGATCGACATCGTTTCCTCCGACCGCCATACGGTCAAGCCGTGGCTCGACGCCCGCATCGGTGTCTCGCCGCCGGCGCCCGACCTTGCCCAGGACGGCTTCGCGCTGATCGGCGGCCGGGTCGAGGTGATATCAGGCCGGCCGGTACCGGCGCTGGTCTACCGCCATCGCGAGCACCTGATCACGCTGGTCGCCGAACCGCAGCAGGGCGGCAAGGCCACCCAGCCGGACGATCTTTCCTCGGGCGGCTTCTCGATGGTGCACTGGAGCGACGGCGCCTTCTCCTACTGGGCGATCTCCGACATGGAACGCCCCGAGCTCGACGACTTCGTCGCCCGCTTCCGCAAGGCCGCGGTATGAGCCGGATGTGGCCGTCGGCATCTCGCCGATGGCCGCATATCCTTGCGGCCCCGCGCGAATTCCGCTAAGGCGCGCCTTTGTCGCCGGGGAGCAGAAGCTTGAACCATCAACGCGCCGACGTCGCCATCATCATGGGCAGCCAATCCGACTGGGCGACGATGCGCCAGGCAGCCGAAACGCTGGAGGCGCTTGGCGTTCCCCATAAAAGGCTGATCATTTCGGCGCACCGCACGCCCGACCGGCTCTATGAATTCGCCAAGGGCGCCAAGGCGGCCGGCTACAAGGTGATCATCGCCGGAGCCGGGGGTGCGGCGCATCTGCCCGGCATGACGGCGGCAATGACGCCATTGCCGGTGTTCGGCGTGCCGGTGGAATCGAAAGCGCTGTCGGGCCAGGATTCTCTGCTCTCCATCGTCCAGATGCCGGCCGGCATTCCGGTCGGGACACTGGCGATCGGCAAGGCAGGCGCGGCCAACGCCGCCCTCCTGGCCGCCGCCGTATTGGCGCTGAACGACGACAAGCTTGCCCAGCGGCTCGACGCCTGGCGCGCCTCGCAGACCGCCAAGGTCGCGGCCGAACCGACGGACACGCCGTGAGCCTGCCCGCGGGATCGACGATCGGCATCATTGGCGGCGGCCAGCTCGGCCGCATGCTTGCAATGGCCGCTGCCCGCCTCGGCTACCGCACCGCCGTGCTGGAGCCGCAACCGGATTGCCCGGCCGCCCAGGTCGCCAACAAGCAGATTACGGCCCCCTATGACGACCCGGCCGCGCTTGCCGAACTGGCGGCGGCCAGCGCCGTCGTCACCTACGAGTTCGAGAACGTGCCGGTGGCCGCTGCAACCGCGCTTGCCGCCAAGGTGGCGGTCTATCCGCCAGCGCGTGCGCTTGACGTGGCGCAGGACCGGGTGAGCGAAAAGACATTCCTCAACAGCATCGGCATCGCCACCGCCGATTTCCGTCCGGTCGACACGGACGACGAGTTGACGGCGGCGCTGAAGGCATTCGGCGGCAGCGGCATCCTGAAGACGCGGCGCATGGGCTATGACGGCAAGGGCCAGCGCGTCTTCCGCAACATGGAGACGGGTGGCTTTGCCGGCACCTGCGAGGCGATGGGCAATGTGCCGCTGATCCTGGAGAGCTTCGTGCCCTTCGAGCGGGAGGTTTCCGTCATCGCCGCGCGCGGGATCGATGGGGCGGTCGCCGCCTATGATCCGGCCGAAAACGTGCACCGCGACGGCATTCTGCACACATCGACCTTGCCGGCCGGCATCAAACCCGAAACGGCGGTAGCCGCGCGGGTCGCCGCGTCGAAGATATTGTCCGCGCTCGACTATGTCGGCGTCATCGGTGTCGAGTTCTTCGTGCTGGCCGATGGTTCGCTGCTGGCCAACGAGATCGCGCCCCGCGTCCACAATTCAGGCCATTGGACCGAAGCCGCCTGCATCGTTTCGCAGTTCGAGCAACACATCCGCGCCATTGCCGGCCTGCCGCTGGGCAGCCCCAATCGCCACTCCGATTGCGTGATGGAGAACCTGATCGGCGACGACGTGCTGCGCGTTCCAGCCCTGCTCGCCGAGCCCGACCTGATGCTGCACCTCTACGGCAAGGCGGAGGCGCGGCCTGGCCGCAAGATGGGCCACTTCACCCGCATCAGTTCACGTACTTAGTTCGCGGGACACGAGCCTATTGCACCTCGCCGCTGTCCTCGCCGGGGCCGGCGCAGCTTGCATCGCCTTCCTCGCAATTGGCGGAGGCGGCGAGTTGCTTGATGCGATCATTGGTCAGCCTGGTCAGGCACTGCGAAACTTCCATCGCGTGGATGGAGCCACCCGCGCTGGCTGCGGTGTTATGCGCGCATTCGGCATCCCGGAAGCTGATCCAGGCGCGCTGCGCCACCTGAAGCAATCGCTTGCCACCCGCATCATCGGAGCCGATCAGCGCCTGATAGGCTGCGTTGAGTCTGGCGTCGGCGGCCTGATAATCCTCGCCGGCGCAGATGTTCATCATTTGCTGGCTGTCGTCGGAACGGTCGCATTCCTGAGCGCGGGCGACCGCGCCTGCCGCCAGGACGGCGAGGCAGGCGAACAGGAAAATTCGACGCATCTTTGTCCCCAAATCACTTGCTTGTCGCGGCATCATCCCAGCCGACACGTGGTCGCGCAATGCCACGGGGGCCGACATGGCGGATATTTGATGATATCAGGACGCGGAGCACGCTTGCCGTTGACTTACGGTTGACATGGGCAAGGCTCCTCGTTTATGAGCCACCCACCGTTCAAAAGGCGCGTCTTCTGGCGCGCCTTATAATTTCGACCCGGAACCGGGTCCACACCGACAGGCAAGACCATGAAGATCAAGAATTCGCTCAAGGCGCTGAAGGCGCGTCACCGCGACAACCAGTTGGTTCGCCGCAAGGGCCGCATCTACATCATCAACAAGACCGCCCCGCGCTATAAGGCGCGCCAGGGTTGAGTTTTCGGCCGGAGGCTTTTTGCCTCCGCCCATTGATGCTTGTCGGCGAGCCGACCTTCCCACGTTGAATTCACTTTGATGTTCCGCCGCCCGGGACTAGAGTCGGGCGATGCGGATTCTTTTTGCATTTTTGATCGCTTTTCCTCTTTCCGGTGCCGTTAGCATAGCGGCCAGGGCAGCGAACGATCAGGCGGCCCAGCCGGCGGCCCCGGACACTCCGGCCCCGCCGATGACGAAACAGGCCCGGCTCGACAGGCTGTTCTCCGACCTGAAGCGCGAGCGCAACGAAAAGGCCGCCGAGCGCATTGCCGGCAACATCTGGAACGAATGGTTCCAGTCCGGCAGCGCCTCGATCGACCTGATGATGCAGTGGTCGCAAAGAGCGATGAACGATCAGAAGTTCGACGTCGCGCTCGATTTCCTGGACCAGGTGGTGACCTTGCAGCCGAGCTACGCCGAAGGCTGGAACCGCCGCGCCACCGTGCATTTCATGATGAAGAACTACGGCAAGTCGATGGCCGATATCGACCGCACGCTGCAGCTCGAGCCACGCCATTTCGGCGCGCTGTCGGGCCTGGCCCAGATCATGGCGGAGACCGGTCACAAGCAATCGGCGCTCGAGGCCTGGCAGAAGGTGCTGGCCATCTATCCGATGATGCGCAGCGCCCAGAACCAGGTCGCGACCCTGTCGGAAGAGCTTGCCGGCGAGGGAATTTGATAGACTAGGCAATAGGCATTGGGCGCTTGAGCTTTCCTACTGCCGCCCTACAACTTATCAACCTCCCTTGCCGTATACCCCCCATGAACCTGATCTACGCCGCGCTCGCCTTCCTTTTCGCACTCGTCCTTGCCCTTGTCGGTGTGACCCGCGTCGGCTCGTGGCTGATCGAGCGCCGCGGTCCGCCGGTCGGCGCGTTCGCCGACATTGGCGGTGCCCGCATCCACTATGTCCACGTTCCCACGCCAGCTGGTGCGGATCTGCCGGCGATCGTCTTCATTCACGGCGCCAGCGCCAATTTGAAAGACCAGATGCTGCCGCTCAGGCCGCTGCTCGAAGGCCGTGCCGAAATGCTGTTCTTCGACCGGCCGGGAGCCGGCTGGTCGGGACGCGGCCCCGGCAACAATGAAAATCCGTCGGCACAGGCCAACACCATCGCCGCGCTGATGGACCGTCTCGGCATCAAGCGGGCCATCATTGTCGGCCATTCCTTCGGCGGCGTGGTGACGGCGGCCTTCGGCCGCGAGCATGCCGACAAGACGCTCGGCCTCGTCTTCCTGGCACCGGCGAGCCATCCCTGGCCGGGCGGCGCTACGTCCTGGTACTACGACCTGACCACCATTCCGGTGATCGGCCGGCTGTTCTCCGAGACCCTGAGCTATCCTGCGGGAACGCTGCAGATGGCGGACGCCACGACCTGTGTCTTCTCGCCCAACAAAGTGCCGGACAATTATCTCGCCTCAGCCGCGATCCCGCTGGTGCTGCGGCCGTCGGCCTTCCGCGCCAATGCCACCGACGTCGCCGGGCTCTATCGGTATGCGCTTGGCGCGGCACCGCATTACAAAGTGATAACGGCGCCGACCGTGGTCATCTCCGGCGATCGCGACAAGGTGGTCTATGCCCGCATTCACTCTGTCGGCCTGGTGCGCGACATATCAGGCGCCGAGCTGGTCTGGGTGCAAAATCTTGGTCACAAGCCGGACTGGATCGCCTCCGACCTCGTCGTCGGCGCCATCGAGAAAGTTGCCGGCAAGGCTATCGACCTGGAAGCAATCGCCACGACGGTGGAAGCCCGGATTGCCGGCGATGCCTATGGCGTGGGCAAATGCGCCGACATCAAGGAGCCACAGGCCGAGCTCGCCCCGACCTGACAATCCGAAGCCATCGCAAGACGCTATTGGGAACAGAGCGGCATGTATGTCCTGAAACACGGCATAAAGAAAAATCCCGAAAAGCGATGGGCACTGCCGGATCGCATCTTCTTCGGTCACGGCGCGTGCGCCATTCTCGCCGGCACCTTTCTCAAGCATCCGCCTCTGGAGGGATTTTACGGCGAACGTATCATTCCCGGCGAAGGCTTTTCCGGAAACCATATCTACGTGACGAACGGCGTGATCGCTTTCGACTACCACGGCTATTGCGCTCGAGAGCGGTTGCTCGAACACCATGCGAGAGGCTGGGCTTCGCGCCACACCGGATGGCATTGCACCTCGCGCGGGTCGATTTCGATCTGCTCGATACGACCGAACTCAACCGGCGAAAGATACTGGGCCCGGATCAGTATCTGTACGATCCTATTCCTCGCGCGCGCCGGTTTCTCCAGGCAAGAAATCACGCGGAAGCCGCGGCAAGGGCGCTCGGAGCCGCGACGGTATGAGGCCATCAGGTGTTAGGCAGGCGTCGCCAGCCGCTAGATAACCAGCAGCGGCGTCTTGCCGGGAACCCGATCGTAGAGGTCCATGACGTCCTGATTGAACATGCGCACGCAGCCGGATGACGCGGATTTGCCGATCGATTTCCAATCCGGCGATCCATGGATCCGGTAGAGCGTATCGACGCCGTCCTTGAAGATGTAGAGCGCACGCGACCCGAGCGGGTTGCTGATGCCGGGCTGCATGCCCTGGCGCCATTTTTCCAGCTTCGGATCCCTGCGGATCATCGCCGAAGGCGGCGTCCAGGTCGGCCATTTTCGTTTCCACTGGACGATCGCGCGGCCCTTCCAGGAATAGCCCTGGCGCCCCAGTCCGACGCCGTAGCGCATGGCCTTGCCGTCCTCGAGCACCCAGTAAAGGTGCTTGTCGGTCGTATTGACCACGATCGTGCCGGGTTTTTCGCCTGTCGGATCGTCGACGATCTGCCTCAGGAACCGCCCGTCGACCTTGGCGAACGGGATTGCCGGCAGCGCATGGCCGCCGTCTTCAACCGCGCTGTACATGCCCGCATAGTCGGGCGACGCCGGGCTTACGGTTTCAGGCGCGGCAGCTTCGATGGGCGCCTTTTCCGGTGCCGGTTCGAGCGGAACCGGGGCAGGCGTGCTCGCCAGGCTGATCGATTGCCTGGGCAGTTGGGCACAGGCGGAGATGGTCGAAACGCCAATAAGCGAAAGCCCGGTCAGAAGGGACCGGCGTGAAACGGCAAATGACATTCAATATACTTTCAAGCGAAGGGAAATTCAGGCGGTTGCGAAGCGGCTGTTAACGCCGCCTCACAGCGTCTTGTAGAGTGGATCGCGGCGGCCCTGTGTCGAGACAAGGGCGGCGATGATTGTCCAGGCTTTTGTTGCACTGCGGCCACAGTAGGCTCTGCGCCAATGCATGTCGCCCAAAAGTGACCTCGGTTCGCGCGGTGTTCCCTCGAGAAGGCTTACCGTCCGGCTGTTTCCGATCCGACATAGGCGATGCGCAGCATGTTGGTCGATCCTGGCGTCCTGAGCGGCACCCCAGCGGTGATGATGACGCGGTCGCCCGGCTTGCCGAATTCCTCTTCCAGTGCAATGCGGCAGGCGCGGTTGACCATGTCGTCGAGATCGGTGGCGTCTGGCGAGACCACGCAATGCGTGCCCCATAAAAGTGACAGGCGCCGCGCCGTATTGAGGATCGGCGACAGCGCGATGATCGGCACTTGCGGGCGCTCGCGCGCGGCGCGCAGGCCGGTGGTGCCTGATGCCGTGTAGGTGACGATCGCCGACAGTTTCAGCGTTTCGGCGATTTCGCGGGCGGCCAGCGAAATGGCGTCGGCGCCGGTCGCTTCCGGCTCGGAGCGCTGCGCGTTGATGATGCCGGCATAGGTCGGGTCGGTTTCGACCTTGGCGGCGATGCGGTTCATCATGGCAACCGCCTCGACCGGATAAGCGCCCGCCGCCGATTCCGCCGACAGCATGATGGCGTCGGCGCCTTCGAAGACGGCGATCGAAACGTCGGAGACCTCGGCGCGGGTCGGCACCGGGGCGGTGATCATCGATTCCAGCATCTGCGTGGCGATCACCACCGGCTTGCCGGCACGGCGCGCGGCGCGCGTGATCTGCTTCTGGATGCCGGGCACCGCTTCCAACGGCATTTCGACACCGAGATCGCCGCGGGCAACCATCAGCGCATCCGACAGTTCGATGATCTCGGCCAGTCGGGCGACAGCCTGCGGCTTTTCGATCTTGGCCATGATCAGCGCCCGGCCGCGCGCGATCTTGCGCGCTTCGGCCAGATCCTCCGGCCGCTGCACGAAGGACAGCGCGACCCAGTCGACGCCGGTCGCCAGCACCGCGTCGAGGTCCTTGCGGTCCTTCTCGGTCAGCGCGCCCACCGGCAGATCGGTGTCGGGCAGGCTGACGCCCTTCTTGTCGGAAATCGTGGTGCCGGCAATGACGGTGCACACGATCGACTTGCCGTCGCTCTTCACCGCTTTCAGCTCGAGCTTGCCGTCGTCGATCAGGAGTCGATGGCCAGCCTCGACCGAACTCAGGATTTCGGGATGCGGCAGGTAAACCCTGGTCGAGGTACCGGGCTCGGGATTGTCGTCGAGCGTGAAGGTCTGGCCCAGCGTCAGCACTTCCTTGCCGTTGGCGAACTTGCCGACGCGCAGCTTCGGACCTTGCAGGTCGGCCAGGATACCGATCGGCCGGCCGACTTTTTCCTCGACGGACCGGATGCGTGCGACCAGCGTGCGCATCAGCTCATGATCGGTATGGCTCATATTGATGCGGAAAACATCCGCACCGGCTTCGAACAGCTTCTGCAGCATCTCCTCGGACGAGGAGGCCGGACCGATTGTGGCTAGGATCTTGACCTTGCGGCTACGTCTCATTGACTGTTCGTTCCCGGGGCGGCTGGGGCGCCTCCCGTTGCGGGCTCATCGGTGAGCTGGACCATCCAGCTTGCCTGCTCGCCCGTGTCATATTCCTGGAATCCAGCGCGCTGGAAGCCCCGGGCGACGCAGTCGCTTACGCCCGCGATCTTGAACTCTTTTTCAGCCACGCACATGTTGATCGGGCCGTCCCAGCGTCCACCGCGCTCGGCGTCTTCTGCATAAAGATAATAAAACCTTGATGACAGCGGCCCTTCGATCAACGTCTTGCAGCTCGATCCTTCGATGTGCCACCAGCCCTCGGTGATCCAGCCGGCCTTGGCACGATAGCCGATGCCGACACCGACCAGGTTCTGCGTGGCGTTGCAGACGCGGAAATCGGCGTGCGCCGGCGAGGCCATGACCATTGCCGACACGCCACCGGTCAGGATCAGGAGCGGCATCGCAAAGCCGGAGCGCATGCGCTGCCTGCCGGCGGAACCCATTCCAAAACCCCTCAAGAACCACATCAGCATCTCTCTGCGCCCCTTTTCGGAAAAGTCCGGGCGCATGTCAACGCGCCGTTTTGTCCAATTCCAATCGATTTAGGAAGGCTCCCGGCGCACGATCCGTCGCCCCTTGCCAGATTTCCCGGGAAACCTTGGCCAAACAACGGCATTGCGCACGCGTCGTCTTCGTGGAATGACGATAGCATCCTCCCCAAAAGCCAGCGAACGACCATTTTCCGCCAATGACCCGATCCACAGTTTTCGCGCCCTTCGACATCGTCGAGGGCGACCGCAAGCGAAGCATCGTGCTGCTGGCTGATCATGCCCGCCGCGACCTGCCCGAGGAGTATGGCAGCCTGGGGCTGCCGTCGGCCGAATTCGACCGCCATATCGCTTATGACATCGGCGTCGAAGCGGTGACGCGCGAACTGGCCGCCTTGCTTGGCGTGCCGGCACTTATCGCCAATTTCTCGCGGCTCTTGATCGATCCCAATCGCGGTGAGGACGACCCGACGCTCATTCGCCAGCTT
Source organism: Mesorhizobium sp. M8A.F.Ca.ET.208.01.1.1 (assembly GCF_004791315.1). Lineage (NCBI taxonomy): Bacteria > Pseudomonadati > Pseudomonadota > Alphaproteobacteria > Hyphomicrobiales > Phyllobacteriaceae > Mesorhizobium > Mesorhizobium sp. M8A.F.Ca.ET.208.01.1.1. Next base: position 957,594 of record NZ_SRUT01000002.1, read on the forward strand.
TATGACGGCACGATCGTGCCGGGAAACTATCCGATGGCGCCGGAAGAACGCGAGAGGCGTCTCGACCGCTTCTACCGGCCCTACCACGACGCGGTCGGCGCCATGATCGCTTCGGTCGTTCAGGCCTCCGGGCAGGCGCCCTTCATCTTTTCGGTGCATTCCTTCACGCCGGTCATGCAGGGCATCAAACGCCCCTGGCATGTCGGCATCCTCTGGGACAAGGACGACCGGGTGGCGCGGCCGCTGATCGACATGCTGGCCGAGGACAAAAACCTCATCGTTGGCGACAACGAACCGTATGACGGCGCTCTGCGCGGCGACACCATGTTCAAGCATGCCATCGTCAATGGATATGCCCACGCGCTGCTCGAAATCCGCCAGGACCTGATAGCGGACCAGCAGGGCGCCCTCGCCTGGGCCCAACGGCTGGCGCCGATCGTTGACGCCATCGACCACCGTCCCGATATACATGCGGTAAAGATGTTCGGCTCGCGCACCGGGCCGCTATGACGGAGGTTTCGATGACCGAACTCACCGACGAGCAGAAGCGCGACTTCGAGGCCGCCGCCTTTCGCCGGCTGGTGAGGCATTTGCGCGAACGCAGCGACGTGCAAAACATCGACCTGATGAACCTCGCCGGCTTCTGCCGCAACTGCCTGTCGAATTGGTATCGCGAGGCAGCGGAAGCCAAGGGCGTCAACCTCGGCAAGGATCAGTCGCGCGAAATCGTCTACGGCATGCCCTATGCCGAGTGGCAAGCGCTCAACCAGACAGAGGCTTCGGACACCAAGAAGGCCGAATTCGAAGCCCGGCGTCCCAAGGATCACTGAGGCCGTTTGGCCCAAATGCTTTCTCGAAAGTGCGCTTGACTGAAAATTGAATCGATCTAATTTGCCGCGCAAAGCCATTTTCTGACCGGAATCGCCCTATGAACGCGCCGAACGCCATGCAGACTGCCATTCGCGGCCGCTGGGCCGTGGCGGCCATTTTCCTCGCCAATGGCTTCCTGACCGGCAGCTGGGCGCCGCAGATTCCGGTGTTCCTGACGCGGCTGGATATCTCGAAATTCACGCTCGGCCTGCTGATCCTTTTGTTCGGCGCCGGCGCGGTCACCGCCATGACATGGTGCGGCCACCTGATCTCCAAACATGGCTCGCGCACCGTGCTGCGCTGGTTCGGTCTCTGCGGCAGCCTCGGCCTTCTGATCGTGGCACTGGCGCCCGACGTGCCGCTGGCGGCCGTCGCCATGTTCATCTTCGGCGGCTCGATCGGCGGCATGGATGTGGCCATGAATGCCAATGCTGTGGTGGTGGAACGGCGGCTGGGGCGCGCCATCATGTCCTCCTCGCACGGCTTCTGGAGCCTCGGCGGTTTCGCCGGCGGCGCCCTTGGCGGCTTTGCCATCCAGACTTATGGCCACCTCGCCCATGCTTCGGTGGTGACCGCGCTTGCCTTCGCGGCAATCGCGGCGGCGGTGCCCCATATCGTGGCCGAAAACAGACCGCAGGCGACCGAGCATCATAAATTCGCTTTGCCGGCAAACCCATTGGTCTACCTGATCGGCCTGATGGCCCTACTGACGATGATTTCCGAGGGCGCGGTGCTCGACTGGGCGGCCCTGTATCTGCGGCAGGAACTCGGCGCCGACCTCGCCGTCGCCGGCTTTGCCTACGCCGCCTTCTCCGGCGTCATGGCGATCATGCGCTTTTTCGGCGATGGCGTCCGCAACCGCTTCGGCGCGGTGATGACACTGCGCGGCTCGGCCATCGTCGCGGCCGCCGGCATGCTGATCGCCGGCCTGTCACCCTCGCCCTGGCTCGCCATATCAGCTTTCGCGCTGTGCGGCTTCGGCATCGCCAACATGGTGCCGATCATCTTTTCGGCCGGCGGCAACCAGGAAGGCATGTCGTCGGGCACCGGCATGAGCGTCGTCACCACCATGGGGTATTCCGGCATTCTGGTGGCGCCGTCGGCGATCGGCTTCGTCGCCGAACATTCCAGCTTCGGCCCGATCTTCATCGCCATGTCGGCTCTGCTGATCGTCGTTCTTCTGATGGCCGGATTGGCTCACCGCGCCGAATTCGCTCCGGATGCCGCGCCCGCCGAATAGCGTTTCAGTTCCTCGTGGAGAAAATCCGCCACCCGGCGGATACGCACGCTGCCGCGCACGTCGCGATGCATGGCCAGCCATACCGGCAGGGCAGGCAATGGCAGGCCTGGCAACAGCTTTTCCACCAGCGGATCGCGGTCTGCCAACGGCTCCTGGCCAAGGCCAATGCCGTTTCCCGCCCGCACGGCTTCCCAGAGCACGACCTGATTGTCCGCCCTGAAACGAAAACTGTTTCGGGTGACCGGGGCGCCATACTGGGAAAAGGCTCGGATCATCTCGTCGCTGCGATCGAAGCCGATCAGCGCGTGATCGACGAGATCGGCAGGCTCCAGCGGGCGCCCGTGCCTCTCCAGATAGCAGATGGCCGCGCAGGCGCAGAGCGCGATATCGCAGACCTTGCGTGCCACCAGTTCGTTCTGCGCCGGCTTGACCATGCGAATGGCAATGTCGGCATCCCGGCGCAGCAGGTTCTCGACCTGGTTCGAGGCAACGATCTCGACCTCGATGCCGGGTTCCTCGATGCCGAGCCGTGCCATCATGCCGGGCAACACATAGGCGGCCACCACTTCGCTGGCGGCGATCCGCACCGTGCCTTCGATCGCCTCGACCGAACCCAGCGCCAGTAATGAGAAAGCGCTTGCCTGTTCGCTTACGGCCTTGCCGCGTTCGAACAGTGTGCTGCCGGCTTCCGTCAGTTCATAGCCGCGTCGTCCGCGCCGGAACAAGGTGACGCCCAGCGCCTGCTCGAGCTCGCCGATGTGACGACCAAGCGTCGGTTGGCTGGCCGAGAGCTTGCGTGCTGCGGCCGACAGGCTGCCGGTTTCCGCCACGGTGACGAAACTCTTGATCAGGTTCCAATCGATGTCATCCATCCATTTATGAATATCAAAACCCCATTCCTAGTCAATTTTCATTCGCAGATGAGGCAAGCATATTCGAGCTGCAAACACCAAAACGGAGACCTGAAATGACCAAGATCGCAATCCACGGAGCCAATGGCCGGCTCGGCCGCGTCGTTGCCAAAGCCTTCATCGACGCCGGCTTCGACGTCCGCACCGTCACTCGCACCGGCAAGGTGCCGGCAGAGCTCGCAGGCGCCACCGCGGTTGCTGGCGATGCGCTGGACCGTCAATCGCTGATCCGGGCCACCGAGGGCGTCGACATCATCTTCAACGGCCTGAACCCGATCTACACCGACTGGGGCAAGTGCCTGCCGATGGCCGAAAATGTCATGGCCGCCTGCCATGCGAATGGCACGGTGCATCTCTTCCCCGGCACGGTCTACAATTACGGCTCGCCCATGCCGGCGGTGATCACCGAAGACACCCCCTTCCACCCGACCACTGAAAAAGGCCGCATTCGCTGCGCCATGGAGGATTTGTTCCGTCGTGAGGCCGAGGCGGGCCGCGTGCGCACCATCCTTCTGCGCGCCGGCGATTTTTTCGGCGGTACCGGCAGCGGCTCCTGGTTCGACCTGGTCGTTGCCGCCAAGATCAACAAGGGCATCTACACAGCGCCCGGTCCGGCCGACCTTGTGCATGAATGGGCCTATCTGCCGGACTTCGCGGTCGGCTTCGTCGCGCTGGCCAGCAATCTCGACAAGCTCGGCTTCTATGAGGCGCTGAATTTTCCAGGCCACGCCATCACCGATCTCGAGATCAAAGCCGCCGCCGAGAAAGCCATTGGCCGCCAGTTGAAGATGACGGCGATGCCCTGGTGGGTGCTGCGCGCCGGCAGTCCGTTCGTGGCGATGTGGCGTGAGATCGTCTCGATGTCCTATCTGCGCTTCGAACCCCACCAATTGGTCTCGACGCGGCTGGAAAGCATCATCGGCGAGGTCCCGCATACACCGCTCGATCAAGCGGTCGCCGAGGCCCTTGAGGATATCGGGATCGCTACGGTGAATAGCGCCGCGGAAGCTGCCTGAGGCTCGTCGCGGCCAAGCCGCCAGCGGCTGTCGATGGACGAAACGGCCGCTCAGATCCGCCCCACCAACAGCAACACAAGGACGACCACAAGCACCACGCCGAGAACGCCCGACGGGCCATATCCCCAGGAGCGCGAGTGGGGCCAGGCCGGAACCGCACCGATCAGGACAAGGATCAGGACGATGATGAGGATGGTGCTGATCGGCATGGCAAATTCCCCGCTCTGCGTTGTGCTTCCAAGACAATGCTTGGCATTGACCCTTGGGGGAAAATGCAAAAGGCCGCCCGGTTGTTCCAGGCGGCCTTTGCCGTTCATTGGGAAGTCTGCCTATTCCGCAGCTTTCGGGAAGGCGATCGCCGGCACGTCGTCTGCTGCCGGCGTGTCCGACGAGATCTCGCCCTTGCCACGCCGGAACAGGCGGCCGAACCAACCGCGCCGCTCGCCGGGCTTGATCTTGGCACGCGTGAACACCATCAGCATCGACGGCGTCACCACCAGGGTCAGGATGGTGGCGAAGGACAGGCCGAAGACGATCGCCGAGGACAGCGAAATCCACCATTGCGTCGACGGCGCGTTGATCGTCGTCTCGTGATGGAAGATTTCGAGCCCGAGCCCGAAGGCGATCGGCAGCACGCCGAGAATGGCCGACACCGCCGTCAGCACCACCGGGCGGGCACGCTCGCGGCAGGTCTGCAGCACCGCGTCCATCTTGTCCCAGCCTTCCTCGCGCAGCCGGTCATAGGTGTCGATCAGCACGATGTTGTTGTTCACCACCACGCCGGCCAGCGCGATGACGCCGATGCCCGACATGACGATGCCGAACGTCTCGCCTGTTATCAGCAGTCCGAGGAACACGCCGATCGTCGCCATGACCACGCAGGACAGCACCAGCCAGACGCTGGTGAACTTGTTGAACTGCGCCAGCAGCACCAGGAAGATCAGGAAGATCGCGGCACCGAAGGCCTTGCTGAGGAAGGCGCTGGCCTCCGCGCTGTCCTCGTTGGAGCCGGCCAGCTTCCAGCGTATGCCGCTGCCAAGATTCATGTCGGTGACGGCCTGGGTGACCTCCTGCTGCACGGCGGCGACCTGAGCGCCGGCGGCAACGTTGGCTTGCACCACCACGGTGCGGGCGCCGTCGATGCGGTTGAGGATGCCGACGCTCGGCTTTGCCTTGCGGACGACGAAGTTCGAGATCGGCACCGACCCTTGAGAGGTTTGCACCCTGAGCTCGTCGAGCGTCGACAGCGTGCGCCGGTCCTCCGGCAAGCGCAGGCGGATGTCGACAGCCTTGTCGGCGCCGGCGGGCCGGTATTCCGAAAGCTTCAGGCCGTTGGTGACGAGCTGCACCACCGTCCCGACCGAGGTCGGGCTGATGCCATACTGGGCTGCCTTGGCCCGGTCGACATCGAGTGCCCAGTCGACGCCAGGCGGCGGCAAGCCATCGGAAATGTCGATGACACCGCGCACCTTGGCGATGCGCGCGGCGACAGCGCGCGCCTTCTCGTCGAGCCCCTTGGGATCGATGGCCGAGAGCCTGATCTGGATCGGCTTGCCGGTCGGCGGGCCTGCTTCCGGCACCCGAACCTCGACATCGACGCCGGGAATGCCGGCCATGACGCCACGCAGGTCGTTCAGAATATCGTTGGCCGATTTGCGCTCGCGCCAATCGATGAATTCGTACTGGATGACGCCGACGACGTCTTCGGGCACGTCCTGGCCACCGCCGTCGGATTTGCCGACGCGTGTATAGACCGACTTCACGCCCGGCCAGCCGAGCAGCCGGTTTTCGGCAATCTTGGTCGCGGTATCCATTTCGGCCAGCGAAAGGTTGCCGCGGGCATGCACATAGAGCAGGCCGTAATCGGGTTCGACGCTCGGGAAGAACTCGACGCCGGCACCGTACTTCGAATAACCGACGAAGATGCCGGCCAGCAAGACGACGGTGAGCACCATCACGGTGATGGGGAAGCGCACCGCCTGCTTGACGACAGCCATGTACCAGCCATCGCGATTGCCATCCTCGTGATGCTGCGGCGCCTTGGCGAAGATCGCACCCAGCGTCGGCGCGAAGACCAGTGCATAGAGCATCGATGCCGACAGCGTGACGATCAGCGTGATCGGCATGTACTTCATGAAATCGCCAATGATCCCCGGCCAGAACAGCAGCGGCGAGAAGGCGGCGATGCGGGTCATCGTTGCCGCGATGACCGGACCGGCCATGCGCTTGGCGGCGAGCGCGAAGGCTTCCTGCTTCGGCATGCCCTCGCTCATCCGTCGCTCGGCGAACTCGGTGACGATGATGGCGTCGTCGACCAGCATGCCGACCGCCAGGATCAGGCTGAACAGCACGATCATGTTGATCGTGTAGCCCATCATGGCGAGCAGCAGGATGCCGATCAGGAACGATGACGGGATGGCGAGGCCAATGAGCAGCGAGGCTCGACCGGACAGCGCGTAGAGGATGACGATGAACACCAGGATCACCGCGATCATCACGTGGTTCTGCAGATCGCCGAGCAACTGGTTGACGAAGACCGACTTGTCCTGCGTGTAGGTGACGTGCATGCCTTCGGGCATGGTCTTGACGAAGGTGTCGGACACCTCCCTGACCTTGGTCAGCGTGTCGATCAGATTGGCGCCGATGCGCTTCTTGACCTCGATGGCGATGGCCGGCTTGCCGTTGAGGCGCGTGATCGTCGTGGCATCGGCGAAGGTCGAGCGGATGGTCGCGATGTCCTTGGCCTGAACCACGGCATTGGGACCGGCGACCACGGGAAGTGCCGCCACATCCTCGGGCGTCTCGATCAGCGACGGCACCTTGACGGCGTATTTACCCTGCGAGCCCTCGATGTTGCCGGCGGCGACCAGGCTGTTGGACGCGCCGACAGCGCCGATCAATTGTTCGAGTTGCAAGCCGTAGGAAGACAGCTTCATCGGATCGATGACGACTTCGACCAGATCGTCGCGGGAGCCTTGCAGCGAGCCTTCGAGGACGCCGGGCACTTCCTCGATACGGTCGCGCAGTTCGCGCGCCGCGGCCGCCAGCACGCGTTCGGGCAATTCGCCAGACAGCGTTACGACGAGCACAGGGAATTCGGAAATGTTGACCTCGGTGACGACGGGCTCCTCGGCCGCCTGCGGCAGGTCGGCCTTGCCGTCCTGAACCTTGGAGCGCGTATCCTGCAGCGCCGTCGCCAGGTTGGTCTGCGGCTGGAACTCGACCAGCACATAGCCGCCGCCCTGGAAAGCGGCCGAGCGCATCTCCTTGAGGCCTTTCAGGCTCTTCAGCTTGCTTTCCATCGGCCGCAGCAGAAGGCGCTCGGAATCTTCAGGCGAAATGCCTTGATAGATCAGGCTGACATACATCATCGGAATCGGAACGTCGGGCTCCGCTTCCTTCGGCGTCGACTGATAGGCGACCCAGCCTGCAATCAGCAGGAAGACCAGGACCGAGATGGTCAGGCGGGCATTGTTGATTGCGAGTCTGACGATATCCATGACTTATGCCTGCTGTTGGCTTCGGGAGTGGCGAACGGACACGCTGTCGCCGGGCAAGGCCCGGCGCCGGCGCCGGCACTACTGCGTCCCGGCGGTGGCATCGCCGATCAGCTTGTTGATAGTCGCCTGGTCGGCCTCGACGGGCTTAACCTCATCGCCTTCCTTCACCAGTTCCTGGCCGGCGACGATGATGCGCGCATCCGCCAGGATGCCGCCAAGCACGAGACCGGTCGGCGTGTCGTCGACCAGGTCGATCGGGAAGAACGCCACCTTGTTGTCCTTGCCCACGGCGCGGATGCCGAGGTCGCCCTTGTCGCCCAGCGTCACCACCGAGCGCGGCAAAAGCACGGCGTCGGTCGGCAACCCGCTGAGCTGGATTTCCGCCGTCATGCCGGCCGGCACCGAGCCATCGGCATTGGGGATGGCGATCTCGACGCGGAAGGTGCGGGTCGCCGACGAGGCGTCGCGGCTGATATAGCGCACGGTGCCTTCGACGGTCTGGCCGCTGACCAGCCGAACGCTGGCCTTGTCACCGATCTTGAGATAGCCGAGGTCGCGCTCGCTGATCTCGCCGCGCGCGATCACCGGATCGAGCTTGAGGATGGTGGCCACCTCGCCGCCCTGCATGACGGAGCTGCCCAGTTCCACCGGCACCCGGTCGATGACGCCGTCAAACGGAGCCTTCACTTCGTTGCGGTCGAGCTCGGCCTGCGCGGTGTCCAGCTGGGATTGCGCCTGGGTCAAATTGGAGCGGGCGGTGTCGAGCTGCAGCTTCGGCAAATTACCTGTCTTGGCCAGCCGCTCGGCCGCATCGAGCTCGGCCCTGCGCTGCGCCACGAGCTGCTTGGCATTGTCGACCATCGAGATCTTTTCCTCGGCGGCGAGCATCAGCACCAGATCGCCGGTCTTGACGTGATCGCCTTGCTTGACAGGCAGCTTGTCGATGACGCCGGCAACGCGGGTTGCCAGTACCGCGCGCTTGTCGGCCTCGGTCAGCCCGGAAATGCGGATGGCGCGCGCATAGGTCTTGCGCGGCGGTGTCACCACCGCGACGGTGCGCAGCGTGGCCTTGGGTTCGGCTTCCGCCGTCTTCGGCTTGCTCGCGTCCGGCGCCTTGCCCTCGACCTCGGCTGCCTTGGCCTTGTTGGCCGCTACGCTGCCAACCGATGAGAACTCGCCTGTCGCCATCCACGCCGCGAAACCGATGAGCACAACAATGGCTGCAAGCTTGTGAAACCTGATTTTAGGCATCGTCATTTTTCCACTGCGGGTTCGGCCAGCACCGCGTCTTATGATGCGGGCGCGTCGCCGATATGGGTGCGCGCCTGACCGGGTTCAAATTGCCGTGATCGGCGAGCGCGCTTCTACATCAAAGTTGCACCGCAATATAGTCCGAAAGTTGCAGCAGCATTGCGTAGCCGCACAAGCTGTGGCCGCCATGAAACGGTTCTTCGTGACTTGCCAGTCTACTTGCCGAAGCGGCCCGCCGGCTCACGATCCGGCCTGAAACGCAGGCGACGGGCGACCAGCCCTGATCGCCATGGCCGTCTCCGGCATAGAGCCGCGATCCGCTTCGCTTCGCTGATTGAAGTGCAGGCACGAACCGACAATCCGCGTCGCCGCTATCGGCGAGGGACTAGGGGCTGCGGCGCCACAACGCCGGGCCAAGATCCTGGAATCGCTCGGGAAAAGGCGCGGCAGCTGCTTCGGATCAGGCGTGCCGATCCCGATGCGCCGAGATCGAACCAGATGCTGAAAACACCAATGCGCTGACAGTATTACGTCCCGCCCATCGTGTCCTGATACGCGCGACGACGGGGTCGGCGCGAGACTGGCGCGAGAACGCCGGGTGTGTTTCGTCCCATTCGCAATTCTGGATCGAGCGTTGCGCCCGATGCCTCAGAACGCCCCCGGGGCCGGCGCCATCCGATCGTCAGTGGCAACAGACGTCAGCATGATGACGGCTCTCCCGCACGCCAAGGTTGCTGTCACACCAACGCTGAACCAGGCGCTGCTCCGGAAGCTTCGCCACGAGTGCCGGCAAACGCTGCCCCCTCTTGAAGCCAGTTCCGTCAGGTTCAGGCCCGACGGCGCTCCGCCTCCGGGTTCTTGCGAACGGCGAGAAATTCCTTCACCCGACGGCCCGGTGCGGGACCGCGCATCGGCTTGAACCCGTCATCGAGTTCGCCCGAAAGATCGAGCGTTGCATGCTTGCCGACCGCATCGTAATTCTCCTCCAGCCAATCGCTGGCGGCGGTGCGGCCGAGGTCGCGCAGATAGGTCAGGAAGGCCCACTCGGCATTGACCTTCGAGGATGCCGACAGATCCTTGAACGCCTCATCGGCATCGATGCGATGCATGCGGATGTCGCGGTATTCGCCATGCGGCAGACGCCCGGCGGCGATCAGTTCCTTGACGAAGGCGATCGAGCGGAATTCGCGCAGCAGCCCGGCATTGAAGGTGATCTCGTCGATGCGGTTCTGGATCTCGTTGGCGCTTCTAGGTGTCCCCTCGCGCACCACCGGATTGATCTGCACCAGAAGCACGTCCTCGGTCGCCGCCGTCTTGAAGAACGGGTAGAGCGCCGGATTGCCGCCATAACCGCCATCCCAGTAGGGCACGCCCTTGATCTCGACGGCACGGAACAATTGCGGCAGGCAGGCCGAGGCCATCACCGTATCGAGGTCGATCTCGCCATCGGAAAACACCCGCAATTGCCCTGTCTCGACATTGGTGGCGGAGATGAACAGTTCCATCGACTTGCAGGCGCGGACATTCTTGAAGTCGATCTCCCGCGCGACGACGTCGCGCAGCGGATTGAGGCCGAGCGGATTGGCGACATAGGGCGAGAACACCCGCGACATGGTGTCGAAGAAGACATAGCCCGGCGTGTTCTCGATCGACCAGTTGCCCCAGGCAACATCCCACGGCATGCGCTGCACCGGGCTGAACCGGCCTTTCGCCGCCACCGCATGCCAGAAATCGTCCAGCTTCTTGCGCGCGCCCTCGACTCCGCCGCGGACAAAGCCGTCAGCCAGCGCCACCGCGTTCATGGCGCCGGCGCTGGTGCCGGAAACGGCCGATATCTCCAGCCTGCCGTCCTCCAGCAGCCGGTCGAGCACGCCCCAGGAGAAGGCGCCGTGCGAGCCGCCGCCCTGAAGCGCGATGTTGATCTTCTTCTTTTCCTCCGCCTTGCCGTTCTTCGTCATGGCGTTCCTGTCATCCTGATGCGCCGGCCTGCCCCTACGTCATTGGAAGGAAGCAGCTGTCGCCGGCTTATGTTGCAGTGCAGCATATAAGGACGGACCAAGGCAAGAACACGAACACGGTCGCGTGATCACATGAAATTTCGGTCATGTCGAAAAAGCCCCTCCGCTGCAAAGCGGAGAGGCCGTAGCTTTCGAAACAGGCATGAACCCTGGCAGACTGGAGCTAGGCGACGAGATCCGGCACCGGCCCGACATAGCGTGACTGCGGACGGATCAGCCGTCCGGTGGTCTGCTGTTCGCGGGCATGCGCGATCCAGCCGGAAACGCGCCCGGCAGCGAAGACATTGCTGAAAGCTTGCGGCGGAAAGCCCGCCGCTTCCAGGACAAGCGCTGTGTAGAATTCGACGTTGGTCTGCAGCGAGCGCTGCGGCTTTGCGATCCGAAGCACCTCGAGCGCCGTCTGCTCGACCGTCTCGGCGAAAGCCAGCCGGCGGCCGGTGCCGCCCTCGCCGCCCAGCTTGCGCACCACCGCTTTCAGCACATCAGCGCGCGGATCGCGCACACGGTAGATGCGATGTCCGAAGCCCATGATGCGCCTGCCCTGCGCGATCTCATTGCGCAGCCAGCCGGCCGCATCGCCATGCGCGGCGATCGCGTCGAGCATATCGATGACCGGGCCGGGCGCGCCGCCATGCAGCGGTCCCTTGAGCGCGCCGAGGCCCGCCAGTACCGACGATGTCAGGCCGGCCAAGGTCGAGGCGACGACGCGGGTGGCGAAGGTCGACGCATTGAGCCCGTGATCACACACGGTCACCAGATAGGTGTCGAGCGCCTTGGCCAAGGCCGGCGACGGAACCGATCCCCTGAGCATCCTCAACATGTCGGCGGCATGATCCGCCTTGCCGTCGGGTGCGATCGGCTGCTCGCCGCGCTGCAGGCGCAGCAGGGCCGGCGACAGCACCGCCGGCGCCGCGATCAGCCGCAAGGCGTCCGTCAGCGTCTCGCCATCCGGCAGCAGTGCCATGCCCGCACGCATGGCGCTGTAGATGTCGAGCGGTGCCAGCAAGGGCAGCGCGGGCGCGAGCCGGTCAAACACCTCGACGCGAGCCTCACCCAGTTTTGCCGCCAGTTCGGCATCGCCAGGCAGATCGTCGAAGAACCCGTCCAGCAGCAGGTGGACGACCTGGGCGTAGCTCCATCGCCCTGCCAATTCCCCAAGCGAATGGCCCCGGATCGTCAGGCGACCGCCTAGACCATCCACATCGGACAGCACGGTTTCGGCCGCCACCACATCATCGAGCCCATTCGCCATAGCCTTGTCTCCTTGAAGCTTTTCCCGATGGGAGATAAGGGTGGGCACCATCTACATCAATCTTGATCAATAGAATCAATATCAGAGACCCAAATGTCCGAATGGTTGTCGCGGGAAGAGGCGCTGGAACGGCTGCGCGTGAGGCCGCAGACGCTCTATGCCTATGTCAGTCGCGGACGCATCGGCATGCGCCCGGATCGGGACGATCCGCGCCGCAGCCAGTACCGCGCCGACGACATCGCGGCGCTGGCAACGCGAAGGGCGCGCGGGCGCAGCCCCTCGGCCATCGCCGAGAGCGCGATCGCCTGGGGCGAGCCGTCGATTGTCACTTCGGTTTCGACCGTCTGGCACAGCCACCTCATCTATCGAGGCCGGGACGCCGCAGCGCTGTCCGACCATGCCACGCTGGAAGAAACCGCTGGGCTGCTCTGGGCTCTGCCTCGCCCCGTCCGTTTTGAAACGCCGTCGCCGGATGCGGCGCGCCAGATCGGCCGCGCCCCGGCCTTTGCGCAACTCGCCTTGCTTGCCGGCCAGGCGCGGCCCTCGCTGGGACGAAGTGCCGCCTCGCTATGCGCCGACGCGGCGCACGCGATCGGCGTGCTGGCCGGCGCCCTCGGTGCCGTGGCGGGACCGGAACCAGTGCATCGGCGATTGGCACGGGGCTGGTCGGTGGACGATGATGGCGCGGAAGCAATCCGCCGTGCCCTTGTCCTGCTCGCCGATCACGAACTCAACGCATCGACCTTCGCGGCCCGCGTCGCGGCCTCGACCGGCGCCTCGCCCGCCGCGTGCCTGCTCGCGGGCCTGGCGACGCTGTCCGGCCCGCGCCACGGCGGCGCCGGCGAGGCGGTTATGCAACTGGCGGAGGACGCCGCAAGTCATGGATCCGATGCCGCGATCCGGCGCTGGCTCGGCCACGACCGGCCGCTGCCGGGTTTCGGCCACCAACTCTATCCCGAGGGCGATCCCCGCGCCACGGCGCTTCTGGCGGCCATCGACAACAATGACGAGACATTGCGGTCGTTGGAAACCGCCGCCATCGCCGCGACCGGCGCTCCAGCGAATATCGACTTTGCCCTTGCCGTGCTGACGCGCGGCCTCGGCCTGCCGCGCGATGCGCCGTTCCAGCTCTTCGCGCTTGGACGCAGCGTGGGCTGGGCCGCGCACATGGTCGAACAGATCGTGAGCGGCAGCATCATCAGGCCGCGCGGCCGCTATGAGGGATTGTTGACGTGACGGCCTGAGACGTTGTCAGCCGGAGTTGGCGTTGGCCCCGAACCGCGCCCGGTATGCGGCGGGGGTCGTGGCGAACCGCCGGCGGAAATGATGCCGCAACGTCGCCGCCGCGCCAAATCCGGCCGTCTCGGCAACGCGGTCGATCGGCAAGCTTGTATCTTCGAGCAGCGTACGCGCCCGAGAAAGCCGTTCGGACAGGAGCCAGCTTGCCGGCGTGACGCCGGTTGCGGCAGCGAACCGGCGTAGAAATGTCCGCTCGCTCATCCCGGCCAGGTCGGCCAGGGTGGCGACCGGATAGTCGGCGGAAATGTCGGCGCGCATCCTGTCTATCAACGGTCCAAGCCGACTGCGCTCGTGAGGTTCGGGCACCGAGCTCTCGACATATTGCGCCTGGCCGCCGTCGCGGTGCGGCGGCACGACCAGGCGGCGCGCCACCATGTTGGCCGCCTTGGTGCCGAAATCGCGCCGGACCAGATGCAGGCAGAGGTCAATCCCGGCCGCGCTGCCGGCCGATGTCAGCACATTTCCCTCGTCGATGTACAAGACATCGGGTACCACCGTGATGTCGGGATACCGCTCCTTCAGCCTTTCGCCGTAGCGCCAATGCGTGGTTGCCTTCTTGCCCTTGAGCAGGCCGGCCGCGGCAAGCACGAAGACGCCCGAGCAGATGGAAAGAACCCGCGCACCCCGCTCGCTCGCCTTGCGAAGTGCGTCGATCAGCAAAGGCGGCACAGGACAATCCACACCGCGCCATCCCGGCACGATGACCGTGCCGGCCTCGCTGATCAAGTCAGGTCCGCCATCGGCGAGGATGCGCACGCCGCCCATCGCACGCATTTCACCGGCGTCTATGCCGGCAACGGCAAAACGGTACCAATCCGGGCCCATCTCAGGCCTGGGCAAGGCGAACACCTCGGCCGCCACGCCAAATTCGAACGTGCACAGCCCGTCATAGGCGATTGCGACGACAAGCGGGTTGGCAGGGGGCGGACTGGCAAGCGACATGTTTGGCATGATCTTGACGATATATGGCAAAGCTGCCAGCTGCAATCGCCCGGCTCGCTGCGCTACCTCAGACCTATCAGCGATGGAGAACAGCTCCATCAGAGATGGAGAAATTTGATGAGCTATGTGACAGACATACCGGCGGCATCGCCGGAGATTGCCCGGGACCATTTCCTGCGCCGGCTTTCCGTGGAAACCGATTGTTCCGATGTCGCCGCGACACTGCGCGGCGGAAAGCCGGACTTTGTGCTTCTGCACGTCGTCGGATCGCCGCAAGCCTATGAACGCCGCCACGTGCCGGGCGCGCTGCATCTGCCGCACCGCGAGATATCGGCCGGGCGGATGGGAGAATGGCCGTCAGGCACGCTGTTCGTGGTCTATTGCGCCGGCCCGCACTGCAATGGCGCGGATCGGGCGGCCTTCAAACTGGCCAGCCTTAGTCTTCCGGTCAAGATCATGATCGGTGGCATTTCAGGCTGGCAGGATGAGGACCTGCCCTTCGCTTCGGGCAAGGAGCCTGGTGTTCTGCGCCCATGATGCCCATTGGACGGGCTACCCGACGAAATCCGCGACCTGTGGCAGTCGACCATCGACCGATAAGACACCGGCGGATTTTGGCCTGGACCCCGCCCCTTACGACATTGTGTCGAGCTTGCGCTGCATGGCAGCGATCTGGTCCTTCAGCTGCTGCAGATCGTCGGGTTTCTCCGGCGCTTCCTTCCTGGCCGATTCGGCAGGGGCCGCGGCGGGTGCGGAACCCGCCGGCGGAAATGGCGTGAACAGCCGCATCGCATTCTGGAACATTTCCATGTTGCGCCGTGTCTGTTCTTCCAGCGCCTTCATCGGCGTCGCCATCTTCATCACGTCCAGCGGCGACTTGCCGATGGCCCCCTTCATCTGCTCGCGGAACCGCTCCTGTTCCTTGGAGAAGGCGATCATCGATTGTTCGAGGAAACTCGGCACGATCATCTGCATCTGGTCGCCATAGAAGGCGATCAGCTGGCGCAGGAACGGGATCGGCAGCATGTTCTGCCCGTCCTTGTTCTCCAGCTCGAAGATGATCTGCGTCAGCACCGGATGGGTGATGTCGTCCCCGGTCTTGGCGTCCTGGACGGTGAATTCCTCGCCCTTCTTGACCATCTCGGCCAGATCCTCGAGCGTCACATAGGTGCTCGTCCCCGTATTATAGAGGCGGCGGTTGGCGTATTTCTTGATAATGATCGGGTCGTCTTTTGCGGCCATCTGCATCCTCCCCGGACACCGGCACGCCTGAGTAAGCAGCCGGTAACGATTGCGCCCTTTTTGAGGATATGCGCAAAAGCCCCACAATTCCAAGCAGTTTGTGCACTGCGGGATCATATTATGCTGCATAGCGGGCAAAATATGCTGCGCAGCAGCGCCCGGTCCGCCGGCACGGCGATGCGCGACCTGCTTGCGGCGCATGGGCGCCATGCCGATTTCCGGTTTGACTTGGGTCATGGAAAGGGCAAGAAAAGTTGCCAACAATGCCTGAAAACATGACAGCTCGAAGTCTGGAGAAGAATATGTCCTCTGCCAATTCCATCGTTGTCGCCAGTGCCGCACGCACGGCCGTCGGCTCCTTCAACGGTGCTTTCGCGGCCACGCCGGCGCATGAACTCGGTGCTGTCGTCATCAAGGAGCTTTTGTCACGTACGGGCGTCGAGGCGGCCGAGGTGGACGAGGTCATCCTCGGCCAGGTGCTGACCGCGGCGCAAGGCCAAAACCCGGCCCGCCAGGCCTCGATCCTTGCCGGCCTGCCCAAGGAAACCACCGCCTGGGGCCTCAACCAGGTTTGCGGCTCGGGTCTGCGCGCCATCGCGCTCGGCATGCAGCAGATCGCCACCGGCGACGCCAAGGTGATCATCGCCGGCGGCCAGGAATCGATGTCGCTGTCGCCGCACGCCGAGCATCTGCGCGCCGGCGTCAAGATGGGCGACTACAAGATGATCGACACCATGATCAAGGACGGGCTGTGGGACGCCTTCAACGGCTACCACATGGGCAACACCGCCGAGAACGTCGCCCGCCAGTTCCAGATCACCCGCGACGACCAGGACCAGTTCGCGCTGGGCTCGCAGAACAAGGCCGAGGCCGCGCAGAAAGCCGGCAAGTTCAAGGACGAGATCGTCGCCTTCACCATCAAGGGCAAGAAGGGCGACACGGTTGTCGATCAGGACGAGTACATCCGCCACGGCGCCACGATCGATGCCATGACCAAGTTGAGGCCGGCCTTCGACAAGGACGGTACGGTGACCGCCGCCAACGCTTCCGGCATCAATGATGGTGCCGCCGGCGCGCTGCTGATGAGCGAAGCGGAAGCCGCCCGGCGCGGCATCACCCCGCTCGCGCGCATCGCGTCCTGGGCAACCGCCGGCGTCGATCCGGCGATCATGGGCACCGGACCTATTCCCGCTTCGAAGCGCGCTCTGGAAAAGGCAGGTTGGTCGGTCGGCGATCTGGACCTGGTCGAGGCCAACGAGGCTTTCGCCGCGCAGGCCTGCGCCGTCAACAAGGGCATGGGCTGGGACCCCTCGATCGTCAACGTCAATGGCGGCGCCATCGCCATCGGCCATCCGATCGGCGCCTCGGGCGCCCGCGTCTTCAACACGCTGGTCTTCGAGATGCATCGCCGCGGCGCCAGGAAGGGGTTGGCCACCCTTTGCATCGGCGGCGGCATGGGCGTCGCCATGTGCGTCGAAGCAATCTGAACAAGCCAATAGCGAACAGGGAGCAGCGAATAGGGAAGAACGGCCTCAGCGCGGCGGGACATCAAACCCCTATTCGCTATTGGCTACTCCCTATTTGCTCCTCCGACCAACGGGAGGAGAACACATGACCAAGGTTGCAATCGTCACGGGTGGATCGCGCGGTATCGGCGCTGCCATCTCGATCGCTTTGAAGACTGCCGGCTATTCAGTTGCCGCGAACTATGCCGGCAATGACGATGCGGCGGCCAAATTCAAGGCCGAGACCGGCATTCCGGTCTACAAATGGTCCGTCGCCGATTATGACGCTTGCGCCGCCGGCATCAAGCAGATCGAGGCCGACCTCGGCCCTGTCTCGGTGCTGGTCAACAATGCCGGCATCACCCGCGACGCCATGTTCCACAAGATAACGCGCGAGCAGTGGAAAGAGGTTATCGACACCAATCTGTCCGGTGTCTTCAACATGACCCATCCGCTGTGGAGCGGCATGCGTGACCGGAAGTTCGGCCGCGTCATCACCATCTCCTCGATCAACGGCCAGAAGGGCCAGGCCGGCCAGGTCAATTACTCCGCCGCCAAGGCCGGCGACATCGGCTTCTCGAAAGCGCTCGCCCAGGAAGGCGCCCGCGCGGGCATCACCGTCAACGTCATCTGCCCGGGCTACATCGCCACCGAGATGGTCAAGGCGATCGACGAGAAAGTACTCAACGAGCGCATCATCCCGCAAATCCCGGTCGGCCGCCTCGGCGAGCCGGAAGAGATCGCGCGCTGCGTCGTCTTCCTCGCTTCCGAGGATGCTGGTTTCATCACCGGCTCGACCCTCACCGCCAATGGCGGCCAGTACTTCGTTTGAAGCGTCTTGAGCAGCCGCCAATGCTGCAGATCGACATGTGCGCTGCAATAAGCGGACCGGGAAACCGGTCCGCTTTCTGTTGACGCCGGAAGCCTCGGAAAGCGCCGCCGCGGCGCGATGCGCCAATCCGGCACGCAAAGGTTAACAGCGTTAGGGGTGTCTGCGCGAAACCTGTGGGCAAGCCTGTGGATTCTCGGTGGATAAGCTGTTCACAACACAAGATATTGGGGGAACAAAAAGGGAAAATAGCGCTGACGCTGTTTTGTCGCCGATTCGTTCCGGCTTTGAGCGGAAGTTAACATTAATAGGCCGAGATCACCCATAGTTTCTTAACCCACAATTCAGAAAGATTAACAATTTCATAATCTTGAGCAGTGCGCATCGAGCCCCCGACCTCGTTCACAGGCGAAAGTTAACAGAGAGGTTCGCCTAGCATAAAACGGGCCAGTGTTCTGATTCAGCATGTGGTGAGACCCATGGTCGCAAAATCCATATCTAGCCGTGAACAAAAGCTGAATCTGACGGAGTCACCGATTCGTCGCTGATTCGTTCCAGACTCGTTCCAACTGTTAAGCAGGAACTGATTTGCGGGCTGACACGGGCGTCTTCGGAACCCGGGCGGAACATTCCGCTTTCGCTTCGCGCCCGAAATCCCTATGTGTCGGCTGTCATACGCGCCGTCCAGGCACGCTCCCGACAACGAGAGGCCAGAAAGCCTTATTTCCGAGCCGATGAACATCCAGCAGAAACATACCGAGCCGCTGATCCTGTCGGGCCGCGACGTGACCGCCGTGCTTGGGCCGACCAACACGGGCAAGACCCATCTCGCCATCGAGCGCATGGTGGCGCACGAAACCGGCGTCATCGGCCTGCCGCTGAGGCTGCTGGCCCGGGAGGTCTACACACGCGTCTGCGAAAAGGTGGGCGCCCACCAGGTGGCGCTCATCACCGGCGAGGAGAAGATCCAGCCGCCGGGCGCCAAATATTCAGTCTGCACCGTCGAAGCCATGCCGCGCGAGACCGACGCCGCGTTCGTCGCCATCGACGAGGTGCAACTGGCCGGCGACCTCGAGCGCGGCCATATCTTCACCGACCGTATCCTGCACCTGCGCGGCCGCCAGGAAACGCTGCTGCTCGGCGCGGCCACCATGCACGGCATCCTCCAGCGGCTGCTGAAAGGCGTCTCGGTGGTGACGCGGCCGCGCCTGTCGCATCTGGCTTATGCCGGTTCCAAGAAACTGACGCGCCTGCCACGGCGCACCGCGATCGTCGCCTTCTCCGCCGACGAGGTCTACGCCATCGCCGAGCTGATCCGGCGCCAGCAGGGCGGTGCGGCGGTGGTTCTGGGCGCGCTGTCGCCTCGCACCCGCAATGCCCAGGTGGCGCTGTTCCAGTCGGGCGATGTCGACTATCTCATTGCCACCGACGCGATCGGCATGGGTCTCAACCTCGACCTCGACCATGTCGCCTTTGCCCAGAACCGCAAGTTCGACGGCTACCAGTACCGCAATTTGACGGCGGCCGAACTCGGCCAGATCGCCGGCCGCGCCGGCCGGCATCTGCGCGACGGCACGTTCGGCGTCACCGGCCAGGTCGATCCGCTGGACGAGGACCTGGTCCAGAAGATCGAGGGCCATGACTTCGACCCGGTGAAGGTGCTGCAGTGGCGCACCGCCCAATTCGATTTCGCCAGCCTCGATGCGCTGAAGCGTTCCATCGAGACCAACGCCCCGGTCGAGGGCCTGACACGCGCCCTTCCGGCCGTCGATGCCCAGGCGCTCGAACATCTCTCCCGCGACGAAGGCATCCGCGCGCTCGCAACCAATGCCAAGCGCGTGGCGTTGCTGTGGGAAGCCTGCGCGCTGCCGGATTATCGCAAGATCGCGCCCGCCCAGCATGCCGACCTCATCGCCTCGATCTACATGGACCTCGCCCGGCATGGTCATGTCGACGAGAACTATATGGCCGAGCAGGTGCGCCGCGCCGACACCACCGAGGGCGATATCGACACGCTGTCGCACCGCATCGCCCAGATCCGCACCTGGACATTCGTGTCGAACCGGCCCGGCTGGCTGGCCGATCAGGCACACTGGCAGGAAAAGACGCGCGAAATCGAAGACAGATTGTCGGATGCGCTGCATGAGCGGTTGACGAAACGCTTCGTAGACCGCAGGACTTCCGTCCTCATGCGGCGCCTTAGAGAAAATACCATGCCTGAAGCCGAAATCAGTCCTACCGGAACCGTCCTTGTCGAAGGCCATCACGTCGGCGAGTTACAAGGGTTCCGCTTCACCGCCGACCAGACCGCCGGCGGCGAAGACGCCAAGGCCGTGCGCACGGCCGCGCAAAAGGCGCTGGCCGCCGAATTCGATGCACGCGCGGAGCGCTTCGGCGCCTGCGCCAATGGCGATCTAGCGCTCGGTTCGGACGGCACGCTGCGCTGGATCGGCGCGCCGATCGGCACGCTGGTTTCGGGCGAGGACGCGCTGAAGCCGCGCCTGGTGCTGCTGGCCGACGAACAGCTCACCGGCCCGGCGCGCGACAAGGTCGCCGCGCGCGCCGAGCGCTTCGTCAATTTCCAGATCGAATCCCTGCTGAAGCCGCTGGTCGACTTGAAAAATGCCGATCAGATTTCCGGTATCGGCCGCGGCATCGCCTTCCAGCTGGTCGAGAATTTCGGCCTCATCAATCGCCGCGACATCGCCGAGGAGATGAAGTCGCTCGACCAGGAAGGCCGCGCGGCGCTTCGCCGGCTCGGCGTGCGCTTCGGTGCCTACCACGTCTTCGTGCCGGCGCTGATCAAACCGGCGCCCGCCGGACTGGTGACCTTGCTGTGGGCGCTGAAGACCGACGGCAAGGACAAGCCCGGCTTCGGCGACGTCGTCCATGCGCTGGCATCGGGCCGCACCTCGGTGGTGATCGATCCGGCCTTCGACAAGGCGTTCTACAAGCTTGCCGGCTACCGCAATCTCGGCCGCCGCGCCGTTCGCATCGACATTCTCGAGCGGCTGGCTGACCTGATCCGCCCGGCGACCAACTGGAAGCCCGGCCTCGGCCTGCGACCGGACGGCGCCTATGACGGCCAGTCCTTCATGGTGACGCCGCCGATGATGTCGATCCTCGGCGCCACCGCCGACGACATGGAAGAGATTCTCAAGGGTCTCGGCTATCGCGCCGAGCCGAAGCCGGCGGCGGACGTCAAGGCGCGGCTGGAAGCGCAGGATACTGCCGCGCGGGAAGCCGCCGCGACCAAGCAGGCAGCCGCGGAGGCAGCCCGCGCGGAACAGGCCAAGGCGGCGGAAGAGGCGGCAGCGCCAGCCGCCGAAGGATCGGAACCGGTGCCGGATGCGGCAGCCGCCGCGGCGATGGAGGTTGCGGCCGAAATCGCGGCAGACGCGCCGACGGAAGCTGCCGTGCAAGAGCAGGCGGAAGCCACGGCTGACGTTGCAGGGGGCGAAGAGGCGCCTGTGGCCGAAGCCGCCGTTGAACCCGTCGAGCCGGCGCCGGTTGAGTCGCGGGCCGAAGCTGAGACTGCCGAGATTGACGCCGCGCCCCCAGAAGAGGGCGCCGCGGCGGCGGAGCCGGCCGTCGGGGCCCCCGCGCCGACGGAAGCCGCCGAACCCGTTGCGGTGGCGCAAGCCGTCGGCGAAACGGTGCCGGAAGCCGAAGCGCCAAAGCCGATCCTGTTGTGGCGCCAAGGCCGCTTTGACCAGCGTCCGCGTCATCGCGACGGCCGCAACAACCGCCCGCAAAACGGACAAGCGCGTGGCCGAGGCAACGCGTCGGCCGATGCCGGCGGCGCACCGGCAACAGGCACGCCCACGGACCGTCCCGCCCATGAAGGACGCCGCGACGGCGCCGGCAAGCCGCGCTTCGACCGCTCGAAGTTCAAGCCCAAGCCGCAAGGTGACGGCGAGCAGCGCCGCGATGGCCGCCCGCAAGGCGATCGTCCCGAGCGCCGTGAAGGCCGCCCGGACTGGAAGGGCGGCAGGCCGGAAGGCAAGGGGGGCGGAAAGCCCGCCTTCCAACCCAAGCCGCGCGAGGAGCGCCCGGTGCGCTTCGATCCGGATTCCCCCTTCGCCAAGCTCGCCGCCTTGCGCGACCAACTAAAGAAGTAGGCTCGGCGCTTCGATGGTTGCTGAAGGCCGCCAGCGCATCGACAAATGGCTGTTCTTTTCGCGTGCGGTGAAATCGCGCTCGCTGGCGGCTAAATTGGTGGTCGCCGGCCGCGTGCGCATCAATCGCGACAAAGCAGCGCAGGCATCCGATCTGGTCAAGCCGGGCGACGTGCTGACCATCACGCTCGACCGGCGTATCTTCGTCTGGAAGGTGCTCGGCGCCGGAGTGCGGCGCGGCCCGGCCGAGGAAGCCCGCACTCTTTATGAAGACATGTCGCCGCCGCCCGCACCCAAGGCTGACGCCCTTCCCGATGCCATCCCGGCGTTGCGGGAGGCAGGCAGCGGCCGCCCGACCAAAAAAGAGCGCCGCCAGACCGACCGATTGCTCGACGAAGATTGAGCCGTTCGACCGACCGCGGAGGGGCGTTGCCCGAGGGCAGCGACAAACAAAAAGCAGAACCGGGAGCGGCAAACAGGACGGCCGGTGGGGCATGCCGGGCCTTCGCGGCGCCGCCCACTTGGAATTCCATTCCCAAACCCTGACGCCCCTGGGAACGGCCACCCTTGCAAGCAGCCGATAAAGGCGTTACCTCACAAAAAAAGCCAACAAAAACGGGACATCCCGGAGCCGACCGATGACCTATGTCGTGACCGACAACTGCATCAAATGCAAATATATGGACTGCATCGAGGTCTGTCCGGTCGACTGTTTCTACGAAGGCGAGAACATGCTCGTCATCCATCCCGACGAGTGCATCGACTGCGGCGTCTGCGAACCGGAATGCCCGGCCGACGCGATCAAGCCCGACACCGAGTCCGGCCTTGACAAATGGCTGCAGATCAACACCGAATATGCCGAGAAATGGCCGAACATCACCGCCAAGAAGGAGCCGCCGGCCGACGCCAAGAGCTTCGACGGTGAGGCCGGCAAGTTCGAGAAATACTTCTCCGCCGAACCCGGCGAAGGCGATTGACAACACCGCCGTAAAGGCTTGTATGACGTAGCGTAACAAGCACGTCGGATTAACCGCCTTGACAGGCGGCGATTGGTTGTGGCCTTCGCTTACGCAGCAAAACCTTGATTCTTCCGACTTTTTGTGTTACATCAGCGAAACATGCCGGTGACACAACGTCGATTTATGGCGCAGACGCCCCAAATCACTGAAAGGTGAAAATCCCATTCCGGACCAGAGCGATCTGGGCCAGGCGGTCGCAATTCGTGCGGTTTGCCGGTCCCGGCTTTTTCCGGTGGGTTCATCTGTTGTGCGGCTAATGATCGGTGACCCCGATCACGTGAGTTCAGCCGGCACCGCCGCCGGCCCACAACAAGGAGTTCAGGGCGTAATGGCAACGATCACCCCGCAGAAGAAGTCCACGGCCGCGCGTCACGGTTTCAAGACCGGCGAGTACATCGTCTATCCGGCGCATGGCGTCGGCCAGATCGTCTCGATCGATGAGCAGGAAGTGGCTGGCCACAAGCTGGAACTGTTCGTCATCGACTTCCAGAAGGACAAGATGCGGCTCAAGGTGCCGGTCGCCAAGGCGACCTCCATCGGCATGCGCAAGCTGTCGGAAGAGGATTATGTCGAGCGCGCGCTCAAGGTCGTGCAGGGTCGCGCCCGCGTCAAGCGCACCATGTGGTCGCGCCGTGCCCAGGAATATGATGCCAAGATCAATTCGGGCGACTTGATCTCGATCTCGGAAGTCGTGCGCGACCTCTACCGCGCCGACAACCAGCCGGAGCAGTCCTATTCCGAACGCCAGCTCTATGAAGCGGCGCTCGACCGCATGGCCCGCGAGATCGCGGCCGTCAATCGCATGTCGGAAACCGAAGCCGTGCGCCTGATCGAGGTCAACCTCAACAAGGGCCCCAAGCGTGGCGCCAAGGCCGACAATGAGGAAGCCGAGCAGGAAGAGGCTGCCTGAGCTTTTCGCTTTCGAGTTAACGAAAAACCCGGCCTCGTGCCGGGTTTTTTGTCTTTAAGATTGCCGGAGATTGCCGCGTCTATGCGCCGGCCTCCTTCTCCGCCGCCTCCTGCTTCAGCGTGGCGATGAACCGCTTTGTCCTTTCGCGCTCCGGATTGCCGAACAGCGTGGCGGATGGCCCCTGCTCGACAATGACGCCGGCATCGAGGAACACCGCTTCCTGGGCGATCTTGGAAGCCAGGCGCAAATCATGCGTCGCTATCACCATGGTCGTTCCCTCGCTGGCGAGCTGGCTAAGCACATCGACCACCTCCTGCGCCAATTCCGGGTCGAGTGCCGAAGTCGGTTCGTCGCACAGCAGCACCTTGGGCGACGGCGCCAGCGCCCGGGCGATCGCCACGCGCTGTTGCTGGCCACCCGACAGCGTCGCCGGCCAGGCATCCGCCTTGTGGGCCATGCCGACCTTCTCCAGCAGCGCGAGCGCCCGTTCATGTGCCCTCTGGGGCGACCATTTGAGCACCGTGACCAAACCTTCCATGACATTTTCGATAGCGGTGCGATGCGGAAACAGCTGGAAATTTTGGAACACCATGCCGGTCTGCAGGCGCAGACGCCTTATGTCCGCCGCCGGCACCTTTCCGCCCGGGCGGAACTCGAGCATCTCGTCGCCGATCCGCACCGTGCCCGAGGTCGGGATCTCCAGGAGGTTGATGCAGCGCAGCAGCGTGCTTTTTCCCCCACCCGAAGGACCGACAAGGGCTGTGACGCTGCCCTCGGCGATGGCAACCGTCACCCCTTTCAGCACGAGATTTTCGCCGAAGCGTTTTTCGATGTTGGTGAGGCCGATCATGAGCGTGCCTCCAGGAAGCCGCCATAGCGGTTGAGCCGCTCCTCCAGCCGCGTCTGCAAGGCCGACAGCACCGAACTCATCGCCAGATAGAGGATCGCAGCCTCGACATAGAGGATGAGCGGCTCATAGGTGGTGGCAACGATACGCTGCGCTGCCTGGAACATCTCCGGCACGGTGATGGCGGCGGCCAGCGACGTGTCCTTGACCAGCGAGATGAAAGTGTTGGAGAGCGGCGGCACCGCCACCCGGCCGGCTTGCGGCAGGATGGTGCGCCGCATCGCCTGGCTCCAGGTCATGCCGATCGAATAGCCGGCCTCCCACTGGCCTTTCGGCACCGAGCCTATCGCCGCGCGGATGATTTCCGACGTGTAGGCGCCGATGTTGAGGGTGAAGCCGATCAGCGCCGCGGTAAAGGCATCGAGCAGGATGCCGACCGAAGGCAGGCCGTAGAAGATCAGGAACAGCTGCACCAGCAGCGGCGTGCCGCGGAAGATCCAGACATAGAAGCGCACGAGCGCCACCAGCGGCTTCGGGCCGAACAGCCGGCCGAGCGCCGCGCCCAACCCCACCGTCAGGCCGAGCACGAACGACAGCAGCGTCAGCGGCACGGTGAAGATCAACGCTGCCCACAGCAGCGAGGGCAGCGACTCCAGCATCAGTTGCAGCCAGTGCGGCA
Source organism: Mesorhizobium sp. M8A.F.Ca.ET.208.01.1.1 (assembly GCF_004791315.1). Classification (NCBI taxonomy): domain Bacteria; kingdom Pseudomonadati; phylum Pseudomonadota; class Alphaproteobacteria; order Hyphomicrobiales; family Phyllobacteriaceae; genus Mesorhizobium; species Mesorhizobium sp. M8A.F.Ca.ET.208.01.1.1. The sequence goes on from NZ_SRUT01000002.1 coordinate 983,042, forward strand.
CGAAAAATCCTCCGGAATGAACAAGCGTGGTCATCGAAGCGTGAATGCGTCAGCCATATCACGACAAAAGCGGCGAGCCGTCAAAAACGGCTCGCCGCTGGATGGGCCGCGGGGCGACGACCGGCCCCGCTTTATGAATTACTTCGACACGTCCTGGCCGAAATAGGTGTCGGCGATCTTCTGATAGGTACCGTCGGCCTTGATGTCGGCCAGCGCCTTGTTGATGGCCGCGACCAGCTCCGGATCGCCCTTGCGCACGATGACGCCGGAATAATCGGCATTCTCTTCCTGGGCCGCGATCTTCACATTGGCGTCGGGCTTGTGCTTCTTGAAGTCGAGGAACGACAGGCTGTCATTGATGGTGGCGTCGGCGCGGCCGGTCAAAAGCAGCTGGATCGACTGGTCGAAGCCGTCGGTGCCGACCAGTTCGGCGCCATTCGACTCGGCCAGCTTGCCGAAATTGGAGGTCAGCGACTGCGCCGACTTCTTGCCCTTGAGATCGGCGAAGGTCTTGATGTCGGTGTTGTCGCCGCGCACGATCAGCACCGCCTTGGAGGCGATGTAGGGATCGGAGAAATCGTACTTGGCCTTGCGGGCATCGGTGATGCCGACTTCGTTGATGACGGCGTCGTAGCGCTTGACATCGAGGCCGGCGATCAGGCCGTCCCACTTGCCCTCGAGGAACTGCGCCTTGACGCCAAGCTTGTCGGCGATCGCCTTGGCGATTTCGACGTCGAAGCCGACCAGCGCTCCGGATGCATCATGGTAGGTGAAAGGCGCGTAAGTGCCTTCCGTACCGACCTTGATGACGCCGGCCTGCTTGATCTCGTCGAGATTGGCGCCGGCATGGCCCGATGCGACCGCCAGGGCCTGCAGCGTTCCGGCGATGATGAGTGACTTGAGCCATTTCATTTTTCTGTGATCCGTCCTTGGCCTGATGTCAGGCATGTTGTGAGGGCTGGAAAATGACAGATGCGGGTCGAAAAAATAAGGAATGAAATTTCAAAGAGGGCCAATTCCAGAAATCGAATACTCTAAAAGGAATTTCTCTGCAGCATTCAGAGTTCCGGGCAGCCGTGCCGAAATTGCCCGGATCTCATCGCTCGCCTGCCCGCGCCAGCGGAACCTTTCCCGCGCACGGCAGTTTTGGCTGTTCTAGGGCACGACGCCGTCATTTCAAGCCGGTGCCTGTCATCCGCATCGCCTGAGCCAGGGAGCGCCTTATGATGGAAGACACGGCAGGTCGGATCATGGTCCGCGCGGCAATGAGGGCGCCCTACCTCGAGCGCGATGAGGAGCATCGGCTTGCATTGCTCTGGAAAGAAGACAACGACCAGAACGCATTGCACAGCATCACCGTTGCCCATATGCGGCTGGTCATTTCCATGGCCTCGAAATTCCGTCACTACGGCCTGCCGCTTGGCGACCTGATCCAGGAAGGTCATGTCGGCCTGCTCGAGGCCGCGGCCCGCTTCGAGCCTGAGCGCGAGGTACGGTTTTCGACCTACGCGACGTGGTGGATTCGCGCTTCGATGCAGGATTACATCCTGCGCAACTGGTCGATCGTGCGCGGCGGCACCAGTTCGGCGCAAAAGGCCCTGTTCTTCAATCTCAGGCGCCTGCGTGCGCGCCTCGCGAACGGCGCCGAACCGCTCTCCAACACAACCCTCTACCGCGAGGTGTCGGTTGCGCTTGGTGTCTCCGAGGCTGATGTGGCGCTGATGGATTCACGCCTCTCCGCCCCGGACTCCTCGCTCAACGTACCGCTTGCCGACGATGCGGGGGCGACCGAGCGGATGGATTTCCTGGTCTCCGACGATCCCCTGCCCGACGAGATTGTCGGCGACAAGATCGACGTCGCGCGCCGCTCGCTTTGGCTGAGGGAGGCGCTTCAAGCTCTCAACGCCCGCGAACTCCGCATCATCGAGGAACGCCGGCTGACCGACGAGGGCGCCACGCTCGAGGCACTCGGCGAGACGCTCGGCATTTCCAAGGAACGCGTCCGCCAGATCGAGGCCCGCGCGATGGAAAAGCTCAAGGTCGCGCTGGTGAAGCAGAATCCCGAATTCATGGCGACCGCCGCCTGATTCGCGCAATGGGCGCTACTTGTCGGTGACGATCTTGACCTTGTCGCCGGCCGAAACCGCGGCCCCCGGCGACAACGCGTTGAGCACGCGGAACAGGTCGAGCTTGCGGTCGACGCCCACCATCTGCGCGGCAAGCGAGCCCATGGTCTGTCCCGGCTGTACCGTAAGCACACGGATATGCAGTGGCTTCAGGGCCGCCTTTTCGGCGGGACTGAGAATGCGGAAGGAGCCGCTGACCGAGCGCGCCACCGTTTCCAGCGAGGTGCTGGCCGAGGGCGCCGCGGTCAGCAATCGGTAAACCTGGCCGCCGGCGCGGATCACCGCGATATCGAACTGCCAGCCTTCGGCGCCGGCATGCGCGGTCGCCGCCTCATTGCCGTTGATGGTTTCCTGCTTGACAGTGCTGTCGTCGAGGCCAGCCACCCAGCCGCTTCTGATATAGTCGGTCAAGGCGCGGTTCTTGTCGATCGAAACGCCATCGAAGCGGATCGCTATGTCGCCAGGACCGGTCGCCGTCACCGCTGCCGCCGAATTGTCGATGATGAAACCGTCCGGCACCGTGAACGACACGCCGAGGCCCGGATGCAGGAAGGTCTCGCCGCGCACATAGCCTTCTTCCGGCGTGTCGCCGTAAAGCAGGCCGTCTATGCCGGCGAGGAAGGAATCGCGGTCGCGCGTGCCGAAGCCGGGCGCGCCGAACTGGCGGGCGTGGCGCTGTGCCAGATCGATGCGCTGTGGCGTGTTGGGATGGGTGGCAAGGAAGTCGAGGCTGGCGTCGGTGGCGCCGCTGATCGAGCGGAAATCGGTGTAGGCCGACATCGACTGCAGGAACCGGCCGGCGGCATAGGGATCGTAGCCGGCTTCGCCGATCGACTTGATGCCGATGGCGTCCGCCTCCAGTTCCTGGTTGCGCGAGAACTGCGCCAACCTGAGCTTGCCGCGGATCAGTGCTGCCTTGGCGGTCGGGCTGTCGCCGAGCACATCCGAGACGACCTTGGTCGCAAGGCCTTCCTCGGCCTCCAACTGCTGGCGCTGCAGGCCATGATTGGCGGTGACGTGTCCCATTTCATGCGCGATGACGGCGGCGAGCTCGGACGAATCATTGGCCAGCGCCAAGAGGCCGCGCGTTATGTAGAGATAGCCGCCCGGCAGCGCGAAGGCGTTGACGTTGGGCGAATTGAGGATGGTGATGCGATAGGTCTGGGTCGGGTTGGCCGACACCACGGTCAAATTGCCGACCACCTTGGCGACCATGCGCTCGAGCTTGGGATCGGAATATTCGCCACCATAGGTCGCCAGGATGCGCGGATGCTGCGCCTTGGCGAGTTCGGCTAGCTTGTTGTTGGCGGCGACATTGTCCACCGTGATCGGCTTGTCGGAAGGCTGGAAGCCGGATTCCTGGACCTCCGGAGGCGTGAACATCTGGCAGCTCGCCAGCGCCACGGCAAAGCCAGCCAGCGCCAGGAAGCGCGCCAGCGGGTTCATTCGTAGCCTGTCAACGCCGATCGCCAGAATGGCTTCCTTTCAGGTCCTTGCGCATGATCATGCCATGCGCAAAACAAACTGCTACAGCGTCCGTCACGCGCCCCTCGGGGCGGGCAGCAGATGCTGTAGGCAAATCACGGCCTGTGCCGGACGGTATCGAGCGGACCTAGCCACACTACTCCAGTCATGGCAAGCAAGCGCCACATCGCCTCGGGCCGGTTTGAGCGTAAATTATGTCCGCTTCCGGGCAATATCTCGTGATAAGGCATCCCCGGCACCCGCACCGATATAGCGCCGGAACGCCTCTGGACCAGCCCCGGCAAAGAAATCGTCCGCCGTGCCTGTGGCGGCGACGGCGCCATTGTCCAGAAACACCACCTTCTGGCCGATGCGGCGGGCATCCTGCGGCTGGTGCGTGACGAACAGCACCGTCATGCCACGCTCGGCATGAAGGCCAGCAACCAGGTCGAGCATGTCGTCGCGCAAGGCGGGCCCAAGCGAGGCGAAGGGTTCGTCGAGCAGCAGCACCGGGCGGTCACGCACCAGCACGCGAGCCAGGGCGACGCGCTGGCGCTCACCGCCCGAAAGTTCGCGCGGCAGCCGCTTCTCCTTGCCGGCAAGACCGGTGCGCGCAAGGGCGCCCGCGATATCGGCGTGGTCGGTATCGGTCAGCCGCAACGATGGCGAACGGCCGAGCCCGACATTCTGCTCGACGGAAAGATGCGCGAAAAGATTGTTCTCCTGAAACACCATCGACACCGGACGCACGGCCGGCGGCTCACCACTGACATCGCCCCCGCCGATCAGCACGCGGCCGGATCTCGGCATCTCGAATCCGGCCACCAGATTGAGCAGCGTCGACTTTCCCGAACCGCTTGGCCCCATGATGGCAGTGATTTGCGTCGCGGTGAACTCGACATCGAAAGCGAACAATGCCTCGCGATAACTGAACGAGACCTTGTCCAGCCGCACCGGAACCCCATTGGCGTCAGCCGCACCGTCAGACATCGCGGGCCATCCCCTTTCCCAGCCGGTCCGCTGCCAGCACCAGTACCAGGCAGACAAGGCCCAGCAACAACGCCAGGCCGGCGGCGTCCTGGGTGCGGTAGCTGCCCATGCGCGCCAGGAGAAGGTAGGGCAAGGTCTGTACGAAATCACTGCCGAACAGGGCGATGACGCCGAGATCGCCAAGCGACAGCGCCATGGCGAACGCGAAGGCGGTGGCGAGCGGCCGCCGCAGCGACGGCCAGTCGACCAGCTTCAGCCTTGCCCAGCCGGAAATGCCGAGCTGTGCGCAGAGCCGTTCGTGGCGCTCGCTTGCCGCATCATAGGCGGGGCGGATGGCGCGCAGCGCGAAAGGCATCGCCATGACAGCGTTGACGGTGACGACCATGAGCGGGGCGATGGCAAAGACGTCGCCGACGTGGCGCAACAGAAGGAACCAACCGGCGCCGACGACGATCGGCGGCACGACCAGCACAAAGCCGGCGCCGGTATCGGTGGCGTGTTCGAGCAGTGTCATTGGGCCGGAGCGGCGGTTCGATGCCAGCGCCCGCAGCGCCATTGTCAATGCCAACGAGAGCATCACCGAAAGCAGCGCCGAAAGGAAGCCGAGCACGGCGCTGGTGAGTGTCGCCTGCCGGACAGCGGTCTCGCCGGCCAGCCGGTCGAGATCGGCGCTCAATCCGGCGATCACGGTCGCCGCCATCGGTCCCGCTACGAACAGCAGCGCCAATCCGATGAGCAAGGCATTCAGTGTGGCTTCGGTGCCGTTGACGGAGAGATAGCGGCGCGGCGCGACCGGCAGGTTGGTGTCGCCGACGACATTGGCGCCGAGCCGCGTCAGCGCCAGCACCACGATGAAGGTCAAGGCGATCTGCAGCAATGTCAGCGCGACAGCCCTCGCGGGATCGAAATCGAAGCGCAAGGCCTGATAGATGCCGACTTCGAGCGTCGTCGCGGCCGGCCCGCCGCCAAGCGTCAGCACGATGGTGAAGGATGTGATGCAGAGCATGAAGACGAGCCCGGCGACGCCGGGCATGGCGGCGCGCAGTGTTGGCCATTCGATCAACCGGAACGCCGGCCGCGCCGCCATGCCGAGCTGGCTCGCCAGCCGCCACTGGTCGGAGGGGATGGTCTGCAGCGCCTCGAGGAACAGGCGGGTGGCCAGCGGCAGGTTGAAGAAGACATGGGCGACGAGAATGCCGGAGAGGCCGTAGATGCCCGGCCAGCCCTGGCCGCCAACCCAGTTGAACAGGCCGGCGAAATAGCCGGCACGGCCATAAAGCGCCAGAATGCCGAGCGCCGCGACGATCGCCGGCAGCGCCAACGGCACGGCGAAGAGCTGCAGAATGAAGGCGCGGCCGAAGAACCGTGGATGCCGCGACAGCGCCCGCGCCACGAACAGGGCCGGCCCGACGGAGAGCAGCGTTGACAGGGCCGCCTGCCAGAGTGTGAAGCGCACGACGCGCAACAGATAAGGGTCGAAGGCCGCCCAGGCGCCGGAGAGATCGTGTGCGCCTTCGACAAGCAGCCCGGCAAACGCGCCGCCGATCAAGAGCGCGATCGCCGCCAGCGCTACGCTGCCGGCGGTAATGCGGGGATCAGACGCGGGTTGCACGAAAGGCCTTTAACGTGCGTCGCGTTCCTTCGCGCCCCCCTCTGTCCTGCCGGACATCTCCCCCACGAGGGGGGAGATTAGCAGCTCCGGCGCCCAGCTCATTCCTGCAATGTTGGCGATTGGCGAAATCGCCGATGACAGCCAATCTCCCCCCAAGCGGGGGAGATGTCCGGCAGGACAGAGGGGGGCGCCGTAAAGCATTCATCTTCGGATCATACAGCCAACTACTTGCTCATCACCGCCAGCCATTCATCCACCCAGGCCTTGCGGTTGGCCGCGACCTCCTCCGGACTGAACAGCAGGGTCTTGGTCGGCTTGACCAGTTTGTCGAAGGCCGGGTTGAGCGGCTTGTCGGTCTTGCCGGCCGGGAACATCCAGTTGGTCTCGGGGATGGCGTCCTGGAATTTCGGTCCGGTCATGAAGGCCATGAATTTTTCCGCCAGCGGGTTCTTGGCTCCGGTCGTGGTGATGCCGGCGACCTCGATCTGCAGATACTCGCCCTCTTCGAAAGACGCCGCCTGGTAACGCTCGGTGTTCTCGGCGACCATGTGGTAGGCCGGGGAGGTGGTGTAGGAAAGCACCATCGGCGCCTCGCCCTTGGTGAACAGGCCATAGGCCTCGCTCCAGCCCGGCGTCACGGTCAGCACCTTGGTCTTGAGCTTGGCCCAGGCCTCCGGCGCCTTATCGCCATAGACCGACTTCACCCAGAGCAGCAGGCCGAGACCGGGCGTCGAGGTGCGCGGGTCCTGGATGACGATCTTGTCGTCGGCGCTGCCCTCGACCAGCTCCTTCAAGCTTTTCGGCGGCGACTTCAGCTTTTGCGTATCGTAGACGACGGCGAAATAGCCGTAGTCGAAGGGAACAAAAGTATCGTCGCTCCAGCCGCCCGGCACGTTGACATCGCTCACCGCGCCATGCGGCGCGAACAGGCCGGAGGCCTTGGCATCGGCGGTGAGATTGGTGTCGAGGCCGAGCACGATGTCGGCCTTGGTCGAAGCGCCTTCCAGCTTGACGCGGTTGAGCAGCGCCACGCCGTCGGCGACCGAGACGAACTCGACATCGCAGCCGCATTCGGCCTCGAATTCCTTCTTCACCACGGGGCCTGGACCCCAGTCGGCGGTGAAGCTCTCATAGGTGTAGACCGTGAGCTTGTCCTTGGCCAAGGCCGGCCCGGACAGCGTCACCGCCGTGGCTGCGATGAGAGAATATAAAAACGTGCGCATCGGCGCCTCCTTCGTTTGCGTTGAAAGGAATTGAGGCGTCGGACTGTCCGAAACGTCTAATCCCTCCGCCGGTACAAACCGGATCAGGTTCAGCGGGTTGGCGAGACTGCCTCTCAGCCGGCCCGCGATATTCGCGTCCGGCACCCCGTTAGAGCGTTTCGACACATAGGCCCGGCGGGTGGGACACGCAAGTGGGAGTTTGCCGCCTTCCGTTTCCCGTGACGGGCTGGTAAGGCGACGGGATATGAGCACATTCACCATCCTGCTTGGCGGCGATCTCCTCCGCACGCCCCGGCTCGACCGCCAGGTCGAAGGCTCGCGCGTGATCGCCGCCGACGCCGGCATCGGTCATGCGCGGATGCTGGGCCTCGTGCCGGAATTGTGGGTCGGTGATTTCGATTCGGTTCCGGCCGATCTGCCCGCCCATCTCGCCGCCGTGCCCCAGCAAACCTTCCCGACGGAAAAGGACAAGACCGACGGCGAACTGGCAATCGCGGCCGCACTGGAGCGTGGAGCGACCCGCCTTGTGCTGGCGGGCGCCTTCGGCGGCAAGCGCGCCGATCACGCCTTTCTGCATCTGGCGCTTGGCCTGCGGCTGGCCGAGGCCGGAACGGATGTGCTTTTGACCAGCGGCGCCCAGGAGGGTGTCCCCTTGCTCAACAGCAGGGCCAGCTTCGATTATACCGACGGCACGCTATTTTCTATTCTCGGCTTTTCCGAACTCTCCGGCCTGACCGTCACCGGCGCCAAATGGCCGCTCGACAAGGTCGAGGTGGCTTTCGGATCGTCGCTGACCATTTCCAACGAGGTCAAGGGCCGCCTCGACATCGCGCTCGGCCACGGCCGCGCGCTGCTGCTCGCCCATCCCTATCCATTGCCCGAAAGCTGACATGGCCCCGCCCCTTCTCAATCTCGACGGGATAAGACTGACTTTTGGCGGCACGCCGCTGCTCGATGGCGCCGCCCTGACCGCGTCGGCCGGCGACAAGATCGCGCTGGTCGGCCGCAACGGGTCCGGCAAGTCGACGCTGCTCAAGATCGCCGCCGGCCTGATCGAACCGCAGGACGGCGAGGTGTTCCGCCAGCCTTCGGCGACTGTCCGCTATCTGCCGCAAATGCCCGACATGGACGGCTTTGCCAATGTGCGGGCCTATGTCGAGGCCGGGCTCGGCCCGGCCGACGATCCCTACCGCGCCAGCTATCTGATGGAGCATCTCGGCCTGTCGGGCGAGGAGCGGCCGGCAGACCTGTCCGGCGGCGAGGCCAGGCGCGCCGCCCTTGCCCGCGTCATGGCGCCGGAGCCCGACATCCTGCTCCTTGATGAGCCGACTAATCATCTTGATCTGTCGGTGATCGAATGGCTGGAAGAGGAACTCGTCCGGACTTCCTCGGCGCTCATCGTGATCTCGCACGACCGCCGCTTCCTCGAGCGTGTGTCGCGTGCCACCGTCTGGCTCGACCGTGGCCAGACCCGCCGGTTGGACAAGGGCTTTGGCCATTTCGAGGAATGGCGCGACCTCGTGCTGGAGGAGGAAGAGCGCGAGCAGCACAAGCTCGGCCGCCAGATCGTGCGCGAGGAGCACTGGCTGCGCTACGGCGTGACGGCACGGCGCAAGCGCAACATGCGACGTCTCGGCGAACTGCAGACCATGCGCCAGCGCTTTCGCGGCCATCGCGGCGCCGAGGGCACCGCGACAATGGTGGCCAGCGACGCGGCCGAATCCGGCAAGCTGGTGATCGAGGCGAAAAACATAGAGAAGAGCTTTGGCGACCTCACCGTCGTCAAGGGGTTCTCGACCCGCATCCAGCGCGGTGACCGCGTCGGCCTCGTCGGACCGAACGGCGCCGGCAAGACGACGCTTCTGAAGATGCTGACCGGCGAATTGGCGCCGGACGCTGGTTCGATACGGCTCGGCACGAATCTGGAGATCGCCACGCTCGACCAGAAGCGCGAGGCGGTCGACCCGCAGGAGACGCTGGCGCAATATCTCACCGACGGGCGCGGCGAGAACCTCGTCATCAATGGCGAGCAGCGCCATGTCGTCTCCTACATGAAGGATTTTCTGTTCAAGCCGGAGCAGGCGCGCACGCCGGTGCGCGAGCTGTCCGGCGGCGAGCGAGCGCGGCTGATCCTGGCGCGCGTGCTGGCGCGCCCGGCGAACCTGCTGGTACTTGATGAGCCGACCAACGATCTCGACATGGAGACGCTGGAACTGCTGCAGGAACTGGTCGCCGGGTTCGCCGGCACCGTCATCCTGGTCAGCCACGATCGCGATTTCCTCGACCGCACCGTCACCAGCGTCATCGCGCCGGACGGTGGTGGCCGCTGGATTGAATATGCCGGCGGCTATTCCGACATGCTGGCGCAGCGCGGCGGCACCCGGCTCGACGACCGCAAGGCGCGCGCCAAGGCCGACGCCGGCGACGCGCCGACCACCAAGGCAGAACCTGCCGTAGCAAAAGGGCCGGCCAAAAAACTGTCGTTCAAGCAGAAGTTCGCGCTGGACTCCTTGCCCAAGAAGATCGAGGCCGTGACAGCGTCGATCTCGCGGCTGGAAAACAACATCTCCGACCCGGCCTATTACGAGCGCGACCCGGCCTCGTTCCAGAAGACCATCGCCGCCCTCGACAAGGAGCGCGCCACCTTGGCCGCATTGGAAGAGGAATGGCTGGAACTGGAGATGCTGCGGGAAGAGATGGAAGGGTAGGTTCCGCCCGCGATCGGGGCAGCTTGATTTTATTGCCTTCCATATCGGAATGCGCATATATTATGCGCATGTCGCGGAGGCCCACCATGCGTAAGATTGCCTTGAATGCGGTCCGTCAGCCAGCAAATCTGTCGATCGACTCAAATCTCATGCGGGAAGCCAAAGGGCTTGATGTGAATGTCTCGCGCGCCGCGGAGGCCGGCATCGCGGAAGCGGTGGCGGCCGAAAAAACGCGGCTATGGAAGCTAGAGAACCGCGCCACGATGGAGTCGTGGAACGACTACATCGAGAAACATGGCGTCCCATTGGAAGAGTACCGGCAGTTCTGATGCCCCGCTATGATGTCTTCGCCGGTCGCGTCGAAGGCAACTATTTGCTCGACGTTCAATCCGATCTGCTCGACAATTTCAGGACGCGGATAGTCGTCCCCCTTCTGCCGTTCGCAACGGTGCCGCCGCCGATGCGAAAGCTTCATCCGATCTTCGACATCAACGGCCGGAAGCTGGTTATGGCGACACACCTGATTGCTACCGTTCCGGCAAGCGAATTGGGTGAAAGTCGGCTGAACTTGACGAAACATCACGACGAGATCGTCGCCGCGCTCGACATGCTGTTCCAGGGTTTCTGATCGAAGGCCGCCGTTACGCCGTCTGCTCAGCCCGCCGTTTTCGCTTGCCAGGCCTTGATCGCCTCGTCGAACACCTTCTCGCCGGGAATGCCCTTTTCCATGGTCAGCAATGCCCGCCGTCCGGTCTTGTAGACGACCGGTACGTCGATCCAGTCCTGGCCGCGCAGCAAGGTCATGTTGGCGTCTTCATCGGCCTTGGTGTCGTTGAGCGCGACCAGGAAGAAGCCGTCGGCGATCTTGGCCGGGATGCCGATCAGCGGGCTGCCGGCATCCTGTTCCGAGCTCTTCATGGCGACGCGCAATATGTTGTCGACGCCGCCGCCCTCGAAGCCGTCGGGCGTCAGGAAGATCATCTCGATGATATGGCTCGCCGGCAGGGTCTGGTCGGTGTTGCGGCGGATGGTCATGCGCAACTGGATGTCCTTGCCGGGAATGGTCGCCTCGGCACGGATCGCAGGCTCTGGCGGCAGGTCGCCGCCGGGCGATTCCTGCACCAGCGACCAGACGATGCTGCCGGGCTCGGCCGAACCCTGCGCGGTGCTGGTGCGCTCCTCGTAGAAGATCGCCTTCTGGCCGACCGGAACCGAGCTTTGCGCCGCAGCCGCGGCGGCATCGGCCGGCGCCGCGGGCGCGGTTCCGTTGGCGGGTGGTGTCGTGGGCGGGGTGCCCGCCGCAGGCGTGGTCGCAGCAGGCGCGCCTGCCGCAGGCGTGGTCGCAGCAGGCGCGCCTGCCGCGGGCGTGGCGGCAGCGGGCGGATTGGCAGCCGGCGCGGGAACCGCCGGCGCGGCCGTGGCCGGCGCATTCGTTGCCGTTGGCGGCGTCGTCAGCGCGGCGACGGATTCACCCTCGCCTATGCCGCTTTGTCCACCGCCCGGGCCGGGATCGGTTTCGCCGCCTTCAGGCGTCAGCCGCTGCGTGAATTTCGTGCCTTCGGCGCCGGTCGCGGGCGCCGGTGGCGTGGCCGCGGCATCGGTCGCCGGCTTGGCCGGCGCCGTTTTCACCGGTTCGGTCTTGGCAACAACCTTGCTGCCGCCCAGGCCCAGCATCTTGCCGAAGGCATCCTTGTTCAGCCAGATGCCGTAACCGCCGCCGGCAACGACCAGCAACGCGACGACGGCGGCGATCAGTCCGCCATAGCCGCGCCTGCGTTCAGCTGGGCGCAAACGCTCGAAAGTGTCGGCGCCCGCCGGCGCTTCGTCATTGGCAAAGACATCGTCCTGGTCGTCGTCCCGATCCGCGTCCATTCCCGGCAAGGTCTTCTCCGAAAAGTCCGGAGCGGGCTGGACCGGCGTCGACCTTTGCCAGGCTGGCTCGGCCTTGACCGCTGGAGCAGGCCGGTTGGGTTCGGGGTTCGCCACGGGCTGCGCCGGCTTGTACGGCTCCGGGCTGGCCGCGACAGGCGCCTGCCGATACGGGGACGGAGCGGGAATCGATTCGGCCTTGGCCGGCTGCTTGACGTGGCTCGACTGGTTCTTGTTGCGGTCGATGGAGGAAAAGATGTGCTCCAGTTCCGCGAGCGGGTCCGTCTCCGGCACACTCTTGACGTAGTCCCGCTCGACGCCGGCAATGGCGTCGTCCAGCGAGCGTTTCTGCTTGTCTATGGCCTCGGGAGCCAGCGGCGGCGAATATTCCGCAAGCTTCTTCGCCAGCATGGCGCGAACGCTGTTATAGATGCGCGCACGCTTCTCGGGCGTCTCGTCGCCGTGCTTCTCGAACGCGTTTTTCAGAACAGCAACGAAATCTGCCATGCTTCAGTCGACCTGTAGTTTGCCTCCGCGCCGGCCCCCGCAAATCAGCCGCGATGCCCGGAAAGGCTTCAGAAACTAGTCTTGAAACGGATCGGTCACAAGTATCGTGTCGTCCCGTTCCGGGCTGGTGGAGAGGAGTGCGACCGGCGCGCCGATCAACTCCTCTATGTACCGGACATATTTGACCGCCTGGGCCGGTAGATCGTTCCAGCTGCGCGCGCCGGCGGTGGTGCCTTTCCAGCCTTCCAGCGTTTCGTAGATGGGTTCCACGCGGGCCTGCGCGCCCTGGCTTGCCGGCAGATAGTCGATCGTCTCGCCGTCGAGCCTGTAGCCGGTACAGACCTTGATCTCGTCCAGCCCGTCGAGCACGTCGAGCTTGGTCAGCGCAATGCCCTTGATGCCGTTGACGGCAACCGCCTGGCGCACCAGCACCGCGTCGAACCAGCCGCAGCGGCGCTTGCGCCCGGTGACGACACCGAATTCATGGCCGCGCGTGCCGAGGAACTCGCCGATCTCGTTCTTCTGCTCGGTCGGGAACGGACCTTCGCCGACCCGCGTGGTGTAGGCCTTGGTGATGCCGAGCACGTAGCCGATGGCGCCCGGACCGACGCCGGAGCCGGCGGCCGCCTGTCCGGCGACCGTGTTGGACGAGGTGACGAACGGATAGGTGCCGTGGTCGATGTCGAGCAGCGTGCCTTGCGCGCCCTCGAACAGGATGCGCTCGCCGGCGCGGCGCTTGTCGTCGAGCACCTTCCAGACGCGGTCCATGTAGGGGAGGATGTCGTTCGCGACCGAGGTCAGTTCCTGCATGATCGCGTCATGCGTGACTTCGCCATGGCCGAGCCCCCGACGCAGCGCATTGTGGTGCGTCAGCAGCCTGTCGACCTTCAGGGGCAAAGTTTCCAAATCCGCCAGATCCATCACCCGAACCGCGCGGCGGCCCACCTTGTCCTCGTAGGCGGGGCCGATCCCACGTCGGGTCGTGCCAATCTTCGTTCCGGAATTCGAAGCGGCATCCTCGCGGAATCCGTCCAGCTCCCGGTGTACGGACAGGATAAGCGCCGTGTTTTCGGCTATTTTCAGGCGATCCGGCGTCACGTCCACGCCTTGGCCCTTCAGTTTCTCCACTTCGGCGACGAAAGCATGCGGATCGAAGACCACGCCATTGCCGATGATGGACAGCTTGCCTTCACGCACGACGCCGGAAGGCAGCAGCGACAGCTTGTAAACCTTGCCGTCGACGACCAGCGTGTGGCCGGCATTGTGGCCGCCCTGGAAACGCACGACGACATCGGCGCGCTCCGACAGCCAGTCGACGATCTTGCCCTTGCCTTCGTCACCCCACTGCGAGCCGACGACCACCACATTGGCCATGTTTCTTTTCCCTTGAGACGCCGCAGCGCGGCTTGAATATGGTTCGAAACGACAGGCCTCTATAGCGTCAAGACCTCGCGAGTGCGACCTTTCTTTGCCGCCGAAAACGCCCTGAGGCACAACAATTTTCGGCTTTGACATCATTTACTTGGGCTGACGGGGGCAATAGGCCGGCAAACACCGCGGCCCATCCCGCGGCCGGAAGCCCGCGATGCATCGAAGCGCCTACATGTTCCTGCTGCTCACCACCTTGCTGTGGGGCGGCAATTCGGTGGCCGGCAAGCTGGCGGTCGACCACGTCTCGCCGATGACGCTGGTCTTCCTGCGCTGGATGCTGGCCGTGGCAATCCTGCTGCCGATCGGCTGGCGCACGATCCAGGAGGATTGGCCTGTCGTGCGCAGGCACTGGTTCGTGCTGGCGGCGCTGGGCGCCAGCGGCTTCACCCTGTTCAACACCATTTTCTACACCGCGCTCAATTACACCACGGCAATCAATGTCTCTATCGAGCAGGCGGCGATGCCGATCCTGATCATGACAGCCAATTTCGTTTTCTTCCGCCTGCGCGTGAACTGGGCGCAGATCGCCGGCGTGGTGCTGACCATCTTCGGCGTCATCCTGACGGCCTGCCATGGCGATCCACGCCGGCTGCTGACGCTGGAACTCAATTTCGGCGACGCCATCATGCTGGTCGCGGTCGTTCTCTACAGCGGCTATTCGGTCGGGTTGCGGCTGAAGCCGGCGATGCGCTGGCAAAGCCTGATGCTGGCCATGTCGTTCGCGGCACTCATCACCTCGTTGCCCTTTTTCCTGTGGGAGGCCGCCGCCGGCAAGGTGATCGTGCCCGATGCGCGCGGCTGGACGGTCATCGTCTATACGGCGATTGGCGCTTCGGTGATCTCGCAGATTACCTATATCAGGGGCAACGAGCTGATCGGCGCCAACCGCGCCGGCCTGTTCATCAATCTGGTGCCGATCTTCGGCACGCTGCTTTCGGTGCTGATCGTCGGCGAGACTTTCCAGCTCTATCAGGCGCTGGCGCTGGTCCTCGTTCTGGGCGGCATCTGGCTCGCCGAATACAGCGGACAAAAGACGATGCTGAACCGCCGATAGAGCCGCCGTCAGTCAATCGTTCGGCTTCCGCAACGATATCGAAATCCAGCCCGGAATGCAGGCTACGGCACCAATTCCTTGCGCACCGCCGCGATATCGTCGGACGAGACCGCCGGCGCAGAATTGCCCCAGCTGCCGCGCACATAGGTCAGCACGTCGGCGATTTCCTGGTCCTTCAGCCGCCATGCCAGCGAGGGCATCGAAGGCGTGGTCGGAGCACCAGTCGTGTGCACCGCCTGGCTTCCGGCAAGAACGACGCGCGCAAGCGTCTCGGGATTGCCCTGCGCGACGATGGAATTGCCGATGAGGGTGGGGAACAACGCGCCGGCCCCGGCGCCGTCGCCGCCATGGCAGGCCGAACAATTGTCACGGTAGATCGCCTCGCCCGCCACCATCCGCGCTTCGTCGGGCTTGGGCGCCTGCGCACTGCCGGTGTCCGACCCCAGGTTCTTGAGATAGACGGCCACGGCCTTTAGGTCGGGATCCGTCATTTTGGAGGTCGAGTTCTCGATCGCCTCGGCCATCGGACCGGACGCGATCGAATGCGCGTTGACGCCGGTCTTGAGGTAAGCGACCACATCCTCTTGCGACCATTTGCCAAGGCCGGATTGAGCATTGTTGGTGATGTCGGGGGCGAACCAGCCCTGCAGCGACGCCCCTTGCAGGAAGCTGGAGTCCTGATCGGCGCCCAGGAAGGATTTGGGCGTATGGCAGGTCCCGCAGTGCCCGGCCCCCTGGACGATATAGGCGCCGCGATTCCACTCCGCCGACTTGGAGGGATCGGCCTGGAAGCTCGCCTCGCTGAAGTTCAGGAGATTCCAGCCCCACATCGCCAGCCGGATGTTCAACGGGAACGGCAACTGGTTGGCCTCGACCTTGTTCGCGACCGGCTCGACCGTGGTCATGTAGGCCCACAGGTCGGAGATGTCCTGCTCGGTCATTCTGGTATAGGCGGGATACGGCATGGCGGGATAGAGCCGCACGCCATCGTGGCCGACGCCCGTCTTCATCATGTTGCGGAAATCGATCTCCGACCAATTGCCGATGCCCGTCTCGTGGTCGGGCGTGATGTTGGGCGGCACCAGTGCGCCGAAGGGCGTTTCGAGCGGCAGGCCGCCGGCCAGCGGCTTGCCCCCCGGCCTCGTATGACAGCCCGCGCAATCGCCGAGCACCGCCTGGTATTGGCCGCGGATGATCTGGTCGGCCTGATCGGCGGCAAGTGCAGGCGTGATCGCCAGCAGGGCCGCGCCGGCGCCGGCAGCGAGCGTCCTCATGCCTGCACCAACGGGGCGCCGGGATTGCGAAGATAATGATTGCGGATGCCGTCAGCGGCGCGGTAGGCGAGCGCGCCGACCGTTCCGGTCGGATTCTTGCCGGCATTCTGCGGAAAGGCCGACGCGCCGATGACGAAGACGTTGGGCACATCCCAGCTTTGCAGGAAGGTGTTGACCGCGCTCCTCTTCGGGTCGGTTCCCATGATGGCGCCGCCAGTATTGTGGGTGCTTTGATAAGGGACGCTGTCCCAGCCCTTTTTGCGACGGCCGACATTGTATTGCTTGCCGCCAAGCGTCTTGGCAATTTCCTCCATCCGGTCGCAGAGGTAATTCGACATCCTGATATCGTTGTCGGGAAAATCGAAGGTCATGCGCATAAGCGGCCGGCCGAAGCGATCCTTGTAGGTCGGGTCGAGGTCGAGGTAGTTGGTGCGTGTCGCGTAGCTGCTGCCCTGCGAGGAGAAGCCGAGCGTGCTTTTGTAGCCCGCGACGGTCGCCTTCTTCCAGGCGCTGCCCCACTTCGGCGTGCCCGGCAGCGTCGGCCGGGTCCCAATGGGACGTCCATTGGTGGGGATGCAGTTTATGCCCGCGCCGCCGACGAAATCGAGCCCGCCGTGGTCGAAGGCGTCGCCGTTATAGTCGTCGATCGTCTGACCGAGCGCGCCCGCGGCAATGAACGGATTGAAGTTCTTGTCATCGAAGAACACCTGCACGCCGGCGTTGGTCTGGTAGCAGTAGTTGCGGCCGACCGTGCCCTCGCCGGTAGCGGGATCATAGATCCTGCCGATGCCCGACAGCATCATCAGCCGGGCATTGTGCAGGCCGTAGGCGCACAGAAGCACGAGATCGGCCGGCTGGAAGAATTCCTGTCCCGACGTATCGACATAGGTTACGCCGCGCGCCGACTTGCCGCCGGCGGCAAGATCGACATGCAGCACCTCGCTGTCGGTCCGGACCTCGAAATTGGCCTTCTTCATCAGGATGGGAAGGATGGTGGTCTGGGCGCTGGATTTGGAATAGTTGGCGCAGCCGAACCGCTCGCAGAATCCGCAATAGGTGCACTGCCCCATGGTGATGCCGAGCGGATTGACATAGGTCCGTGACATGTTGGCGGACGGTGTCGGGAACGGGTGCAATCCCATGGACCGGCCGGCATTGGCGAACAGGGTCGGCGCGTAGGTCATCTCCATCGGCGGGTTCGGATAGTCCCGCGACCTCGGATCCTCGAACGGATTGCCGCCTTCCTGTAGCTGCCCCTTGATGTTGCCGGCCTTGCCCGAGATGCCCGCCAAATATTCGAACTGGTCGTAATAAGGCTCCATCTCGGCGCCGGTCACGCCCCAGTCCTCGACCTGGAGATCGGCGATCCGTGCCGCGCCATACCTCTTGGTCAGGTTGGTCTTGATCTGAAAATCCGAATCCCAGAACCGCCAGGTGTGGCCGTTCCAGTGCACCCCGGCGCCACCGACACCGTTGCCTGGCAGGAACGAGCCGAAATCGCGCATCGGCAGCGCCGTCTGCGACGGGTCGTTGCGCATGGTCAGCGTTTCCACGGCAGGCTGCAGGAACAGGTCGCGCCGCACGCTGTAGCGCAACTCGTCCTGTGCGTAGCCGATGTTGAAATCGGTTGCCGTATCGCGCCAGGGACCACGCTCGATGGCCAGAACGTCCAGGCCCTGATCGGTGAGTTCATGCGCAAGGATGGACCCTGTCCAGCCGAGGCCGACGATCACGACATCCTTGCGAGGCAGTATCGTCGTCATGGTCAGCTCCTTTTCACGAGCCATTCCGGGCTGCCCTCGATGGAGACGGGCGGCCGCGGATAGGGCTGATTGTGCTTGCTGACGTGGTCCCGGTAGTCATAGCGCGCGCCGGGGAAACCAAGCATGCGCCACGAGACCATGTCCTTGTTGCCGCCATAGACCGGATCGGCAAAGAACCCTTCCATCGTGTTCTGCAGCAGAAGCCCGAAGAAACCAGGACCCTTGACGCCGTTTGGCAAGTCAACCTTTCCAGCTTCCATGGCGGTCAGGAATGCATCCTGGTCCGCCGGCTGGAGCTCGGCGAATGTCTTGCCGTCGCGCTGTTTCAGGAAAGCGTCGATGGCGGCAAGGCCGATGCGGTAACGCTGGGCGGGATTGGCTTCGCCCTGGTAACCTTGCGTGGGCAACCCCGGCAGGAACGGTCCTTTTGTGTAGAGCCGGCTCGACGTTCCGAACGCGCCCGTCAACTGACGGTCTATATAGACAGCGCAGCCGGCCTCCTTGCCGCCCATCGAGAGATCGTCGGCGGGGACAAGGCGGTCGACGATGGCCTCGACGAGCGCGGCTTCCTGCGGCGTGAAGAACTGCCAGCCGCCGGACACGACCTGCATCGGCGGATCGGACGACAGCGGCGCCCAAGGCAGCGAGCCCGACAAGGATCGGGCAAAGCTTGCCGATGTTGCCGTTACCGTAAACATCGCAACCGAAGACAGAAAAAGACGGCGGCTCAGTCGGACAGTATTGTGACGATCCATCGAAGGCACCCCGACAACAATAGAGGCGCGCCGAAAGGGGCGCGCAAAATCATGACAAAATCAGTTAAGTTTAAGTCATGCCAATCACTTGGTGTCAGCCTGCGGAAAGAAACCGGTATCGTCAAGCAGATCACAAAATCGTTAGATTAGGCCAGTCATCTTCTTATCGTCATGCGCTAATGTACTGATGGCTAAAGAGGATATCCTTGTAGCAGCTTGAAGCAACGGGCGTATCATCAGGCGGGTTTCCAAAGCGTGCTACCGCCGGCAACGGCCCAATCCGCCAGGCCACTCCAGCGGTCACGGCAACGCCCCGCATGCATGCCGGCAAACGGGGCGTCGTAATGGTTTTGCTTATCACCCTGAGGGTGCGGAGGGATCGACTAGAACCCGCCCACGTCGAACTGGAGGCGCTTTGCCGAGTCGATCGACTTGTGGCCCCGCACCTGCTCCAGCACCTTTTCCGGGAACGGCGCGTCGAGATAGAGCAGGGCGATGGCGTCGCCACCCGGCCGATTGCGGCCAAGCTGGAAGTTGGCGATGTTGACGCCATTCTCGCCACAGACAGTACCGAGCAGGCCGATGATGCCGGGCGCGTCGGCATTGGTCGTGTAGAGCATGTGCTGGCCGACCTCGGCGTCGAGGTTGATGCCCTTGATCTGGATGAAGCGCGGCTTGCCGTCGGAGAAGCAGGTGCCGGCGATCGAGCGGGTCCTGTGCTCGGTCTTGACCGTCAGCTTGATATAGCCGTCGAAGACGCCCGATTTGTCGCGCTTGACCTCGGCGACGATGATGCCGCGCTCTTTCACCATGATCGGCGCCGAGACCATGTTGACGTCGGCGACCTGCGGCCTGATCAGCCCGGCCAGGGCAGCGCTGATCAGCGCGCGCGTGTTCATCGTCGCGGTCGAGCCGTCGAACAGGATCTCGACCTCGGTGATCGGATCCTCGGTCACCTGGCCGACGAAGGCGCCGAGCACTTCGGCGAGCTTGACGAACGGCTTCAGCCGTGGCGCCTCTTCCGCCGTGATCGACGGCATGTTTATGGCGTTGGAGACTGCACCCTTGATCAGGTAGTCGGCCATCTGCTCGGCGACCTGCAGCGCGACATTCTCCTGCGCTTCCGCCGTCGAGGCGCCGAGATGCGGCGTCGCCACCACGTTCTCCATGCCGAACAGCGTATTCTGCTCCGCCGGTTCGACCTCGAACACGTCGATACCGGCGCCCGCCACTTTGCCGCTCTTCAGCGCCGCGACGAGGTCGGCTTCGACCACCAGCCCGCCACGGGCGCAGTTTATGATGCGCACGCCGTTCTTCATCTTGGCGATGGCGGCCGCATCGATGATGTTGCGAGTCTTGTCGGTCAGCGGCGTGTGCAGCGTGATGAAGTCCGCACGGGCGAAGAGTTCGTCCAGTTCCACCTTGTCGACGCCGAGTTCCTCGGCCCGCTTGTCCGACAGGAACGGGTCGAAGGCGACGACATGCATCTTCAGCCCGACGCCGCGTGTGGCGACGATCGAACCGATGTTGCCGCAGCCGATGACGCCGAGCGTCTTGCCGGTGATCTCGACGCCCATGAAGCGGTTCTTCTCCCATCTACCGGCATGGGTCGAAGCGTTGGCTTCCGGTATCTGGCGGGCGAGCGCGAAGATCATCGCCACGGCGTGTTCGGCCGTCGTGATCGAATTGCCGAAGGGCGTATTCATCACGATGATACCTTTGCGGCTTGCCGCCGGGATATCGACATTGTCGACGCCGATGCCGGCGCGGCCGATGACCTTGAGATTGGTGGCGGCGTTGATCAGCTTCTCGGTGACCTTGGTCGCCGAGCGGATGGCGAGGCCGTCGTACTGGCCGATCACTTCAAGCAGCTTTTCCTTGTCCTTGCCGAGGTCGGGCAGATAGTCGACCTCGACGCCGCGATCCTTGAAGATCTGCACGGCGGTGGGAGAGAGTTTGTCGGAAACGAGAACGCGGGGCGCCATGGCGGCCTCCTTGAAAATGGGATTGATCCGGGAACGGGCGGCCCTCGGGCCGCCGCGGAGTACCTCAGGCAGCCGCTTTCAGCGACGCCTTCTGGCTGGCAAAGGCCCAGTCGAGCCAGGGCAGCAGCGCTTCGAGATCGGAGGTCTCGACGGTTGCGCCGCACCAGATGCGCAATCCCGGCGGGGCATCGCGGTAGGAACCGATGTCGTAGGCGACGCCTTCCTTGTCGAGCGTCGAGACAAGCCCCTTGGCGAACGCCGCCTGCCCGTCAGCGTCGAGCGCCGCGATATCCGGATCGCTGAAGGACAGACAGACCGACGTGTTCGAGCGTGTCGCCGGCGCGACGGCGAGATGACCGAGCCAGGATGAGCTTTCCACGAACCGGTCGAGCACGGCGGCATTGGCATCCGCCCTGGCAATCAGCGCATCGAGGCCACCGATCGACTTCGCCCAGTTCAACGCATCGAGATAGTCCTCGACGCAAAGCATCGATGGCGTGTTGATGGTTTCGCCCTTGAAGATGCCTTCGATCAGCTTGCCGCCCGAGGTCAGGCGGAAGATTTTCGGCAACGGCCATGAAGGCTTGTAGCTCTCCAGCCGCGCGACGGCACGTGGCGACAGGATCAGCATGCCATGCGCGCCCTCGCCGCCCAGCACCTTCTGCCAGGAGAAGGTCACGACATCGAGCTTCTCGAAGTCCAGCCTTTGCGCGAAGGCGGCCGACGTCGCGTCGCAGATGGTCAGGCCCTTGCGATCGGCTGGGATGAAATCACCGTTCGGCACGCGCACGCCCGACGTGGTGCCGTTCCAGGTGAAGACAACGTCGCGGTCGAAATCGATCTTGGCCAGATCCGGCAATTCGCCGTAGCCGGCCTCGATCTTGCGCACATCGGCGAGCTTCAACTGCTTGACCACGTCGGTCACCCAGCCGGAGCCAAAGCTTTCCCAGGCGACCATGTCGACGCCGCGTTCGCCGAGCAGCGACCACAGCGCCATCTCGACGGCACCAGTGTCCGATGCCGGCACGATGCCGATGCGATAGTCCGCCGGAACTTGCAGGATTTCGCGCGTCAGCTCGATCGCCTGTTCGAGCTTGGTCTTGCCGATCTTGGCGCGGTGGGAGCGGCCGAGCGCAGCGGATTTCAGCGCCTCGACCGACCAGCCGGGACGTTTTGCGCAGGGACCTGAGGAAAAATTGGGATTTACCGGACGGAATCCGGGCTTCGTATGCGTCGTCATCGTGGTCTATCCTTCCAGATAGTGGCCCCTCGTTGGGGAGGGGTGGCCCACGGACGGCGATATGCGTTCAGGCCTCGGGCGTCAAGAGGAAAGTTTTTGTCGCTGCCGGGATACCAAATGCATGTCGCCCAAAAGTGCCCGGCGGTTTTGGGTCGACGACATGCATCAAACAAGAATGTCCGTGATCAGGATCGCGTGATTTCAAATGCAGACGGCGGACCGCAGGGATCCGCCGCCGAAATGCTGATCTGTGCGGGACCTACCAGAGATCGTAGCGCAGCCCCAGCTTGACCTGGTGATTGCTGATTCCCTTGTGGACCGGGAAGGAGGTCAGGCTTTCGGCCGTCACATATTCGGCGTCGGGGGCCGAGAAATACTGATAACCGAGATCGACGGAAACGTTCTTGGAAACCTGATAGGCAAGGCCGGCATTCAACGTATAGGCGAAGGAATACTGTGTCTTGTTGTCCTGCAGGTTGAAACTGTTGGCGGGGACATTGTTATCCGTGTAAGTCGCCGAAAGCGTGTGCCTGCTGCGGACAACACCGATGCCGGCGCCGAGATAGGGCGTGATTCCGACATATGTGCCGAGATCGACATAGCCATTGAGTATCCCCGAGAAGGCATAGTTCTTCAGCGATCCCGATCCCTGGGTCGACAATGTCGGCAGCGTGACGACCGCTGAATCGTCATAGCTGAAGCTGACGTCGTTACCGGGCAAATAGCCGAGGTTGAGATCGGCGCGCAGATAGTCGGTGAAATGATAGCCGAAACCGATGCTCGCGAAGGCCGCTTTGTTGCTCTCGCTAAAGTTTTCGTTGTTGATCGCCGACGGGAAGGTGAAATCCCCGTTTTTGAAGCTCTTTTGCACCAGATAGGAGACGTCGCCGCGCAGATACCATCCGGAGCCGACCTCGACCGGCACATAGTCCGGCGCCTGGTCGACATAGACCGGAGGATCGTAATCGGCGGCGAGCGCCGATGTCAGTGGCAAGAGGCCAAATTCGGCAAGCGCCAACGCAATACGCGATATGAGTGTCATGGTCCCCGACTCCCGATTTGGCGACACCTGCGATCACGCAGGCAGCCATCGTTTCAAGGAGCATTGTTAACCATAGTGGTTAAGTGCCGGTTAAGGCTAACAGAGCGTTAGCTAATTGATTTCGAACGGACTCACCCCGGATCATCTCAAACGAAAACCGCCCGGCTGATGCCGGGCGGTCGACGAATTCTTGGAACTTCTAGACGATTACTTGGTGTAGATCGGCTCGGGTTCGGGCTGATAGGCAACCGGTACGCTGCACCCGTTGTTACCGCCAAACTGATAGCGCAAGCCACCGCGCACTTCGTTGGTGTTGAAGCCGTGATCGAAGCCCGGCCCGGCGCCCGGCGTGGCGCCGCTTGGACCATACTCGAACATGCGACCGCCCTGAATATGGGAGAAACGGTATCCAGCATCGAGGATGACTTTGTCGGTCAGACAGTAGGAGGCGCCGGCCATGACCGCGTAGGCGAAGCGCCAGCTGGATGTTCCGGGGTTGGACTCGGTCGTGTTCGGATCGTAGACAGTATCCCACTTGACGCGCGCACCGCCGATGCCGGCGCCGACATAGGGCGTGATGCCATGCCAGGTGCCAATATCGACATACGCATTGGCCAGCAGCAGCAAGGCGCTCATCTTCGACACTTCGGTGGAGGTCGTGGTGAGATCCGAGGTGGCGCCGTTGAAGTTCGACTTGAACCAATAATCGGCGGTCAGGTCGGTGCGGAAGTGTTCATTGATCTTGTAGCCGACGCCGCCGCCGAGCGAGAAGCCGCCCTTGAGCTTGCCGTAGTCGAAGCTCTTGCTGCCGGCGACCCCGACGGGAGGTCCGCACGGGCAGGGCGCGGCCCCATAGGTGACGTAGTCGATGTCACCCACCTTCGACTTGTGATAGTCGAGGTCGCCGCGGATATACCATCCGCCGACATCGACAGGCTGCTCATAGACCGGCGGTGGCGCTTCCTCGACCTGCGGTTCGGGCAGATCAGCTGCGAGTACCGGCCAGGCCAAGCCCGCGAACAGCAGCGCGAACAGGGCCTTTCTTGCTGTATTGAACATGCTTGTCACCCCTAGAAACCCTCGGAACGGCGATCGTGTCCGAATGAAATTGGCTTTCAGGCGTGGATAATGAATTGCAAAAGTTAAAAGGCGTTTAACCTTGTCGATTAACCACGAATCTCTAAAATCCAGGAGATCTGGCGATGATTTCGACAGAATGAACCGGTTCTCCGACCAACAAAAAGCCCGCCGGCGGCGGGCTTCGATGCAAGCAAGGCGGCGGCGCCTTCCGGCGGGCGAATGTCAGGCGGCGCTGCGGGTTTCCGAGATGACCCCGACGATGTCGTTGACGACGGCCTCGACCAGTTGCGGATCGTCGCCCTCGGCCATGACACGGATCAGCGGCTCGGTGCCGGATGGGCGGATGACCAGCCGCCCGGCCTTGCCGAGACGGTGACGGGCGTCTTCGATCGCGGCCTTGACCAGGGCCTCCTCCAGCGGCTTGCCGCCGGCGATGCGAACGTTCTTCAACAGTTGCGGCACCGGCTCGAACTTCTTCGACAGTTCGCTGACCGGGCGGCCCTGCCGCTTGATGCAGGCCAGCACCTGCAGCGCCGAGACCAGACCGTCGCCGGTGGTCGAAAAGTCGGACAGCACGATGTGACCCGACTGCTCGCCGCCGACATTGAGCCCATGCGCGCGCATATGCTCCACGACATAGCGGTCGCCGACCTTGGTGCGGTGCAATTGCAGCTTCATGTCGCCGAGAAAGCGTTCAAGGCCGAGATTGGACATGACGGTCGAAACGACGCCACCGCCGGCCAGCCGCCCGCTCTGGTGCCAGGATTCGGCAATCAGCGCCATGATCTGGTCGCCGTCGACGATGGCCCCGTTCTCGTCGACGATGACGACGCGGTCGGCATCGCCGTCGAGCGCGATGCCGATGTCGGCGCGCACTTCATGCACCTTCTTCTGCAGCCCGGCCGGATGGGTCGAACCGCATTCCCTGTTGATGTTGAAGCCGTTGGGCTCGACATTGATGGCCACGACCTCGGCGCCAAGCTCCCACAGCGCCTCTGGCGCCACCTTGTAGGCCGCGCCATTGGCGCAGTCGACGACGATCCTGAGACCCGAAAGCGACATCGAGCGCGGCAAGGTGCGCTTGGCGAATTCGATGTAGCGGTCGTGCACGCCATCGACGCGCTTGGCGCGGCCAAGCCCGTCGGAATCGGCGAGCGCCAGTTCGATGTCCTTGTCGAGCATGCTCTCAATGCGTTCTTCGATCTCGTCGGAGAGCTTGTAGCCGTCCGGGCCGAACAGCTTGATGCCGTTGTCGTAATAGGGATTGTGCGAAGCCGAGATCATGACGCCGATATCGGCGCGCAGCGAACGCACCAGCATGGCCACCGCCGGCGTCGGGATCGGGCCGAGCAGGAACACGTCCATGCCGGCGGCGCAAAGGCCGGCCACCATCGCGTTCTCGATCATGTAGCCGGAAAGCCTGGTGTCCTTGCCGAGCACGACACGATGGCGATGGCTGCCGCGCTGGAACGAAAGGCCGGCGGCCATGCCGACCCGCATGGCGATTTCCGCGGTCATCGGAAACTTGTTGGCGCGCCCGCGAATGCCGTCCGTGCCGAAGTAATTCCCTGCCATGCTAGCCAGTATCCCTGATTGTCCTTAGCCGGCACCTCATGCCACAATTGGCCGTCGTGCCCCGATCACATTGTGTGATTATATGTTACCAATCCTTAGAAAATCATTGTTGTGCACTGCACACAACCTGGTGGCGTCCTGTTACCGAGCCACCGTTGCGCCACAATATACCAGTTTTGCGAGCCATCGAGCGCGGATGCACCCCGAGAATTCTTAGCTCGGCGGCCGTAAGGTCAAATGATTTCATCACCTTGTCGTTAGAAGGCGATTTCCGGCGATATATAAGCCACCTGGCATCTGGCGCAACCGACCGTTGAGCGTTATTGATTCGCTGGGACGTATAATGGGCTTCAGCCACGGAGAAACGCTATGCTCATCCACCGAATTGCCACTCTCACCGGCCTCGCGGTCGCGACGTTGCTGCTGGCCGCGCCAGCCAACGCGCTGACGATGGCCGAGTGCAGCACGAAGTATAACGCCGCCAAGGACGCGGGGACGCTTGCGGGGGCGACCTGGAACCAGTTCCGCAAGGCGCAATGCGGTACCGACGCCGCGGCCACCACCGAAACCAAGGCTGCCACCACCAAGGCGACTGAAACCAAGCCGGCCAAGACCACCAAGGCTGCGGCCGCGGCTGCCGACAGCCCGGCCAAGGGCCTGACCGCCAAGGAATGCAGCACCAAGTACCAGGCGGCCAAGGCCGCCGGCACGCTGAACGGCATGAAGTGGAACGACTTCCGCAAGGCTGAATGTGCCGCTGGTGCATCCGCTGCCGCCGACACCAAACCGGCGACCACCAAGGCGGCGGCAGCTCCGGCCGCTGCTTCTGGCAAGGGTCTGAGCATGGCAGAATGCAGCACCAAGTACCAGGCCGCCAAGACGGCGAACACCCTGAAGGGCATGAAGTGGAACGACTTCCGCAAGGCTGAATGCGGCGCCAGCGCGTCCGACGACGACACCGTGCCCGCCCCGAGCGAGGCCAGTTACACCAAGGAGCCGGCAAAGCCGACGACGGTTGCGCCCAAGGGCGTCACCTTCCCGTCCGCGATCTCGGCGAAGTATGCCAGCGAAACTCCCGGAAAGGGTCGCATGCATACCTGCCTCGACCAGTACTATGTCCTCAAGGACGCCAACGCGCTCGGCGGCCTGAAGTGGATCCAGAAGGGCGGCGGCTTCTACAGCCTCTGCAATGCCAAGCTGAAGGGCTGATCGCGTAGCCATAGTCTCCAAACAAAGGCCCGCGCATCGCAAGATGCGCGGGCCTTTTTGTTGCGCGCGAAGACGCCTGCGGCTTTGCACGCATGTCACGGGGGCTGCCGGCATCATCAATTCGCCTACACTGCCCCCGCCAGGCTCATCGATAATCCGCAAAGATTCCGGTTGAACATACAAAGAACAAAACGTATACAAAAGGACGTCAAGCTTATTATCAACCAGGAGGGTCTTATGCACAGTTTGAAATTGGCGGTATTGGCTGCGACCGCATTTGTTGCTTGGAGCGTCGCCCCTGCAAGCGCACTGACGATGAAGGAATGCGGCGAGAATTATCGGACAGCCAAGGAAGGCGGCGCTCTGAACGGCATGGACTGGGCCGCTTTCCGCAAAGAGAAATGCGCGACGTCCGCCGCCGAGAGTGTCAGCGCGGATACGGTCGAAACCACGCCGCAGCCGAAAAAGGAAACCAGCGCGGCGGTCGCCCCAACTGTAGCGCCGGTGGGCGTGACATTCCCGACCAGCCTCGCCGCCGAGTTCAAGACCGAAAAGCCCGCGAAGGCGCGGATGAAGACCTGCCTGCAGGGTTACCACGGCAACAAGGAGGCGGGTACGTTGAACGGCCTTCGCTGGGTCCAGAAGGGCGGCGGTTATTACAGCCTTTGCAATGCGCGGCTGAAAGCTGAATCATAAAAGTCGAATACGGCGGATAAAGCGGTTCACAGTTTTTCACGCAGACGTTGAGCCGTGATCCTCGGGCTTGTCCCGAGGATCTGCTGTCGGGCGACATCTGGGCGCCGGGTATGAGTTGGAAACCGCCAACTGCGTTTGCAGGTCATCGGAACAAGCCCGAGGGGTGACGCTCCAACGTACGTCCGGCGCGCCCCTTGAGTTCTGGAGCAATTTCCAGGAAAAGTGCGTAGCGGTTTTCCGTCCGGAATTGCGTGAAAACAAAGAGTTAGAGCGGGTTAGCGATTATCAAACGCTGAACCGCTCTAGCCCTGCGGTTGCGGCTCCATGCCGCCTTCGGGCTCGGGACCCTTCTTGCGGCGGCCTCCGGACTTCGGAACGGCCGAGCCACGGCTCGGCGGTGTGTCGTCGCCAAGGTCGCGCGAGGGCTTCTGCCCTGCGATCAACTGCTTGATCTCCTCGCCGGACAGTGTCTCGTATTCGAGCAGGCCTTGCGCCAGCGCGATCCATTCCTTCTTCTTCTTGGTCAGCACCGACTTCGCCGTCGAATAGGCGTCGTCGATCAGCCGGCGCACTTCCGCATCGATGATCTGCGCCGTCTCTTCCGAGATGTTTTGCGTGCGCGCCACCGAATGGCCAAGGAAGACCTCTTCCTGGTTATCGCCATAGGCGACATGGCCGAGCTTGTCGGAGAAGCCCCAGCGCGTGACCATGGCGCGCGCCAGCTTGGTCGCCTGCTCGATGTCGGAGGAGGCACCCGACGTGATGTTCTCCTTGCCGAACTTGAACTCCTCGGCGACGCGGCCGCCCATCATGATGGCGAGGCGCGAGACCATGTATTTGTAGCTCATGGAGTAGCGGTCGCCTTCCGGCAACTGCATGACCATGCCGAGCGCGCGGCCGCGCGGGATGATGGTTGCCTTGTGCAGCGGATCGGCCGACGGCACGTTGAGCGCCAGGATGGCGTGGCCGGCCTCGTGATAGGCGGTCAGCTCCTTCTCGGCCTGGGTCATGGCCGACGAGCGGCGCTCGGCGCCCATCATGATCTTGTCCTTGGCGTCCTCGAACTCGGCCATGGTGACGAGGCGCTTGTTGCGCCGCGCGGCCATCAGCGCGGATTCGTTGACAAGGTTCATCAGGTCGGCGCCGGAGAAGCCGGGCGTACCACGAGCGACGACCTTGAGGTCGACATTGGGCGCCAGCGGCACGTTGCGCACATGCACCTTGAGGATCTTCTCGCGGCCGACGATGTCGGGGTTGGGCACCACCACCTGGCGGTCGAAACGGCCGGGACGCAGCAACGCCGGATCGAGCACGTCGGGCCGGTTGGTGGCGGCGATCAGGATGATGCTTTCGTTGGATTCGAAGCCGTCCATCTCGACCAGCAACTGGTTCAGCGTCTGCTCGCGCTCGTCATTGCCGCCGCCGAGACCGGCACCGCGATGGCGGCCGACGGCGTCGATTTCGTCGATGAAGATGATGCAGGGCGCATTCTTCTTGGCCTGGTCGAACATGTCACGGACGCGGCTGGCGCCGACGCCGACGAACATCTCGACGAAATCCGAACCTGAAATGGTGAAGAACGGCACGTTGGCTTCGCCGGCGACCGAGCGGGCAAGCAGCGTCTTGCCGGTGCCGGGAGGACCGACCAGCAGCACGCCGCGCGGAATCTTGCCGCCGAGGCGCTGGAACTTCTGCGGATCGCGCAGGAACTCGACGATCTCTTCAAGATCTTCCTTGGCTTCGTCGACGCCGGCGACGTCCTGGAAGGTGACGCGGCCATGCGCCTCGGTCAGGAGCTTGGCCTTCGACTTGCCGAAGCCCATGGCGCGCCCGGAGCCGGACTGCATCTGGCGCATGAAGAATATCCACACGCCGAGGATGAGGATCATC
The DNA here is from genome assembly GCF_004791315.1 of Mesorhizobium sp. M8A.F.Ca.ET.208.01.1.1. NCBI lineage: Bacteria > Pseudomonadati > Pseudomonadota > Alphaproteobacteria > Hyphomicrobiales > Phyllobacteriaceae > Mesorhizobium > Mesorhizobium sp. M8A.F.Ca.ET.208.01.1.1. Next base: position 1,012,535 of record NZ_SRUT01000002.1, read on the forward strand.
GGCAGCCACGAGATCAGGTAGCCGAACAGCGAATTGGAACCGTCGGTCTCGGGCCGCGCATTGATGGTGACGTTCTTGTCCTGCAGCCGCGAGACCAGTTGGGGATCGCCGGGCGAATAGGTCTGGAAGCCGCTGGAATTGTCGGTGTAGGTGCCGGTGATGCGGGCACCCGCGATGGTCACCGTCTTGACCCGGCCGGCCGCGACATCCTGCAGGAACTGCGAATAAGGCACATCGCTCGAAGCCCCGCGCGTCTGCGGCGTCTGGAACAGATTGAAGAGGGCGATGAGCAGGACCGCTATGATCGCCCAGAGCGCGAGGTTGCGATAGTTCGGATTCATCAATTGTCCCGTTGGTGTCCGCGAGCGGACAGCATCATGAGAGGAAACTTGGGCCTAACATAGGGAGAGCGTCCCCCCTTGCCAAGCAGAACAGCATGTCTGGGTTAAGCTTTCGCGCAGCATCAACCGGCACTGTGGCCGGCGAATGGCAAGGCGGGAAACGGCGCCGCGCCGATCAACCCGGCGACGGCGCGCGCCGGGGCCAGATCGAAGGACGGCAGGAAGCGGGCGAAGGGAGCAACGACTGGCGAGGCCGCAAACCCTTGCGATGTCGGCCAATCAGGCGCCGAACCGGCCTTTTCGACGGCTTGCAGCAGGCCTGGTTCAGCCGCCAATGCCGCGCGCATCAGGCTTGGCGGGGTTTCGCCCCGGCCTACAGCCAGCCGCTTCGCCGCCAACGCCCCGAATGGGGCGATCAACAATGCGCCGCTGGCGTCGTGCAATGTGATTTGGCGGCGGCCATCCCAGATGGTGGCGTCGACCGTTGCCGCTGCCGCCGGCAAGCCCCGCATTTCCCGGCGCAGGAAGATGCCGGCGCGCCGGAAGTCGATCACCGTCCGCGACAATGTGGCGCAAAGAAACCCCGCCTTCAGCCGGGCGAACAACGCCTCGCTGCGAGCCTGGTCCGGCAGGAAGGCAATCCCGCCTGTCGTCGCCAGGAGAATGCGCAGCGCGTAGACGGCCGCCTGGTCGTCGCCGGCGCTGAGCAGGGCCGGGTCGAGCCGGACGAGACCCGTCGCCGGCCGGCTGGCAAAGCGCTCGACCAGAGAGGCGGCCTTGGCGCCAAGCCGCATGCGGGCGCCGGCCGCCTGTGCCGCCAACGCCAGCGCGTCGTTCATGCGCTGTGCGCCGGCCTCCCCGGCAAGGGCCGCGCGCATGCGCGGCCGCTCGAAGGCTTCATCGGCATTGGTCGGGTCCTCGGCCCAGCCGACCTGTTGGCGGTGCAGGAAATCGCGCAGCACAGAGCGCCGGACGCCAAGAAGCGGTCGCACGATCCAGTCGCGCCAGTCATGCAAGGTGGCGGGCGCCATGCCGGCAAGGCCCCGTCCTTCATCGCGGCCCGCATCGTTGCGATCGCGCCGCATCAGCACCGTCTCGGCCTGGTCGTCCGATGTATGTCCGGTCACGATCAGGCCGATGCCCTCCGCCCGGGCGGCGCTGGCGAGCAGCCGGTAGCGCGCCTCGCGCGCTGCCGCAGGCAGGCCGGTCGATGGTTTTTCTCCCGACCAGGCGAGGATGCGGTGGGCGATGCCGCGCTCCGCGCAAAGCTGCGCCACGGCCTGCGCCTCACCAGCCGAACCCTGCCGCAAGCCGTGATCGACCGTGATCGCGAGCAGCCTCGTGGACGGCGCGGTATTGTCGAGATGCTGTTTGAGAAGAAGAAGGAGCGCGATCGAGTCGCTGCCGCCTGATACGGCCGCAACGGCGCCGTTGGTAAAATCGATATGCGAAAAAAGTCTCGTCGAAAACTCAGGCCCGGTGTCGAGCATCAATGCATTCGTCCAAAAGTCCCCGGTTTGGGACTGCGACATCCCCGGGAAAGATCAGCACGCAGCCAGGGCCTTCTCCTGCTTGACGCGTTCCTTGAGTGTGCTGGAAATATCGGGATAGCGCTTGCCGACCTCGCTGAAGGTGGCGCAGGCGACATCATGCTGCTTGAGGCCGACCAGCGACACACCGAGCTTCAACAGCATGTCGGGTGCCTTCTTGGCCTTGGGATAGTCCTTGCTGGCAGCGAGGAAGACTTCCGCCGCATCGCGGTATTTCTGCTGGCCAAGCAGCGATTCCCCCAGCCAGTAATGCGCGTCCGCCGTCTTGGCGTCTTTGGGGAAGCGGGAGATATGGTCGCGGAAACCCTGTTCGGCGGTGCCGTAGTCGCCCGACAGGATGAACTGGTAGGAGTTGCGGTAGAGCTCTTCGGGATTGTTGGTGGCGGGCAGCGCCGCGACCTGCGTGCCGCCGGACTTGCCAGCCTTGGCAGGTGCGCTGGCGGCAGGTGCGGTGTCCTGTGCCGGCGCGGTTGCCTGCGTGCTGCCGCCGGCATCGATCACATTGCCGTTCTTGTCGACGGTGATGGACCCAAAAGTCTTTTCGGGCGCTCCCTTGCCGGGGATCAGCTTGCCGGGGTCACCGTCGGGCGATTCGACGATGACGTCCTCGACCGTCTTGCCGCCTGTGGATTGATCGCCGCCGGGCGCGGCGCCGGCATCAGCCGGCGCCTGGGTTGCCGGGGCCGAGGCCACGTCGGTGTTGGTTCCGGTGGTGGCATCTGATTTCTTCTGCGCCGGCGGTTGTCCGCCTTGCGAGCCCCCTTCCAGCTGCTGGAAACGGAACTCGTTGTCTTCCTGCTGTTTGCGGATCTGCTCCTGCATCTGCAAGATCTGGAAATTGAGTTCCTCGACCTTGCCGGTCAGCTGCCGCAGTTGGTCCTCGAGCCCGGTCACGCCGACGCCGCTCGACTGCGCGAGCTGGACTTGATCCTGCTTTTTCTTCTCACCGAAAAGGCTGGGCAACTCAAGTGTCGGCAGATGGAACGAAAACCCGCTCTCGGTTGATTGCCCCGAACCGCTCGCCAAAGCGGTTACGCCTGATAGGAGCAGCAGCGCAAGCGTGCCGCTCAGAACCGATCTCAAATGCATGTGCCTCTCGCCGTCCAATCGTTAGCTTGTTCGCGCCTTCCAATCGATGTGAGACCAGCCAAGCGCCCTCGGCTCATAGCAGGGCGCGAGACTTCGGCCAAATTTTGTTTCGGGCCCCAGGATATGAAAAAGGCGGCCGGGAGGCCGCCTTTCGCAGAGGTGTGTTGTATTTTTGCCGATCAGGAACCGGCGCCGCTGAGCGTGGTGACGGCCCGGCGATTCTGCGACCAGCAGGAGATGTCATCGCACACGGCGACCGGACGTTCCTTGCCGTAGGAAATCGTCTTGAGGCGGCTGGCCGAAACGCCCTTGGAAACCAGGAAGTCGCGGGTGGCGGCGGCACGACGGGCACCGAGCGCCAGATTGTATTCGCGCGTTCCGCGTTCGTCGGCATGGCCTTCGACGACGATGGCATACTGCTTGTACTGGTTCAGCCACTGCGCCTGGCGCGAAAGCGTCGTCTGCGCGTCGGCCCGGATCGAGGTCGAGTCCGTATCGAAGAAGATGCGGTCGCCGATGTTGACGGTGAAGTCCTGCGCCGAGCCGGGCGTTGCGGCACCTGCGCCGTTGAGACCAAGATCGGCCGCGTTGTTCGGCGTCTTCTTCGAGGCGCAACCGGCGACGGCGAGCATCGCCACCAGCGCGATCATGACCGGGTTTCTGGTAAGTGCTGCGATACGGCCCATGCCGCCTCTCCTTCGTATTCGAGTGATTTCGTTGATCACCCAGTAACCACGTTTGGGTTAACCGGCATTCAAGAAACACGGTTAAAATTTGGTTTAGGCCGCCCGTCCGCAGCCGTTTGTCGTAAGCCACAGTTGGCGCGGACCCTAGGCGGAAATGCGGCCAAAACGCGACGAAGGCGTGGAAAAGGGGGAATGTAAGGGGAATTGAAGAGTTGGAGAACTGGAGAATTGAAGAAGGATGTTCACCTTAACTTCTCTCTGAGGTTCACCAGCATTCCGTACACATGGGCATACGATTGTAGCCACTCGTCCCGTTGCGCCTGTGAGATGTATTCGAGGTCGAATGCGTATGAAATCCACGTCTCGACTTCACTGCACGATCCCATGGCCATCGAAACGAACCGGGCGAATTCGGCTTTGGAGTGGGTCTGTTTGGCAAACCCCTCGGCCAGATTGGCGCAAATCCCTTTGCTGGAACGCCGCAGCTGATCGGCCAGCGCGTATTGCTCTATTTTGGGGAAAGCGAGCGTGGCCTTGTGAACCGTAAGAGAGACCATGTAAGCGCGCTTGTAGACCTCCAGATCCTTTGCTCGCTTTACGTAGCCTTCTGCTTTCTCCATCTCTTCAATTCTTCAATTCGCCAATTCCCGTATTATTCCAGCAGCGGTGACCAGGCCGGATCAGAAGCAAAATTCGCGGTCGGGATCGGCTGCTCGTTGCGGCCGGTGAGATCGACGGAAACCAGCTTCGGGCCGCCATTGGAGTCGCGGAAGAACATCAGCACGCGGCCGTTCGGCGCCCAGGTCGGGCCTTCCTGCTGGAAGCCGGACGACAGGATGCGCTCGCCAGAGCCGTCGGTCTTCATGACGCCGATCTGAAATTCGCCGCCGCTCTGCTTGGTGAAGGCGATGAGGTCGCCGCGCGGCGACCACACCGGCGTCGAATAGACGCCGTCGCCGAAGGAGATGCGGGTCTGGCCCGAGCCGTCGGCGCCCATGACGTAGATCTGCGCGCGGCCGCCACGGTCGGAAGTGAACACCACCTTGCTGCCGTCGGGCGAATAGGAGGGCGAGGTGTCGATGGCGGTCGAGTTGGTCAGACGCGTGGTCGAACGGCTGCGCAGGTCCATCGCGAAGATGTTGGAATTGCCGTCGTCGCGCAGCAGGCTCATGATCACCTTCTGGCCGTCGGGCGAGAAGCGCGGCGCGAACGTCATGCCGGGAAAATTGCCGACCAGTTCGCGCTGCCCGGTCTCGATCTGCAAGAGATAGACCCGCGGCTGGCCGCTCTCATAGGACATGTAGGTGATTTCCTGCCGGTTCGGCGAGAAGCGCGGCGTCAGCACGATCGACCGCCCATCCGAGAGGTAGCGGATGTTGGCGCCGTCCTGGTCCATGATGGCGAGACGCTTCTTGCGCGCGTTCTTGGCGCCGGACTCGTCAATGAAGACGACGCGCGTGTCGAAATAGCCCTTCTCGCCGGTCAGCCGCTCATAGATGGCATCGGCGATGATATGAGCGACGCGGCGCTGATTGGCGTCGTTGGCGAAGAACTGCTCGCCGGCCATCTGCTGGCCCGCGAATGTATCCCACAGCCGGTACTGGGCGCGGATGCGGCCGTCTGCTTCCTTGCTGACGCTTCCGGTGACCAGCGCTTGCGCGTTGATCACCTTCCAGTCGTCGAAGCGGGGGGTTGCGTCCGGATTGGCGATCTTCTCGATGAAGGCGCTCTTGTCGATCGGCGCGAACAGGCCGGAGCGCTTCAAATCGGCGGTGACGATCTGTGAGATCTGAGCGCCAAGCGCATCGCCACCCTGGAAATCCGTGATGGCGATCGGCAGCGGCTCGACATTGCCCTTGTTGACGTTGAGTTCGACCAGCGCCCACGCAGGCATCGGAACGACGGCCGTCATGCCCAGCGCCATCGCTGCAATCGTCAGGAGCGGCTTGAGGAAAGATCGCATATCTTCTCGCTTCTCTTCTTTGATTGGGTGGACGCCCGGCCTAGAGGCCAAGCATTTCCCTTGGATCGAAGGTGACCCGGATGTCGTTCCAGATGTCCTGTTTGCCGGCGGGAACCTGCAGGCCGGCCACGTCGCATTTCTGAACCGCGCGCACCGCGCTTTCGTCAAATTGCCGGTTGCCGCTCGACTTTTCGACGGACGGGCGGCCGTCGAGCTTGCCCGAATTGTCCAGGTTGAAGCGGACCACGACGACGAAATTCTCCGAACCTTCAAGCCCGGCCGGCAATGTCCAGCAACCGCCCAACTGGCTTTCCAGGGCGCCCTGCTCCGACTTCGACAGCTTCTGGCCCTGATCCTTGTCACCACCGAGCGACGCCTGCTGGGTCGAGCGCTTGGCGCCACCGCCGGACGGCTTCTGCTTGTCGAGCAAGGCCGAAATCTCATTGGCGTTGAACTGCTTGTCGTCGGACTTCGGCTTGGACGAGGCTTCCTTGACCGGCTTGTCGGCATCCTTGCGTTCCGGCGCCTTGGCGCTTTCGGCCTGTGCCGGCTGCGGCTTTGGCCGCGCTTCCGGCGCGGGCGCCGAATTCGGCAATTTCGTCTCTTCGGTTGGCGGGTCCTTCGCTATGGCCTCGGCGACGGCGTCGGGCTTGACCTCGGGCGTCGGATCGATAGCGGCTGTCTTGTCCTGCGGCGGCGGGGTCGGCGCCGGCTTGGCCGGCGTCGGCTTGGGCTCGGTCTGCTTGACCGGCTCGGGCTTCACCTCTTCCTTGGGCGTCGGCGCTGGCGCCACTTCCGTCGCCGGAGTGGGCTTGGGCTTTTCCTGCGGCTTCGGAACGTCCTCGGTCTTCGGGATTTCCTTCGGGGTCGGCGCGGGTGGCGGCGCCGAGGTCGTGTCGACGGGTTTTGGTTTGGCTTCCGGCGTTATCGGCTTGTCGGTGTCGACGCTGTTTTCGCCGACCTTCTGCGCGTTGGGTACGATATCGGGACGCTGCGTCGGCAGCGGCGCCGGCTTTTCATGCATCACGGCCTTCTTGTCGCCCTGCAGCGTCTGCGCGATGGCTTCCATCGGCACGATGTCGACCGCGACCGACTCCACGTCGGCGGACGGAAGCGCGGCCGGCGCCGACAGGGTGAACAGGCCGAAGGCCAGCACCGCCGTATGCAAGATCACCGATGTGGTGAGGCCGGTCCTCATCGTGAGTCTATTGATCCTGTTCCTGCAGTGAAACCAGGCCGATGTTCTTGTAGCCAGCGGCCGAGATGCGAGCCATGACCTTCATGGCCGTGCCATAGTCGGTCGACTTGTCGCCACGGATGAAGATGCGCTCTTCATAACCGGTCTTCGAGATAGCCTGCAGTTTGGCCACCAGCTCCTCGATCGGAATCTCGGTTTCCTGCAGGAAAATCTTGCCGGTCGCATCGATCGAGACGGTGATCGGCTGGGTGTCGGCATTCATCGCCTTGGCCTGGGTGTCCGGCAGGTCGATCGGCACGCCGACCGTCAGCATCGGTGCCGCGACCATGAAGATGATCAAGAGCACCAGCATCACGTCGACCATCGGCGTGACGTTGATCTCCGACATCAGCGCATGGTGACGGCCGCGCCGCCGGTGGCCGCGCCCGCCGCGCCCTCCCATGCCTACGGACATACCCATCTCGTTACTCCTCAGGCCTTAGGCGCGACTTTTTCATCGATTTGGCGCGAGAGTATGGCGGAGAACTCATCCGAGAACCCCTCCATGCGCACGGCGATCTTGCTCGCATCCGATGACAGCTTGTTATAGGCGATGACCGCCGGAATCGCGGCGAGCAGGCCGATGGCTGTCGCCAGCAGCGCCTCGGCGATGCCGGGCGCGACCACCGCGAGGCTGGTGTTCTTGGAGCCGGCGATGGCCTGGAACGAGGTCATGATGCCGATGACGGTGCCGAACAGGCCGATGAAAGGTGCCGCGGATCCGGTGGTGGCGAGGAAGCCGAGGCGCCCCTCCAGCTTCTCCATCTCGCGGGTCAGCGCCAGGTCCATGGCCTTGTCGATGCGGGTCTGCAGGCCGAGCGGCGACTTGGCGCCTTTTTCGAAACTCTTCTTCCATTCGCGCATGGCGGCGACGAAAATGGCGCCCATGCCTGTCGTCTTGCGGTCGGCGAGCGTGCGGTAGAGCTCCTCCAGCGACTGCCCGGACCAGAAAACCTGCTCGAAGCGGTTCAGCGCCAGCCGCATGCGGCCATAGGCGACCAGCTTGTCGACGATGATCGCCCAGGTCCACACCGAAGCGCAGAGCAGCCCGATCATGACCAGCTTGACCACCCAGCTGGCCTGCATGAACAAGGCCCAAATCGACAATTGCGCGCCCGGTTCGGCGAGTGCGATATTTTCCATCGTTACGTCCTTAAGATTTTCCGGGCGAAGCTGGCGGCTGGCCCATGGCATCCCTTGTGGTCGGTTCGCACGAAGCTACCGGACACCCCAAACCGTGCCGTTAGCGGCCTTTTCGGGGCAAATATTGGTGAAAGGAAGGCGCTGGATAACGCCAATCTTCACCAGTCTCTTCATGAACCGTTATGGTTAAGGATGGGTTAGTGTATAAGGCGCGGCGCATTGCCGCGCCTGGGTATCGCAGGCCGGCATCACCTGAATATCAGCCGACCCGTGGCATGAACGCCGCCACCCATTCCCTGGGAAAGCGCCTCGGCCGGCCGTTCTCGCCGATGATCGCCGCCTCGACCTTGGCCTCGACCAGCACCTCGTCGCCCCGCTTGAGCTGCTGTGCCATGAAGATTCGCGCACCGGAAATGGCATCGGTGCGGGTGTCTACGGTCAGGATGTCGTCGATGCGAGCGGGAATGCGGAAGTCGATCTCCATGCGGCGTACCACCCATGCGATCTTCTCGCCATGCTTGCCTTCGGCGAGTTCGGTGTGGTGCACGCCGGTGAGCCGGAGATAGTCGGAGCGGCCGCGCTCGAGGAATTCGAGATAGCGCGCGTGGTAGACGACGCCCGAAAAATCGGTGTCGGCGTAATAGACCCGCGCCATCAACCGGTGGCCGAACTCGGTCAGCGCGCCGGAAAGCCCAGCCAGCAATGCCGCGGATTCACCATGATCGCCCATTGCGCTTCCCTTTTGGATGCCGACGCGGCAGGTATTTTTGGCGCATGAACCCGATGGCACTGTTGACGACGATGATCAAGACCTTGATGGCAGTCGTGCTAGCGCTGGCGGCTTCTACACTTTCGGCTGAAGCGGCCACCTTCTCGATGAAGCGCGGTCTCAATCTCGACCAGTGGGTCACCTGGCCCGGCGAGGATCGGTGGGGTGATGCCAAGGCCATCCTGCCCTACCCGGAATGGCGAAAATTCCTTGGGGAAGACGACCTCAAGGCGTTGAAGGATGCCGGCTTCGATTTCCTGCGCATGCCGGTCGATCCGTCGCCTTTCCTCTCGGACAATACAACGGACCTGCGTGACCAACTCTATGCCAGCGTGCTGGACTCGGCGCGCATGATCAACCGAGCCGGGCTGAAGGTCATCGTCGACATGCACCTGATCCCGGCCGGCGGCAGCCGCAAGATCGGCATGGGTGAGGTGATGGACGATCCCGCGACCTTCGACCGCTACGTCGAGATGGTTCGCGGCATGGCGCGCACGCTGGCGGACGAAGAGCCCGAAAAGGTCGCTTTCGAACCGATGAACGAGCCGATCGTCGATTGCGACAGCGACGGCACCAGCCTGTGGCCCGGCCGCCAGCGCGAACTGTTCGCCGCGGCGCGCGCCTCGGCGACGAAGCTGACGCTGGTCCTGACCGGAGCCTGCTATTCCGCCGCCTCGTCGCTGGGGAGGATCGACCCGAGGACCATCCCCGACGACAACATCATCTGGACCTTCCACTCCTACGATCCATTCCTGCTCACCCATCAGGGCGCGACCTGGGCCGGCGACTTTATCCCCTACGTGACCGGCCTGCCCTATCCGTTGACCGCGGTTCCCAAGGCGCAGCTCGACGTCACGCTCGACACCATCCGCGCCCGGATTAAGGCCGAGGCGCCGTGGACACGGCAGAGCGGCCTGCTTGCCTATCTCGACGAGCAGGTCGCCAGCATGGACAGCCCCGACAAGCTGCTTGGCCTGATGGATGCGCCGTTCAAGACCGTCGAGACGTGGGCGAAGGCCAACGGCATCAAGCCGCAAGACATCACCCTGGGCGAGTTCGGCATGATCCGCCAGGAATATGGCAATGCCTATGTGATGCCGGCGGAGTATCGGGCCGCCTATGTCAAGGATATGATCGCGCGAGCCGAAGCGCACGGCTTCTCATGGTCGCTGTGGAGCTATGGCGGCGCTTTCGGCGTCGTCGATGCGTTCAATGGCGACAAGGCCGAGCCAGACGTGATGGACGCAATCCGAAGCCTCCCCTGAAGTCCCGGTCAGCCGAGGTCGATCTGCAGGATTTCCGGACGCATGCCGAAACGGATGGGCAAATTGCTGAAGCCGAGCCCGCCCGAGACGATCAGGTTGCGGTCGTTCTCGATGACATGGCCATAGGCGTAGCGATTGCCGAACTGCGACGGCACGATAGGCGAATAGCCGAACAGCCGCACCTGGCCGCCATGGGTGTGTCCCGCTAGCGTCAGCGACACACGCGACGGCACTTTTGGAAAAATGTCCGGTTCGTGCGCCAGCAGGATGACAGGCGCGGCGTCGCTGATTTTGGCCAGCGTGCCGTCGAGATCGTCCAATCCCCTGGGACGCTCGGTGTTCTTTTTCCGCAATAGCGCCAACTGATCGGCGAGGCCGGCGATCCATACGCCATGTCCGTCCTTTTCCAGACGCACGGCGTCGTTCTCCAGAACCGGGATGCCGACCTTCTCCAATGCCTTGCGCGCGATCGTCGGACCAACTCCGGCACGCTGCGCGAAGCCATCGGCCCACCAGTCGTGATTGCCGAGGATCGACAGCACGCCGAGCGGTGCCTTGAGGCCCGACAGGGCGCCAGCCCATTCCGGCGGCGTGACCCTACGTGACGCCAGGCGCATGCCGGCGATGTAGTCACCGAGCAGAACGATCAGGTCCGGCTGCAACGCATTCGCCTCTTCGGCAAGCGAGGCAATCCGCTCCGGCGTCATCCAAGGCCGGCAGGCGTGGATGTCGGCAAGGGCGACGACGCGCAGCTTCAATCCATCAGGCCAATGCGGTGGCGTCAGCGCATAGCGCTTCACATGCGTCAGCAGCATCGGCTCGATGCCGACGGCGTAGGCGCTGAACGAGGCGACCGACAGCAGCGACCCGCCGATAAAGCGCATGAACCCGCGTCTGGTTATCATTGAGTGGCTCCGGCACCTCATTTCGGCATGCGCTGGTGCGTGTCGATCCTGATTTGGGCGGACGACATGCATGGAGGCAGCGAACCCGATACAATCCAGGAATACGCCGGTAAGCCGGCAAAGATGAGGAGAATTTGCGCAGGCCCGTTCACTGATGCTTGATCGCTGGTCCGGGAACCCGTGACTGATCGATTGCCCCGCTATTCTTCCTGGAACAGGCTGATCTGCTGCTGCGCCAGGTCCTTCGGCGCATCAAGGCCGAGATGGCGCCAGGCATTGGCGGTCAGCACGCGGCCACGCGGCGTGCGCTGGATGAAGCCCTGCTGGATCAGATAGGGCTCGATAATGTCCTCGATGGCGTCGCGCGGCTCGGACAAGCCCGCCGCGATCGTCTCGATTCCCACCGGCCCGCCGCCGAAATTGCGGGCGATCATGCTGAGATAGCGGCGGTCGAGCGCGTCGAGGCCGAGCGCATCGACTTCGAGCCGGGTCAAGGCCTCGTCGGCGATCAGGCGGTCGACATGGCCGTCGCCGGCGACCGAGGCGAAATCGCGCACGCGCCGCAACAGCCGCCCGGCAATGCGCGGCGTGCCGCGCGCGCGCCGGGCGATCTCGAGTGCACCGTCGTCGCCGAGCGGCATCTGCAGGATGCGGGCGCCGCGCCGCACGATCTGCTCCAACTCCTCGACCGTGTAGAAATTGAGCCGCACCGGGATGCCGAACCGGTCGCGCAGCGGATTGGTGAGCAGGCCGAGCCGCGTGGTGGCTGCCACCAGCGTGAAACGGGCAAGGTCGATCTTGACCGAACGCGCCGCCGGTCCCTCGCCGATGATCAGGTCGAGCTGGAAATCCTCCATCGCCGGATAGAGGATTTCCTCCACCGCCGGGTTGAGCCTGTGGATCTCGTCGATGAACAGCACATCGCCTTCTTCGAGATTGGTCAGCAGTGCCGCGAGATCGCCGGCCTTGGCGATGACCGGCCCGGAGGTCGAGCGGAAATTGACGCCGAGTTCGCGCGCCATGATCTGCGCCAGCGTCGTCTTGCCCAGCCCCGGCGGTCCGACGAACAGCACGTGGTCGAGCGCCTCCTTGCGGCCCTTGGCGGCCTCGATGAAGACTTTGAGGTTTGCCCGAACCGCCGCCTGGCCGACGAAATCGTCGAGCGTCTGCGGCCGCAAGGTCTGCTCGGCATCCTCGCCGCGTTTTTCCGGAGCAATGAGACGGGGGGAAAGGCTCATGGGGCCTTCCTCGCACAGGGTAGCGCCCCGGACAAGCGAAGGCTCACCGCGCCAGTTCCTTCAGCCCGAAACGGATCAGCTTGGAGGCATCGGCTCCCTCTCCTGCCGTCTTCAGCGCCGCCGATACCGCATTGGCGGCGGTGTCGCGGGAATAGCCGAGATTGACCAGCGCCGAGACGGCGTCGGTGATCGGCGCAGGCGCCACGCCTTCGCCGAGTTCCTGCTTCAGCCCGATCGTACCGGAGGCAGCGCCGGCATAGGCCGGTGCCTTGGCCTTCAATTCGGTGACGATGCGCTCGGCCACCTTCTTGCCGACGCCGGGCGCGCGGGAAACCATGGCGATGTCGCGCAGCGCGATCGCATTGGCGAGGTCGGCCGGCGCCAGCGTCGACAGTATGGCCAGCGCCACCTTGGCGCCGACACCCGGCACATTGTTCATCAGCAGCCGAAACCATTCGCGCTCGAGCTGCGACTGGAAACCATAGAGCCGGATCATGTCCTCGCGCACATAGGTCTCGATGAACAGCACCACCGCTTCGCCGGGCGAAGGCAGCGCGGCAAGCGTGCGGGTCGAGCAGTAAGCGACATAGCCGACGCCATGGATATCGACGAGACAATGGTCTTCGTCGATCTCATCGAGAGTGCCCTTGAGCTTGCCGATCATGCCAGATCTTTCATGGAAGATAGGCCCTCATGGGTGCGTTTCCGGAGAGATGATGTCGAGATCGGGGAAGTAACTGCGATACCGTGCTGCGTCTCGGGTCAAAAGACGATGTCCGGCAACGGTCGCATGAGCGCCAATAAAGAAATCAGGCAGAGTGCGCTCCCGAACACCGCCGGCCCGGCGATAGCGGGAATGCGTGACGCCCGCAAGGAATGCCGCGTCCCAAGGTACAAGTTCGCGATCCATCTCGAGCATGTCGACTGCTTTTCGAAGCGCCGTCTCCGTCGCGATCAGCGGCGCCAACTCGGACCAGACGATGGCATTGACGACCAATGCGCCGTCGCCTCGGCACAAGGTGATTTTAGACGCTGACCATTTTTTCAGAGGCCCAGTTGGCCCCCAAACATCGATCAGGACATTCGTGTCAATCAACGTCGAGATCTTCACGTGGGCCTCTCAACCACTCCATGTACTGGTCGCTGGTCATGCCTCCCAGATCCAATGTCCCCTCCATTTGGTCGAGAACATCGCTGAACCTGCGCAATTTCTCCTCCTCGGAGAGGTCCCCGTCGACGGCAACCAGCCGAACGTCCCCATTGGTGGCCACGAACTCCACCTCGGAGCCTGGGCCTATGCCCAGATGGTCCCTTATAGGTTTGGGGATCGTGACCTGCCCCTTGACGGTGACGCGCATGGTAATACCTCAAAGGTATTACCTACCCCATAGCCGTGAACAAGTCAAGAACATCACTAACCGGCGAGCGCCAGCCTATAGGCGGCACTTTGCCGGTGATGCGCGTGGCAAATCGCAATGGCCAGCGCGTCAGCGGCGTGTTCGGTGTCGAAGACCGCCTTCGGCAATAACACCTTCACCATCATGTGGATCTGCTTCTTGTCGCCGTGGCCGACGCCGATCACCGCCTTCTTCACCGCGTTTGGCGCATATTCGGCGACAACGAGGCCGGCGCGCGCCGGCACCAGCATGGCGATGCCGCGTGCCTGCCCGAGCTTCAGCGTCGCAACGGCGTCCTTGTTGACGAAGGTCTGTTCGACCGCGGCCTCATGCGGCATGGCCTGATGCAGGATTTCGGCGAGCCCGTCATGCAGTTGGCAGAGCCGCGTCGCCAGCGCCGCCTTGTCCTCGGAGCGTACGGTGCCCGAAGCGACGAAGCGCAACGAATTGCCGAGGCTCTCGATGATGCCCCAGCCGGTGCGCCTGAGCCCCGGATCGATACCGATGATGCGAATCGCGTCCCCCATGCCGTGAGTGTACCTCCGGCGGACAGCGATGCCAGCGAAAAGTGAACAAACCGGAAACGCCCACCCCGCCAACTGGGGAAGGCTTCGAAGTTTCTCAGTTGCGGGCGAAGGCGGTGTTGAGCAGGCTGATCTGGTCGGAGACCGGATTGGGCCGGCGAGCCACGGGCTGCGTGTCGACCATCGCGCCGGCGCCGTAGATCTCTTCGTCCATGCGGCGCACCAATGCCTGAAGGCGCAGCGACCGGTTGACGAGGTCGAGGAAATCGCTCGGCAGTTCGGCCCAGCCGGCCGCCTCGTCATGGGCGGAAGCGGTGTCGAGGCGCACCTTGGACTTTTCCGAAGCGACCTGGTCGCGGGTCATCTCGCCGGAATTCGCCGCGCGCTGCAAAAGCAGCCACGAGGCAACCTGCATCAGCCTGGTGGTCAGCCGCATCGACTCGGCCGCGTAGAGCGTGGCTGCCAGCCGCGACAGTTTCTTGGCCTCGGCCCGGCCCTTGCCGTCGAGATACTCCGCCGCCTGTTCGACCAGGCCCATGCCTTCCTGGTAAAGCGGTTTGAAGGAGTGCGAAAACACCCGGCGTTCCGCCAGCTTGACGGTTTTCACAACGCCTTTCGACGGCTCGTTCATTGATAACGCCCCTGCACTTGCAACCGGCCGATTCGGCTCTCTGCCGATACACCCGTGACCCTATAAAACTGAAGCTTGAAAATGCGCTTCGTCCGGGGTGAAGGCAAGCACATGTTTAACAGAAGGTTAACAGCGACCGGCGTCGCGGGAAGCCACCGGAATGCGGACAAAAAAAGAGCCGCGGATAAGGCGGCTCTCAGGAGTTTAACAGGGAGGCGTCAAACAAAGTGGCTCCAACCACTCGGTAAGAATCCAGATCACTGGATGCACATAGTAAACGCCTGTAAAGCTTAATGGACCCTTAACATCCCTGATATTTTTTGACCCTACACACTACTCCTGTGCCGTAACAGCACAGCCGCGCAGGCAAGGTTTCGACCTCACTCAGGCCTTTTTCCACACCACCGGCAAGGCGATGAAGGCGAACAGCAGCATGCCTGCGTAGAAGCCGATCGAAGATATCCCCAGCAACGGCTCGATCCCCGGATTTCCGGCAAGCAGTATATAAAGGCCGATCATGAGCCCGATGCCGCTGATCGCCGTCAGCCAGAAATGGACGAGGGCCAGCGTCTTTTGCCCGGCAGCCGGAAACAGGTGGTAAAAGAACGCGAAGACCGCCGACATAAGCCAGCCAGCCACCATCGTGTGGGCGTGGGTCGGCATCTGACCATGGTCTTCGCTGATCGCCATGTGAATGCCGAGTGCCATGCCGCACAGCGCGTAGATGATCGCCAGCGTGAAGAAATTCCGTGCTACCCCTTGCATATATTAGTCCCCCGAATTGCCTTTTCCCAAGTTGGGAATGAGTTGATCGTCAGGCAAGCGCTGCCGCCGCCGGACCTCCGCCGTCGGCACTAGCATCGGCATTGTTTCCGGACGATGTCACGCCCCCCGACAATGCCGACAATAGCAGAAAGCCGGGCGGCGCCTTCATCATATTAGCGACGCCTTTCGTTAGCCGGCGGCCTGAAACACAGCCGGTTTTTCCACGACATCGTCCCGAAACAACCGCGGCGCTAAACGCGGCGGCGGCGAAGCGGACGGGCAATGGCCCGCCCTCGCCAGCAACCATTGGGCATCGGGGAGAAAGCCATGGATTGGTATTCCATCGTCAAATTGCTGCACATCCTTTCGGCAACGCTTTGGGTCGGCGGCGGCTTCACGCTGATGGTGCTGGCGACGCTGGCGGATCGAGCCGGCAACATCCAGGGAACGCTGCAGGCGATGCGCGCCACCGGCGAGCTGGGCAACCGCTTCTTCGCGCCGATGTCGATGCTGACATTGGCCTTCGGATTGATCATGTGCTCGTTCTGGGTCGGCTTCTCCGAGCTCTGGGTCCTGATCGGCCTTGCCGGCTACGCCACGACCTTCTGCATCGGAATGTTCGTTTTCAAGCCGACTGCCGACCGCATGGGCGCGATGATCGCCAGGGACGGCGTGACGCCCGCGGCCCTGGCCTATGGCCAGCGCATCCTGCGGGCGGCGCGCTTCGACTATGCGGTCATGCTCGTCATCATCACCGACATGGTGCTGAAGCCGACCCTGCACGACGTCGTCATTCTCGCGGGCATGGTGGTGGTTCTTGCCGCCGGTGCCGCCATGGCGCTCAGCCGGCCAAGACGCATGGTGCCCAGCGCCGCCTGACGCGGGCTGGAGTGCTACATGATGCCGGCGATCCCGTCCCACAGAAGCTTCACGGCCACGACCGCCACGGTCGCATAGGTGAAGGGATAAAAAATCTCCGGCCGCATGCGCCGCACCAGCCATGCGCCGGCGATGGTCGACAGCGGCGCCAGCGGCATCAGCACCGCCGATGCCGTCAGGTTGGCGGTATCGAACTGGCCGAGCGCGAAATAGGGAATGAGCTTCAGCGCGTTGGTGGCGGCAAAGAAGATCGCCGCCGTGCCCGACAGCACCTTGGGGTCGAGCCGGATCGGCAAGGCATAGACCTGGAAGGGCGGGCCGCCGACATGGGCGACGAAGCTGGTGAACCCGGCGACCGTGCCCCATATGGCCGCCGCCACGCGATTGGGCGCGGCGGCATGGTCGGAGCCGTGACGAAACTGCAGGTAAAGCCAGCGCAGCACGAAGATGATGGCGACGGCGCCGACGATCAGCCGCACCGCTTCCTCGGTGACGAGTGCCGCCGTCAGCCAGCCAAGCCCGATGCCGATGACGGCGCCCGGCATCATGTCGACCAGCATCTTGCGATCGTATACGCCCCACCACGTCCACACCGAGACGATGTCCATCAGGCACAGGATCGGCAGCAGGATGGCGGCCGCCTGCACCGGCGGCATGGTCAGCGCCATCAGCGGCACGCCGACGAAGCCGACGGCGCCGCCAAAGCCGCCCTTCGACAGGCCGACCAGAATGACCGCCGGGACGGCGGCCGCGTAGAACCACGGATCGAGAAGCAGGCCTGACATGGGGAGGGACTGGTCTGGAGGGAAAGCGGATCAACGCCTGAATAGCCCAGAATCGCGTGCCCGGCGACCGCAAATATGGGCTGGCCGCGACGCGCCTGGCCGACGGGCTTCGAATAGCTATCGGCGCGCCGAAACCAGCAGGAACATCGGCCGCTCGAGCTCTTCCGCAAGACCCGGCATGGCCGCGATCTGCGCGTCCGTCGGACGGAATTCCTCGACATGCTCGATCGTGAAACCCGTCCCGATCAGCGTGTTGAGCGTGGTGCCGATGGTGCGGTGATGTTTTACCACGCCCTTGGCCAACCAGTCGGTCTTGCGCGGCCCTTCCACCAGATACCGGTCGACAGGCCAGGTCTTTTTCCCCTCGCCATCGATCGACCAGCCGGGATTGGTCGGCGCCATGTAGATCGGATGCTCCGTCGAGAAGACAAAATGGCCGCCTGGCGACAGGGCCTGATGCACGGTTCCGAACAGGCGCTCGACATCCGCGACATAGTGCAAGGCGAGCGAACTGTAGGCGAGGTCGAAGCTGGCCCGCGGCAGGCTGAGCTGGTCGAGGTCGGCTCTTTCATAGGTGATGCCCGTGTCCGGGCCGGCAGCTCTGGCCCGGGCAAGCATCTTCTCCGACAGGTCCAGCCCAAGGACATCGCGCGCCCCTTGCCCGTGCGCCCAGCGGCAAAACCAGCCAAAGCCGCAGCCGAGGTCGACGATCCTCAGGCCTGTGACATCAGGCAGCATCGCGCGCAGCGCCGGCCACTCGGCGGCACCGTCCAGGCCTTCGACCGAGCGGCCAAGCTGGCTGTAACCCGCGAAGAATTCCGGTTGATCGTAAATGTTCTGCGCCATGTTTTTCTCGCTCTTCAGACAGCCATCTGGCGGAAGGCTGACATTTGGTGGACTGGCCGCGCCTTTCCACCATGGCCTCGGGGTGTCAAGCCTATGAGCCCGACGGCAACCCCAGTGGCGGCGGCCGCCGCCGGATCGGCTGTGCCTTGATGATGGCGGTGCTGGTCTCGGCCTTGTCGGCGATCCGGTCGAGAATGCCGTCGAGGTCGCCGATCGAGCGCACGAACAGCCGGGCGACGAAACAGTCATCTCCCGTCACCTTGTCGCATTCGCCAAACTCTTCAATCTCCTCGATCAGTTTCTGGACGATGTGCAGCTTGCCCGGCAAAGGTTTGATCCGCACGATCGCCTGCAGCGTATAGCCGAGCGCCAGCGGATCGATCTCGACGGTGAACGCCCGGATGACGCCGCGCTCCTCGAGCCGCCGCAAGCGCTCCGAAACGCTCGGCGACGACAGCCCGACCTGGGCCGCCAGATCCTTCAGCGAGGTCCGCGCATCCCTGACCAGGATTTCGAGGAGATTTCGGTCGAGATCGTCCAGCATTTCTTTTTCTCGCAGATTCGAGCGGCTGCCTAATATAATTAGGCCACCTCCTCATATAGCCTTCCTGAGGAGATGGAAAGCCTCGACATCACATGAGATTATGCTGGCTCAACGGGTTCAGAGGCTTATCATGAACGATACGGTACGTGGCACGGTCGAAATGTCGGCCGCAATGGCGATCCTGGGAACGATCGGATGGTTCGTCATCATGTCCGGCCAGCCGATCATGGATGTAGTGTTCTGGCGCTGCGCGTTCGGCGCGCTGACGCTGCTCATCATCTGCGCTTCGCTTGGATTGTTGCGCAACAGGCTGTCGTTGCGCATCGTCGGCCTCGCAGCACTTGGGGGCGCGGCGATCGTCATCAACTGGCTGCTCCTGTTTAGCGCATTCTCACGCGCCTCCATCTCGATCGCCACCGCGGTCTACAACACGCAACCCTTCATGCTGGTCGGCTTCGGCGCGCTGTTGTTCGCCGAGCGGCTGACATTGACCAAGCTGACCTGGCTGGCAATCGCCTTCGCCGGCATGGTGCTGATCGTCGGAGCCGCCCCAGACGCCGGCGATGTCGGCACGAACTATTTCGCCGGCATCCTGATGGCCCTGGCCGCCGCCTTTTTCTGGGCTGTCGCGGCCATCGTCACCAAGAAACTCAAGGGCACGCCGCCGCATCTGATCGCGCTCATCCAGGTCTGCGTCGGCGTCGTCATGCTGGCGCCCTTCGCCAATCTCTCGCATCTTCCCGCCGACCCATGGAGCTGGGCCATGCTGGCAACGCTCGGCATCGTCCACACCGGCGTGATGTACATCCTGATGTACGGCGCCATCCAGAAGCTGCCGACGCATCTGCAGGGGTCGCTGTCCTTCATCTATCCGGTCGTTGCCATCCTGGTCGATGTCATCGCTTTCGGCCATCGGCTGCATCTTAGCCAGGTCGTCGGCGCCGCCGCCATCCTGATCGCAGCCGCCGGCATGAACCTCGGCTGGACATTGTGGAAATCGAGACCGTCCGCCGCGAGCCCGCAGCCGACCAAGTAAGGCGGCACGCCGGCTACCCGGCGGTCAAAAAATCCGATCCTGGCTGTCCGCCTGTTCAAAGCGGGCAGTTTGCTCTATGCCGCAATCCAACCATCTTCGCCCGGCATAGGCGAAACCCGGGATCGAAGAACCATGAATGACGCCACGCCTCCCAACCGCTGCCGCATCGTACTGATCGCGCCACCCGGCGTGCCGGCCGCCCGCATCGCGGCAGCGTTCGACGGCGGCGACATCGCCTCGCTGATCCTGCCCGAGAACGGCATGGACGAGGCCTCCTTCCAGGCCTTTGCCGAACAGGTCGTGCCGGCCGCGCAGGCCGCGGGCGTGGCGGTCATCATTGCTGGCGACACCCGCATCGCCGGCCGGGTCCAGGCCGACGGCATCCATGTCGAGGTCTCCAAGGCCGAACTCGCCGAGACGATCGAGCATTTCCAGGCGAAAATGATGGTCGGCACCGGCGGTGCCAAGACCCGCGACGACGCGCTGGAGCTCGGCGAAGCCAGGCCCGATTACATTTTCTTCGGCCGCTTCGGCTACGACAACAAGCCTGAGCCGCATCCGCGCAACCTGTCATTGGGGCAATGGTGGGCGCAGATGATCCAGATTCCTTGCATCGTCGAGGCCGGTTCCGATCTTGCCTCCGTCGAAACGGTGGCCGCCACCGGCGCCGAATTCGTCGCGCTGTCGAGCGCCGTGTTCGCCGACGGCGTCGATCCGAAGGTGGCGATCGCCCGGGCCAATGCCCTGCTCGACGACACAGCGCCGCGCTTCGAGGATTGACGTGTCCCTGGCAAGGCTTTCCCTTCAGGCCCTGCTTGCGGCGGTGATGATCCAGGCCGCCGCCGCCGAAACTATACCCTTGCCGCAGCGCAAGCCTGAAACCGGCATGCACACCGACAAGCCGATCGAAAACAAGCTGCCGCAGCCCGCCACCACGGCGGAGCCCGCACCGCTGCCCTCGGTCGACAGCGTCAATCCCGACCGCTTCGGCGCCAAGCCGGCGGACGCCGCCTATGGCGCGTTCCAGCGCGGGCTTTACAAGACCGCCTATAATCTGGCCCTGGTCCGTGCCCAGAACGGCGACCCGGCGGCGCAGACGCTGGTGGCCGAGATCCTGTCGCGTGGGTTGGGTGTGCCGTTGAACTCCGCCGAGGCCGCCAAATGGTACGCGCTTGCCGCCGAGCAGGGCGTGCCGGAATCGCAGTTCCAATATGCGCTGATGCTGCTCGACGGCCGTTACGTCAAGAAGGACGCGAAGGGAGCCTATGCCCTAATGCAGGCAGCCGCCGAAGCCGGCAACCAGCTGGCGCAATTCAATTTCGCGCAGATGCTGGTCCAGCAGGATCCCGGCGACGCCGGCCTGGCCAAGGCGGTTTCCTACTATGAGCGCGCTGCCGCGACCGGTCTCGCCGACGCGCAATACGCCATGTCGCAGATCTATGCCAACGGCGTCGGCGGCAAGCCGCGCGACGATGCACAGGCACGGCGGCTGCTGGCGCAGGCCGCCCGTCAGAACTACGACACCGCGCAGATCGATCTCGCCGCCTGGATGATCGAGGGCCGCGGCGGCGCGCGCGACCTGAAATCGGCTTTCGGCTGGACGAAACAGGCCGCCGAAGGCGGCAATGTCGCGGCCCAGAACCGCCTGGCAAAACTCTATATGCAAGGCATCGGCACCGATCCGGACCTGGTACTCGCCGGCGCCTGGTATATCGTTGCCCGCCGCGCCGGCCTCATCGATCAGGAGATGGACGATTTCCTGCAAGGGCTGAGCGATGACCAGACCAAGCAGGCCCTGCAGAAGGCGAACCGCCTGCCCTGAGGACAGCGCGCGCTCATTGCATGTGATCCAGGACGACTTTGCCGAAGGGCGAGCCGCGTTCGAGATGGCGGAAGGCGCCGGCTGCCTCCCGCCACGGCAAGACCTTGTCGATCACCGGCCTCAACCGGTTGACGGCGAGGGCCCGGTTCATCGCCTCGAAGGATTCGCGTGAACCGACCGGAATTCCGCGTGCCCGGACCTGGCGGCGAAAGATGTCGAGCGGATTGATTGCGCCCTCGCTGCCACCGAGATAGCCGATCACATTGATCTGGGCACCGCGCGCCGAAGCCCTCAGCGACTGGGCGAAGCTTTGCGGGCCGCCGACTTCGATGATGTGATCGGCGCCACGCCCACCGGTGAGCGCCAGCACGGCCGACGCCCAATCCGGGTCGCTGCGATAGTTGATGCCGTCATGGGCGCCAAGCGCCTTTGCGCGTGTGAGCTTGTCGTCGCTGCTCGACGTGACGATGACGTGTGCCCCGGCGGCAGCCGCAAACTGCACTGCAAACAGCGAGACGCTGCCTGTGCCCAGGCTCAACACCGTCTCGCCGGGCTTCAACCGGCCTTCGCTGAACAGCGCATGCCAGGCCGTCACGGCGGCGCAAGGCAGCGTCGCGGCTTCGACATCGCTCAGGTGCTCCGGCGCAAGGACGGCCGCCTGTTCATCCAGCCTGGCGAACTCGCTGAGCAACCCGTCGATCGGGCCGCCCCGTTGATAGGAGGGCTCAGCCATGGCGAAACTGCCGCCGACCCAACGCTGCCAGAATGTGGCGCAGACACGATCGCCGACCTTGAAGCGGGTCACTTCGGCGCCAACCGCAACCACTTCGCCGACGCCATCCGAAAGCGGCACCAACGGCAGCGCAAAGGCAGTGTGGTAAATGCCACGGGCGATTTCCACGTCGCGGTAATTGAGCGCGGTTGCCCTGACCCTGATGATCATCTCCTGGCGCCCCGGTTCCGGCATTGGCCGCTCGACCAGTCTGAGGTTGTCGATGCCGCCCGGGTGCTGCAATTCGATGGCCTTCATTGTCTTTCCTTTCCGTCTGGAGGTCCTGGAAAGGAAAATCGCTTGCCTTGGTCATGATTTCAAATTCATAATAATCAGGATAATTATGCATTTGGAGCAATGTTGGAAATGCTGGAGGAATTACGCACGCTCGTCCTGTTCGCCGAGGAGGGCTCGATCCAGAGCGTGGCCCGCCGCCTGCCTCTGACGCAGCCTGCCGTCACGCGTCAGATGCAGCGACTGGAGGATATGCTCGGGACAACGCTTCTCGATCGCCGGCAGAAGCCGCCGCGCCTGACCACGGCGGGACTGGAGGTCTTGGAGCGCGCGAAAGACATACTGGCTTCGGTCGAGGCTCTGAAAGCCTTCGCCGCCGACACCGAGCCGCAAGGCGTGCTGCGTGTCGGCCTGGCACATGGCCTGTCCGACGCGGGCGTTGCGGGCGGTATAGCCAGCGCGGCTGGGGCGTTTCCAAAAATATCCTTGCGGCTCAAGACCGGCTGGAGCGCGGAGCTGATCGAGCAGTTCGAACGCGGCCAACTCGACATGGCGATCGTTCTGCGATCCGCCGATCATGAAGGCCCGGACGCGCTTGGCACGGAACGCCTCGCCATCATAGCGCCGGCTGGCACCACCAAACCCCGTCTCACGGACGCCGCCTGGGCTTCCAGGCCTTGGGTACTTGGTCCCGAGCCTTGCGACGCGCGTCAGAGACTCCTGGCCATTTTGGGCGGCGAACGGCATCGGCTCGTTATAGCGGCGGAAATTCAGGACCCGGCGATGCAGATGGAATGGGTACGTCGGGGACACGGCCTCGGCCTCATGCCGTCGCGGCTCGCCGCGCGCGGACTTCCCGACGACCTCGCGCTTGTCGATACCGGAGATCTCGATCTTTCATTGCAGGTGGTGGCCCTGCGCTCTCCGCACCCCAACCGCCTGGCAAAGGCCGCGCAGGCCATTGAAAAGACCGTCGGCGATGTCCTGGAGGTCGAGACCTGACGCCGGCTTGCCGGCCGGAGCCGACCCGCCCTCCCTTGCCTCTCCGGGCGATTTGTGGTCTTGGAGCCTTAAATCGCTTGTCACGGCGAACATCCCATACCGACGGCCTGGCCGTTGGCAGCATCCCGGATCCCATCATCATGGCCAAGATCAATGGCAACGAAATCCGTCCCGGCTATGTCATCGAACACGATGGCGGCCTCTGGGTGGCGGTCAGGACCAACACCGTCAAGCCCGGCAAGGGCGGCGCATACAACCAGGTGGAACTGAAGAACCTCATCAACGGCACCAAGCTCAACGAGCGCTTCCGTTCGGCCGAGACGGTCGAGCAGATCCGGCTCGACCTGAAGGATTTTTCCTTTCTCTACGAGCAGGAAGACGCGCTGGTGTTCATGGACACCCAAAGCTACGAGCAGCTCGAACTGAACAAGGATTTCGTCGGCGACCGCGCCGCGTTCCTGCAGGACGGCATGATGGTGACGGTTCAGCTTTACGAGGAACGGCCGATCGGCATTTCGCTGCCCGACTATGTGACGCTGACCATTACCGAGGCGGATCCCGTGGTGAAGGGCCAGACCGCAGCGTCCTCCTACAAGCCGGCGGTGCTGGAAAACGGCATTCGCGTGCTGGTGCCGCCCTTCATCGGCGCCGGCGAACGCATCATCGTCGACACCAACGAAATCACTTACGTGCGCCGCGCCGACTGATGCGTGCCGCCCAGAAGTGGCCCCGGATTTGGGTCACCGGCATGCATCGAGACAGAGTTTAAAGCGCCGCACCAGGAAGAAGCACTATGGCACGCTCAGCCCTCCTCAACGTCATGGTCCAGGCCGCAATGAAGGCCGGCCGCTCGCTGTCGCGCGACTTCGGCGAGGTTCAGAACCTGCAGGTTTCGATGAAGGGGCCCGGCGACTATGTCAGCCAGGCCGACCGCAAGGCCGAGGACATCGTCTTTGCCGAATTGTCGAAGGCACGCCCGGGCTACGGCTTTCTGATGGAAGAGCGCGGCGCCGTCGCCGGCGACGACAGCCAGCACCGCTGGATCGTCGATCCGCTCGACGGCACCACCAATTTCCTCCACGGCATTCCGCTTTTCGCAGTCTCCATCGCGCTCGAGCGCCAGGGCCAGATCGTTGCCGGCGTCATCTACAATCCTGCCATGGACGAGCTCTACACCACCGAGCGCGGCGGCGGCGCCTTCATGAATGATCGCCGCCTGCGCGTCGCCGGCCGCACGAAGCTTGTCGACACGGTGATCGGCTGCGGCGTGCCGCATCTCGGCCGCGGCCACCACGGCAATTTCCTGGTCGAGCTGCGCAACGTCATGGCCGAGGTCTCCGGCGTCCGCCGCATGGGCTCCGCCTCGCTCGATCTTGCCTATGTCGCCGCCGGGCGCATGGACGGGTTCTGGGAAGTTGGCCTGTCGGCCTGGGACATCGCCGCCGGCCTGCTCTTGATCCGCGAAGCGGGCGGCTTCGCCTCCGACATCGATGGCGGACAGGATATGCTCGACACCGGCACGGTCGTCGCCGGCAATGAGATCATCCAGCGCGCATTGCTGAAGACGGTGAAAAAGCCGCTCCCGCCGCGCTGAACGGCCGCAGTCGCAAAACCGCAAACAAAGCTTGAAATACTGTCCGGCGGTTGCCCAGATAAAGGGTGACGCTAGGACGATAGATGATCAACACGCCGCCACAGATCGAGATTCCGTTCATCGGACGCTGGCATTATTCGCGCGCCGAGATGATCGCCGACGGGATCGTCCATGCGGTGGGCATCGTGCTGGCGATCACGGCCGGCTCGGCGCTGCTGGCGCTCGCCGCCTTCCGGGTCGGGCCCGGCGAATACATCGCCGCCGTCTTCTATGTCGTCTCGCTGCTCACCGTCCTGTCGGTATCGTTGACCTACAATCTGTGGCCGGTGACCTCGCCCGCGAAGTGGATCTTGCGGCGTTTCGATCATGCCGCGATCTATCTGTTGATCGCCGCCACCTACACACCCTTCCTCGCCCAGTTGGGAAACTCGCCGCTGGCGCGCTGGATGATTGTTCTGGTCTGGGCCGCGGCGGCA
Organism: Mesorhizobium sp. M8A.F.Ca.ET.208.01.1.1; assembly: GCF_004791315.1. Classification (NCBI taxonomy): domain Bacteria; kingdom Pseudomonadati; phylum Pseudomonadota; class Alphaproteobacteria; order Hyphomicrobiales; family Phyllobacteriaceae; genus Mesorhizobium; species Mesorhizobium sp. M8A.F.Ca.ET.208.01.1.1. The sequence continues at coordinate 1,038,028 of NZ_SRUT01000002.1, forward strand.
ACGGGCATTGCCATCAAGGTGTTTTTCCCCGGCCGCTTCGACAGGCTGGCGATCGTCTTCTACCTTGCCATCGGCTGGAGCGGCGTCATCCTTGTCAAACCGCTCGTCGAGACGCTGCCGACCACGTCGATCATGCTCATCGTCGCCGGCGGCGTCGTCTATTCCTGCGGCGTGATTTTCTTCGCCTGGAAGGCGCTGCGCTTCCACAACGCCCTGTGGCACGGCTTCGTCGTCACCGGCGCCGGTCTGCATCTGGCGGCCATGGTCGACTGCCTGGTCATCAACCGCCTTTGAGGCGCCGGCTCCTAAGGCTACCTGTGGCAATATTGCCAAGCACCATTCAATTTGGTCACAATTCCGTTTAGAGTCGCCACCTACGTGATCGGCGGCAGCGGCATCGGAAACGGGGCACGGATGGCTTTTCTCAGATCCTTCGGCATGGGCAGGCGCTCCGACGTACTGGTCTACGATCCACACAAATTGTCGAGTCCGCAGGTCTTTCTGTTCACCATGGTCATCTTCCTGGCCATCGTCGCCTTCATCGCCGCCATCTTGACCCGCCAGGTCACCACCGCTTTCGTCACCAATCCCGGCCTCAATGGCCTCATCGTCGGCGTGCTCGTCGTCGGTATCCTGCTGGCCTTCACGCAGGTCGGCCGGCTGTTTCGCGAGGTGCGCTGGGTCAACTCCTTCCGCGCCGGCTCGGAGACCACGGAACCGGTGCTGCTGGCGCCGATGAAGGCGATGATCGGCCGCTCGTCGTCGATGGCCTTTTCGACCTCATCGATGCGCACAATGCTGGATTCCATCGCCACGCGCCTTGACGAAAGCCGCGACACCTCGCGCTACCTGGTCGGCCTGCTGGTGTTTCTCGGCCTGCTCGGCACTTTCTGGGGCCTGTTGAATACGATCGGCTCGATCCGCGAGACCATCGAGTCTCTCGATCCCGGCACCGGCGATGCCGCGGCGGTGCTCGATTCGCTGAAGCAGGGCCTGTCGGCGCCGCTGGCCGGCATGGGCACCGCCTTCTCGTCCTCGCTGTTCGGCCTCTCCGGCTCGCTCGTGCTCGGCTTCCTCGACCTGCAGGCCGGCCGCGCCCAGACGCGCTTCTACACCGAACTCGAAAACTGGCTGTCCTCGGTCACCGACCTGTCGTCCGACATCGTCGTCTCCGACGCGGCCAGGACCGAACCCTCCGACGAAATCCGCCTGTTGTCGGAGCGGCTGCGCAGCATGCAGGAGAATGGCGGCGGCTCCAACCCGCGCGTCGCCACCGCCATGGCCAATCTCGCCGACGGCATTTCCGGCCTGGTCAAGAACATGCGTTCCGAGCAGCAGATCATGCGCGATTGGGTCGAGGCCCAGTCCGACGAGCAGAAGGCGATGCGCAACACGCTGGAAAAGATCGCCGACGCGCTGAAGAAGCCCGGGGTGCACTAGCATGGCGCTTGCCAGGGGCCGGCGTACCGATCGCCGCATCGATTATTGGCCTGGCTTCGTCGACGCGCTGTCGACCCTGTTGCTCGCCATCATGTTCCTGCTCACCGTCTTCGTGCTGGCGCAGTTCCTGCTCGGCCGCGAAATCTCCGGCAAGGACACGGCGCTGTCGCGCCTCAATTCGCAGATCAACGAACTGACCCAGCTTCTGGCGCTGGAGCGCTCGACGGCGCAGGACAAGGAGGATTCGCTCGCCAATCTGCAGGCGTCGCTGTCGGCGGCTCAGGCGGAAAAGAGCCGGCTCGAACAGTTGCTGGCACAAGGTGCCGGCGCCGGCGACGCCGCCAACCAGCGTGCCGCCGAGCTGGGCGGCGAACTGGACAGCCAGCGCCAGATCAGCCAGCAGGCGCTGAGCCAGGTCGAGATCCTCAACCAGCAGATCGCGGCCTTGCGCAAGCAGATCGGCGCGCTCGAGGATGCCCTCAACGTCTCCGAAACGCGCGACCGCGATTCCAACACCAAGATCGCCGATCTCGGCCGTCGCCTGAACGTGGCGCTGGCGCAGCGCGTGCAGGAATTGAACCGCTACCGCTCCGATTTCTTCGGGCGCCTGCGCGAAATCCTCGCCGATCGCGAGAACATCCGCATCGTCGGCGACCGCTTCGTGTTCCAGTCGGAAGTGCTGTTCCCGACCGGCTCCGAAGTGATCAACGATGCCGGCAAGGTCGAGATGAAGAAACTCGCCGACGCCATCATCGAATTGCAGAAGGAGATCCCGCCGGAGATCAACTGGGTGCTGCGCGTCGACGGCCACACCGACAACAAGCCGCTGTCCGGCAATGGCCGTTACCGCGACAATTGGGAACTGTCGACGGCACGCTCGACCTCGGTGGTCAAGTTCCTGATCGAGAACGGCGTGCCAGCCAACCGGCTGGTCGCCGCCGGCTTCGGCGAGTTCCAGCCGCTCGATCCCGCCGACACCGACGAAGCGCGCAACAAGAACCGCCGCATTGAACTGAAGCTCACCGAACGTTGATCCATCATCACGCGAACTCACGCGAAATTGTTCGTCGGCTCAACTCTAGGGCGCAGGGATCGGCCGGCAAGGCCTGAAAAGATTATCTTTTTTTAATTACACTTCGCGCCGAGGCACTCCTAGCTTGCCGCACAGGGCCGAGAACCGCCGGCGATGCCTCTCCCATCGCGACGCGACGGAACCGGACGGCCCACGTCCGGAACGCGGAGCGGCAAGACCGCTCCCTTCCCAGCAAAAGGAGGCGCCGTCATGCGCTCTTCAGCATCTCTCAAGACTGCAATCCTTGCCGCAATTCTGATCGCCGCCCCGCTTGCCGGCGCCTATGCCGCTGGCCATCACAAGGGCGCTCTCGACGCGACCGACCCGACCGACATGACGGGTCCGCGTGTCGAGGCGCTCGTTCAGCAGGTTCAAGGTGTCCACCAGGGCATCGCCGACGCAAGGCAGGCCAAAAACATCACCCCGGCCGTCGCGGAGCGCCTGGAAATACGAACGGCCCGCATCGGTCAGGCCGCCGAGAAGATAGCCGCGTCGGATCACGGCAGGATACCGGCCGCGCAATACCATGACCTGCTGCGCCGGCTCGACAATGTCGACCAGCGACTGAGGGTCGATACCGGCACCGGTTTCCTGATGGGCGACGGCTCCGACGGCGGAAACTATCCGAACGGCTGAGGCCATCTGCCTGGAAGCGTCCCAGAGGAAGGGACCACCTGGCGTCTTCGGGACCCCAATCCCGCGGGCGTCCTTTTTCCTCGCCAGCCCATCTACCAATCGAGCCAGACCGCGATCAGGGCGACCACCGCCGGAACGGTCTGGATGAACAGGATCTTGCGGCCGACCGTCGCCGCGCCATAGAGACCGGCAACGGCCACGCAAGCCAGGAAGAAGACCTTGACCTGGAAACCGGCGGCGCCGAGGTAAAGCCCCCAGATCAGGCCGGCGGCGAGGAAGCCGTTGTAGAGGCCCTGATTGGCGGCGAGCACTTTGGAGGCGCTGGCGAATTCCGGCGTCAGGCGGAATGTCTTGTGCCCGCGCGGCGTGTCCCAAAGCACCATCTCGAGATAGACGATGTAGGCATGGATCAATGCCACCAGCCCGACCAGGATGTTGCCGATCATTCTGCTCCCCTTCATGCGTCGCCGGCAGCATTTCATGCTCGACCTCGCCTGCGCAAGCTGCATCCGCCGGATGGTATCCGAGGGTTGCCAATGCTTTTGCGTTGGTGTCTTTTCGCGCCGTCCTCAATCACGGAAGCCGCCATGTCCTTTCACAAACTCGACGACCTCGGCCACAAGCTCGAAGCGCTTGAACATGCGCTGGCCATCCTCGGTGCCGATGAAGCGACCCACATGGCCGTCGGCGGCGGCGAGAAGCGCGCCGAGGCGATGGCGGCCCTTGCCGGCATGTATCACACCAGGGCGACCGCACCGGAAATATCGGACTGGATCGCCGCCGCTGAAGGCGAGGCATTGGACGATGAGCAGCGGGCGGCTCTCGCCGAGCTGCGGCGGCAGTACACCAACCTGACCTGCCTGCCGGTCGAGTTCGTCGAACGCCAGACGACGGCGCGCATGCGTTGCGAGCAGCTATGGCGCGACCTGCGCGCCAAGAACGACTGGGCTGGCTTCCAGCCGGCGCTCGAGGGCGTGGTGGCGCTGGTGCGCGAAGAGGCGGCCCTGCGCTCCGACGTGCTCGGCCTTGCCCCTTATGACGCGCTGATGGAGCAATTCGACCCCGGCAACCGCACGGCTGACATCACTCCTGTCTTCGCCGACCTGAAGGCCTTCCTCAAAGGCTTCGTGCCTGAGGCGCTGGCGATCCAGGAAGCGCGGCTGCGCAAGCATCCGCTGAAGCCGCTTTCGGGCACCTATGCGATCGACCGGCAGCGCGAACTCGGCCTTGCCATGATGGTCGCGATCGGCTTCGACCTGACCCACGGCTCGCTGTCGGTGTCGCACCATCCGTTCTGCGGCGGCGTGCCCAGCGACGTGCGCATCACCACCCGCTACAAGACATCGGATTTCCTGTCGGCGCTGATGGGCGTGCTGCACGAGACCGGGCATGCGCTCTATGAACAGAACCTGCCCAAGGCATGGTCGCACTGGCCGCTCGGCAAGGCCCGCGGCATGGCCGTGCATGAAAGCCAGAGCCTGTTCGTCGAAAAGCAGATCGGCCGCAATCCCGCCTTCTGGCGCTGGGCGCTGCCGGTGGTGGAAAAGCATCTCGGCGAAGCCTGGTCGCTCGACGATATCCTGCCACATGTGCATCGTGTCGAGCGTGGCCTGATCCGTGTCGACGCAGACGAAGTGACCTATCCGCTGCATGTCATCCTGCGTTACGAACTGGAGCAGGAGCTTGTCTCCGGCCGCCTGGAGGTGGCTGATCTGCCCGAAGCCTGGGATGCCAAGATGCGCGACTATCTCGGCCTCTCCACCATCGACAATCCGGCCGATGGGCCGATGCAGGACGTGCACTGGCCGGGTGCCGCCTTCGGCTATTTCCCCTCCTACACGTTGGGCGCGATGATGGCGGCGCAGCAATGGGCCGCGCTGGTGCGCGAACATCCTTCAGCCGACGACGACCTGGCGAAAGGGAATTTCGCGGCCATCAACGGCTGGCGTCGCGAGAAAATCTGGTCGCAGGGGTCGCGCTGGTCGACGCCGGACCTGCTCGAACGCGCCACCGGCGAAAAACTCAACGCCATGTATTTCACGGAGCATTTGCGCAAACGATACGGAACTGCGTGAGGCGACGCTGTAGTCGCCGGCCGAAACGCGCCCGCTATTCAGCCGCGCCCCTGAAGGCGCTGGCGCCGGTCTCGAATTGCAGCTTGGCCAGCCGCGCATAGATGCCGCCCTTGGCGACCAGGCTCTGATGCGTGCCTTCCTCGACGATGCGGCCGCCATCCATGACCAGGATCCTGTCGGCCTTCAGCACCGTCGCCAGCCGGTGGGCGATGACGATGGTGGTGCGCCCCTGCATCAGCCGCTCGAGCGCCGTCTGCACCAGCGTCTCGCTTTCGGCGTCGAGGGCGGAGGTCGCCTCGTCGAGCAGCAGGATCGGCGCATCGCGCAGGATGGCGCGGGCGATGGCGACCCGTTGGCGCTGGCCGCCCGACAGCGTCACGCCACGTTCGCCGACCGGGCTGTCATAGCCATGTTCGAGCTTGAGAATGAATTCGTCGGCAAGCGCATCCTTAGCCGCGGTCTCGATCTCGGCCTCGCTGGCACCTGGACGGCCAAAGCCGATATTGTCGCGCGCGCTCGCCGCGAAAATGGTGACATCCTGCGGCACGATGGCGATGCGCTCGCGCACCGAAACCGGATCAGCTTCGCGCACGTCGACGCCGTCGATCAGGATCTTGCCGGTTTCGGGATCGTAGAAGCGCAGGATCAGCGAAAAGACGGTGCTCTTGCCGGCCCCTGAAGGACCGACGATGGCCACCGTCTCGCCGGGTTTGACCGAAAAACTCAAGCCATGGACGGCGGCGCGGTCGGGTCTTGCCGGATAGGAGAACGAGACATCATCGAAGATGATCGCGCCTTTGGCGGCCGCAGGCAACGGCTTCGGATCGGCAGGCGCCTGGATCGCCGGTGTCTCGGCCAATATCTCGGTCAGCCGTTCGGCGGCGCCGGCTGCTTGCGCGAGTTCGCCCCAGACTTCCGACAGCGCGCCGAGCGCGCCGGCGGCGAACACCGAATAAAGCAGGAACTGCCCGAGTGTGCCGGGCGACAGATTGCCGTCAAGCACGTCGCGCGAGCCGAACCACAGCACCGCAACGACCGAGGAGAAAATGGTAAAGATGGCGAAGAAGGTGAGGAAGGAACGTGCGAAGATAGAGGCCCGCGCCGCCTCGAAGGCCGCTTCCACCGCACCCGAAAACCGTCCAGTGACCAGTGTCTCATTGGTGAACGCCTGCAGCGTGCGCACCGCGGCGATCTGTTCGCTGGCATAGGCTGTAGCGTCGGCAAGCGTGTCCTGCGCCTGCCTCGACTTGCGACGCACCGAGCGGCCAAAGGCGACCAGCGGCAGCACGATGACCGGTATCGCGGCAATGACCAAGCCGGACAGTTTCGGGCTGGTGACAACCATCATCGCCAATGCGCCGAGGCCAAGGATGACGTTGCGCAGCGCGACCGAGGCCGTGGCGCCGACCGCCGATTTGACTTGTGTGGTATCGGCGGCAAGCCGCGACACGATCTCGCCGGACTGGGCGGTGTCGAAGAAGGCAGGCGACAGCGTCGTCACATGGGCAAAGACATCGCGTCTGATGTCGGCGACGACGCGCTCTCCGAGCGTGATGACGAAATAGTAGCGGCCGGCCGATGCCGCCGCCAGCACGGCGGCCATCGCCACCAGGGCGGCGAAGTATTCGGCGATGAAACTGGTGCTGGACGACGAGAAACCATGGTCGATCATGCGCCGCACCGCCAGCGGCAGCGCCAGCGTCGTTGCCGCTGCGATGACCAGCGAGATGAGGGCGCCGACCACCAGCGTGCGATATCCAGTGATGTAGGGAAACAGGCGCCTGAGCGGCTTGAGCGAGCGTCGGCGCTCGTCTGCGCTGCTTGATTGCGCCATCTCGCTGTTTCCTCTAGCCGCCTCAGCTTCATGCGCCTTGAATATGCGCTTGCCGCGGCCTTGTGATTCAATTCCGGCTGATGTATAGGCACGCCGATCGTTTTAGAAGCCGTGGCTCCTCAATAGCTGCGGCTTCGAGTTTTAAAAAGAGGCGCATCGACGCAGGCTTATGCCCGTCAGCCGCGCCGGCAAGCCAGGAACCGAGCCATGAAGAGCGCAATCCATCCCGACTACCACACCATCAAGGTCGTCATGACCGACGGCACCGAATACATGACCCGTTCGACCTGGGGCAAGGAAGGCGATACGATGAACCTCGATATCGACCCGACCACCCACCCGGCCTGGACCGGCGGCCAGCAGACCCTGCTCGACCGCGGCGGCCGCCTGTCGAAGTTCAAGAAGCGTTTTGAGGGTTTCGGCCTCTAAGCCGCATCGGGCTTTCGCAGATCAAGAACCCGCCTTCGAGGCGGGTTTTTTGTTGACCAGAACCATCTTCCCCTCCCCCCGTCATAAAGCTGTTCTTAAATATCACAGGCCCGCGCTGCCCTCACCTGCCTGCCGGCATCCTCTCCCCGTATAGTGACGGGGGAGAGGGGCTCCGTCCTTGGCGGCTTCACCAGATGTTGAAACTATGGGAAGTTCAAGGCTTCTCTACTCGGCCAGCAGCTCCCGCAGCGCCATGCGCTTGTAGGCGGCGACCAGCCTGTCGCCTTCTTGCCGCTCGACCGAGATCGCCAAGCGCATGACCGCCTCGCCCATCTGCCAGACGAGAAACGCCGTGGTCTCCAGGGAGACGGGGTCGGCGCCGGGGCGTAGCCGCTTCAGCACCGCGACCAGGAATTCGGCATTGGCCCGACTGTCGGCGAGCTCGAGCTGGCGCAGCGCCTTGTCTGCTTGCGTGCCCGACCAGATGTCGCGCATCACCGGCTCGGCCAGGAACAACCCGTAATAAATGTCGACCAGCTCCGAGAACGCCCGGCCAAGCCCTTCGGCGTCGTTGACGTCTTTCAACGCCGCCGAAATGCAGGCCTGGCTTTCCACGGTGTAGCGTTCGGCCAGCGCCCAGACGATCGCCCGCTTGTCCGGAAAGAATTGGTAGAGCGACCCGATCGACACCTCTGCCCGTTCCGCCACCTCGCCCATGCGCATGGCATCGCTGCCTTGCTCCGCGATCAGCGCCGAGGCGGCGGCCAGCATGCGCTCGACCCGCTCGCGGCTGCGCTGCTGGCTCGGCGCCCGGCGTGGCGAGGCAATCTGATCGTTGGCCGCTGTGCCGTCCATGACTGTCTCCAACAAACCCGCTCGGCAAATCGCGGGGAATGACTTGACTTACAAAATACGAGGGTTTATCACGTTTTGCAAATGTGAGGATTACTCATGTTTTGACGCGGAGAAAATGACATGACTGATACCAAACCAATCCTGATCCTCGGCGGCACCGGCAAGACCGGCAGCCGTCTCGCGGCGCGGCTGACCGCGCATGGCGTGCCGGTACGCATCGGCTCGCGCTCCGGCGCGCCGCGCTTCGACTGGGAAGTTCCCGCCACCTGGGGACCCGCACTCGATGGCGTCGACGCCGTCTACATCAGCTACTATCCAGACCTCGCCGTGCCGGGTGCCGCCGAAACCGTTGGCGTCTTCTCCCGGCTTGCGGTGGCCAGTGGCGTCACCCGGCTGGTGCTGCTCTCGGGGCGCGGCGAGCACGAGGCCCAGCGCGCCGAGGAGATGCTGAAGGCCTCGGGCGCGGAGTGGACGATCCTGCGCTGCGCCTGGTTCTCGCAGAACTTCTCCGAAGGTTTTCTCATCGAGCCGCTGCTGGCGGGCGAGGTGGCGCTGCCGGTCGGGCCTGTCGGCGAACCTTTTGTCGATGCCGACGACATCGCCGAAGTGGCCTTCGTCACGCTGACCGAGCCCGACCATGTCGGCCTGCTCTATGAACTAACCGGACCGCGGCTGCTGAGTTTCGCCGACGCGGTCGCAGAGATCGCAAGGGCCGCCGGGCGCGATATCCGCTTTGTCAGTATCTCGCATGACGAATTCACCACGGCGGTCGCCGCGCATGACCTGCCGCCTGAGTTCGCCTGGCTGCTCAACGAGCTGTTCACGCAAGTTCTCGACGGCCGCAACGAGGCCCTCGCCGACGGCGTCCAGCGCGTGCTCGGCCGCCAGCCCAGGGACTTTTCCGCCTACGCAACCGAAACCGCCGCAACCGGCATCTGGAGCAACTGACATGATCGCCAAACTTCTCCCCAGCCTCACCTTCATCGCGGCCCTGGGCGCAGGCGTCGTCGGCGGCGTGTTCTTCGCCTTCTCCAATTTCGTCATGCCGGCATTTGCCCGTCTGCCGGCGGCGGGCGGCATCGCCGCCATGAATTCGATCAACGTCACCGTCATCACGCCGATGTTCATGACCGCCCTTTTCGGCACAGGGCTGATCTGCCTGGTGCTCGTCGCCGGCGCGATCATCGGCTGGAGCCAGCCGGGTTCGCTCTGGCTACTCGCCGGCGCGCTTATCTATCTTGTCGGCAACCCGATCGTGACCATGGTCTTCAACGTGCCGCTCAACGATGCACTGGCCGCAGTCGATCCAGCCAGCAGCAATGGTGCCGCGGTCTGGTCCGACTTTCTCAGGGACTGGGTGATGTGGAACCACGTCCGCACCGTCACCGCCATCGTGGCGATGGCATCCTTCTGGTTCGCCTCGCGTTGACATGTTTGCGGGCCGCCGCATCGGGCGTTGCGGCGGCCGCAAGCATTATCGGGAGAAGAGCCGTGAACGACCCCTATTCGACCATGGCCATCGGCATCGCGATCGGCGTTGGCCTCGGTGCTGCCCTTGGCGCGGCGATGGATGATTCGGCCCTCGGCGTCGGCGTGGGCATCGCGATCGGTGCCGGCATCGGTGCTGTTTTCGGACGCCGGCCCGGAAAATGATGGTCCTGCTTTCGCAGCAAAATCTCAGCTCTTCGCCTTACGGTCGGCGTGGCCGAGATCACGATCCGGATCGATCACATCGCGGACCAACTGCTTGAGTTTAGCCGCGTCCGGAAAACCGCCGTCGCGCTTGCGGTCCCAGACCAGCACATCGTTGCAGGAGATGGTGAAGATGCCGCCTGTGCCCGGCACCAGCGTCACCTCGCCGAGATCGGTGCCGAAGGTGGAGAGCAGCTCCTGCGCCATCCAGCCGGCACGCAACAGCCATTGGCATTGCGTGCAGTAGGTGATGCGGATGGCGGGCAACCGAGCTTTGCTCATGTCGGATCGGGCTTCACTCACGCCGCGCGGAGCTTGGCCAAGGTCTCGTCATCGACTTCGAAGTTGGCGTACACGCTTTGCACGTCGTCATCGTCCTCGAGCGTCGCAACCAGTTTCATCAGCGACTGCGCCCGCTCTTCGTCGACGGGGACATTGTTCTGCGGCCTCCAGATCGCCTTGACCGATTCGGCCTCGCCGAGCGAGGCTTCAAGTGCCTTGGACACCTCGCCGAGAGTCTCGAAGGCGCAATAGATCGTGTGGCCTTCCTCGTCCGACTCGACATCGTCGGCGCCGGCTTCGATGGCCGCGTCCATGATCTTGTCGGCACTGCCGGCCGAGGCCGGATAGTAGATTTCGCCGGCGCGGTCCCACATGAACGACACCGATCCGGTTTCGCCGAGCGCGCCGCCGGCCTTGGTGAAGGCGGCGCGGACGTTGGACGCCGACCGGTTGCGGTTGTCGGTCAGTGCCTCGACGATCACGGCGACGCCACCTGGACCATACCCTTCGTAGCGCACGGCTTCGTAATTCTCTGCATCACCCATCGAGGCCTTGTTGATGGCGCGCTGGATGTTGTCCTTCGGCATCGACACGGCCTTGGCGTTCTGGATCGCCAGGCGCAGGCGCGGGTTCATCGATGGATCGGGCGTCCCGCTCTTGGCGGCAACGGTGATTTCGCGCGCCAGCTTGGAAAACATTTTCGACCGCACCGCGTCCTGACGGCCCTTGCGGTGCATGATGTTCTTGAACTGTGAATGGCCAGCCATGGCACCCCTGTCGTGTTCGGCTAGAGCCCCTTGCCGCGAGATGCGTCACCTCGCCTTTGCAAAAGGCTCGAATTCAAAATTTCAGAACGACCCTGATGCGTCCGGGTGGACGCGCGGCGCTCCTTGTCGGAATGGCCGGCTTATAGATAAATCGGCTCAATTCGTCCAGCCGCGCCGCGCCACGGCGATCCCGGCCTTGTCTATGCTTCCAGATCGGACCTCAGCCGGTCGATGATGCTGAGCGCGTGGCCGGCATACTGGCTGATCCAGCGGTCGTGGATCTGCTTGATCGGCAGGGAATTCAGATGGTTCCAGCGCTCGCGTCCGTCACGACGCGCAACGATCAGATCCGCCTCCTCCAGCACCTTGAGATGCAGCATGACGGTGCAGCGGTCGATGGCGGGAAAGGCATCGCACAGCATGCCGGTGGTCTTTGGCTCGTCTTTCAACTGATCCAGTATTTCGCGCCGGCGCGGATGCGCCAGCGCCTTGAAAACATTGTCGTCTTGCGATCGGCTTGACATGTTATGTTTCTATAACATATCGTTGTCGCGATCAAGCAAGGAGCTGTGGATATGTCTCTTGGATTCAGTGTTTCAGGGCGCATCGGCAAACCGGTCGCCGAAGTCTTTGACGCGGTCGTCAATCCGAAGAAGCTCAGCGGCTATTTCACCACCATCGGCGGCGCCAGCGCGCCATTGGTTGCCGGTTCGGGTGTCGTCTGGTGGGGCAAGGTGCCGGTCGAGGTCGACGAAGTGGTCAAGGACAGCCGCATCGTGCTGCGCTGGGATGCCACCGACACCGACGGCAAGCCCGCCTACAAGACCCGCATCGAGATGAATTTCGAGCCGCTCGACGATGGCGGCACCTTCGTCACCATCGCCGAGAGCGGCTGGCAGGAAGGCGCGGTCGGCCTGAAGAAGTCCTACCTGAATTGCGAGGGCTGGTCGCAGATGCTGGCCTGCATGAAGGCCTATGTCGAATACGGCATCAATCTGCGCGACGGTTATTACCGCAGCGAGATGAGGGGCGAACCCGCCAGCGAGGCCAATGTTTGAACGACGATAGGAAAAGGGGAGAACCCGCAATGACGAAAGTAAGGCCATTCCTGATGTTCGAGGGCAAGGCCGAAGAGGCAATGACCCTTTATTGCGAGGCCATTCCCGACAGTAGCATCCTCGACGTCACACGTTACGGTTCCGGTGAAGACGGCGCGGAAGGTATGCTCAAACTCGCGCGCGTTTCCATCTGCGGCCTGGAGGTGACGGTCTATAACAGCCCTGTTCACCACGCTTTCACCTTCACGCCGTCGTTCTCGCTCTATGTCGACTGTTCCTCCGAACAGGAGCTGGAGCGCATCGTCGAAACCTTGGCGAAGGGAGGCGGCTTCCTGATGCCGCCGGACAACTATGGCTTTAGCCGCCGCTTCGCATGGCTGAACGACAGGTTCGGCGTCTCCTGGCAGATCAACCTGCCATGACGGAACGCCAGTTGAACCAGCCAACCAGCACCCCAACAAGGACGGGAACCATGACCGCGAAGATCACCGGCGGCATCAACATCGCCATGAAGGTGCCGTCGCACCAGTACGAAGCGACGATCGCCTTCTACCGCGACGTCGTTGGCCTCAAGCCGTTCACCGCCAAGCCGCCGGCGATCGGCTTCGAACTTGGGCCTAACCGGCTGTGGATCGACGAAGTGCCGATGATGAGCCAGGCCGAGATTTGGCTGGAGCTTTTCACGCAGGATTTTCCGGGCGCCGCGGATCATCTGGCCAAGGCAGGCGTTGTGCGTTGCGATGCCATCGAGCCATTGGGCGAGGGTTTCCGTGGTGGCTGGATCACCAATCCGGCCAACATCATTCATATGGTGCGCGAACCCGACGCCTGGTGAGCGTATTCGAAAGGAGATCGCCATGGAAATCCGTGAAACACCGACAGCCGAAGCCGCCATGCTGATCCGGCGGCCGGTCGCTGATGTTTTCGAGGCCATCGTCGATCCGGCGATCACGACCCGCTTCTGGTTCACCCATGGCAGCGGCCGGCTTGACGGTGGCAAGCCTGTTCAGTGGGAGTGGCGCATGTATGGCGTCTCGACGACCGTCGACGTCAGCGAGATCGTCCGGGACAAGAAGATCGTCATGACGTGGAGCGACCCGCCGACCACTGTGGTCTGGACCTTCACTGAAATGCCTGGCGAGGCGACATTCCTCGAAGTCGGGAATTTTGGCTTTACCGGCAATGGCGACGAGCAGGTGAAAGAAGCGGTCGGCTCAACCGGCGGCTTCACGCTGGTGCTCGCCGGCGCCAAGGCCTGGCTGGAGCAGGGCCTGACCCTGAGCCTCATCGGTGATCGTCACCCGAGGGGGGTACCGGCAGGTTAAACGACTCAGGATCGCCGTTTTTCCTGTTCGATCACATGGTGGCGGAGCACGCGATTGATCTCGGTTTGATAGCCCCCACCTCCGACATGTTCCTTGAACCAGGAGAGCACGTCGGCATCGAGCCGAATGGTCACCGGCTGCTTAATTGGGCGGTAAAGATGCCCACGACGGGCATGTATCCAGTTCTCGGCCGGAGCCTCTGGAATATCGGAAGTATCAATCTCGCTGTCAGGCAAATCGGCCAGCTTTGCAAGCTGGTCTCGCTGGTCGTGGCTAAGGTCCTTCCTGCTCATAGCGCCTCCTTTCATGCGGCGTCGCTTTCCGAGCCCTGACAATCCGAACCCGCTCTTCAGCTTCGCGATCCGGGTAGGTATGGACAACCAGCAGAACCACTACGGTTTTGACCATCCCGATCGCATGCCATCGTTGCTCACCGTCTTCGAAGCGGTCAGGCACGATAAGATGAAGCGGGTCATCGAACACCTTCTGGGCGAGATCGAATGCAACCCCATGTTTGGCAAGGTTGCGTCTGGCCTTTTCAAGGTCCCATTCAAATCGCAAAGCGGGCAGCCTCGATTTACATTACTGTACATACAATTCGGTAAAAATCGAGTCAAAAGTCAGACTGTGGCGTCCGCGCTCTAATGCCCGTCGCCGGATTTCGCTTTCTTGCGCCGCCGCGCCAGCATGTTGAGCCCCTCGACCAGCGCCGAAAAACCCATCGCCGCGTAGATGTAGCCCTTGGGAACATGATAGCCCATGCCGTCCGCGATCAGCGTCATGCCGATCATCAACAGGAAGCCCAGGGCCAGCATGACGATGCTGGGGTTCTTGGCGATGAAGTTGGCCAGCGGACCCGCCGCCAGCATCATCACGCTGACGGCCACGATCACCGCGATGTACATGATGGCGATCTCGTCGGTCATGCCGACGGCGGTGATGATGGAATCGATCGAAAAGACGAGGTCGAGCAGCAGAATCTGGAAGATCGCGCCGGCAAGCGAGATCTTGAGCGTCTCTCCCATCATCGTGTCCTTGTGGTCGTCGGGATCGACCGTGTGGTGGATCTCCTTGGTCGCCTTCCACACCAGGAACAGGCCGCCGGCGATCAGGATCAGGTCGCGCCAGGAGAAACCGTGGCCGAACGCGGTGAAGACCGGCGTCGTCAGTTGGACGATGACCGAAATGGTGGCGAGCAGCACCAGGCGCATGATCAGTGCCGCCGAGATGCCGAGCCGGCGCGCACGAGCCCTCTGGTCCACGGGCAGCTTGTTGGTCAGAATGGAGATGAAGATCAGATTGTCGATGCCGAGCACGATCTCGAGCACCACCAGCGTCAGCAAGGCGACCCATGCGGTTGGATCGGAAACGAATTGAAAATGCGGCGCAAGAAATTCGATAAGCTGCATGGAGGTCGTTGTCCCCTCTTTTAACGATCTGAAGCAGATGTCGTCGGCAGTTAGGTACTGCGCGCGCCTATATCAATGTCACGACCAGAACGACGGAGCCGTTTCTTCCAGTCTCGGCCCGCGACGAAACGGCGCGATCTTCTCGGTCAGTCCGGTACGATCGGAAATATTGACACCGACCCCACACAAGGTCGCCGGGCCGGTCGCTGCCTCGAAACGCCCTTTCGGTACTTTCGACAGGAACCGGTTGAGTGGTTCCTCCTTGTCCATGCCGAGCGAGGAATCATAATCGCCGCACATGCCGGCATCCGACAGATAGCCGGTGCCGCCATTGAGGATCTGGTGATCGGCGGTGGGCTGGTGCGTGTGAGTACCGACGACCAGGCTGGCGCGGCCGTCGACGAAATGCGCGAAGCACATTTTCTCCGAGGTCGCTTCCGCATGGAAGTCGATGATCACCGCATCGGCCTGCTCGCCGAGCGGACAGGCTGCAAGCTCACGTTCGCCGGCCTGGAACGGATCGTCGAGCTCGGGATGCATGAATACTCGGCCCATGATGTTGGCGACCAGCACGCGCGCGCCGTTTTTGGCGATGTAGACGCCGGAGCCGCGCCCGGGCGTACCCTTGGGAAAATTGGAAGGCCGCAGGAACCGCTGCTCGCGCGGCGCGAAGGCCAGCGCATCGCGCTGATCCCAGACATGGTTGCCGGTGGTGACGACATCGGCGCCTGCAGCGATGGTCTCCCGAAAGATCTCTTCGGTGATGCCGAAGCCGCCGGCGGCATTCTCGCCGTTGACGATGACGAAGTCGAGTTTGAAGTCCGAGATCAGGCCAGGCAGCTGTTCCCACACCGCCGTACGTCCCGTTTTTCCAACCATGTCACCGAGGAAGAGAAGTCTCATATGATCCTGCACCGAAAGTCAGCGAAGCAAATGCCGCATGACATCCGCGAAAAGATCATGCCTCCATTATCTACAATTTTGGCGTGAAGCGGCGCAACCCGCTCTCGGTGAGTATTTCCGGGATGATCACGTCATGGTTCTCGTCCGGAACCTGCGCCACTTCCTGGCAGTCGAAGGCTATGCCGATCAGCCGGGGCGTATGCCCCTTGTCGACGAGCTTCGCGATCGCGCGATCGTAATAGCCGGCGCCATAACCGATGCGGTGGCCGCGTGCGTCGAAAGCGGCGAGCGGCACCAGCATGACCGAGGGGTCGAGAACCTCGGCCTCCGCGTGCGGTCCGATCGTGCCAAAACCCATGTCGACCATCGGCGCGCCACGCACCAGTTCGCGAAAGACGATGGTGGTCTTGTCGAGAATGGCAGGCAGGCAGAGCCGTGCGCCCCGCTCACGCAAGGCGAACATCAGCGGCCTGACATCGACCTCCGAGCGCATCGGCCAGAAACCGGAGACGATCTGGCCAGGGCCGATCTCCAGATGGTCGCGCGCCGTCTCCGCCATTTCGAGCGCGGCCTCGACCCGCCAGAATTCGTCGAGCGCGTCGCGGCGAGCGAGTGCCTCGAGGCGTAGCTGCTTTTTCAGGTCTTTGGGAGAGGTCATGCGGCCAAGGTAGAAAAGGTCAGAGCTGTGTGACGTCTCAAGCGCGACGTTTTCCACCGCATCATCCGCCAGGATGGGTGGACGCCTTGCGACAAGTGACGGTCCACACAACCGGTGGAGAGGTCGATCCCGGGTGCCTACAAAGTAGGTGGGCGCCGTGTGAGAAAACCCACGGGTCTTCCCAGGGACAGCTCCCTAAGGATCGTTAAGGCCCCGGGGAAAAGTGTCTCCTGCCGGGAAGCGCAGACCGCCTCGATCAATATAGGCCGATGGTGACACAAGCGCCAGAGAGGAGGCGCTCTTTCCGCACCGGTCGGCATCATCGCCTTGCAGACCCGCCCTTGCGCGGACCGGAGGGCCTCCTTACGGTTCCCGGAATGAACCAAGGAGCAAAAATGCGTTTCGAAGGCACGGCGGCCTATGTCGCCGACAAGGCTCTGATGGTGGCGGTCAACGCGGCGATAACGCTGGAACGGCCGCTGCTGGTGAAGGGCGAGCCCGGCACCGGCAAGACGGAACTAGCCCGCCAGGTGGCGGTAGCACTCGGCCTCGACCTCATCGAATGGCATGTCAAATCGACGACACGGGCGCAGCAAGGTCTCTACGAATACGACGCCGTGTCGCGGCTGCGCGACAGCCAGCTTGGCGATGTCAGGTTCAACGACATCAAGAACTACATCAAGCGCGGCAAGCTCTGGGAGGCGTTCGCGGCCGGCAAGAAGGTCGTGCTCCTGATCGACGAGATCGACAAGGCCGACATCGAATTCCCCAACGATCTCCTGCAGGAACTCGATCGGATGGAGTTCTTCGTCTACGAGACCGGCGAGACCATCCGCGCCGCCGTCCGCCCGATCGTCATCATCACCTCCAACAACGAGAAGGAACTGCCGGACGCCTTCCTGCGCCGCTGCTTCTTCCATTATATCCGCTTTCCCGACGTCGATACGCTGCACCGGATCGTCGATGTCCATTATCCCGGCATCAAGCAGAACCTGGTGCGCGCGGCCCTCACCCAGTTCTACGAAATTCGCGACGTGCCGGGCTTGAAGAAGAAGCCGTCAACCTCCGAGGCATTGGACTGGATCCGCCTGCTGGTCGCCGATGACATCGCGCCCGAGGATTTGCGCGCCGACGCCAAGAACGCGCTGCCCAAGCTGCACGGTGCCCTGCTGAAGAACGAACAGGATGTGCATCTGTTCGAGCGGCTGGCCTTCATGGCCAGACGGCAGCAATAGCAAGGCAGCAATAGCACTTTCCCCTGATGTGGACCGTTGCCGCCGGCCGCAGAGCACGTCAGCATCGGCCAGAACCCTTCGGAGGAGATGAAATGTCTGAGATTGTTGTCCGCCCGCTCGCGCAATCCGACCACGCCGACTGGCGCCGCTTGTGGACCGACTATCTGACCTTCTATGAAACCAAGCTGCCGGAAGAGGTCTATGAGATCACCTGGAAGCGGCTGTTCACGACAGGCGAATTCGAGCCGAAGGGTTTTATCGCGACCCTCGACGGCAAGGCCGTCGG
Source organism: Mesorhizobium sp. M8A.F.Ca.ET.208.01.1.1 (assembly GCF_004791315.1). Lineage (NCBI taxonomy): Bacteria > Pseudomonadati > Pseudomonadota > Alphaproteobacteria > Hyphomicrobiales > Phyllobacteriaceae > Mesorhizobium > Mesorhizobium sp. M8A.F.Ca.ET.208.01.1.1. The sequence continues at coordinate 1,055,984 of NZ_SRUT01000002.1, forward strand.
CCTCACCCACTACCTCTATCACCGCTCCGGCTGGTCGGAGAAAAACAATTGCTACCTGCAGGACCTGTTCGCCGACCCGGATGTGCGCGGCAAGGGTATCGGTGCGGCCCTCATCGAAGCCGTGAAGCAGGAGGCCGGCAAGATCGGGGTGAAAAACGTCTACTGGATGACGCACGAGACCAACGCCACCGCGCGCAAGCTCTACGACCACGTCGCGCGTAGGACCGGCTTTATCGAGTATGATCTGTTGTAGTCATGTTCATCCCCTTCTTCCTTGAACTGAAGGCAGCGCGCGTTCCCGTTTCGCTCAGGGAATACCTCTCTCTGCTCGAAGGGCTGGAAGCCGGGCTTGTCGATTATGACGTCGAGGGTTTTTACTATCTCGCCCGCGCCGCTTTGGTGAAGGACGAGCGCCATATCGACCGCTTCGACCAGGTGTTCGCGCATGTCTTCAAGGGCATCGAGGCGCTCGGCGGCCCGGATGCCGTCGACGTCGCCGACATTCCCGAGGAATGGCTGCGCCGGCTCGCCGATAAGCACCTGACCGAGGAGGAGAAAAGACTGGTCGAGGCGCTTGGCGGCTTCGACAGGCTGATGGAGGCGCTGAAGCAGCGGCTCAAGGAACAGAAGGGCCGCCACCAGGGCGGCTCGAAATGGATCGGCACGGGCGGCACCTCGCCCTTCGGCGCCTATGGCTACAACCCTGAAGGCGTGCGCATCGGGCAAGCTGAAAGCCGCAACCGGCGCGCGGTAAAAGTCTGGGACAAGCGCGAATTCAGGAATTTCGACGATGCCGTCGAACTCGGCACCCGCAACATCAAGATCGCGCTGAAGCGTCTGCGCCGCTGGGTGCGCGAAGGCGCCGAGGAAGAGTTCGACCTGCCCGGCACCATCCACGCCACCGCCGAGCACGGCTATCTCGACGTCCGGACACGGCCCGAGCGTCGCAATGCGGTGAAGCTCCTGATGTTCTTCGATGTCGGCGGCTCGATGGACGACCACATCAAGAGCGTCGAGGAGCTGTTTTCGGCGGCTCGCGCCGAATTCCGCCAGCTCGAATATTTCTATTTCCACAACTGCCTCTACGAAGGCGTGTGGAAGGACAATCGCCGCCGCCATGCCGAGGTGATTCCGACGTTTGACCTCATCCACAAATATGGCCCCGACTATAAGGTCATCGTCGTCGGCGATGCCTCGATGAGCCCTTACGAGATCGCCCACCCCGGCGGCTCGGTGGAACACTGGAATCCCGAGGCGGGCAGCGTTTGGCTCGGCCGGCTCCTGCAGCAATGGCCGAACGCGGTGTGGCTGAATCCGGAGAGTGAAAGGAATTGGGGCTTTACGCATTCCATCGCCATGATTCGCGACATCTTCGGCGGCCGCATGTTCCCGCTGACACTGGCCGGGCTGGAAGCCGCGACGAAGCAGCTTTCCAGAAAGCATTAGTTGTCGGAGATACAGGACAAGGTTGGCGCTGCCCCTCATCGCCCTGACGGGCACTTCTCCCCGTATAGTGACGGGGAGAAGGAAGCTGGCCGTGGCCTCGATGCCCATCTTGCAATGCCGGCGATTGGCGAAACCGGCGACGGGAGCACCCCTCTCCCCGTCACTGTACGGGGAGAGGATGCCGGCAGGCAGGTGAGGGGCAGCACAGACGCCGAAAGCTAGCAAGCGATTCGACCTTACAATGCCAGGCACTGGGCAGGTCTGTAACAAATGCCTATGTTGGGGCGAATATCCGGTTGCAACCAAGAACGAGCCGACAAGGCTGAGGAGATCAAATGGACACCCACACCTACCCCGTCACCCGCACCGATGCCGAATGGCGAGCCCGGCTGACGCCGGAGCAATATGCGGTCATGCGCAACCACGGCACCGAGCGGCCGGGAAGCTGCGCCCTGCTCTATGAGAAGCGTGCCGGCACTTTTTCCTGCGTCGGCTGCGACCAGCCGCTGTTCCAATCCACGCTGAAGTTCGAAAGCGGCACCGGCTGGCCGAGCTTCAACGATCCCGTTCCGGGCTCGGTCGAGAACACCGTTGACCGCAGCTACGGCATGGTCCGTACCGAGTGCCACTGCTCTCGTTGCGGCAGCCATCTCGGCCATGTCTTCGAGGACGGCCCGCCGCCGACCGGCCTGCGCTACTGCATCAACGGCGTGGCGCTGAAATTCGAGCCGGCGGCCTGACCTGTCCCGGATATGACCTCGCAAAGGGCGGCTTCGGCCGCCCTTTTTCGTATGGAGCAATTCCAGGAAAGTGGGACGCGGCTCAGGCGACTGCCGTCGCAATCAACCAAAGCGCCGAGCCAAGCATCATCAGTTGAGCCTTGAAGCCACCGGCCTTCTCGGCCGCGCGCCAGACCGCAATGGTCAGGAAGATGTTGTAGGGCACAGGCAGGAAATGCACCATCAGCACCAGCCAGAGCGGCAGTTTCAGCTCGAGCAGGACAAGCGCCAGCGCCGACGAGGCGACGCTGATCAAGGTGCCGACAAGCAGCGTGTCGCGCCAGAACAGGCGGCCGAGCGGCGCTTCGCCTCTCCAGCGCGTACGGAAAAAGTCCGTCATGACCGGCGACCTATCTCTGCCCCAGAACGTCGGTCACGGCTTCCTCGAAGCGTGAGCATTCCCTCACCAGCCAGTCGGTCATGGCCGGCCAATTGTCCTCGGAGTAGCAGTTCACCCGCCACATTGAGTTGATGCCGAGCCCCTCACAGCTCTGTTCGGGTTTGAGCTTCAGCGTGGCCTCGATCGCCGGTTGAAACGGTTTCAGCCGCGACCACGAGTCCGTGGCGCCGAACTTCTCGTTGCGCCCGAAGAAGACGCCGACATGGTTCTGCGCCGGCGCGACATACATGGAAAGCACCAGTACGAAGTCGGGCAGCCCGCGCTGCCAGAACCAGGGTCCGCGCCGCGTCAGCCGGGCTCTTTCTTCCGGATGCCGTTCGGCAAACAGCGACCAGAAGCCGCGATGGCGGAATTCCGAGGCGCGACGGCCGCCGAAGTCGAATTCGCTCATGGTTCGAACCGTATCTCCGGCAACCGCATCGGGCGCCGGCCGTGAGCCTTACTCCATGCCGAGCGCGGCCATGTAGAGATCGAGGATGGCATCCTCCTCCTGGCGCTCGGCCTGGTCCTTCTTGCGCAGACGGATGATGGTGCGGATCGCCTTGGTGTCGAAGCCGGTGCCCTTGGCCTCGGCGAAGACTTCCTTGATGTCGTCGGCGATCGTCTTCTTTTCTTCCTCGAGCCGCTCGATGCGCTCGATCAAGGCACGCAGCTGGCCGGCGGCAACAGTCTGGCTGGTCTCGGTGATATCGTCGGCCATTTTTTTCTCCAAAGATCGGTTCCGCGCCGCGACTCGGGGAACGTGCCGCGGCGAATTTCAGCGGTTCGATGCCCGACCGGGGCCGGCGGGTCAAGCCGTTATCGACAGCTCGCCAAGGGCTGCCGCCATGATGCGGACAGCCACGCGGCCAGGGCGCAGATCAGCTGAAGGCTATCAGCAGATCTTTGGCATCGATCTGGTCGCCGGCCTTGACCAGCACCTCGGCGACCGTGCCATCGCGCTCGGCATGCAATGCCGTCTCCATCTTCATCGCTTCGATGGAGAGCAGCACGTCGCCGGCCTTGACCGCCTGGCCGGCGGCAACCGCGAGCGCCGAAACCACACCCGGCATCGGCGCCCCGACATGCGCCTCATTGCCGGGCTCGGCCTTGCGGCGCGCTTTGGCGGCGGAAGCGCCATGCGCGCGGTCGGGCACCTTCACACGCCGCGGCTGGCCGTTGAGCTCGAAGAACACGGTGACCATGCCCTTGTCGTCGACATCGCCGAACGCCTGGCAGCGCACGACCAAGGTCTTGCCCTTTTCGATGTCGACGAAGATCTCGTCTTCCGATTTCATGCCGTAGAAATAGGTCGGCGTCGGCAGAACGCTGACCGGGCCGTAGGTTTCCTGGGCGGCGACGAAGTCGGAAAACACCTTCGGATACATCAGCCACGAGGCGAACTCATACTCCGACAGCTTGCGCTCGAGCTTGTCCTCGATCTCCTTGCGGCCCTTCTTGAGGTCGGCCGGCTTGAGCAACGAACCGGGCCGCGCCGTGATCGGCTTGTCGCCCTTCAGTGCCTTCTTCTGCAGCACCTGCGGCCAGCCGCCCGGGGACTGGCCGAGGTCGCCGCGCAGCATCGAGACGACCGAGTCCGGGAAGGCGATGTCGCGGGCCGGATTCTCGACATCGGCAACGGTCAGGTCCTGGCTCACCATCATCAGCGCCATGTCGCCAACGACCTTCGAGGACGGCGTCACCTTGACGATGTCGCCGAACATCAGGTTGACGTCATGATAGGTCTGCGCCACTTCGTGCCAGCGTGTCTCCAGCCCGAGCGAACGCGCCTGTTCCTTGAGGTTGGTGAACTGCCCGCCCGGCATTTCGTGCAGGTAGACCTCGGAAGCTGGACCTTTCAGGTCACTCTCGAAGGCGGCGTACTGGTTGCGCACCGCTTCCCAGTAGAACGAGATTTTCCGGATCCATTGCGGGTCGAGGCCCGGATCGCGTTCGGTGCCCTTCAGCGCTTCGACGATCGAACCCAAACATGGCTGCGAAGTGTTGCCGGAAAAGGCATCCATCGCCGCGTCGATGGCGTCGACACCGCTTTCCACCGCCGCCAGCACGGTTGCCGCCGACAGGCCCGATGTGTCGTGGGTGTGGAAATGGATCGGCAGGTCGGTCGCCTCGCGCAGCGCCTTGAACAGCACGCGGGCGGCACTCGGCTTCAACAGGCCGGCCATGTCCTTGACCGCGATGATATGGGCGCCGGCGGCCTGCAATTCGCTGGCCAGCCCGACATAATATTTCAGGTCGTACTTGGCCCGCGCCGGATCGAGAATGTCGCCGGTATAGCACATCGCCGCTTCGATCAGCTTGCCCTCGGCGCCCACGGCGTCCATGGCGACACGCATGTTCTCGACCCAGTTCAGGCAGTCGAAGACGCGGAACAGGTCGATGCCGCCCGCCGCTGCCTGCTTGACGAAATGCTGCACGACATTGTCGGGGTAATTGGTGTAGCCGACGCCGTTGGCGCCGCGCAGCAGCATCTGCAGCAACAGGTTGGGGGCGGCTTCCCGCACCAGCGACAGCCGTTCCCATGGATCCTCGGTGAGGAAGCGCATGGCGACGTCGAAAGTGGCGCCGCCCCAGCATTCCAATGAAAGAAGTTGCGGCAGCGCCCGCGCATAGGTGCCGGCGATGCCGGCAATGTCGTGCGTGCGCACGCGCGTGGCGAGCAGCGACTGGTGGCCGTCGCGCATCGTCGTGTCGGTGACCAGCACTTCCTTCTGCTCGCGCATCCAGGCGGCGAACTTCTCCGGCCCGAGCACGTCGAGTTTCTGCTTGCTGCCGCTCGGCACATTGCCGTTGAGATAGGGCACCACGGGCGGCGCCGCGTCTGCCTTCGGCGTCGGCCGGCCGCGTGTCTCGGGATGGCCGTTGACGCTGACGTCGGCCAGATAGTTAAGCAGCTTGGTGGCGCGGTCCTGGCGCTTGACCTGCTGGAACAGCTCCGGCGTCGTATCGATGAACTTCGTCGTATAGGAATTGTCGGCGAAGCTCGGGTGATTGATGATCGCTTCGAGGAAGGTGAGGTTGGTGGCGACGCCGCGGATGCGGAATTCGCGCAAGGCGCGGTTCATGCGGGCGATCGTCTCGGCCGGTGTCGGCGCCCAGGCCGTGACCTTCTCCAGCAGCGGATCGTAGAAGCGGGTGATGACCGCGCCGGAATAGGCCGTGCCGCCATCCAGACGGATGCCGAAGCCGGTGGCGCCGCGATAGGCGGTGATGCGGCCATAGTCCGGAATGAAATTGTGTTCGGGATCTTCCGTGGTGATGCGGCACTGCAAGGCATGGCCGTTCAGCCGGATGTCCCGCTGCGCCGGCACGCCCGATTCCGGCGTGCCGATGGCGAAGCCGTCGAGGATGTGTATCTGCGCTTTCACGATGTCGATGCCGGTCACCATCTCGGTGACGGTGTGCTCGACCTGGATGCGCGGATTGACCTCGATGAAATAGAACTTGCCGGTATCGGCATCCTGCAGGAATTCGACGGTGCCGGCGCCGATATAGCTGGTCTCGCGCGCGATCTTCAGCGCATAGCCGCAAAGCTCTTGGCGCAGGTCCTCGCTGAGATAGGGCGCCGGCGCGCGCTCGACGACCTTCTGGTTGCGGCGCTGGATCGAGCAGTCGCGCTCGAACAAATGCACGGCATTGCCATGCGTGTCGCCAAGCACCTGCACCTCGACGTGGCGGGCGCGCTCGATCAGCTTTTCGAGATAGACCTCGTCCTTGCCGAATGCGGCTTTCGCCTCGCGCTTGCCTTCCATGACCTCGCGAGCAAGGTCGGCCTCGGAACGGATAGCGCGCATGCCGCGCCCGCCGCCACCCCACGAGGCCTTGAGCATGACCGGATAACCGACCGTCTTGGCGAGTTCCTTGACCGCCTCCATATCGTCCGGCAACGGATCGGTGGCCGGCACCACGGGCACGCCGACCTCGATGGCGAGATTGCGCGCGGCGACCTTGTTGCCCAGCCGCCGCATCGTGTCGGGCTTCGGTCCGATGAAGGTGATGCCTGCTTGCGCGCAAGCTTCGGCGAATTCGGGGCTTTCCGACAGGAGCCCGTAGCCGGGGTGGATGGCGTCGGCGCCCGAAAGCCTGGCGACGCGGATCACCTCCTCGATCGACAGGTAGCTCTCGATCGGCCCCATGTCCTTGTTGAGATGCGGACCGCGCCCGACCTGGTAGCTTTCGTCGGCCTTGAAGCGATGCAGTGAGTATTTGTCTTCCTCGGCCCAGATCGCCACGGTTTTGAGGCCCAGCTCATTGGCCGCGCGAAAGACGCGGATGGCGATTTCTGACCGGTTGGCGACGAGGATCTTCGTGATGGCCAAGGACTGGGCTCCAGCAGCGGAAGGGACGGGAAATCGGGGCAATGATTAGCGTGAAAATGCTGCAGTGCAAACAAAATCGACGTTGGTTTAAACCGATTTAAATCAATTATTCGGCCAACACTCGCATGCATTCGTCCGTATGGGCGGAACAATGGCGACAATTTCGATCCTGGATGCGATCTTCCCGGCTGGCTAAGGAACGCTGGCGGGATGTCACGGCGCCAGCGGGCATCAAAGAAAATGCCCGGCGCGAGGCGCCGGGCATCGTTTGGTTTCGGATCGGAATGAATTACGACTTCGGGAACCAGGAATACTTGCCGTCGTCCTTCTTCTTCCATTCGTACATGATGTAGCCCGGCAGCTTCGGATCGCCCTTGGCGTCATAGGCGAGATCGCCCAGGACGGTCGGGAACGGGCCGTTTTCATGCATCGCCTTGGCGACGGCCTGCGGATCGTTCGTCTTGGCGGCGGCAGCTGCCTCGGCGACCACCTGCACGGCAGCGTAGGCGTAGAGCGTGTAGGCTTCCGGCTCGAAACCTTGCGCGCGGAACTTCTCGACGAGCTCCTTGTTGGCCGGGATCAGGCGCGGGTCGGGGCCGAACGTGTTGAGCGTGCCGGCGACGGCGTCGCCCGCGATCGCGGCGAGTTCGTCCGTCACGATGCCGTCACCCGACATCATCGGTGCCTTGAGGCCCTGGTCCGCGGATTGACGGATGATCAGGCCGGCTTCGGTGTGCAGGCCTCCCCAGTAGATCAGGGTGACGCCGGCTTCCTTCATCTTGGCGATCAGCGCCGAGAAGTCCTTGTCGCCGACATTGACGCCTTCATACATCACTTCCTTGATGCCCGCGGCGTTCATCGCCTTCTTGGTTTCGTCCGCGAGGCCCTGGCCATAAGGGGTCTTGTCATGGATCACGGCGACTTTGGCATCCTTGAAGTTCGCGGCGATGTAGCCGCCGGCGATGCTGCCCTGCTGGTCGTCGCGTCCGCAGGTACGGAACACATTCCACAGGCCGCGCTCGGTGAACTTCGGGTTGGTTGCGGCCGGCGTGATTTCGACGATGTTGTTTTCGGCGTAGACTTCGGAGGCCGGGATCGACACGCCGGAGTTGAAGTGACCGATCACAAACTTGACGCCGTCGCCGACGAACTTGTTGGCGACCGAGATGCCCTGCTTCGGGTCGGAGACGTCGTCGCCGATTTCGAGCTTGATCTGCTCGCCGTTGATGCCGCCCTTGGCATTGATCTCGGCGACCGCCGCTTCCGCGCCCTTCTGCAGCTGCGCGCCGAAGGCCGCGTTCGGACCGGTGATCGGTCCGGCGACGGCGAACATTACATCAGCCCACGCGTTGCCGCCGAACGCGACGAGCGCGGTCAGGGCCACGGCGGACAAAAGTGACTTTTTCATTTAAACGCTCCCATTAACGGAGTGGGCGTGGATGAAGCTTTCATGCGATGCCCACCCTTATCGCAGAAAGCATAGTTTGCCGATTTTCAGGCACTTGTCACGCCGATTCATCCCTGACGCGGCGTTAATGATGACCGTCAACCTTTCGGTTTCCAGCTCAAGATTGAAGCTCTTTCGTAGAGCCAATTATACTGTGTGACCATCTGGTTGGTTCGTGTGTATTGATAGCCGACAAAGCCCAGTATCATCAGCACGACTGTGTCGACGATATAGTAATGCAGCGAGAACATCGTACCGTCGAACAGCGCGTGATGGATGAAGCGGATGCCGATGCCGAGCCCGAGCAGATAGGCAAACAGCTGGATGAAGCTGCGCCATGTCTGGGCGCTGGCCTTGCCGGTCATCCATGCCGCCCATCCGCCGAGCAGGCAGGTGACGAAGAAGAACTGCCAGATCGACGGTTCCTCGTAGAGAATGCCTTGCATGGGAAGTCTCCTGAACTCAGTGATGTCCGCCTTCGAGATAAGCGGCGCGCACTTCCGGATTGGCGAGCAACTCCTTGCCGGTGCCGCTCATCGTCACATTGCCGTTGACCATGACGTAGCCGCGCGTGGCGAGCTTGAGCGCGCCGAACGCGTTCTGCTCGACCAGGAACACGGTCAGCCCTTGGGTGCGGTTCAATTCGCGGATGGCATCGAAGATCTGCTTGACGATCAGCGGCGCCAGGCCCAGCGACGGCTCGTCGAGCAGCAGCAGTTTCGGCCGCGCCATCAATGCGCGTCCGATCGACAGCATCTGCTGTTCGCCGCCCGACAAGGTGCCGCCACGCTGGGCGATCCGCTCCTTCAGTCTGGGGAACAGCGTGAACACCTTCTCGACGTCCTCGCCGTAATATTTGAGGTTGTCGAGGCTGGCGCCCATCTGCAGGTTTTCCATCACCGTCATGCGCGGGAAGATGCGCCGGCCCTCGGGTGACTGGGCAATGCGCATGCGTGCGATTTCATGCGTCGGCAGCTGGGTGATATCGGTCCCGGCGAAGGTGATGGTGCCCGTGCGGGCGCGTGGGGCCCCGAAGATGGTCATCATCAGCGTCGACTTGCCTGCGCCGTTGGCGCCGATCAGCGCCACGATCTCCCCTTGCTTGACGGTGACATTGACGCCGTTCAGCGCCCGGATGTTGCCGTAATAGGTCTCCACGCCCTTGATATCGAGCAGCGTTGTCGTGGCCATCACTTGCCCCCTCCACGCTTGCCCTGAACGGGCTTGCCTGTGCTCGCGGCTTTGCCGGAAGCATGACTCGTCGCCACCTTGCCCGCGTCGACGCGGCGCGAGAATTCCGTATCCTTGCCCTGGCCGAGCAGCTTCGCCTGCTTGACCCATTCCTCGCGCGCGATGCGCCCGTCAAAGGCGAGATAGGCCTCCACCGCCTCGACGTCCGCCTTCTTCCAGGCGCCGATCTGGTCGAAGTGGAAGATGCCGTGTTCGTTGAGCTTCTTCTCGTTGACCGTACCGATGCCCTTGATGCGGGTCAGGTTGTCGGCCTTGCCGCCACGGGGGGCAGCGAGGCGGTTCGAAACGCCTTCGGCCTTCGTGGCAGGCGCCTTTGCGGCCGTTTTCCTTGGCGCCGCCTTCTTCGCGGCGGATTTGGCCGGCGTCGGGGTCGGCGCGACAGGCCTGCTTGCCACGGTGGCGGCGCGGGCGTCGACCTGCGCTGCCTTCGAGGCGCCTTTCGACACGGTCACCCGTTCGCCTTCGCTATGGCCGACGGTGTCGCTCACCGGCCCGGCCAGATACGACGCCGATGTCCCCGGGCCATGCGTGGAGTCGGGGCCGATATCGAGCTGTTCGATGACGTCCTCGTCGCCGACTTCGGTGAGCACGGTCTCGACCTCCTCGTCATCGACGCCGAGATAGGCGGCGATGACGCGCGGATCGGTGCGCACCGACTGCGGATTGCCGTCGGAGATCTTGCGGCCATATTCCAGCACCACGACGTGGTCGGAAATCTGCATGACCACGGACATGTCGTGCTCGATCAAGAGGATCGAGGTGCCGGTCGTATGCTTGATTCCCATCAGCAGTTCGTTGAGAGCCGCCGATTCCTTCGGGTTGAGGCCGGCCGCCGGTTCGTCGAGGCACAGCAGCTCAGGACCGGTGCACATGGCGCGCGCGATTTCGAGCCGCCGCTGCGCGCCATAGGGCAAGTCGCCTGCCGGATCGTCGGCACGATCGACGAGATCGGCCTTCTCCAGCCAGTGCTTGGCAAGCTCAACCGATTCGGCCGAGGCCTTGCGGTAGCCGCTGAAGCCGAACAGGCCCAGGATCGTATAGCCCGAAGCCTTCATCAGCTTGTTGTGCTGGGCGACAAGCAGGTTCTCCAGCAGCGTCATGCCCGAGAACAGGCGGATGTTCTGGAAGGTGCGCGCCACCTTGGCTCGCGCCGGGATCTCGTGGTTGGGCAGCCGTTCCAGCAGGTAGCTGGAACCGTCGGCCCGGTTGAGCGTGATCATGCCTTCCGACGGTTTGTAGAAGCCGGTGATGCAATTGAACACCGTGGTCTTGCCGGCGCCGTTGGGACCGATCAGCGCGGTGATTTCGCCGCGCCTGGCGGTGAAGGACAGGTCGCCGATGGCGACCAGACCGCCGAACTTCATCGACAGATGCTCGACCTGCAGGATGGCGTCGTTCATTTGCGTGGTCGCATTCATCAGCCGTGGCCCTCCTTGGTGAAGGAGCCTGAGACAGCCCTTCGCTCCTTAAGGAAGGCGGTTGGTTCACGACTGCCGACAAAGCCGCGCGGCTTCCACAGCATGACGATGACCATGGCCATGCCGAACAGAAGCATGCGGTAGAGTTCCGGTGTGAAATCGGGCCCGAAGACCTGCTTGAGGAAATCGAGTTCGCGCAGCGCCTCGGTGCCGCCGATCATCACCATCGCGGCGACGGCGATGCCGACCAGCGAGCCCATGCCGCCAAGGACGACGATGGCCAGGATAATGGCCGATTCCAGGAAGACGAAGGATTCCGGGCTGACAAAACCTTGCCGGGCGGCGAAGAAGGAGCCCGCAAAACCGCCGAACATGGCGCCGGTGGCAAAGGCGGTGAGCTTGGTCGTGGTGGTGTTGATGCCCAGCGAGCGGCAGGCGATCTCGTCCTCACGCAAGGCTTCCCAGGCGCGGCCGACCGGCAGGCGCCGCAGCCGGATGGTGACGAAGGCGGTTAACAGGCAGAGCCCAAGGATCAGGTAGTAGAGGAAGATCTTGTAGTAGGCGCTGGACGTGGCGATGTTCAGCACCTTGGCGATGTAGTTCGGGTCCGACACGTTGAAGGTCATCAGGCCGAAGAAGCTGACCTTGGGAATGCCGGAGATGCCTGCCGACCCATTGGTGACCTCGCGCCAGTTGATCAGCACGAGGCGGATGATCTCGCCGAAGGCGAGCGTCACGATCGCCAGATAGTCGCCGCGCAGGCGCAGCACGGGAAAGCCGAGCAGCACCCCCCAGAGCGCTGCCATGGCGCCCGCGGCGGGCAACAATATCCAGAACGACAGGCCGAAATGCGTGGCCAGAAGCGCATAGGCATAGGCGCCAAGCGCATAAAAAGCGACGTAGCCGAGATCGAGCAGACCGGCGAGGCCGACGACGATGTTCAGTCCCCAGGCCAGCATCACATAGATCAGGATCTGGATGCCGAAATTATCGACCCATTTCAACGAACCCTGCAGCCCTCCGGTGATCGACCAGGCGTTGAGCGACAGCACCGCGACCACGAGGATCGGGTACAGCACCAGGGCCGAGATGCCCAATTTGGTGAAGTTGGCATGGATGAAGGCGCGGAAGTAATAGATCACGCAGGCCAGCACATAGATGACCGACAGGGCACGCAGGAATTGCAGATAGCCGGCCGGCTCTGCCCCAACCCATCCGGCGAGAGAGCTGTTGAACACGAACAGCAGCACCATGGCGACCGCCGCTCCGATGAAGGCCGGCAGGGTGAAGAAGCGGGATGCCACGCTTGCCGGCATGAGGCCGGTGGTCACGTTGGCGACCTTCTGGTTGGCCATGAAGGGCTGGCCGTAGGCAACGTAAAGGAAGCGTCCGACGGCGGTGGCGATCACCACCGCGGCAAGCAGGCCCCAGCGCTGCACCACGACCAGTTCGTTGGACATGTTCTGGTCGGTCTTGAGGCCGATGAACAGCACGAACAGGCCAAGCGCGATGGCGCCGGCATAGAAGGCCTCGCGCAGGGCGCGCTGCACGGGACTGGCGACGGTGTCGCGCTCTGGAGATACGGTTACGGCCATGGTCTCAGACCTTTTCGACTTCTGGCCGGCCCAATATGCCGGAAGGCAGGAAGATCAGGACGATCGCCAGGATCGAGAAGGCGGCGACATCCTTGTAGTCGATCGAGAAATAGGCCGACCACATGCTCTCGATGAAGCCGATCAGCAGTCCGCCGAGCACGGCCCCCGGAAGCGAGCCGATGCCGCCAAGCACCGCGGCCGTGAAGGCCTTCACACCCGGCACGAAGCCGTCGGAGAAGGCGATGACGCCGTAGTACATCAGGAAAAGCGTGCCGGCGACGGCGGCAAGGGCCGCACCCATGATGAAGGTGATCGAGATGGTGCGGTCGACGTCGATGCCCAGCAGTGCCGCCATCTTGCGGTCCTGCTCGCAGGCGCGTTGCGCCCGGCCAAGCGAGGTCTTGTTGACCAGGTACCAGAACACCGCCAGCAGCAAAGCGGTGACGATGACGATGATGATCTGCTTCAGCGACACACTGACGCCGTTGATGTTGTAGACTTGGCTGACCATCGGCGGGATCGGCTTGTTGCGCGGCCCTTGCGTCACCTGGACGAAGTTCGACAGCGCGATCGACATGCCGATGGCGGTGATCAGCGGCGCCAGCCGGAACGAACCGCGCAGCGGCCGGTAGGCCACTTTCTCGATCGTCCAATTGTAAAGGCTGGTGAGCAGCATCGCCACGATCATCATGACCAGCAGCGCGATGACCACGGGCACCGAATAAAACAGCGCGCCGAGGATGAGGAAGACGATCAGCGCCGTGAAAGCGCCCACCATGAAGATGTCGCCATGGGCGAAATTGATCATGCCGATGATGCCGTAGACCATCGTGTAGCCGATCGCGATCAGCCCATAGATCGATCCCAGCGTCAGCCCATTGATAAGCTGCTGGACGAAGTACTGCATGTGTACATGGCTCCCCTGGAATGTCGCCCATGCAGACGCATTCCTTTTCGTATTTCCCCTAGTCGTAAAGTTTCGAGGCCGGATTGCAACGTGATTTTTTTTGATCGCTCCGCGTGTTTCCAACCACGCCTTCCCGATCGCCCGTTTTTTCCACCCAGCCCCTGGACTATCGCGGACCCTATCATTGGCATAACGCAATGTCTTTGACGATTGCGCCTCATCATGCGCTCCGTTTCGAAGAAATCACCGTCAAAATTAGGTGATGAGAAGAATCGTTGCGTTCCTGACACGGTTCGTTTTTTCGTCACACTCCTTTCCGTAGGGTCAGGATTCTCCCTACTTGACCACAAAACCATGCGCGAACGGATCGCGGTCGTCGATGAAGATGGTGTTCAGTCCGGTCATCCTCGCCCAACCGCCAATCGAGGGGATGATTGCCTGCTTCCCGGCCAAGTTGACCTCCTTTTCGACCTTGCCCTTGAACAGCGACCCGATGATCGATTCATGGACGAAAGCGTCTCCGGCCTTGAGCTTGCCTTTGGCATGGAGCTGCGCCATGCGCGCCGAGGTGCCGGTGCCGCAGGGCGAGCGATCAATCGCCTTGTCGCCGTAGAAGACGGCATTGCGCGCATCCGCGCCCTCGACCGTCGGCTTGCCGGTCCACAGCATGTGCGACAGCCGGTTGATCCCTGGGTTTTCCGGATGCACGAAGGTATATTTCTCGTTGAGCCGTTGCCGCACCACCGGGCTCCAGGCGATGAGGTCGCCGGCCGAATAATCCGCCATGTCGCGATAATTCGCCTGCGGCTCGACGATGGCGTAGAAATTGCCGCCATAGGCGACATCCACCGTGATCTCGCCGAGCCCGGGACATTCGACCGTCAGCCCTTCGGCATGGAGGAACGACGGCACGTTGGTGATGCGCACCTCCTCGACATACTCGCCGACCTGCTTGTATTCGGCGATGACCAGGCCGGCCGGCGTGTCGAGCCGCAACACACCCGGCGTCTTCGGCCTGATCAAGCCGTGCTCGATGGCCATCGTCACCGTGCCGATGGTGCCGTGGCCGCACATGGGCAGGCAACCTGACGTCTCGATGAACAGGATGGCGATGTCGCAGTCCTCGCGTGTCGGCGGGTAGAGGATCGAGCCGGACATCACGTCATGGCCGCGCGGCTCGAACATCAGGCCGGTGCGGATCCAGTCATATTCGGCGAGGAAATGCGCGCGCCGTTCCATCATCGTCGAGCCCTGCAGCAGCGGACCGCCGCCAGCGACCAGCCGCACCGGGTTGCCGCAGGTGTGACCGTCGATGCAGAAGAAGGATTTCTTGGCCATGTCGCTCCTCGAAAATCAAAACCCGAAAAAATCAAAATCGTTGTGGGCTGAAGGGGACCAGATCGACGGACGAAGTCTGCCCCAGAACGAATTCCCTGATCAACCGCCCGGTTGCCGCAGCCTGGGTCAGGCCGAGATGGCCGTGGCCGAAGGCATAGATGACCGCCCGGCTTCGCGCTGCCTTGCCTATGACGGGCACCGAATCCGGCAGCGAGGGCCGGAACCCCATCCATTCGCGTCCGCCCGTGGGATCGAGCCCCGGCAGGAATGCCTGCGCCTTCCGCAAGAGCGCTTTCGCCCTGTTGAAATTGGGCGGCCGTTCGATGCCGCCAAGCTCGACGGCACCGCCGACGCGCAGGCCCGTGTCGAGCGGGGTGATGACGAAGCCGTGGCCGGAGAAGATCAGTTGCCGCCTCACGTCGAACGCGGCTCTCGGCAATGTCGTGTTGTAGCCGCGTTCGGTTTCCAGCGGAATGCGGTCGCCGAGCTGCCGCGCCAGCAGGTGCGACCAGGCGCCCGCGGCAATGACGAGGTGCCTGGCCTGCCTGGTCGAGCCTTCTGCCAGCGTCAGTGTCGCGCCGTCTTGACCGGCGGCGACCCGGTCGATGCGGGCCATCTCGAAACGGGCACCCTTGGACTGCGCGTAGGCCCACACGGCCTTGCCGAGCAGTTTTGGATCGGCGACCGTCTTCCATCCCGGCACGAAGGTGCCCCTGACGAAACGCGGTGACAGCCCCGGCTGCAAGTCCGCCAGGTCCTTGCCCTCGACGTGCCGGAAGCCGATGCCGAAGCGCTCGCGCGCCGCCCAGCCCGACATCGAGGCGCGAAACTCGGCTTCGCTTTCATAGAGCTCGAGCGAACCGTCCTCACGCAGCATCGGCCGCGTGCCGGAACGATCGAGCAGATCCATCCACTCGGCCTCGGCAAGCTTCATCATGCCGGACTGCGCCGCCAGGCTCGCCTCGTATTTCCCTGGCGCGCCGGCGCGCCAGAAGCGAACCAGCCAGGGTAGCAGCTTCGGCAGGTAGACGGGCGGAATGCTGAGCGGGCCGAGCGGATCGGCGAGCCATTTCGGCAGCTGCCGGATCATGCCCTTGTGCGCCAGCGGCAGCACGTCGGAAAAGGCCAAGGCGGCGGCGTTGCCGGAACTCGTCTCCTCGCAGATACCGGTGCGGTCGAAGACCGTGACATCCAGTCCCGCCTCGGCAAGGAAGGCCGCCGCGCAGATGCCGATGATGCCGCCACCGATGATGGCGATGTCGATTACGGCATTGTTACTCATGGCGGCGCACAGTGCAAAACGCCCTCTCTCGCTTCTCCGTGCCAGCCCCCTCATCCGGCCCTTCGGGCCACCTTCTCCCCGCTGGGGAGAAGAGGCTGACGCCAACGCTGGCGAACTCTTCTCCCCCTGGGGAGAAGGTGGCCGCGAAGCGGCCGGATGAGGGGGCCTGCGCCATCGCCAATTCAGAATTGCGGCAGCGTCGGCCGCACCGCGAGCGCATCCTTGACGATCTTCTCGACCGCTTTGCGGCGTTCGCCCGAGAGCGGCATGCGCGGCATGCGCACGCGGTCATTGGTGTTGATGGCGAACACTTCGGCAAGCTTGATGTTCTGCACCAGATAGGTCGAGACATCGAGGTCGAGCAGCGGCCGGAACCAGCGGTAGATGGCGAGCGCCTCTTCGCGGCGTCCCTGCTTCATCAACTGGTAGATGGCGACGGTTTCGCGCGGGAAGGCGGTGACCAGGCCGGCCACCCAACCGATGGCGCCCACCGACAGCGCCTCGAAGGCGAGATTGTCGACGCCGGTGAACAGGTCGTAGCGGCTGCCCAGGCGGTTGATGATCTCGGTCGAGCGGCGGATGTCGTCGGAGGATTCCTTGATGGCGACGAAACGCTTGTCCGACGCAAGCTCCTCCATCTGGTCGACGGTGACATCGACGCGGTAGGCGAGCCGGTTGGAATAGATCATGACCGGCAGGTCGCCGGCCTCGGCCACGGCGCGCAGCGCCGCCACGGTCTCTTCCGCGTTGGTATGATAGATCGGGCTCGGCACCACCATCAGGCCGTTGGCGCCTTCCTTGGCGGCGCGCCTGGCGATGCTGGCGGCCTCGCGGGTGCCGGCCTCGTTGACCGTCAGCAGCACCGGCTTCTTGCCAGCGACCTTCTGCGCGGTCTTCAGCACCTCGATCTTCTCGTCAGGCGACAGCATCGGCCCTTCGCCGAGCGAGCCGCAGACGATGATGCCGTCGCAGCCGGCCTCCATCTGCAGGCTGAAGCAACGCTCCATCTCGGCATGATCGAGCCGGTCGTCGGCGGTGAATTTGGTCGTGACGGCGGGGAAAACTCCGGTCCACATGACTATCTCTCCATCTGATATATCAGCCGTATATCTGTTAGGAAAGCCGCTGTCAATGCGGAATCTGTTATGATATATTTTAGATATATCAGGAGACCGCCTTTGATATCCATGGAAGCAAGCACCGTGTCCGAGCCCGCGGCGACCAGGGCTTATCGCGTCCTCGAACACATGATCGTGACGCTCGAACTGGCGCCGGCGAGTTTTGTCACCGAGGGCTCCCTGATCGAGCGGCTGGCGCTCGGCCGCACGCCGGTGCGCGAGGCGATCCAGCGGCTGGCCTGGGAGGGACTGCTCGATGTCAGGCCGCGTGCCGGCATCGCGATCGCACCGCTGCATCCCGGCGACTGGCTGCGCGTGCTCGACGCAAGGCGCGGCGTCGAGGTGGTGCTCGCACGATCGGCCGCACGCTTCGTCACCCGCGAGGCCGCCGACCTGTTTCACGAGGCCGCGCTTGCCATGCAGAAGGCGGTGATCTCGGGCAATGTGCTTGCCTTCATCCAGGCCGACAAGGCGCTCGACGAAGCGCTGGCGCTGGCCGCCGACAATCCGTTCGCCGCCCGGCTGGCCGCCCCGTTGCAGACCCACAGCCGCCGCTTCTGGTTCCGCTACAAGTCGGACACCGGGCTGGCGGAATCCGCTGAGCACCATGTCGCGTTGATCCGCTCGATCCTCGACGGCGACGAGGAGGGCGCCGCCAAGGACGCCAAGAAGCTGATGGCGCTGCTGCGCGGCCATGCCGAGGTGGCTGCGACACGATAGGCTCGGTCAGGCGTCGGCGGAGCCCTTTTGCGCCGCCCATTTCAACAGGGCATCGAGAGCCGGGCACAGGGCCTGACCCCAATCGGTCAGGCAATACTCGACCTTTGGCGGTACTTGATGGTGAACGATACGGCGGACAATCCCGTCGGCGCCCATCTGCCGGAGCTGCTGGATCAGCATTTTCTGCGAAATAGCCGGTATCGCCCGCTCGAGGTCTGAAAAGCGCAGCACTTTGCCGCCGAACAGATGGAACAGGATCACCAGCTTCCAACGGCCCTCGAGGATGCGTAGCACGTTTTCCACACCGCTCGCTGCGGAGAGCGGCGTCAGCGTCTCAGCCTCACTTTCGGGTAAGTACCTTACTTTTTCGTCGGTTCTTGTCATTTCTCCAGCATACCTCATCTTAGCGGCCGACAACAGCCGCCCCCTCCCACAGACGGCGGCATCCAATTGGAGACAAACCGTGACCGTGACCCTTCCTCCGCCGCTGGCGGATTATTTCGCCGCCAACAACCGCCACGACATCGGCGCGATGCTCGCGCCTTTCACGCTGGACGCCATCGTCAAGGACGAAGGCGAGACCCATCGCGGAACCGAAGCGATCCGCAGGTGGATGCAAAGTACGACCGACAAATATCACGCGACAGTCGAGGTGAAGGAGGCCGGTGTCACAGCCAACGCATGGCGGATCGCCGGTATCGTCTCCGGTGACTTCCCCGGCAGCCCGATAACGCTCCACTACAATTTCACGCTGGGCGGCGACCGGATCGCGAAACTGGAGATTGGCCTATGACCATCCGGCAGACATTCGCGATCGATGACCAGGAGTTCCGGGGCAGGCGCGTGCTGGTCACCGGCGGCACCAAAGGCGCCGGCGAAGCTATCGTTCACCGGCTTGCCGCAGCAGGTGCAACGGTCGCGACGACAGCCCGTTCGCCCGACGCCGGATCACCGGCGGAACTCTTCGTGCAAGCTGACGTCGCCACTCTCGACGGTGCGGCAAACGTGGCCGCCGCCATCATCGACCGTCTTGGCGGCATCGACATCGTCATTCACAGCGTTGGCGGGTCGAAAAGCCCAGGCGGCGGTTTCGCGGCGCTGTCCGACCGGATCTGGCAGGATGAACTCAATCTTAATCTGCTTGCGGCGGTGCGGCTCGACCGCCTGCTTGTCCCGCGCATGATCGAGCAGGGCTCCGGGGCGATCGTACACATCTCGTCGATCCAGCGCCGGTTGCCGCTCCACGAATCCACCATCGCCTATGCGGCGGCGAAGGCGGCCCTTTCAAATTACAGCAAGGCGCTGTCCAAGGAACTCGGGCCACAAGGCATTCGCGTGAACATAGTGGCGCCGGGCTGGATCCACACCACCGCCTCGGAGGCAATGGTGAAGCGGCTGGCGGCCCATTCGGGCTCGGATGAGGAGACCGCCCGCCAAGGTATCATGGACGCGATGGGCGGCATCCCGATCGGCCGGCCGGCATGGCCGCAAGAGATCGCGGAACTGGTGGCCTTCCTCGTTTCGGATCGCGCATCCGCAATCCACGGCGCCGAGTACGTCATCGATGGCGGCACAATTCCGACGGTCTGAAGGCCGCCGCTGGGAGGTCCCGCTGCAGCCTCGCGCCGTCAAGCGCCCGGCATCGCCGCGGTGATGGTCGGGCTGTCCCAGCCTTCGCCGACCGACAGAACACAACTCTGGCCTTTGGTGTCCGAGGCCAGCACGGTCCAGCTACCCTTATCCGAGATGAAGATCTCGAGGACGACGTTCGGATTGATCAGGCCGCGCCCGGCCTCGGTTTCGTGGAATTTGTCGCCGAGCGCCTTGATGATGTCCGCGCGCGCCGCGCATTGCGCCGCCGCGTTCGCTGGCGCGATTCCACCGGTCATCGCGGCCGCCGCCAAAAGTGTCGCCATAAGAAATCGTGTCATCTGACACCTCCTTGCGCCAGACGAGAACCCCGGCTGCCACCGGCGCTGTTTGATTGCCTGCACGCGTGGCAGGAATAAAGCCTAAGGCGGATGGTGGTCTGTTGGTTCCATCACACGGCGATGGAATTATTAGAATGTGGAGATGCTCGCGGGGCGCGAGGCATTGGCATAATGTACCTGACGTCGCGCTCGCGGCGGCGCAGCTGGACGGCGCAAGGCTTAAGCGGACGAAAGCCCCCACATTCCCGACGCCCATGAAAAAGAAGCGCGATTTGCACCGCGCTTTCTCAACTTCGGTTTAGGGGAGCGTCCGGTCAGCTCATCGTCGGGATGACGAACTCGGTTCCGTCCTTGATGCCGGCCCGCGCGCCCGCAGCCGAAGGCGAGGACGCGCAGCCAAGAAACCGTCCGGCTTAGTTCATCGTCGGGATGACGAACTCGGCACCGTCCTTGATGCCGGACGGCCAGCGCGAGGTCACCGTCTTGGTCTTGGTGTAGAAGCGGAAGGCGTCCGGGCCGTGCTGGTTGAGGTCGCCGAAGGAAGACGCCTTCCAGCCGCCGAACGTGTAGTAGGCGATCGGCACCGGGATCGGCACGTTGACGCCGACCATGCCGACCTGGACACGGCTGGCGAAGTCGCGGGCGGCATCGCCGTCGCGGGTGAAGATGGCGACGCCATTGCCCATCTCGTGGTCGTTGGCGAGCTTGATCGCATCCTCATAGCGCGGCGCACGCACAACCGAGAGCACCGGTCCGAAGATTTCTTCCTTGTAGATGCGCATATCCGCGGTCACGTTGTCGAACAGGCAGCCGCCCATATAGTAGCCGTCCTCGTAACCCTGCATCTTGAAGCCGCGGCCGTCGACCACCAGCTTGGCGCCTTCCTTGACGCCGGTGTCGACATAACCCTTGACGCGCTCCAGCGCCTGGGCGGTGACCAGCGGGCCGAAATCGGCGGCCGAATCCGTCGACGGACCGACCTTCAGGCTCTCGACGCGAGGGATCAGCTTTTCCATCAGCCGGTTGGCGGTGTCGTTGCCGACTGGCACGGCGACCGAGATTGCCATGCAGCGCTCGCCGGCCGAACCGTAGCCGGCGCCGATCAGCGCGTCGACGGTCTGGTCCATGTCGGCATCGGGCATGATGATCATGTGGTTCTTGGCGCCGCCGAAGCACTGCACGCGCTTGCCCGCCGCCGTGCCGCGCGAATAGATGTAGTGGGCGATCGGGGTCGAGCCGACAAAGCCGATGGCCTTGATGTCGGGATCGTCGAGGATGGCGTCGACGACATCCTTGTCGCCATTGACGACGTTGAGGATGCCGGCAGGCAGCCCGGCCTCGATGAACAGTTCGGCAATGCGCATCGGCACGCCCGGATCACGCTCCGAAGGCTTCAGGATGAAGGCATTGCCGCAAGCGATCGCCGGCGCGATTTTCCAAAGCGGGATCATGGCGGGGAAATTGAACGGCGTGATGCCTGCGACCACGCCGAGCGGCTGGCGCATCGAATAGACGTCGATGCCGGGGCCGGCGCCGTCGGTGAACTCGCCCTTCATCATATGCGGCGCGCCGATGCAGACCTCGACCACTTCGAGGCCGCGCTGGATGTCGCCCTTGGCGTCGGCGATGGTCTTGCCGTGTTCTCGCGCCAGGATGTCGGCCAGTTCGTCATAGTCGCGGGCGACCAGTTCGAGGAATTTCATCAGCACGCGCACCCGGCGCTGCGGATTGGTGGCCGCCCATTTGGGCTGCGCGGCCTTGGCATCCTCGACTGCGGCCCGCAGTTCCGCCTGCGAGGCCAGCGCCACGGTGCCGCGCACCGAGCCGTCCATCGGCTGCATGACGTCCTGCTTGCGGCCGCTGGTGCCGGCGACACGCTTGCCGCCAATGAAATGACCGTAGTCGATCATGATTTCTCTCCCTTGTTGGTGATGGCGCATTGTCCGCCTTTGGCCGGCGAATGGCAACGCGAGGGAGAACGCAACCGTTGTGCGGAAAATAGACAACAAGCGAGGTCTGTGCATCAATTGCCGCAAATGATAGGTATGCTCACTCTCGCTGGAATCGTTAAGTTGAGCTCCCTCGCGCCCCCCTCCGTCCTGTCGGACCACGCCCTTGAACTGGGATGACGTCCGCATCTTCCTCGCCGTGGCGCGCGCCGGCCAGATCCTTGGCGCCGCGCGGCGGCTGGAGCTCAACCATGCCACCGTCTCGCGCCGCATCGCGGCCCTGGAGGAAGCACTGAGGACAAAACTCTTCCGCCGCCTGACCACCGGCAGCGAGCTGACGCCGGCAGGCGAGCGCTTCCTCGACATCGCCGAGCGCATGGAAGGCGACATGATCGCCGCCCGCTCGACCATATCGGGCGAAGGCGACGACGTGTCCGGAACCGTGCGCATCGGTGCACCCGACGGCTTCGGCGTCGCCTTCCTGGCCAAGCGGCTGGGCGAACTCACCGCCCTGCACCGCGAACTCACCATCCAGCTCGTGCCGGTGCCGCGCTCCTTTTCGCTGTCGCGGCGCGAGGCCGATATCGCGATTACCGTCGAGCGGCCGACCGAAGGGCGGCTGGTTGCCGGAAAGCTGGTCGACTATTCGCTCGGCCTGTTCGCGTCGCGCGCCTACGCCGAAGCCAATGGACTGCCCAGAACCGCCGCCGAACTCGGCCGGCACACCCTCATCGGCTATGTGCCGGACCTCATCGTCAGCCCTTCGCTCGACTACGCGGCCGAATTCAGCGCGGACTGGCGCACCAGCTTCGCCATCTCCTCGGCGCTCGGCCAGGCCGAAGCCGTGCGCTCGGGCGCCGGCATCGGCATCCTGCACACCTTCGTCGCCCGCTCGATGCCGGAGCTGGTGGCCGTCGACGTGGTCGCGCCCATCCGCCGCGCCTACTGGCTGGTCTACCATGAATCGGTGAGGCCGCTGCGCCGCGTCCAGATCGTCGCCAGCTTCATCACCAAGGCGGTTGAGCGTGAGCGGGGCCTCTTCCTGTAGAAGCGCCGTCACGGCACAAACACGGCCGGTCCCCACACGCCGCCTTTTCCTTGCCACAAAACCAGCCAGTGTGGCATCAGGCGTGCGGCCCTCGGCCACGCAAGGCGGGCGCCGGGTGGGGACATCTTTCAGAAAGCTGGCGCGGATAGACATGCGAGCCGTTCTTGCCATCCTGCCGCTGCTTCTTGTCTCCGCATGCGCCAATCCATGGACAAAGGTACCGGAAGCCGAATTGCCCAAGCCGATCCGCTACGCCATGGCGCGCCCCTCGCCTTTCGTCATCGGCAATTACTGCGGTCCCGGCACCCGCACCGGCGATCTGTCGGCCCGGCCGGTCGACCGCCTCGACGCCGTTTGCCGAACCCATGACGCCTGCTACATCGCCCGCCGCGACCATTGCGACTGCGACGGCGCCCTTGTCGCCTCGGCGCGGGCAATCCGCGACGACAAGACGGCACCGCGCAAGACGCGCAGCGAGGCCGAACTGCTGATCGCCACCTTCGCCATACCCGTCTGCAAGGTTTTTCCGCAAGGTTTCATGCCGCCGCGCGACCCGGCGCAGTTGAGCGCCATGAAGGCCGGAGCCAACGGGTGAATAGCCGCACGATCGTCATCCTCGCCCTGTTCGGGCTGGCTGCCCTTGCCGGTTGTGCCGGTGCGGGTAGCAATGCCTGCGACTTCCTGGCGGGACAGGAAGCTTGCGCGCGGCCCTCGCTGTCGGCCGGCACGCCCGGGCCACAGGTCGCGGCGGCGTGGTTCTTCGGCAATGCCATCGACAGCGACTACGAAAGACGGTTCCTGGCGCTGCTTGCCAACAACCAGCTCGGCGCCATGGACCGAGCCAACGGCACCGGCCCGTTCGGGCGCAACCGCCGCGATGTCCAGAACCGCGATTTCCAGGCAACATATTCGACACTACGGCAACTGGCCGGACCGGTCGCCAACGCTCATCTGCCGCCGGCCAGTGGGGGCGGCGGCGACGGCCATTTCGACGGCCGCTGGCGGGTGTCGCGGCAGACGCTCTACATCGATGCGGCGGCGCGGGCCTCGGCTTCCAAGACCTTCGATTTTTCCGGCTTGCAGGCACGCAACACCGAGATCGTCGTGCGCCAGGCCGGCCAGCAGCCAGCCGATATCGAAGGCAGTTGCGACGGCGCATTGGCGATCCGCGCCGCCGGAGCCTCACGCACCATTGCCGCCGGCGCGGCATTCCGCCTTCGCCTGTCGAGCGAGAACGACACGGTCAGCCTGTTTCCGGCCGATGACCTGAACCGGTGCACGGCAAGGATCCGCTCCAGCCTCGCGCCCACCGGCGCGCCGCTCACCATCCGGCGCGAAGAGACCGCCGATCCGGCGCTCGCCAGTTTGGATAGCCGCTACCAGCGCTGCCCGGTCCCCGACGGCGCCGGCCTCGACGCCCTCGAGCGCGCGTTCTATGCCGGCCGGTGGCTGTCGCAGACCTGCGCCATGCCGATCGGCCACCCCAGGCTGCTGCGCAAATCGCGCGATGGCTTCAACGCCAAGGTCGAGGCACTGATGGGCGCGCCTCTGTCCGATGCGGCAATAGACAAGGGCGATCCGGAATTGCCGCTCGATTTCTCGAAGGCGCCAAGGCTGAAGCTGATCTATCTGTCCTCGCTCGAATTCAAGGCCGACTTTTCCGGGCGCATCATCGAACGGCTGATCCGCCATCATGCAGCGCTTGGCGCCAAGGTGCGCATCATGGTCACCGACGTGCTTGAACGTGACAAGGACGACGCCATGCTGCAGCGCCTGGCGGCCGAATTCCCCAATGTCGAGCTGCAGGAATACCGCTGGCGGGCGGATCATGGCGCGCCGATCGACGAGCAGATTTCACAGCTGCACAAGACCCATCATATCAAGATGCTGGCGACGCTGGCGCAGGACCCCGCGCGTTCGCGCGTGATCATCGGCGGCCGCAACATCCATGATGGCTTCCTGTTCCACCGGCCGATCGACCTGTCCCGCTATCCGGACCTCGAGCAATACGGCAAGACCGATGGCCTTTCGCTGAACTACTATTCGAACTGGAGCGACTTCGACATCGAGTTCGCCGACAGGGCGATGGTCGAGACGCTCGCCGCGCATCTGTCGACAATATGGCTGCGCGACGCCGACACAAACCTGGCGCGTCCCTTCTCCATCCCGGTCCACGGAGATGGCCTGCCATCTGGCAATGTCCGGCATTTCATTTCGGTGCCCTATGAGGATGACCACGCGCTGGAGGCCTATTTCGTCGAGCTGGTCGACGCCGCCCAGCACCATATCCAGATCGTCAACCCTTACCTCAATCTGACGCCGAGCCTCGCCCGGGCCTTCGATCGGGCGCTCGCCCGCGGCGTCAAGATCGACATTGTCGGCCGCATCGACCTCAAGGGCGATATCGGCGGCAGGTTCCTCACCGCGCTCAACAAGCTGTTCGTCGAGAAATATGGCGACCGCATCGACATCCGCGAATTCAAGGCACCTGACGTGGTGCTGCATTCCAAGATCATGATGATCGATGAAAGGCTGGTCGCCATCTCCTCGGTCAACCTCAATAACCGCAGCTTCTTCCACGATTCGGAAAACGGCATGATGGTGCTCGACCCCGCCTTCTACGCCAGGATGAAGCCGGTCTATGACGACTATCTCGCCCACTCGAACCCGGTTTCCACCAAACTGACGATCCCGTGGGCCTACCGGCTGCTGTTCGACGAGGCCTGGGTCAGGCAGGCGTTCTGATGCAATTCCAGGAAAAGTGCGAAGCGGTTTTCCGTCCGGAATTGCATCCACCCAAGAGATGTCGCCCAAAAGTGGCTCCGGTTTTGGGGCAACGACATGCATCAAAGCAAGGAACAGAGCGCGCCGGCGAGACGCGCGCGGGCTATTTAAGATAACGCTCCTGCGCCAGGGCACGCACGTCGATGTCGGGTACCCGGTTCGAGATGATGTCGGCCAGCACCTTGGCCGAGCCGCAGGCCATGGTCCAGCCCAGCGTTCCATGGCCGGTATTGAGATAGAGGTTGGACAGTTCGGTGCGGCCGATCAGCGGTGGTCCATCCGGCGTCATCGGCCGCAGCCCGCACCAGAACGTCGCCTCGCGCATGGCGCCGGCGCCCGGAAAGAGATCGCCGACCGAGTGTTCCAGGGTGCGGCGCCGCGATTCGTGCAGCCTGAGATCGAAGCCGGAAATCTCGGCCGTGCCGCCGACGCGGATGCGGTCACCAAGCCGGGTGATCGCGACCTTGTAGGTCTCGTCCATTACGGTCGACACCGGTGCGGCGGCGGCGTCCTTGATCGGCACCGTGATCGAGTAGCCTTTGACCGGATAGACCGGGATCGACCGCTTCATCCGGCGCATGAAACCCGCCGAATAGCTGCCCAGCGCCATGACATAGGCGTCTGCCGCCTTCCAGCCAGCACTGGTGCTCAGATTGGCGACACGATTGCGGCTGCGGATGACGCGCCAGATGGTCACGTCGTACTCGAACTTGACGCCGCGCGCCACGCAGAGCTCGGTCAGCCTGTCGGTGAACATCTTGCAGTCGCCGGTCTCGTCATGCGGCAGTCTCAGCCCCCCGACGAACTTCTTGCGCACGCCGGCCAGCCCCGGCTCCGCCGCGATGCAGCCATCCTTGTCGAGGATTTCGTACGGCACGCCATATTTCTTCAGCACCTCGACATCGCCTCCAGTGCCGTCGAGTTGCTTTTGCGTGCGAAACAGCTGCAGCGTGCCCTGGGTCCGCTCGTCATAGGCAATGCCGGTCGCTTCGCGCAGCGCCTTCAGCGTGTCGCGGCTGTATTCCGCCAGCGGCACCATGCGCGCTTTGTTGATGGCGTAGCGCTCGGCGGTGCAGTTGCGCAGCATCTTGACCAGCCATGTCCACATATGCGGGTCGAAGGCCGGCCGGACCACCAGCGGGCCGTGCTTCATCAGGAGCCACTTGATCGCCTTGAGCGGAATGCCGGGGCCGGCCCAGGGCGAGGCATAGCCGGGCGAAATCTCGCCGGCATTGGCAAAGCTGGTCTCCAGCGCCGGGCCTTTCTGGCGGTCGATCACCGTCACCTCATGGCCGGCCTCGGCGAGATAATAGGCCGTGGTCACCCCGATGACGCCACTGCCCAGCACCATGATCTTCATCATTCACTCCTTACGCCGTGTCCTTCATGCCGAAGGACACGGCCACATCTGCGATTTGCGCACGATCGCCGGCGAAAATCGATTCCGATCTTCTCAACCATGCGCCGTGGCTTTTCACGCCGCCGACGGACCGGGATCGTCGTCTTTCCCTGTCTGCCGCATTCCTGCCGTCTCGCCAAGAGGCCGGATAGACGTGTCAGCGCTGTAGACGAGGGTCAGCCCATGTGGCCGCGATCCGCCAGCGGAAGCTCTTTCCCGGGCTGCCCGCCGCGCGGCTTCCGGCTGATAGAGCACCGCCTTGATCCGGATCGATTCGCGCCTGCCGTCGGGGTGTTCGAGCGATGCCGTCTGGCCTTGCGCCATGCCAAGCATGCACAGGCCGCGCCTGGTTACCACCGACAGGCTGGAGCCGACCGGTCCGCGCACGTCGTTCTGCACCAGGGTGCGCGTCTCGGCCGCACCGGCATCGACGCAAAACACCACCCGGCTGTTCAGCGTCACGATATCGGGTTCGACCGACTCGATGGGCACGACGCCGGCATTGGAAAGCTTCTCTTCGATCATCGCGACCATCGGATCCGCGAATGCCCGCCGGCGCTCGAGCATTACTTCCAGGACGGCGAAATCCTTCGTCGTCAGGCGGCAGCTTCCGTTTTTCATTATCGCCTCCACGATCAGTGCTCGCCGCCGCCGGCGGGCGTATCGACCGCCTCCACGGTTGCCGACAGTTTGCGGCCGCCACGGCCGCTCCAGAACACCACCTGTCCGGTGCTGACGCCAACAAGCGCCGTTCCCATCGGCGTCAGCACCGAGATCCGGTTTTCGGCAATGTCGGCGTCGCCTGGATAGACCAGCGTGATGCGCCTGATATCACCGCCTTCACCGCGAACCGTGACTGTCGACCCCATTCGCACGACGCCGGCCGGAATTGCCGCCGCTTCCGTAATCACCGCCCGGTCCAATTCCGCGAGCAGCTCATCGGCCGTCTCGGGCGCGCGGTCGAGCACGGTCCGGGCCAGGCCGGTCAACCTGTCATGGTCGGTGTCGCTGATTAGAATTTGGACGGATGGATGCAGTCCCGTTGCATGTTGCATGGCAAACCTCATGGATCGGCGCATCGAACGGATGCGCGCTTGCCGCCGCGTTGACGGCGGCCTGATGAAAGCCGGCAGCCGCGGAGAGCGGTGCGGCTTGATGGCGATGGGTGGATGTATGGATGCCCCGGTACGGACGAACGCCGAAAGGCGGCCGCGCCGGGGCTACGATCCCGCGATCGGGCAGACCCTGAACAAGGTTCTGATATAAGCGAGGTTGCTCATGCGCCGAACCTTGCCGACAGGCGTCCGCTTGTCAAGCGTGGCCAAACCGCTCAACCGCCGACATAGCGCCGGTGGAAGCGCGTGCCGAGACTGGCCAGGATTTCGTAGCCGATGGTGCCGGCATGGCCGGCGGCGTCGTCGACGGTTTGCGAAGGGCCGAGCAGTTCGACGAGATCCCCTTCCCGAAGCTTGCCGGGCGGCAGGGCGGAAATGTCGAGAATGATCGAATCCATCGACACCCGTCCGAGGAAGGGCAGGCGCACCCCCTCGAACCAGGCGGCCGACGCGGACCGGCGCAGCCAGCCATCCGCATAGCCGAACGAGATCGTCGCCAGGCTGAGCGGCGCTTCCGCGTGATAGGTGTGGCCATAGCCGATGCCGGTGCCCTGTTCGACGCTGCGCGTCTGCGCCACCTTGGCCTGCAGCCGCACCACGGGCTGCATCGGATTGGGTTCGGCAGGTGTCGGATTGATGCCGTAGAGCGCGGCGCCAGGGCGGGCGAGATCATAATGGTAGGACGGCCCCAGAAAGATGCCGGAGGAGTTGGCGAGCGAAGCGGGTGCCTCGGGTAGCCTGGCGCGCAACCGCTCGAAGGCCAGCCGCTGCTGTTCATTGGCGGGATGGCGCGGCTCGTCCGCGCATGCCAGATGGCTCATCACATATCTGACGGCGATGCCGTCGAACGCGGCGGCATCACCGGCCATCGCCTCGACTTCGGCCGGCGCCATGCCAAGCCGCGACATGCCGCTGTCGACCTGGATGGCGGCTGGAAGTTTTCGGCCAACGCGATGCGCCGCCGCGCGCCAGGCTTCCAACTGCGCGCCACTGTTGACGACCGCGCACAGATCGGACGCGACCGCCTCCGGCTCGGAGCCTGGCGGCAATCCGTTCAGCACGTAGATCTCAGGTCCGGCTCCGATCGCCTTGCGCAGCGCGATGCCTTCGGCCAGCAGCGCGACGAAGAAGATGCCGCAGCCTTCCTTCATCAGCGCCGATGCCACTTGGCTCGCGCCGAGACCGTAGCCGTTGGCTTTGACTACGCCGGCACAACGTGCGCCGCCCAGCCTTGCCTTCAGCCGCCGGTAGTTTTCACGGATCGCACCGAGATCGATGGTCAAGATCGCCCCGGCAGCCGCTTGGCTTACGGCGGCGACGTCATGGGGCAGCGACCTTGCGGGGGCGTCGTTCATGGCGACCCTCCTTGTAGCGGATTAACATCAATAGGACCGACGCGCCGGCACGGCAACCAAGGTCCTTCGAACCCGGTCGCAACTCGTCCAGCTACGGCACCAGGTGCCGGAACGCCGCCACCACGTCTTCATAGACCTTGCGCTTGAACGGCACGATCAGGTCGGGAAGATCCTGCATCGGCCGCCACGACCATTTGTCGAATTCGGCGGTGTGGCCGCCCGGCGGCGGGTTGATCTGGATTTCGCTGGTATCGCCGTGGAAGCGGAACGCGAACCATTTCTGGGTCTGGCCGCGATACCTGCCCTTGAAGGCAATGCCGACGAGATGATCCGGCAGGTCGTAGTTGATCCAGTCCGGCGCCTCGGCCAGCAGCGAGACGCTGCGCATGCCGGTCTCCTCATAGAGCTCCCGCTCCGCCGCCTGCAGCGGCTCCTCGCCCTTGTCGATGCCGCCCTGCGGCATCTGCCAGAGCTGCGTCGTGCCGGCGAACTCGCTGTCGGGTTCGGCAATGCGATGCCCGACCCAGACCAGGCCATCGCCATTGAGGATCATCAGCCCGACACAGGGGCGATAAGGCAGCGTTTCGCGGTCGACTTTTTTGGCCATGGGTGAGATTCCAGCCGTTTTGAGAATTTCGCTCCCGGTGACGCAGGTGGAGAGCGGTTTCGAGAACCGGAGCGGAGCGTACTTAAAGTACGCGAGTACCGGAAGCGCGGAAAGCACCGCCAGATGCCCACCGGAGTAGAATTATCAAGACGGGCTGTTAGCCTTTTTGCGGATCGACGGCCACCGCTGAAACCGGCACGATCTCGATGCCACGCTTCTTCGCTTCAGCGATCCAGGAGGTGACGGTGTCGACCGTCAGGTCGAAAGCCGAGCCGATACCGACAGCGGTACCCTTGGCACGCGCGGTCGCTTCGAGACTGTCGAGCTTCTTCAGGATGGCGCCGCGATCCTGGACCGCGTCGATCGCCGTGTCGCCGGCGACGAAGGGCACGCCATCCTTCAACGCCATGTCCGGAGCCAGGCTGCGCGCCGACGAGCCGTCGTCGATATAGGCGAGGCCCCTTTTGCCGAGCTCGGCCATGAACGGCTGCATCGCCGCCGCGTCGGAGGAAAAACGCGCGCCCATATAGTTCATGACGCCGGTATAGTTCGTCGTCCGCGACAGCGCCCAGTGCAGATTCCTGAGATTCTCGTCGGGGGTCGCCGCCACCGTCAGCGTGTTGCGGCCGGGGTTGACGTTGGGATAGTCGAACGGTTCGAGCGGCACCTGCATGACGATCTCATGGCCGCTCTGCCTCGCGGCCTGCATCCAGCGGCCGATGCTGTTGCCCTGCGGCGCGAAGGCCAGCGTCACTTCCGCCGGCAGTTTGGCGATCGCCGCCTGGGTGCCGGTCTGTGAAACAGCGAGCCCGCCAATGACGATGGCAACACGTGCGCCACGCGTGCCGGACCATGGCCGCGCATAGACGTCGAACGGCCGCCGGCCATCGGCGGAGCGCATCGGCAAAGGCCCGGTTTCACTGGTTTCGATCAGCGCCCTGTCGGGAATATGCGCGATCTTGAGGTTCTGGCCGACTGTCGACGGATCGCGAATGACGATTGCCGCCTTGGGAGGGCCATCGCCTTCTTCCGTCTGCACATGGATGATCTGCGGACCGCCGCTCTTGGTCGACAAGTCCTTCGCCGGCGTCTCCACCTTTGGCGTCGCTGCCGGGGCCAATGCGGGAGACGACACGGCGGGCTCCGCCGCCGCGGTCACTTTCGGCGTCGAAACGGCGACTTCCTGCGGTTTTCGAAACGGCTTTTCCCTGAGCGCGATCGCGGCCGAGACTCCGACCACGGCCAGCACGACCGCGCTCGCCGCGATCACGCCTACGCTGATCTTGCCGGCGGCACGCGGCGCCCGGACCGTCTGTCCAAGCGGGCGTTCGATGTCCTTGCCGATATCAGCCAAGCCCTGTCCCCGGTGCACGGTCCGAAGGCGACCTCCTTCGGGAAGACATGCACGAATTCATCAATCCTGGCCACCCTTGGCGCCGTCCCTGGAGGCCTGGTCCTGCCCCGAATCAAACTGCCGGAACCTCACGGTCCCGGCAGCATCGCATTGCTTCGTTCAACCGGCCAGACCGGTTGCTGGCCTTACTGGTTGAGCACGGCCTTTTCCGGATTGGGCGGGAAGGCCGGATCGGTCTTCTGGCCGCGCAGCAGCTGCTCGGCATAGATGAGCTGCAGGTCGTCCTTCGGATCCGGCGGCACATAGGCTGCGGAGCCGGAGCCGGTCTTGCTCTCGTCGGCGCCCTTGATATGGCCCTTGAGATCGGACTCGCCACGCGTCAGGTCCCTGCCCTGCAGTTCCGGCGGCAACGGCTGGTCGACCTTGATGTCGGGCGTGATGCCCTTGCCCTGGATCGACTTGCCCGACGGCGTGTAATAGAGCGCCGTCGTCAGCCTGAGCGCGCCATTCTCGCCGAGCGGGATGATGGTCTGCACCGAGCCCTTGCCGAAGGACTGCGTACCGACCACCGTGACGCGGCGCAGATCCTGCAGCGCGCCCGCGACGATCTCCGAAGCGCTGGCCGAGCCACCATTGACGAGCACGATCATCGGCTTGCCGTTGATGTCGTCGGTCTGCTTGGGCTTGGCGTCGAAGCGGGTAACGTCCTTGGGATCGCGGCCGCGCGTCGAGACGATCTCGCCGCGCTTGAGGAAGGCATCCGACACGCTCACCGCCTGGTCGAGCAGGCCACCCGGGTTGAGGCGCAGGTCGAGCACATAGCCCTTCAACTTGTCGTCCGGCACCTGCTTCTTGATGGTGTCGATGGCGTTCTCGAGGTCGTCATAGGTCTTTTCGGTGAAGGAGGTGATCTTCATGTAGCCGATGTCGTTCTCGACCCGGAACTTGACCGCCTTGACCTTGATGATGTCGCGCACGACCGTCAGCTCGATCGGCTTGTCGGCGCCCTGGCGCAGGATGGTCAGCTTGATCGGCGTATTGACCAGGCCGCGCATCTTGTCGACCGCGTCGTTGAGCGTCAGGCCGCGAACCTCCTCGCCGTCGATCTTGGCGATATAGTCGCCGGCCAGCACGCCCGCCTTGGCGGCCGGCGTGTCGTCGATCGGCGTGATCACCTTGACCAGGTCGTTCTCCATGGTGACCTCGATGCCGAGGCCGCCAAATTCGCCCTTGGTCTGCACGCGCATGTCCTGCGCCTGTTCGGCGTTCATGTAGGAGGAGTGCGGATCGAGCGAGGAAAGCATGCCGTTGATGGCGTTCTCGACCAGCGACTTGTCGTCGGGCGGGGTCACATACTGCGCCCGCACCCGCTCGAAGATGTCGCCGAAGATCGCCAGTTGCTTGTAGGTCTCCGACCCCGCAGCGTTCGCCGCCGAGCCGGGTGCGCCATAGACAAGGCTCATGGCGGACGCGCCCATCAGCGCACCGGCAAACAGAAGCGACAGTTTCCGCATCATTTCACGTCCTTCCAGAAAAACGGTCCGCCCACCATGGGGCCGGATCGACGGGTTTTCCATCCTTGCGGAACTCGACATAGAGTTCCGGCGTGGCATTTCCATTCTTCGAAACCGAGGTGCTTGCCACCCGGGCTTCTCCCATCGCGCCGACCGGCTCTCCTGCGAGCACTGACTGGCCAGTCGCGACGCTGATTCTGCTCATCCCAGCCAAGACGACATGATAACCGTCGCCGGCATTGAGGATCAAGAGTTGACCATAGGAGCGAAACGGCCCCGCATAAAGCACATTCCCATCCGCCGGCGCGGTAACGATGGCTCCCGATTGTGTCGCAACCATGTCCCCAAGCATCAAGGCGCCGTTACCGTCGTCGGCGCCGAACCGGCGTTTGATGCGGCCTGTGACCGGCAGGGCGATCTGTCCCTGCAGCGCCGAGAAGGGCGCTGCCGCCGTCAACCGGTTGCCCTCGGGAACCGGCAGCGATGCCGTCTGGTCGCCTCCGGGCTCGGTACCGCCGGCCTGGCTCGCGGCGGCTGCCTTCGCGGCATCCGCGGCCTTGCGGTTCTTGTCCGCCTGCGCTTCGAGCGAGGCGATCAGATCCTTCAGACTGCTGGCCTTGGCCGCCAATTGCTCGGAACGCTGCTGTTCGGCCGCCATCTGCGCCTTCGTGTCGGCCTCGAGCTTCTGCTTGGCTTCGAGCAGCATGCCAAGACGTCTCTTCTCCGCCGCCTGGTCGCCGACCGCGGCCGTCAGCCGCGCCCGTTCGGCCTCGATCGAGGCCGTCACCCGGGTCTGTTCCTTGAGATCGGCCAGCAGCGCATCGGTCTGCTGGCGCAGTTCCGGCACGACGGCGCCGAGCAGGATCGCGCTGCGCACCGACGACAGCGCGTCCTCCGGCTTGACCAGGATCGCCGGCGGCGGATTGAGCCCCATGCGCTGCAGCGCGCCCAGCACTTCGGCCAGCACGTCGCGCCGCGCCGACAGTGAAGCGCGTATCTTCTGTTGCTGGCCCTTCAGCCCCTCCAGCTTGGCGCCGATGTCCTCGATGTCCTGGCCGAGCTTCTGTTCGGTCATCGCCGACTGGATCAGCGCGGCGGTGATCGAGGCGTGGTCCTTCTTGACCGCGGCGATATCGGCGGCGAGCTTGGCCAGCCGTTCCGACGACAGCGTTATTTCCTTGGAAACCTGCTCGTATTCGGCGCGGCTCTGGTCCGGATCGGGCGCCATGTCGAGCGTGTTTTCCGCCCGCGCCGCATGGAGCGACAGCAGCATCACCGCCGCCGCGATGCAGCAGCGCGCGCTCCAGGAGCCCCCGGTCGATGAGCCCGTCGTCGATTTATAGCCTTCAGACATTCGCGATCGATTCTATCCGCGGCTTCGTTAACGAATCATCAACCATGTTAGCGCCCGTCGCCCAAAGGGTTCGCAAAAACGCCCTGCAAAGCAAAAGCAGCCCCCAGATGAATTTACGCGGCATTGGGGCTAAATTCGGTGCGACCCGGCGCTTTCAGGACCTGTGATAGGGATGGCCCGACAGGATGGTCGCCACCCTGTAGAGTTGTTCGCCCAGCATCACGCGCACCAGCTGATGCGGCCAGGTGAGCGCCCCGAACGACATCACCAGCTCGGCCTGGTCACGCAGCGGCGGATCGTGGCCGTCGGCGCCGCCAATGGCGAGCACCAGCGCCTTGCGCCCACCATCGCGCAACTGTCCGATATGGCTGGCGAAATCCTGGGAGGACAGGCTCTTGCCTCGCTCGTCGAGCAGGATGAGGGCAGTGCCTGGCTGCAGCTGCGCCTGCAGGCGCGAGCCTTCGTCGCGCTGGCGCTCGCTGGCGCTCTGCGCGCGGCCCTCGGCGATCTCGGTGATCCCGGCGAATTCGAGCCCCACGGCGGGCCCGCTCTTGGCGAAACGCTCGAAATAGCGGTCGGCCAACTCCCGCTCGGGGCCGGCTTTCATTCGGCCCACGGCATGAACTGAAATCTTCATCCTCGCCTCTATGAGCCGCTAATGCATGTCACCCAAGTGGGAACCGGTTTAGGCAACGACATGCACCAGACAAAATCGGCTTAGTGGAGGGTCTCTTCCTCGAGATCCGGCGCCTGCCACATCTTTTCGAGATTGTAGAATTCGCGGACTTCGGGACGGAAGACATGGACGATGATATCGCCAGAATCGATCAGGACCCAGTCGGCGCCGGACAGCCCCTCGACGCGCGCCGTGCCGAGGCCGGCATCCTTGAGCGCCTTGAGGAGATGGTCGGCGACAGCCGAGACATGACGGTGCGATCGGCCCGACGCGACGACCATATAGTCGCCGAGGCTCGATTTCCCCTGAATGTCGATTGAGACAATATTTTCGGCCTTGGAGTCTTCCAGACTGGCAAGGACTGTCTTGATGGCACGGGACACGGCGTCGTCTACGCTGATCCTGGCCGGCGAAGGCATGATATCGGCCTTCTTCCGCAGTGCTGTTCTCAGTGTATTTCCTTTCGCAGCAAGAACAACCAAATCACCCCTGAAAGCAGGTGACACCACTTAGATAGGCAGAGTTCCGTTGCAGTTTCAAGACGGAGCCCCAACTGACGCGAACTTGCCGACTGGCATATTGTTCCGCGCGACACGAAAAAACATCGGAACCCAGGCGTCCGGCAGCGGTTATCGGCTGACCGACCAACCGGAATCCCGCCATGCCGATCGACCCGCAAAACACCCTTCTCACCGTCCAGGCCGGCCTCGCTCAGCTCAGTACGCTGATCGTCTCCTATTCCTTCTCCGCCATCGGCGCCGTCATCCTCCTGGTGGTCGGCTACATCGTTGCCAACCTTGCCGAGCGCTCGATCTCGGCTGGCCTCGGCCACATCCACGGGTTCGACGCGACGCTGCGGCATTTCTTTTCCAAGATCGTGCGCTACGCCATCCTGATCCTTGTCGTCATCATGGTGCTCGGCCAGTTCGGCGTGCAGACCGCATCGATCATCGCCGCGATCGGCGCCATCGGCCTGGCCATCGGTCTCGCCCTGCAAGGCACGCTGCAGAACATCGCGGCCGGCATCATGCTGCTCGCGCTGCGGCCGTTCCGCATCGGCGAATCCGTCGAGGTCGGCGCCATTGCCGGTTCGGTCGAGGAAATCGGCCTCTTCGCCACGAAGCTCAGAACCGCCGACGGCGTCTACATACTGGCCCCCAATTCGACGCTGTGGAATCAGCCGGTACGCAATTTCACCCGCAACGGCGTGCGCCGCACCGACATCACGCTCAGCATCGGCTCCTGGAACGACATAGATGGGGCGCAGAAGACATTGCTTGCCATTGCCGGCGCCGAGAAGCGCATTCGCCGCGAACCGGCGCCGATCGCCTTCGTGGCCGCACTCGGCGACACGACCGTTTCGCTCACCTTGCGCTACTGGACCGCGGCGGCGGACTATTTCGCCACCCAGATCGACATGACGAAACGCGCCAAGCAGGCCTTCGACAGCGAAGGCATCTCCATCCCGCTGCCACCCCCGGAAGCGCCGCCACCCGAGGTCCGCAAACAATAATCAGCCGCCCCTGTGGCGGACCTCTTCGTCCGGCGCGAAGGCGAGTTCCACCGGCAACGGTGTTTGCGCCGACATCGGCGCGAAACTGCCCGTGGCGGCCGCCGGAACGGGCCGCGCCGCGATCACCCGCCACAGCACGAACAGGCAGAATACCGAGGCGATGACGATGCCGACATAGATGAAGGTTGCCGTGCCGAAGACGGCGGAAAGCGCAGTGACGATGCCCGGCACGATGAAGCCGGCGAGCGACCAGGCAAACAGCATCGAACTCGACAGCGCGAGCAGTTCATCCTTCCTGGCGCGGTCGGCGGCATGCGCGCTGGAGAGAGCGTAGATCGATTCCGCCGCCCCGTCCCAGATCAGGTAGATCACCAACAGGACCATCAGCGCACCGCCGTCGAAGGCGATGGCAAGCACGCTGGCGACGACCGCCAGCGCCGCGGCGCCGGCAAGCACGTAACGCCGGTCGGTGCGATCCGAAAGCCAGCCGAGCGGTATCTGCAGGATCAGCGTGCCGACTGGCATCACCGACAACAGCAACGCGACATCGGCCTGGCTGTAGCCCTTGGAGGTGGCGTGGATGGGCGCGAAGCCGGAAATGATCATCGACAGGCCGCCGACCGCCAGCATGCCGGCGACGCCGACCGGCGAGATCCGCCAGGCCTGGCGCAACGCCACCGAAGCCGCCTGCGGCGCTGGCGGCTGGGCAAGCCGCGTCATGCCGACAGGCAGGATCGACAGGGCGGTAAAGGTGATGCCGATCAACGAGGCCGCGGCCGTGTGGATGTCGATGACGGCAAGCGTCGCGTAGCCGACGCCAAGGCCGGCAATATAGGCGACGTAAAACACAGCCATCACCCGGCCGCGTATGGCGTTCGGCAGCGCATCGTTGAGCCAGCTCTGCGCGACGATGAACAGGCCGCATATGGCAAAGCCGTAAAGCGCGCGCGCCACGATCCACAGCAGCGGGTGCGGTCCGGCGCCGATAGCGGCATTGGACAGCGCGATCAGCGCCGACAGCACCATGAAGGCGCGTGCATGGCCGACCCTGCGCACCAGCGGCCCGGTCAGGATGCAGCCGGCAAGGCCGCCCGCCGACAGGCCGGTGACGATCAGCCCGGCCCAGACCGGATCGAACCCCTCCACGCCGAGCCGCACGGGGATGTAGGCGAACATCAGCCCATTGCCGATGGCAATCAGCGCCATCGATACGATGACGCTGGCAATCGCGATCAGCGGCGCGGGCGTGTCGCCTTGCTCGGGATCGAGTGTGGGGTGGGTCTTTTCCAGCATGCCCGATCAGCATCGCCTATTGATTGGGCGGATGCCGCTGCAAAAACGACATCGCGGGCCCGATGATTCCGCCACCCGAACCGGCCGCTCAGCCCTTCGCCATCTCGCGGATCGCGCTCGACGACAGCGATGAACGCGGACCGTGGATAAAGGTCCAGGCCGGCGCCTTCATGCGGGCGAGCAGCGGTGCGTCGCCCTCGTCGATGCGGGCGTAGTCGAAGGTCTTGGCAACCACCGACGACAGGAACGACAGCGTGGCGCCCGGACGGTCGATGACCG
Source organism: Mesorhizobium sp. M8A.F.Ca.ET.208.01.1.1 (assembly GCF_004791315.1). Taxonomy (NCBI): domain Bacteria; kingdom Pseudomonadati; phylum Pseudomonadota; class Alphaproteobacteria; order Hyphomicrobiales; family Phyllobacteriaceae; genus Mesorhizobium; species Mesorhizobium sp. M8A.F.Ca.ET.208.01.1.1. Next base: position 1,094,175 of record NZ_SRUT01000002.1, read on the forward strand.
CGATCGGAAAGGTGAGCACAATCTCGCGCCAGCGCTGCCAGCGGTGGAAATCGCGCAGCGAGTCGGCGCCCATGATCCAGACGAAGTCGACGCCGGGATTGCGCGCCTTGACCAGAGCCAGCGTGTCCGCGGTGTAGCGCACATTGTGTGCCGCCTCGAAGGCCGTGACCTTGATCTTCGGGTTCTTGGCGATCTTCTCGGAAAACGCGATGCGCTCGCTCAGCGGCGCTAGCTCGCGCGTGCTTTTCAACGGATTGCCCGGCGTCACCATCCACCATAGCTGGTCGAGCGCCAGGCGCCGCAAAGCGATTTCGGCAACCAGGGCGTGGCCGGCATGCGGCGGGTTGAACGAGCCGCCGAACAGACCCACCGCGAGGCCCTTTTCGGCGTGCGGCATGCGAAGATAGTGGGAGGGTACCGCCGGTTCGGAAGAAGCCAGCATCGCTTCAGGCTCTGGCGACGAACAGCGTCAAGGTCTCACCTGTCCGGACCCGCGTACACGGTATTTGAACGAGGTCAGCTGTTCGACGCCGACCGGCCCGCGCGCATGCATCTTGCCGGTGGCGATGCCGATCTCAGCGCCCATGCCGAATTCGCCGCCATCGGCGAACTGCGTCGAGGCGTTGTGCAGCAGGATCGCCGAATCGATCTCGTTGAAGAACCGTTCCACCGCCTGGCCATCCTCGGCGACGATCGCCTCGGTGTGATGCGACGAAAAGGTCTCAATGTGGTCGATCGCGCCACTGATGCCGTCGACCAGCTTCACCGCGATGATGGCGTCGAGATATTCCGTCACCCAGTCGGCATCGGTCGCCGGCTTGGCGTCGAAGAAGACTTTCATCACTTCGGCATCGGCATGGATTTCACAGCCGGCGGCGCGCAAGGCATCGAGGATCGGCACCAGATGGGTGGTGGCGACCGCGCGGTCGACCAGCAGCGTCTCGGCGGCACCGCAGACACCGGTGCGCCGCATCTTGGCGTTGACCGCGATCTTCACCGCCATGTCGAGCTCGGCGGAACGGTCGATGTAGAGATGGCAGATGCCTTCGAGGTGGGCGAAGACCGGCACGCGCGCCTCGCTCTGCACCCGCCCGACCAGGCTTTTGCCGCCGCGCGGAATGATGACGTCGAGATTGCCGCCAAGCCCTTTGAGCATTTCGCCGACCGCGGCGCGGTCGGTGGTCGGCACCAACTGGATGGCATCCTCGGGCAGACCGGCCGCCTTCAGCCCCTCGACCAGGCAGGCGTGGATCGCCGAGGAGGAATTGAGCGAATCCGAGCCGCCGCGCAAGATCACCGGATTGCCGGCCTTGAGGCAAAGCGCGCCGGCATCCGCCGTCACGTTCGGCCGGCTTTCATAGATGACGCCGACGACACCGAGCGGCGTACGCACGCGCTCTATGTGCAGGCCGTTGGGGCGATCCCATGCGGCAATGACGTCGCCAACCGGATCCTTGAGCTCGGCAATTTCGCGGATGCCATCCGCCATGGCGCGGATGCGCGCCGGATTGAGTTTCAGCCGGTCCATGAACGAGGCCGACAGCCCGGATTCCTCACCATTCGAGACGTCGACGGCGTTGGCGTCGAGAATGTCCCGTTCCCGGGCGAGGATTGCCTCGGCCATGGCGACAAGCGCGGCATTCTTGGCGGCGGTGGTGGCGATGGCCAGCGGTCGCGCGGCAGCGCGGGCACGGCGGCCGATATTGGCCATCAGCGCCACGGTATCGTCCCCGGATTTTTCATGCAGCTTCAGCATGGCTCATCCTCCGCTTATGTCGCCTCCAGCGTGACTCACCACGAGATCATCGCGGTGGATCATCGCCGAACGCGCCTCGTAGCCGAGCACGGTTTCGATCTCGGCCGTCTTCAGGCCTGCGATCCTTACGGCATCGGCGGCATCGTAGGCAACCAGCCCGCGCGCGATCTCGCGGCCCTCGGGCGACAGGATCGCCACCGTATCGCCGCGCGAGAAATTGCCGCTGACCAGTTTCACGCCGGCCGGCAGCAGCGACTTGCCCGAAATGAGCGCGCCGATGGCGCCGGCATCGACGGTCAGCCGCCCGGCCGGTTCGAGCTGGCCGGCGATCCAGGTCTTGTAGCCCTTGACCGGATTTGCGCTCGGCTTGAAGAAGGTGGCGCGCTCGCCGCGCTCGATCGCCATCAGCGGCGACAGCCGGGTGCCGGAGGTGATGATCATTGCCGTGCCGGCGGCCGTGGCGATCTTGCCGGCATCGAGCTTTGTGCGCATGCCGCCGCGCGACAGCTCGGACGCCGCCGCACCCGCCATCGCCTCGATGTCGGGCGTGATGCGGTCGACCAACGGAATGAATTTGGCTTGCGGGTCGCGCGCCGGCGGCGCGGTGTAGAGCCCGTCAATGTCGGACAGCAGCACCAGAAGGTCCGCTCCCATCATCGTCGCCACCCGCGCGGCCAGCCGGTCATTGTCGCCATAGCGGATTTCGGAGGTCGCCACCGTGTCGTTCTCGTTGATGACCGGCACCGCCTTCATCTTCAAGAGCGTCGATATCGTCGCGCGTGCATTGAGGTAGCGGCGGCGTTCCTCGGTGTCGCCGAGTGTCAAAAGGATCTGGCCCGATTTCAGGGCGCCTTTGCCGAGCGCATCCGACCAGGCGCCGGCGAGCGCGATCTGGCCGACGGCCGCCGCTGCCTGGCTTTCCTCGAGCTTCAGCGCCCTCTTGCCGAGGTCGAGAATGGTACGGCCAAGCGCGATGGCGCCCGACGACACGACGAGGATCTCGGCGCCGCCATTGGCAAGCACGGCAATATCGTCGGCGAGCGAGGCAAGCCAGTCGCGCTTCAGGCCGCTGGTGCGGTCGACGAGCAGCGCCGAGCCGATCTTGACGGTGATGCGCCGGTATTTCCTGAGCGACTGCATGGCCCTACTTTTCCCAGCGCGTCTCGACCGGGGCGGCAATTTGCGCGCGGGCTTCGGCGATCACCGCCATCAGCGCGCGCTGCACCGCCTCGACGCCCTCGCCGGTGACGGCGGACAGGAGCATCGGCGCACGCCCGGCGGCGCGCTTGAGCGAAGCGACCTTCTTCTTGCGTGCGTCGGCGTCGAGCGTGTCGACCTGGGAAAGCGCCAGGATCTCGACCTTGTCGGTCAGGCCGTGGCCGTATGCTTCGAGTTCGGCGCGCACGGTCTTGTAGGCCTTGCCCGGATTCTCTTCCTGCGCCGACACAAGGTGCAGCAACACACGCGTGCGCTCGACATGGCCGAGGAAGCGGTCGCCGATGCCGACGCCTTCATGGGCGCCTTCAATCAGACCCGGGATATCGGCGATGACGAATTCGCGTGCATCGATGCGCGCGACGCCGAGGCCTGGATGCAGCGTCGTGAACGGATAGTCGGCGATCTTCGGCTTGGCCGCGGTGACGGCGGCCAGGAACGTCGACTTGCCGGCATTGGGCAGCCCGACCAGGCCGGCATCGGCGATCAGCTTCAGCCTGAGCCAGATGTTGAGCTCCTCGCCCGGCAGGCCTGGATTGGCGCGGCGCGGCGCCTGGTTGGTCGAGGTCTTGAAATGCTGGTTGCCGAAGCCGCCATTGCCACCCTTGGCGAGCAGGAAGCGCTGGCCGACCACGGTCAGGTCGCAGATCAGCGTCTCGTTGTCTTCCTCGAAGACCTGCGTTCCGGCCGGCACTTTCAGTGTGACGTCGGCACCCTTGGCGCCGGTCATGTTGCGGCCCATGCCGTGGACGCCGGTCTTGGCCTTGAAGTGCTGCTGGTAGCGATAGTCGATCAGCGTGTTCAGCCCATCGACCGCTTCCAGCCAGACATCGCCGCCGCGGCCGCCGTCGCCGCCATCCGGCCCGCCGAATTCGATGAATTTTTCGCGCCGGAACGACACCGAACCGGCGCCGCCGTCGCCGGAGCGGACATAGACCTTGGCTTGATCGAGAAATTTCATGGGATCGCAGTTTCTTTTATTGGCCTTGCGGCATTGCTCTAAACCTTGGGCCTTGCTCTAAACCAAGGCGCGGCCAAGGGCGAGGCCGTTTTGTGACAATGGCCGTGTGGGCTCGGCCGGAGATGTCGGAATGAAGCTTGTATCCTACAACATCCAGTACGGCATCGGTCTCGATGGGCGCTACGATGTCGGGCGCATCGCCGATGCCGTGCGCGGCGCCGACGTGATCGCGCTGCAGGAGGTCACCCGCAACAATCCCAGGAACGGCGGCCGCGACATGGTCGCCGAGATCGGCGAGGCGCTGCCCGATTATTTCGCCGTCTATGGCAGCAATTTCGAGGCCAATATCGGCTCGCGCATCGAGAACGGCCGCGCCATCACCACCACCTTCCAGCTCGGCAACATGGTCTTGTCGAGGACGCCCATTCATCTGTCGCGCAACCTGCTCTTGCCGCGCAGCCGCAGCTTCGAGATGATGAACTTCCAGCGCGGCGCACTCGAAGCGCTGATCGAGACGCCGCTTGGTTTCATCCGCTTCTATTCCATCCATCTCGATCACCGCAGCCCGGTCGAGCGCGCCAGCCAGATTCAGTTCCTGCGCCAGCGCCTGTTGAATTATGCGCTCGAAGGCGGCGCATTGTCCGGCGTCGCCGAGATCGGCCTGCCGGAACTGCCCCATCCGGAAGCCTTTGTCGGCATGGGCGATTTCAACATGCTGGCCGGCTCGCCGGAATATGTCGAACTTGCCGGCCGGCCGGACCATGAATTCGGCATGCCGTTGACCGCCGACTTCGCCGTCGATGCCGCCGTGCGCCTCGATGTCGCCGGCGAGGATCTCGTCTCCTGGGTCGATCCCAAGGACCCCACCAACGCCAGCCGCCACAAGCGCATCGACTATGTCTTTACCAGCGCGTCGCTTGCCAAATCCCTGAAGCGCCTCTGGGTAGACCGGCAAGCCGCCGGTTCCGACCACCACCCGGTCTGGGTCGAACTGGGCTGATGGCTTCTTATCCGGCTGCATTCTGACGTTCGACGATCGCCATCATGATCGCGTCCCGGTGTTCCCCGTCGATATAGACAGCATCGCGCTGCAGGCCCTCCCTGACAAACCCGACCTTGTCGTAAAGCGAAATGGCGCGCGCATTGTCGGAGTGCACCGAAAGTTCGATACGGACGAAGCCAGCCTCACGCGCTTGCGCCAGCGTCGCTTCGATGAGCTTCCGCCCGAGGCCACCGCCCCGATAGGCGGGGAGAAGACCCATTCCAAGCGAGCCGCGATGGGCGTGTATGAGCCGATCATGGCGAGTGATGTCGCACCAGCCGACAACCTCGCCACCAACGACAGCCACACATCCTGGATCGCCTCTCCCGATACGCCCCAGTTGGAATTCCCTGACGTGATCCAGGGGCGGCGCCTCGAGAAAGGACAGGTACTTCCGCTCCCGCGAGACGAGATCGAGCGCGTGATGAAAGCTTTCAATATGCCCCGGAGCCAACGGCACGATCGCGACCGTTCCGATATCGGTGCTGCCCTCAACCATTGGTCTCACCAACCCGATGCATCAAAAGTGGACCCAGTTCCTGAGGCTGGTCCACGTCTTCCGGTCCAGCCTGTATCGCTCCACTGGCACCTGGCCGGCGACGATCGAGTTCAGCATGCCCTGGCCGGCATACTGGAAGCCGCACTTGTGGATCACCCGGCGCGAGGCCGGGTTGATGACCCGCGTCGAGGCATGCAGCACCTGAATCGACGTCTTCTGAAAGGCGAGATCGACCAGCGCGTGCGCTGCTTCGGTCGCATAGCCGCGCTTCCAGTGGGGCTCGCCGATCCAGTAGCCGAGCTCCAGCCCGCGATCGGTGGTGTTCAAGCCCGCGCAGCCGACGAAAGTGTCGGTGCCGGCCAGCGTCAGCGCATAGGCGATGCCGGCGCGGCGCGCCTTGGTCATGGCGAGGAAGGCACGCCCCTCGGCTTCGCCATAGGGGTGCGGCATGCGGGCCAGCATTTCGGCGACGTGACGGTTGTCGGCAAGCTCGACCAGTTGGGCGATATCCCGCTCCTCGGGAGCGCGCATGACCAGCCGCTCCGTAACCAGCACCGGACAATCTATCGCGTAACTTTCGTCTTCTGAGTCTTCCGCTTCGGCAACCATTTCAACGTCCTCCAGGCAAAAGAAAAAGGGGAGATGGAAACCCATCTCCCCTGATCCTTTTCCTGGCTTTGCCAGACACCGGTTCCCGAGATGGGCGCCGGTGTTCTAGTGCGGAACCGGCTACTCCGCGGCTTTGGCAATCGGGTTGACCGATACGTAGGTTCGGCCGTTGGCTTTTTTGTTGAACGTCACGGCGCCGGTTTCGAGCGCGAAAAGCGTATGGTCCGTGCCCATGCCGACATTGACGCCGGGGTGCCAGGTCGTGCCGCGTTGACGAATGATGATGTTGCCCGGGATGACGGCTTCGCCGCCGAACTTCTTCACGCCCAGACGCTTGGAATGCGAGTCGCGACCGTTGCGCGACGAGCCGCCAGCTTTCTTGTGTGCCATCTAACTAACTCCGTTGCGCCGCAAGGCGCCTAAAAGGCCTTATGAACGCGTTCGCGTTCCGTTTCAAGTCCGATCCGGCTGATGTTTCGCCGGAAAAATTACTTCTTCGCCAGTTCCTTGGCCTGTTCGCGCCAGTCCTTGATCTGGTCGGCGCTGAACGGCATGTGCTCGTCGATCTTGGCGACATCCTTGTCGCTGAGCTTGGCGAGCTGCGCGAAGGTGATGATGCCCTGCTCGGCGAGATCCTTGGCGGCGACCGGGCCGATGCCCTTGATCACGGTCAGGTCGTCCGGCTCGCCCTTCGGCGCCTTGAACAGCGGCGCGGCGACGGCCTCGGCCTTCGCTTCTTCCTTGGGGGCGTCCTTCTTGGCCTTGGCTTCCTTCGGCGCGGCCTCGGCAGCAACCTCAGCCTTGGCTTCCGCCTTGACGGCGGCCTTCTTGGCGGGCTTGGCGCCACCCAGCAGGATCTCGGAGATCCGCACGGTGGTCAAAAGCTGGCGATGGCCGATCTTGCGGCGCGAATTCTGGCGGCGGCGCTTCTTGAAAGCGATGACCGTGCGGTTCTTGCCCTGCTCGACGACTTCGGCGGTGACCAGAGCGCCATCGACGAACGGCGCGCCGAACGTGACATTCTCGCCCTCGCCATGCGCGAGCACGTGGCCGATCTCGACGATGTCGCCGACATTGGCTTCGACTTTTTCGATCTTCAGGAGATCGTTGGCGGCAACGCGATACTGCTTACCGCCCGTTTTAATGACTGCGAACATTTTTTGCCTTTCGCTGTTCGGTCGGCCTTGATGAACCGCCTCTGGCGGTTCGGCCGTCTTTTTGTCAGTCTGCGGGTTCAAAAAACAAGCGGCGCGGAAGAACCCTCCACGCCGATTGCGCGCTGTCCCTAACCGAAGGTTACGTGGGAGTCAAGGCAAACAGCCCGATTCCTTGCCTCGGCGGACCAGCCGACATTGCCTGCCGGGGACGGGCGGCATCGGTCCAGGCAAGGTCCGGGACGGCAAGCTGAATTTCCGGCGGATTTGGCCTTGTAACCTGCCCGATCAGCCGTTATCTAGTGCGCCGCGCCGGCAACGGCGGACCATGACCGCGGAGAGGTGGCAGAGTGGTCGAATGCACCGCACTCGAAATGCGGCATGGGTGCAAGCCCATCGGGGGTTCGAATCCCTCCCTCTCCGCCATTTAGCTTCCATAATAATCGTTTCCTTTCAAAAGCTTCCTTGTTGCGCTTGACCAGCGCGAAGCGAAACTTATCTTAGACTGTGTAACAAACTGTGTAACATTAGAGAAAGATAATGCGACGTTCCGCAGCGCCAAAGCCGCATAAACGTGAAGGCATCTGGTATCTCGTCCGCAGGGTGCCGAAGGAATTCGCGGCGTTTGATCGCCGCTGCCTAGTACGCATTTCCACGGGCGTCGCCGTGGCTGACGATCCCCGCGGTGTACGGGCGCGAGATGCAGTGCAAAGCCTCGGCGCGGGGCTGGAGGCGTATTGGCGTAGACTGCGGGAAGGCCAATCCGCCGAGGCGGGGCTGCGTTTCGAAGCCGCGAGGAAGCGCGCGCGGTCATTTGGATTGGCCTATCGCTCTAACGAGGAACTAGCAGCGGGGCCGCTCGACGAACTCATGGCCCGTATCAAGCTGCTCCTCGACAAAAAATCGATCGAGGACGCGCAGGACGTCTCGGCCGTCATGGGTGGGGAGAAGCGGCCAGCGGTCCGCCTGAGCGGTCTTATCAAGGAATTCGAGACGATCGAGCAACAGAACTTGCTGACCATGTCGCCTAACCAAATCAAGAAATGGCGTAACCCCAAAAAGCGCGCAGTTGCCAATCTGGTTGGAGTCATTGGCGACAAGGAGATCGCAAGCCTCACTCGGGACGACGCAATCGCGTTCCGCGAGTGGTGGCAAAAGCGGATCGTTGAGGATGGACTTGATATCGGTACGGCCAACAAGGACATCGGCCATGTTTCGAAAATGCTGCGCGTCGTCGATCTGACTCACCAGCTCAAGCTGGAGCCGGTTTTTCGAAACCTGCGTCTTTCCGGCGCCGTCCCCGGGCAACGCGCTGCGTTCACAGCGGAGTTCATTCAGGAGAAGATACTCGCTGAAGGCGCGCTCGACGGACTCAATGACGAAGCCCGCCATCTAATCTATGTGATTGCCGATACCGGACTCAGGCTTTCTGAAGCGGCAAACCTCACCACCGAAACAATCCACCTCGATCAAGAAATCCCGCATGTGCGGGTGCGCCCCAATGGCCGTCGCTTGAAGACCGGTCATTCAGCCCGTGACATTCCCTTGGTTGGCGGCGCACTTGCAGCCATCAAGCTCCATCCGGACGGCTTTCCTCGTTATCGCGACAAGGCCGCGTCACTTTCAGCGCTCGTCAACAAGGTGCTCGCCAGCAAGGAACTTCTGCCGACTTCCGAGCATAGTCTTTATAGCCTGCGACACACTTTCGAGGACCGGCTGACGGCAGTTGAGGCGCCGGAGAAGGTAATTGCTTCTCTGATGGGCCACAAATGGATCCGGCCCAAATACGGCGCGGGACCTTCGTTAGCGCAAAAGCGCGAGTGGCTTCAAAAAATCGCTTTTACCCCGCCCGGGCGAATGTGATTGCGGCGCCATCCAGGCCTTGAGAACCAACCTCACGGCTCCAGCTGTCCGAGCCATTTAGGTTGAGCGTGGCCAGCACGCGCTGCGCTCGCTCGCGATTTCCGAGCTTCCGCCGCATTTGTTCGACCTCGTATTCCAGCCTTTCGAAGGTCGGTATATAGGCATCTCCATGCCGGATGACCAAGTAGGCGGCAACAGCTAGACAGCATTCTAGCTCCGTGGCCGATGGATCGGAAAAAGGGGCGACGCCATACCAAGACGAGCAACGCCTCTCGAGGGCTTCCGAACTAGGCAAACGGCCAGCATGTGGCATGGGATACAAACCTATGCCTGATCGACGAACCTAAAGTGCTCACGAAGCTTGACCGGTACGCGGGCCATCGGAGGGTTCTGCCTAAAACCGCCAAAAATTTTGAAACACCCATTCATCCGGCTCGAATTCAAAGGGATCGGCGATTTTTGGGTTATGGCTTGCAAGCATAGTTCAGCCCAGACAAGAACGCCTGATATCTTGTCGTTCACTGTCACCCTGCCAAATATGGTGCCGGTGACAACGGCAGTTTGGCGAGCAGAAGAATTCCCGAGACTGAGACGTTCTACGGCTTGGCCCATGTTCGCGCTCCTCCTCGATTGGAGACAGGATGGGCCATATGGAAGCGAATAAAAGGAGGTTGGTGACGAGTCTCGGTAGTGGAGTAGAAACGGGTGGAAAAGCTTGCGCTATTCGCCGTCGGCGCCGCTAAGCGCATTTGAGAGAAGGGGCAACGATCGCCAAGAGATGACGTCCGATCGCAAGCCGGCTAGAAATGCGACAGTGACGCGCCTTTTTTGGCACGACCTTAGCACCCGATCGGGCCTCAGCTGGTCGTCGTTGCGCAGCCGATCGGGTGCGATTTTTATAAAGCTCTCTTGGCTTTAGCTTTGAGAGCCCGTCATCGAGACAAATGCAAGGGAACGGTCCCGCCCCCTGGGGACATTCGACATGCCGTGGCAGCTTCCTATGGTGAGCCAGCGCATTCCGATACACGTTTTCCGCGCTCTACCGTTGCTCCAGCACCTGTGCTGAGGCTGAGCGCTTGATCAGGACCCGACCGCTGCTGTTGCGGGATGGTGACTGGGTTGAGGTCGCGAAAACCTTGACCGCGGGTACGTTGTTCATCCAGATGAGCGCTGAGCCGAGAAGCAGCCAAGAACGCTTCCCGTAATCGAATCCTACGGGAACCGCGAAACCAGCGTCCAAGGGACGCAATTCTCCGACGTCGTTCACTCAAGCTCATCTCGCAACTTGAACGCTTGTATGAAGCCGCTGCATGTGCGCCGGTGGACCGGATTGCTGCTATCCAAACCACGTGCTCAGTTTCGCCCCCGTAATAACTCTACCGTCCGAAACGGCTTTCGCGCGTCAGGTCCACCCCACATGAAAGTTCCGCGAGCAGCACGGACGGAGAGGCCGGTCACAACTCCTTCGCGTGCTCTTTTACTACCGAATCAAGTGCCAAATGGAGAGGCACTGCCTTAGAGAACAGGAAGCCCTGCGCGGTTCTGCAGCCAAGCTTGTACAGAGTTTGCCGATCTGCCTCTGTTTCAACGCCCTCGGCCATGACCTCGATCCCGAGCGTCCTACCAAGGTCAATCACCGCTTTGACAAGCAGCCGATTCTCCCGGGACTTGGCTAAGCCGCGAATGAAGCCCTGATCTATTTTCACTTTCCTGATCCGACTGTCCTTGAGCGATGCCAACGTCGAAAAACCGGTGCCGAAGTCCTCGAGCGCGATAGAAATGCCAGCATGTGAAAGCTGGCCGAGCTTTTCATCCACTCTGTCCGGATCCACTGGGGCTTCTTCGGTAATCTCGATGTCGAACATCGTTGCAGGGAGGTCTTTTGCCGCCAGACCATTAAGAATCATCTCGTCAATATCGCCAGCTTCCAACTCGCGCGGTGAAACATTCATCGCCACACGAACATCACGACGGTCAGCTTTGACCAAGCCCTCGATAAGAGCGCAACAGTCGGCGAATACCGTTTGAGTTAGCAGCTGAAGCATTCCAGTTTCGCGTGCCGCTGTCATGATCTCGGGCGGAGAAATGGGACCGTGAAGCGGGTGAGACCATCTTAGCAAGGCTTCAAAACCGACGACGCTTCAGTTTCGAGTCTTACGATTGGCTGAAACCAAGCGACCAAGCTTCTCATCGTTATCGCCGAATGAAGATCGCGTTCGATTGACTGGCGGCGTTGCAGTTCCCGGGCTAGCTCGGCACCGAACAGACAAAATTCATTCCTGCCGCGGCGCTTAGCTGTGTAAAGGGCGATGTCGGCCCGCAACAACATTTCCGTCAGTCCGGGGTTTTCAGCCAAGTAGATTCCTATAGACGCTCCAATGCGGACGGATGCGATCCCAGGATAGGGGCGAGCAAGCTTGGCTATGAGATTGGACGCGAGATTGGTGGGAGAAGGAGAATTCTTTCGCGAAGAAAAAACCAGCACGAATTCATCCCCACCGATGCGGGCGAGCGTTGAGCCCTCCGGTGCTTCTTCCTCTATTCGGCGGGCGATCCTGGCAAGCAGCTCGTCACCCGTTCTGTGACCGTAGGTACCGTTGACAGATTTGAACCCGTCCAGATCAATCAGCATGGCCACAAAGGGTCCATCGGTGTTCTCAAACTGATCGATTGCATGTTCGAGGCCCCGCCTGTTGAGGAGCGCGGTAAGATGGTCCTCCCTGGAATTGCGCTCCATTTCCGCGGCAAGCCGCTCGGCTTGATGTCTCAGGCGGCTCGCGTCACGGAAGCGCGCTTGTCCAACGAACGAGGATCGAACCAGGCCGCCCTCGAAAAGCAGGACGGCAAAAGCCAGAATGTAGTTTTCCGGGGCTCCCTTCGTCAGCAAACATGCGGCGGCAATGAGGAGTGGCGGTGTGATGAAGCATATCGCTGCCGCAGCATATGAGCTGCCGTACGTGACCGCGCCAGCTGAAATGCCCGCCAGAATTATTAGATGCAGCGATGCTTGAGACGTCGTGTATCCAGCCGTTAGGATGGCAAGGAATGACCAGGTGAATCCCGCCAGAAGAGCAAGCCTGCCAAACCAGCGAAGCCGCAGCCAAACCCGTGTCAGATCATCCTGGACTCCGGGTTCCTTCAGCTGATGACGGGCGAGTGCAAGGCGGGCGGCATTTATCGCATTAACGACCGAAAACCAGGCCGCGCCAGCAAGACCGTTCCCGGAAAGGGCCTGCACGGTCAAAATCAGCCCGGACAGCACAATGCTTATCGGCATTGAGACGAAAAGGCCTGCCCTCAGATCAGCGAGCTGGTCCTGAAGGATTCTCGCCTCCAGCGGATCTTCTTTTCCAAGGCTGGACGGGTCAGCTTGCTTACTCCTGCTTGTCCGCAGCCTATGCAGCCCCCCTGAAGGACGGGTTAATTCTTCAATCGGAGATCAGCGTCGGGGAGCAGGATTACTCCGGTGCATCATGCACTCTCTCCCATCGCTCGCCCAGCACGCGCAAAAATGCGACTGCTGGTGCAGTATCACCGCTGGAGCTCCGCCGATATCCCATGCCGGACAAGGGGAACATGTTGGGCAAAGCGAAGCCCCAGATGCCTTGCAAGCCGTGCCGCCAGGTGGTCTCTGGAGTAGAGTCCAATCAATATGTTCGTTGCATGGTAGAGCGGCGCCGCCGACAGGCGCAGCCGCCTTTCGTATATATGCAGCATGTCGGGGTCGCCAACATTGCGGCCGTCGCGGCACGCAGTCATGATTCCACGGGCGAGTTGCTTCTGGCTGCTGAGACCGATGTTGAATCCGTGAGCGGTCACCGGGTGCATGCCGATGGCAGCGTCGCCGATGAGTGCGGCGCTCGGCGCCCGGAATTTGTGCGCCCAGGTCGTGACCAGCGGATAGGTGTGGCGCTTGCTTGCCAAGGTCATTTTTCCAAGGCGCCCTCGACACCGTTTCGTCAACTCCGACAGGAACAAATCATCATCGAAGGCAAGCAGTCTATAGGCCTCGTTTGAGCGCAATGTGAGCAGCAGCGACGACATGCCCTCCGCGAGGGGCAACATCGCTATCGTCTGATGGTGATCGAACCATTCGATGGCGATCTGGTGGTGGGCGCGCTCGTGCCTCACTCGGCAAATCAGCATCGAGTGGCCAAGCCGGTTGATATCGGCGCCGATGCCTAGCAGATCACGCGTGGCGGACAAACGCGAATCCGCGGCAACAACCAGCCGAGCAGTTAAACGCGCGCCATTAGAGAGCGTTACGACTGCTCCTTCTTGGCTGTTTGTTGCATCGACGACCGAGTGGCCGCACAACAGCCGGGCGCGATCCTGCAAGCGGACGATTTTGAACAGCGCCTCGCGGATCCGGCAATTTGGAACCAAAACCCCCAGCGGTTCTCCAGAGTTGCTGGGAGGATCGAAACGAAGAGCGAATGCGCTCGAGCCGTTGAGCACGCGCGCGCCTTGAAGTGCTGATTTGTCCGAAGCCGGGATGACATCCCAGGCGCCGAGCTCGCGAAGGGTTCTGATCGAAGCGTTGGTCAGCGCGATTTCGCGACCATCGAAAGCCGGATTCGCCAGACTATCGAATGTGTTCTGTTCAACAACTGCCACCTTGAGTTCGCTTTGGGCAAGCGACGCAGCGAACGAAAGGCCGACCGGGCCGGCTCCAACGACAACGATGTCAAAATTATCGTCAGAGCCCATCAGCGTGCCGCCATCCGGTCGCCTATCCTCGTGTAACGGTGGAACTGAGCCGAGTGACATGAGCTCCGTGGCCGCCGCATTGCCTAAAGGCGCTGGGCCGGGAGATTCGCATCGATCGGCAACGAAGCACTCAAAGCGCTCAGAGGTGGATGCGGCTAACCGATCCCGCCCTTTGGCCGCGCAGCCGCGCAGATCGCCGCCAGCAAGCGAGACACTCGCGACGCTGGTCAGCCACGGCCGCGCCGCATCGATCGCCACATTCCACCTGGAACCCTTGCGCATACTACTCACGCTCCACGACGTCGAAGCGGGCTCTCTTGCGAGGGTATCGAACGTAGCGCTCTCTCTCGTCATCCCAGCCAAGGTAGCGGAAACTTTTATCCACGACCGCGCATATCTCATCAAGAACCTGCTGCATGGCTTCGATGTCGATGTCCTTGCAATTCAGTCGCCGATAGAGCAAAGCCCACGCGGCGACATAGTCGTCGAAATAGCGCGCGTCACTCGAACCAATGATCAACTTCGGACGGTTGATCGATCTCGAAAACGCACGTCCCAACCCCGATGATGCTCCGCAGCACGTTGACATCACGAGGATCTTCGGCGCTGGATGCGAGCCCTGGAACATTTCTACGAAGTCAGCCCAAAGAAGGCCACTTTCGACGCACACAACCCATCAAAGGCGAAAGCTGTTGATCGGCCCCCGTGTCCGCGCAGCCACGCGGATGGTCAGCCAGCAAGCGAGATACACACGACGCCGGTCAGCTAATGGCTGCGCCGTAAGCACAAGGCATGGCCGACCACACGACAGAAAACCCAGAACCGTGAAGGTGCTGATAATGACGACCAATCTTTCCGTAAGTCATGCATTTCTCCGTCGAAGACTGGTCAATAGAACACACCGATGAGTATGACCCTGATCTGGATCAGCCAGACATGACCAATCGGCACTGGCGGTTCACGGTCAGGTGATCGACCGTGACGTTCCACTTTGGAACCCGTGCGCACATGGCCAAGCTCTCGTCCGGCCACGCGAGGTACTCTCGTGGCATCAGCCGCCTCATACTGGGTGCAATGGGAGGCAGTCCTTCGCACGACAGAGGCTTTTCACAAATGTAGTGTGCAGCTTAGGTCAAGATGGTCATGGAGCATGGAGCATGGAGCATGGACAGCTTGTTCCCGACCGAGCCGGCTCGACTGACGAGCGCGATCCGCGCATCTTATGCACAGCGGATTGAAATCAGCGTTCCGGTTTGTCGTCCCGATCAATTAGTATCCGCTCGGCGGCTCCGTCGAGATCTTCGTATTGACCGCTTCGCAATGCCCAGACGAAGCCGGACACACCCAGTGCACCCAGAAAAAGGGCCACTGGTATGAGATAGAGCAACGTCGTCACGAGGATTATGCCGAATAGCTGACTGCGGAGCGTCCGACTTTTTGAATAACTTGCAGCGTCGCATTCGCCCCGAAGCCGTGCAAGCGCAATGCGTTTCCAATAACAA
This sequence comes from Mesorhizobium sp. M8A.F.Ca.ET.208.01.1.1, assembly GCF_004791315.1. Taxonomy (NCBI): domain Bacteria; kingdom Pseudomonadati; phylum Pseudomonadota; class Alphaproteobacteria; order Hyphomicrobiales; family Phyllobacteriaceae; genus Mesorhizobium; species Mesorhizobium sp. M8A.F.Ca.ET.208.01.1.1. Next base: position 1,109,486 of record NZ_SRUT01000002.1, read on the forward strand.
GCACCGATGAGGCAGACATGGCAATCGCCGCTAACAAAGGCGTGGCGTGCCCGAGGATGGCGATTGGTACTGCCACCGCATTGTAGACGATCGCAATCGCGATGTTCTGGCGGATCAGGTGTCCCGCCTTGCGCGAGACGTCCAGCGCGAGAGGCACTGCCAGAAGGCTTTCGCGCAGGAATACGAAGTCGGCGGCATTGCGGCCAATGTCGGCGGCGGTAGCTGGAGCGATCGAGACATGCGCCGCGCTGAGCGCCGGCGTGTCGTTGAGGCCGTCGCCAACCATCAGAACCTTGTGTCCGTCTTTCGCCAGGGTCTCGATGCGCTCGACCTTGCCGGATGGCAGCAGGCACGGAACGAAGTCCTTGACACCCAGCATTTCTGCGACTTCACCGCAGGCACCCGCAGTATCGCCCGACAGCATTTCCACTGACACCCCGGCATGGCTCAATTGCCCGATCGCCGCCTTGGCGTCTGCGCGCAGCGCGTCCTCAAAATCGAAGGTCGCGACAATGAACCCGTCTTTTGTCAGCACGGTTCCGCCATGTTTGCCTTCACCACCGGTCCGGGCTCTCCATCCAGCCCATCCGCGTCGGCCTAGCCGCCAGGTGCTTCCGGCTCCAGTGGCTTCGATTCCAAACCCTGGATGCTCGGTGACGGCATCAAATTTGTACTGCCCGCCGGGATGGGCAAAACCGGCTATGGCCTTTGAAAAAGGATGGCGGGAATGCGTAGCCATGTCTCCCGCGACTGCCAGCATGGCCGGATCGATCGACGATGCATTGACCAGCCGGGGCTGGCCGAGCGTGAGCGTTCCGGTCTTGTCGAACACCGCTGTATCAATCGTCGCCAGGCGCTCCATGGCAGAACCGTCCTTTACCATGATGCCGTTCTCAAACAGGCGCCGCGCGGCGACCACCTGAACGATCGGTACGGCGAGGCCGAGCGCGCACGGGCAGGTGATGATCAGAACGGCAATGGCGATGGTTATCGCCCGGTGCCAGTCGCCGGTCACCGCCATCCAGCCAAGGAACGTCGCGAAGGCTGTGAGATGAACCACCGGGGCATAGAGCGCTGAAACGCGATCGGCGATCCGGCGATAATGCGCGCGGCCGCCCTCTGCGGCTTCCATAAGACGAACCATTTCCGCCAGAAACGAATCCTTCGCGGCGGCTGTCGCCTCAATCGTCAGCGGGCCGGTAAGATTGAGCACGCCGGCCTGAACTGCTTCGCCCGGCGCCACGTTTTTCGGCGTGCTTTCGCCTGAGGCCAGCGAGCAGTCGAGATCCGACGTTCCCTGGATGATCTTGCCGTCGACGGGGATCCTCTCACCGGCTGCGATCAACAACCGCATGCCTGGTTCGATCTCGCCGACCGGCAAATAGTCGCGCGCGCCGTCGCTGCGCAGCACCATGGCGCCATGTGCGGCCAACTGGGACAGGCCTTTCACAGCGGTCCGGGCACGTTCGCGCATCACGTGATCCAACGTGCGGCCGATCAACAGGAAGAACAGCAGCGATACCGACGCGTCAAAATAGGCGTGATCGCCATGGTTGATCGTCTCGTAGAGGCTCATGGCGTAGGCGAGCGAAACACCGACCGCGATCGGCACGTCCATATTCATGCGGCCATGGCGCAAAGCATTCCAGGCCGAACGGAAGAAGATGCCGCCGGCGAAGGCGAGGGCAGGAATGGCGATCAGCGCCGAGACCCAGTGAAACAGGTCGCGGGTAGCACCTTCGGCGCCGGACCAGACCGAGACCGAAAGCAGCATGATGTTGCCCGCCGCAAAGCCGGCAACCGCGACCGCGCGGATCAAATCCGATAACGTCCTGTCCTTGTCGCCGACCTCGGAAGGGAAGAGATGCGCCTGGTAGCCTAGCCGCCCAAGCGCGACGACGAACGGTGGGACCTCGTCACCACGCCACCGGACAGAGACCCGTTTCGTCGACAGGTTGACGCGGGCGCTCTCGACGCGATCGAGCTTTCCCAGCGCCGTCTCGATCGTCTGGATGCAGCCTGCGCAATGAACCGTCGGTACTGAAAGATCGGTCTGGTGAAGATCATCGCCAAGCGATCGGCTCGCCAGCCTGATCTCCTGGCTGGACGGCAGGACCGATCCGGTGTTGACCAGATCAAGCGCCATTTCGGCGCCCGGTGCACAACAACTCATTGCAGCGCTCCATTGGAAATCATGATCCGGCGGACGTCGCGATACGGTTTGTCCAGACCGGCGTCGGCGTCGACTTCGACAATCCAGACGCCGTCCTTCGGCATGTGCTGGGCTGCGAATTCCTGGCCCGAGGCGGGTGCGAGGGTGACCGACTTGTCCTCCTTCTCGTACGCGGGATGGCGAAACAGCACCTTGACGCCGTGCAAGGGAACCGGCTTGCCGGCGACGTCGGCGAGGCCATAGCGAACTTCGCCCCATGCGATGGTCAGCTTGCCGGTCCAGCCAAGTGCTGCCTGCGCCCGTCCTTCCTCGGCCTTCTTGTTGAATTGCTGGCTCGCCACATAGGTGTTTTCGACGACGAGGCCAGTCCAGCTTGTGCTGGCGAGCGTTGCCATGGTCAGATTGACTGCGATGACCACGCCGAAAAAGGCCAGGATGATGACCAGCATGTGCCTGCCGGTGAATTCACGAGGCTTTTGTACATTGGCAGTCATCTGAGGGGCTCCGGCGCGTTGAAGGTGGCGGTGTACTCGTTCGACTCAAAGCTGGCTCTGTCCTCGACGCGGAACTTGAAGGTCTGTGCCGGAGCGCGGATCTGGTCCGCCGGCTGGCGAACGAAGACCCTCAGCATTTTCAGGCGGTCGGGTTCGACCGGAATGGCGAAGGAACGGCCTGCGGGGATGTCGTCGCCGACGACGACCATGTCAGCGCCTTCAAGGCCCTGCATGGTTACGACGATCGTCCTCGGCTCGGGGATCATGTTGAGCAGCTTGACGGTATAGCCATTGCGGATGGATCCGTCGGTCAGCGTGACGAACTGGGGATTGCGATCATGCAATACGTTCAGTTCGAGCCGATCGCGCGTCAGCAGCGAATAGAGCAGGCCGAGGCCGATCAGCGACCACAAGCCCATGTAGACGTAGGTGCGCGGCCGAAAGATCTTGCGGATGTGAAAATGCGCCACCTTGTCGGAGAACAGGCCATCAGCGGTCCTGATCAGCGATGGATTGACTGAGCTGGACCCGCCTGCAGTCGCCAGCATCATGTTGGCGTTGTAGTCGGAGAGCGTCGCATAGGCGATCAGCCCACGCTCCTTGCCGAGCTTGTCCATGACGCCGTCACAGGCGTCGATGCAGAGCGCGCAAGTGATGCATTCGAGCTGCTGGCCGTCGCGAATGTCTATCCCCATCGGGCAGACCGCGACACAGGCATTGCAGTCGACGCAGTCGCCCACGGGCTGGCCTGCGGCCAGCACCTTCTTGGCGTGGCGCGAACGCGGTTCGCCGCGCCAGTCATTGTAGGTGACAGTGAGGGAATTTTCATCGAGCATGGCCGCCTGGATGCGGGGCCACGGGCACATATAGGTGCAGACCTGTTCGCGCATCAGACCGCCGAACGTGTAGGTGGTAGCCGTCAGGACGGCGACAGTGATGTAGGCGACGGGCGCCGCAGTGCCGGTGAAGAGCTCGCCGAGCAGCGTCGGTGCATCGGCAAAGTAGAAGATCCAGGCGCCGCCAGTCGCCGCCCCTATGACCAGCCAGATGGTGTGCTTGGACACACGCAGCATGAGCTTGCGCGCGGTCCAGGGACCTGCGTCAAGTTTCATGCGGGCGTTGCGGTCCCCCTCGATCGCACGTTCGACGACGAGGAACAGATCGACCCACACCGTCTGAGGGCATGCATAGCCGCACCAGGCACGGCCGACAGTCGAGGTGATCAGGAAAAGACCGACGCCCGCCATGACCAGGAGGCCGGCCACATAGAAGAATTCCTGGGGCCATATCTCGATGAAGAAGAAGTAGAAGCGCCGGTTCGCGAGATCGAGCAGGACTGCCTGGTCCGGGGCAAATGGACCGCGAGCCCAAGGCAGCCACGCAGCCAGGTAGTAGATGCCAAGTGTGATCGTCATCACCAGCCATTTGAAGCGACGAAAGTTGCCCGAGGCGCGCTTCGGAAAGATCTTTTGACGCGCGGCATAAAGCGGCTTGCGGGTTTTGGCGGAATTGACAGTTTCTGTTTCGAGCCGTGTCAACTGCGTCTTATCACGCATGTGCAACTCCACTTTCCCAGCCAATGTCAGGGGCACCTGTCGTAAAGCCTCGCGGTAGGATAGCCTTGCCGGGTTGTGCAGATCGCATTAGGGATGGTGTCGAGGCCCGGCTCACGCCGGGCCTCGTCCGCTTGGCAGGGGGGACCGAAGAATAGGACTTCCATTCCTATTCTCCGCCGCCAAGCGAATGGACATAAACTGCAAGTTCCTTGACCTTGATCTCGCCGAGACGGCCAACCCAGGCCGGCATGACGCCCTGTTTTGGCGCACGGACCTGTGCGGCGATGGCTGTCTCACCGGATCCATAGAGCCAGATCGCATCGGTCAGGTCGGGGGCGCCGAATTCCCTGTTGCCTTTTGCATTGTCGCCGTGACAGGCGACGCAGTTCTCGGCAAAGACCTTGGCGCCGGGTTGGATCAGACTTGCATCGCGGACCTTGCCGGAAAGGCTGGCCACGTAGGCGCTGACTTGTGCGATCTGGTCGGCGGTAATGATGTCGCCGAAGGCCGGCATTTCCGACAGGCGCGTGTCCGGATCGGATGCGAAGCGGATGCCGTGCGTAATCGTCTGCTGGATCTGCTCGGCCTTGCCGCCCCATAGCCAGTCGTCGTCGTTGAGATTGGGAAAGCCCTTGGAACCTTGGGCGCCGGAGCCGTGACATTGTACGCAATTGACCTTGAAAGCGGCGCCACCGGCGGCGATTGCGAATTCGCGCAGGCCGTCGTCCGCGGAGATCTCCGAGACGCTCTTGGACTCCACCGCCGAGATATATTTGCCCTTGGCGGCCTCAGCCGCAGTCAGCTCGTTCCTGACCTCGTTGCGGCTGGAATAGCCGAGCACACCCTTCGTCGCCGAGTGCAACAGAGGCCATGCTGGATAGGCGATGGTGTAGCCTATCGCCCAGACAATGGTGACGTAAAAGGTGATAACCCACCATCTGGGAAGCGGGTTGTTCAGCTCCCGGATGCCATCCCATTCGTGGCCGGTGGTCGAGACGCCAGAGATTTCATCGATATGCTCGTCGCTCATGATCACTCGTCCTCGAGCGGAATGCGGGCCGCTTCGTCGGCCAGCCTTCGGCTGCCGGGGCGTAGGGCAAAGGCGATGCACCCCACGAAGAACAGCGCCATCGCAACCAGGCCCCAGCTGTCGGCAAACGCCCGCATCAAATTGTAGGTCATCAGCGTTCTCCTCAGCGGTAGCCGGCGGCTTCGTCGTAATTTTTGAAGTCGACCAGTGTGCCAAGCATCTGCAGGTAGGCGAGCAGGGCATCCATTTCGGTGACCTGTTGCGGGTTGCCGTCGAAGTCGCCGATCTTGGCTTTTGGGTAACGCGCCTCAAGGCCTGATGTGTCGGCATTGGGATCGGCCTGCGCCGCCAGATCCGCATTGGCGTGGACGATCATGTCATCGGTGTAAGGGACGGCTACAAGCCTGTTGGCGACCAGATGCGTTGAGAAATCCTTCACGTCGATCGGCGTGTCTTTCAGGAACCCATAGCTCGGCATGATCGATTCCGGCACCACCGAGCGCGGGTCGGTAAGATGCGCGACATGCCATGCATTCGAGTAGCGGTCGCCAACTCTGGCGAGATCCGGCCCGGTGCGCTTCGATCCCCACTGGAAGGGGTGATCGTACATGGACTCGGCAGCTAGGCTGTAGTGGCCATAGCGCTCAACTTCGTCGCGGAACGGCCTGATCATCTGGCTATGACAGAGGTAGCAGCCCTCGCGCATATAGATGTTGCGCCCGACAAGTTCGAGCGGCGAATAGGGGCGCATGCCTTCCACCTTCTCGATCGTATTGTCGAGATAGAAGAGAGGCGCGATCTCGACGATGCCGCCGACCGTCACCACGAGCAGCGAGCCAACGAGAAGAAGCGTGGCGTTCTTCTCGATGATTGCGTGTTTGTCCATCAAGCCCATTACCTGGCTCCTGATCGCGCAGGTCGGATGGCGACGGGGCTCGGCATCGGCTCCTCCTCGCGCTGGTGGCCGAGGATGGTCCTGGTGATGTTCCAGGCCATGATCAGCGCGCCGGAGAGGTACATGGCCCCACCGATGGCGCGCATGACATAGTAGGGGTGCATGGCGGCGACGGTCTCGGCGAAGGAGTAGACCAGGAAGCCCTGCTCGTCGTATTCGCGCCACATCAGGCCCTGCATGACGCCGGATACCCACATCACCGCGGCGTAGACAACGATACCAAGTGTCGCCAGCCAGAAATGCCAGGTGACCAGCCGCAACGAGTAGAGCCGTTGCCGGTTCCAGAGCTTCGGCACCATGTAGTAGATTGCGCCGAACGAGATCATGCCAACCCAGCCGAGCGCGCCCGAATGGACGTGGCCGATCGTCCAGTCGGTATAATGCGACAGCGAATTGACCGCCCGGATCGCCATGATGGGGCCTTCGAAGGTCGACATGCCATAGAAGGCGACGGCCATCACCATCATGCGTATGATCGGATCGGTGCGCAGCTTGTCCCAGGCGCCGGACAGCGTCATCAGGCCGTTGATCATGCCGCCCCAGGACGGCATCCACAGCATGATCGAGAACACCATGCCGAGCGTCTGCGCCCAATCGGGCAAGGCGGTGTAGTGCAGGTGATGCGGCCCGGCCCAGATGTAGAGAAAGATGATCGCCCAGAAATGGACGATCGACAGCCGGTACGAATAGACTGGCCGGTTCGCCTGCTTGGGCACGAAATAATACATCATGCCGAGGAAGCCGGCGGTGAGAAAGAAGCCGACCGCGTTGTGGCCGTACCACCATTGCGTCAAGGCGTCCTGGACCCCTGAAAAGGCGGAGTAGCTCTTGGAGCCCAGGAACGAGACTGGTATGGACAGGTTGTTGACCACATGCAGCATCGCGATGGTGACGATGAACGACAGGTAGAACCAGTTGGCCACGTAGATATGCGGTTCCTTGCGCTTCAGGATCGTGCCAAGGAACAGAATGAGGTAGGCGACCCAGACGATGGTCAGCCAGACATCCACATACCATTCGGGTTCGGCGTACTCGCGGCCCTCGGTGATGCCGAGCAGGTAGCCGGTCGCGGCCATGACGATGAACAGCTGGTAGCCCCAGAAGACGAACCAGGCCAGATCACGGCCGAAGAGGCGGGCGCGGCAGGTGCGCTGCACGACATACAGAGACGTGCAAAGCAGCGCGTTGCCGCCGAAGGCGAAGACGACACCGGATGTGTGCAACGGCCGCAAACGACCGAAATTGAACCAGGGCTGGATGTTGAGATCGGGGTAGGCGAGCTGCAGCGCGATCACCACGCCGACCAGCATGCCGACGACACCCCAGAACACGGTGGCGATCGCGCCGTAGCGGATCGGACCATCCATGTAAGCGGATGGGTCAATCGGAGCTGCTGGCTTGAACTCCGTGTTGCGCAACAGGATCGCAGTGAAACCAGCCACTGCGAAGAACAACACCCACATGTGTCGGCGGAAAGGTTCATCCACGCCGAAGCCGGCGGCCACCAGGGCCGCAAAAGCGAACACGCTTAGAAGGACGATCTCTGTGCCGAATTTCATTGCAGATCCCGATCTCGAATCTGGTGGATGCCAAATCCGCAGCGCACTAATCGCGCAGCCGCCGCCCCCTCGCCCTGATCTATGTCAGGCCGCAAGATTTTGTGTCGGCGGCGCAATCAGCAGGTGGCGAATGAACGAGGAACGCAGCGCGGGCTCACCCCCCTCATGGAAGGCGTTCCCTGGGTTGGGCGGGCGCAGACGCGATCGCTGAGGCGAAAGCTGAGGCCCTGCGCGCGTTGGATGCTATTGCCGATGCCCTGCCAAACGTTGTTCGGATCCCATTGGAAACGAACGCGATCGTTCCGCCGAGCCGTGGCAGATTAAGGACCATGCTTCGCCGGTATGTGCCGAAACACACCTGGCGATTGGTCACGTTCCTATCAAAGCCCGAAAGCTGTTTGTCTCGACCGTGACGCCGCTTCGTCGAAGGCGCGGCAACATCGCATTAAAAGGCAAACACGGCCCGCCCCGGAGTCATGCGACATGGCCTCGCCGCTTAGGGCCGCTCGCGTCCGCCGCCACAGCGCTTCTCCAGACGGCTTATGCTGTCCACCGTCACATGGCGTGCGTTCTCAATCCGAATCACCCCGTCAGCCCGCAATCGCGTCAGTTGGCGGCTCACGGTCTCGTTGGTGATTCCAAGGAAATCAGACATTTCGACACGCGTCAGCGGCAGATCGAAGGACGCCGACCCGGAAGCCGCATCGAGACTGGAATCGATATTCCGGGCCATCATGAGGAGAAAAGTCGCTACCTTTTCCGGAGCTGTCTTGCGCCCCAGCGTCACCATCCACTCGCGCGCCTCATCGAGTTCATTCAGCGTCTGTTTGAGCAGGCGATGCTCGAATTCCCGTGACGCCTTCATCATCCGTTCGACGGCCGCTCGCGGAAACGAACACAGCGTGACTGCTGTTGCCGCTTCCGCATTGATCGAGCTTTCCACCTTGAAAGGACGTCCCAGAAAATCCGGTGCAAACTGGAGACCGACGATCTGCTGGCGCCCATCCGACAGGCTCTTTGATAGCTTTACAACGCCTGAAAGCACGTTGGAGTAGCTGTCGACGTTCTGTGCCTCGCCGGTCAACTCCATTCCTGACTCGATCCGGCGACGCGAGCAAGTCTTGGCGAGCCCAACCAAATTGTCTGGATCGAGCGCACCGCAGACACCGCGACGCCGTGCCTCGCAAGGGAAGCAAAGAACAGGAATGCCGGAACTATGAATGTCTTGCCGAAAGGTCATGCGTTCGCCTTACCCGATCCTAACTGCCGGCAGGATACCCATCCAGGGTAGAGAAATCCTGCGGCGGTTTGTCCATGAGCGCGGCTGATCGAGATCAGGGTCTGCTTCAGCGATGCGTGCAGTGTTCCGGCGGGCAACACGGTGAACGCGAGATGCAATCGGAAATAGCTGTCAAACTCAGCGAGAACGTCCCACGCTACACCAGCTATCCGACGGCGCCGCATTTCCATTCGGGGATCGATGCTGCCATTTACCGTGGCTGGTTGGAGACGCTGGAAAGCGGCGACGAAATCTCGCTGTACCTGCACATTCCTTACTGCGACAAGCTCTGCTGGTTCTGCGCCTGCCACACCAAGCAGACGCACCAATATGAGCCGGTGGCCGCTTATCTGCGCTCGCTGAATGCCGAAATCGTCACGATTGCCGGTCTGCTGAGCGGCAAGGCACATGTCCGTGCAATCCACTTCGGTGGCGGTTCGCCAACTATTCTGAGGCCCGATGATATGGTTGCTCTTGGAGCGGCCTTGCGGGACAGCTTCGACTTTCTCCCGGATGCTACGGTCAGCATCGAAATCGAAACCAACGACATGGACAAGGCGCGCCTTGATGCACTTGCTCAAATCGGCGTAACCCGGGCGAGCCTCGGCGTGCAGGATTTCGATCCGCAAGTGCAAAAAGCAATTAATCGTGAGCAGAGTTTTTTGCAGACCAAGGCAGTCGTCGACGGGGTTCGTTCGCGGGGCGTCGAATCGGTCAATCTGGACCTGCTCTACGGGCTCCCGAATCAGACACGCGAGACGATCTGTTCCACGGTGGCGCAGGCACTGACCTTGGAGCCAGACCGGATGGCCCTGTTCGGCTACGCACATGTGCCCTGGTTCAAGAAGCATCAGACGATGATCGACGAGGCATGGCTGCCGAGTCCCACTGAGCGTTTCGCCCAATCTCAACTCGCGGCGCGGGCAATTGTCGCCAAGGGATATGAGGCAATAGGACTCGATCATTTCGCGAAGCCCGACGATGCGCTGGCCATAGCGGCCCGCGCAGGGGTTTTGCATCGCAATTTTCAGGGCTACACTGAGGATCGCTGCCCGACACTGATCGGACTTGGCCCTTCGTCCATCGGTCGTTTTCGCCAAGGCTACGTGCAAAACATGGCTTCGACTGCCGGGTACGGGCGCATGGTTGCGGATGGCGGGTTGGCTGCCGTCCGCGGCGTTGCCCTTTCCGACGACGATCGCGTCCGTGGCTGGATCATCGAGCGGCTGATGTGTGATTTTGCCTTCTCGGCAGTCGATCTGGTGGAGCGGTTCGGCAAAGCCGGCGAGCAGCTCCTTCATCGCTCGAGGTCCATCGCACTCCACGATCCTGCCCGAGCGCTTGAATTCGATGGTGACAGTTTCCTCGTACGGACTGAAAGTCGCCCCTTCATTCGAACCATCGCGGCCAAGTTCGATACATATTTCAAAGGGGGAACGGCGAGGCACTCGGTGGCGGTCTGAGCAAAGCACAGTGCGCTCGCCGTTTGGTCGATCGGCGAACCAGCTGCGTTCGTTTTGACCGCTCATAGGCGACTACCGCATCAAATCGAAAATGCAAACTTAGGCTGTTGCGCGGTATCTCCTTCCACATCCTCTCTTGCGCATACCTACATTCCAAGGGGTTTGATCCTATGCTTCGCGAGGAGCAGGTAGGTCGCGACAGCTAGGCAATGTTCCAGCTGCCCTAGCGGAGGAGTCACGATTTTCCGGCAAGCTCCGTCGGCAGACGTTCTTTTCTGGCCCTGGCAAAGGCTCGGTCGCCTTCCAGAAACGCCGCCAGCATGAAAGGGATGAGTTCTGCCACGGTTTCAGACTGACCATAGGTCTGACGGTAAAGTGCAGCATACTCCTTGAGTGTTTGGCTCAGCTCCGCGCTGACGGTAATGGTGATCTTCGAAGCTGTTCGGTCCGGAAGTTTTCCAAGTTTCAGGTCAGCCATGATAACTCCTGCTCAACTGGCGTATGGCCGCAGCACGATGTCCTTGTGCACGATGACGCGCAGTGGCCAACCTGGGCGGACGACGATGGTGGGCTGGATATTGAGGTTTTTTTCGGTGATGCGCTGGCCGGCTCGACTGGCGTTCTGCTGGGCTGATTCCCGGATCGCCTTGACCAGATCGCTCTCGTTTTCGCCGAGGCTGAATTCTGTGCCGACACCGAGCAATGTGGCAAGCGCCACTCCCTTGATCATCTGCCAAGTGTGGAAATCGACTTTGTCTTCCAGCCCTGCGTAGCCGGCGGTGTCGCTCGCGGGCAGATTGTCGATTTCGGCCGACGAGCCGTCGGGCAGCAGAATGCGCTGCCAGACCAGCAGCGCTCGCTTTTGCCCGAACGCGACGACGCTGTCGTAGACGCCGATAAGACGTGAGCCCTGCGGAATCAGCAATATGTTGCCCGTGACCGTGTCGTGCACATTTTCGGTGACTTGCGCGACGACAAGGCCCGGCAAATCGGAATTGATGCCGGTGATCAGGCTGGCGGCAATCACGCTGCCAGCCATCAGTTGATATGGCGAGATCGGCGTCTGAAGCGCATGCGGATTGTAGATCCCGCCAGTGCTCCGCTGGCTGAGAAAATCAAGCTTTCGCTGCTGATTGTTCTGGTCGCCTTCCGCCGCCGCCACCGAGGCTGACGCGCGTCCTGCTTCGGATTGGGGAAGCGCCTCAAATGGATGCTGAGCAGTTTGCACGCTCTCTCCGACATCTGTCTGTTGAGCTCGATTTTCGACGCGGAAAAGCACCCGCGATTCACGCGCTTCGATCGCCTGCTGCGCTAGACGCTGCTCCTCGGCCGAGATGTCTTGGCCCGGCACGATGCCGAGCTGGCGCTGCCGCTCGAGGATGGGGCGGCCGAGGTCGCCCGGCAAAGGTAGCCCAAGGACGGGAGGCTTTGGCTTCATGCCGGAATAGTCATGGGGAAGCGTATCGAGTCCCTCGGCGGTTGGTTTGCGCTCAGTGTTGTAGAGATCTTCCGCCTGATCCCTGATGCGAAGGGCCGGCCCCTGGAGGGCGATCATGGTAACGCCGAAGACAGCGCCGGATCCGAGCGCTGCGATAGCGATGATCACACCGCGCCTGAACCGCACCACGCGGCGGGGAGAGGCCCGAAGCTGCAGTTCCTCGGGATCCAGTTTCGGCGGGATGCCAGAGCGGGAATTTTCGATCATGAGCCCTCACCTCGCCGGCTGCCGCGAAAGAGCGAGATCCGCCGTTGCGGTTGCCTGCCGTCAATCCTGCTGATGCGGATCACCTGCTGCCGCTTGGTGCCGAGGCGAAGTTCGGCCGCGGCGAAGAGCCGATCGACGATGTAATAGTTGCCGCGCACGCGATAGTTGACGAGCTCGCTGCTCCCATCTGCGCCGACGATGAAGAGTGGTGGCGCCTCGCCCTGATCTATGCGACGAGGGAACTCAATATAGACCTTGCTGCCGTCGTCGAAGGCTCGCGTCGGTCTCCAGGGCGGTGTGTCGCCACTGATTGAGTAGCGAAAGCGAAGGTTTTCGAGCGCGATGTTCGACGCGACCGGTGTAACTGCCTCGGCTTGAGCATTGCGCTGGCGAAGCGCGATGATCTGGTCTTGGCTGTAGGTCCAGGAGATTGCCGCCATTGCGGTCTTCTCGGTGCTTTGAAGCTGCAAATGATAGGTCCGCCGGTCCGTCGTAATGACGACATTGGTGGCAAGACCCGGCGCGAAGGGTTTTACCAGAACATGGGTGCGCTGATTGTCACCGGTGCCGCTTGCGGTATCGCCAATGACCCAGCGCACGGTGTCGCCAGCCGACACGGCGGTTAGTTTCTCGCCCGGCTGCAGAGCGATGTCGGTCACGCGCTCCGGCGCGGCATAGAGTTGATAAAGCGCGCCATCGGTGAAGGGGTAGACTTGCACTGCATTAACATACCCGTACTTGGTGGGTTGCTGGGTCGCGGCTTTGTTGGCATCAGCGACGCGTTCTTCAGGAGGGCGCTTGTCCTCGGCCTTGCCGGGCTCGGGCTGCATTTGGCCAGGCAGCGGCAGTGGTTTTGGCACCTCGACAATTCTAATCGGCCTCTCCGGCGCTTTTTCGATCGCGGCCGGTTTGAAGTCGGCAGCGTCATAGGAAATCTCAGGCGGCGGCACCTTCTTCGATGCACAAGCGGAAACGACCGCTGCCGACACCGATAGGATCAGCACGGCACGAATCGGTGACATTTTACCTTTCATTGGTGGACTCCGTCGGAGAAAGGGGGGCTGGGACGGCGCTGTCGAGCTCGCGTGACCAGTCAATGGCATTGATGAAGACGCCGAGCGGATTCTTGCGCAGCTGATCCGTATTGCTTGGCGAGCGGATCACGATCGTGAGGATCGCAGTCCAGCGCATCGTGCTGGCAAGGCTTCCGCGCTCAAACACCTGCTCGGTCCATTTGACCTGGAATGAACTTTCGGAGGCTCTGACCACGCTGGTGACCTGTACCGAAACACTGCGCGTTCCGATCTGACCGAAGGGGTCGTTCGCCTTGGCGTATTCGTTGAGGAAGAGCGCTGCGCGATCGCTAGCAAAGTCGTACGCTGCCAACCAGTTCTGCCGAACCAAAACCGGATCGGTGGAAACGGAACGGACATTCTGGATGAAGCGGCCGAGATGCCAGGCGATCTGAGCATCCGAGGGCTCATAATTCCGGACCGCCGGCGCGACGGCGCGCGTCTCGCCGAAGCCATCGACCTCGACGACATAAGGCACGACACGGCTTTGCATCGACTGCCATACGAGTCCGCCGGAAAGCCCGGTCGCCAAGGCCAGGCAGCCAAGGGCCATGATCCGCCAGTTCCTGGCCTGCAGTCGAGATGAGCCGATGCGCTCGTCCCACAGTTGGGCGGCTTTTTGATACGGCGTGACCGGTTCGGGTGTTTTGCCGTAACGGTGCACGGGTCGCTTGAAGAGCATCTAGTCATCCTTGTCGTTGAGAGAGGGGTTGGCGCTGCCTCCCGGCCGGTCTCCGTCTCGGACAGCTTGCATGGCAGCGTGGCGATTTGCCCGGGCGGTCTGTTCAGAACGTAGGCGCCTTGCCCACGTCGGCGCCGAAACAGTGGCCGAACCGGCAGAGCGTTCGGTCATTGACGCTGTCGGCGCGCCGCCGGTCGCGGTCCACGCGGCATCGCGCCCGGCATCGGCGTTGCGCCCAACACTTGCAGTGGCGGATCGCGCTATGCGTATAGCGGCGCCGCCAGCTGCACTGGTTACACCATGCATTCCAGCAGCCACACCGGAGAGGCCAGCGTCGGGCGAGGTTGCGCGCCCGATCTGCCATGACGTGGAAGCAGCCGATCCCATTGTTGTGCCGGCTCGGATGGCGGCGAGACCGCCGCTGGTTGCCATACGCGCGCCAGCAAATGCTGTGCCTCCAGCAACGAGTGATACACCCGCTGCCGCCGCGGTCGTGCCGAGGGCGGCGCCCGCCCCAAGCTGCGGTGCGCCTGAGACAAGACCCGACGCGATCCCCGGCCCAAAAATGCCAAGGCCAAGCAGTGCCAGTGCGCCCAGTACCTGGGACATGGCACCGGCAAGATCCGGCTCCTTGCCTTGCAATGCGGAAGCGAACTCCCCGAAGAGCGTGGAGCCGATACCGACAATGACGGCGAGCACCATCACCTTGATGCCTGACGAGATAACATGGCCGAGCACGCGTTCGGCCAGGAACGCTGAACGGTTCCAAAGTGCGAATGGAACCAAAACAAAACCTGCCAGCGTGGTGAGCTTGAACTCTAGGATGGTGATGAAAAGCTGGATGGAAAGGATGAAGAAGGCGATGATAACCAGGAACCAGGCCATCAGCAGCACGAAGATGGTCAGTGCGTTGCCGAAGATTTCCGGGAAGCCCAGGAGCTGACTGGCTTGGTCAAGCATTGGCCAAGCACCTTCGAAACCGGTCGCGGCAATGCGGCCCGGGCGCAAGAGATTGTCTGCCGACAGATTGCCGGCCGACGCCTTAATCCCGAGACCGGCAAAAGAACGATAAACGATATCGGCGAGGTTCTTGAAATTGTTCAGAATGAAGGCGAAGACGCCAACATAGAGCACCTTGCGGACAAGCCGGCCGAGAACGCTGGTTTCGTCGCCGAGCGCCCACGCCAGGCCGGCAAGTGTGATGTCAATGCCGATCAGAATGGTAGTGAGGAAGGCGAGGTCGCCCGATAGCAGACCGAACCCGCTGTCGATGTAGCGGATGAAGGTCTCCATGAAGCGATCGATGACGCCAAGGTCGTTCATGCCGCTGCCTTTCTCGTCGTGATGAACTCGTGATTAATTGCCGGGATAAGCCGAGCCGGTACCCAAGAACCGCTTCGTCATCTCGCGGGCGGCTTCGTCTGACTGGGCCTTGCGGGCGGCATCCTCGGCCTCAGCTCGAAACTGCGTTGCGAGCAGCGTCTGGATCTGCATCTGCTGTTTTGTCGAAAGCGCCATCAGCTGGTTGGTGGCCTGGCTTGCCTGAAGCGCACCGGCCGCCCCTTGGCTGCGGTTGACGAGATCGGCGAGCAGATCGCCGTCGGCGCGGACGTTCTCGACGATTTGCGACTGGACACCCATGGTCTGGCGGAACGCCTGCATGGCGGTTTGCCAACGCTCCCGCGCAGCACTCGCCACATCGCTGACTTTGATCGTGGCGTCGTAGCTTTCCGGATATTGGCTGCGCCACTGGTCTTGAAGCTTGCCCAGATCAAAGCTGAGGCCACTCGCCTGGTCCATCAAGCCGTCGATGCGATGGAGCGAACCGGTGAGTTGGCCAACGGAAGAGAAATCCAGACGCTGAAGATTGCGCGCCATGTTCTGCAGCATGGTCGCCTGATTCTGCAGCGACTGGATTTGGTTGTTGATCTGCTCCAATGCGCGCGCGGCCGTCAGCACGTTCTGCGCATAATTGGACGGATCGAACACGATAAGGGCGTACGCGGGCTGCACATAGTCGGCCATAGGCTTGGCGATCAGGGAAACGGTGATCAGGCCGGAGAGAAGGCGTCGCCGCATCATGAGAATTGCTCCTTGTCTGGTTGAGGGAATTGCTTGAGAAGTTCGCCGGCCCAATCGAGGCCGCGCGCGATCAGGAACTGCGAGGCAAAGCTGCCTTGCCCGTCTTCGGACATGATCCTGTCGATCAGAGTCTGCGTGGCCGGATCGGAAGCACCGCAAAGCGCAAGAGCGATGGGGCCAAGCTCGAGCTCGAACAGACGGTTGCCGCGGCGCGATTGCAGATAATACTGACGCTTCGGCGTGGCGCGGGCGATCAATTCGATCTGCCGCTCGCTTAAACCGAAGCGCTCGTAGGCTGTGCGCGCCTGGGGTTCCACGGCACGATCATTGGGAAGGAAAATGCGCTGCGGGCAGCTTTCGATGATTGCCGGCGCTATGCCAGAGCCCGCGATATCAGCCAGCGACTGCGTAGCGAAGACAACCGACACGTTCTTCTTTCGCAGCACCTTCAGCCATTCGCGGATGCGGGCGGCGAACAGCGGATTGTCGAGATAGACCCACGCCTCGTCGAGCATGATCAGCGTGGGCCGTCCGTCGAACCGTTCCTCAAGTCGCTGGAACAGATAGGTAAGCACCGGCAGCAAAGCGCCTTGGCTGTGCATTAACTCCTCGGTCTCGAAACACTGCACATCCGACAAGGCCAGCCCATCATGATCGGCATCGAGCAGGCGGCCGAAGGGACCGTCGAGCGTGTAGGGCATCAATGCGGTCTTCAGCGCATTGGATTGAAGCAGGACCGAAAGACCGGTCAGTGTGCGTTCCTGCGCCGGCGCGGTGGCAAGGCTGGCCAGCGCTGACCAAATAGCCTCCTTCACCTCCGGCGTGACGGTGACGTTCTCGTGGGCAACAAGGCTGGCGATCCATTCGGCCGCCCAGCTTCGGCTAGCCTGGTCGTTGATGCTGCGCAGTGGCTGAAAGGCAAGGGAACCGTCCGCTCCTAGCGCGTGGTGTTCTCCACCCATGGCAAGTGTTGCAGCACGGGCCGAATTGCCTTTGTCGAAGACATAAACCTGGGCGCCGGCATAGCGCCTGAACTGCAGAGCAATCAGAGCAAGCAGAACCGACTTGCCGGCGCCGGTCGGACCAACAACCAGCATGTGGCCGACATCTTCGACGTGGGTGGAAAGCCGAAACGGTGTCGACCCACTGGTCTCGGCAACGAAAAGCGGTGGCGCTTCGGTTTGGGTGACTTTCGCGAGATGCTCGTTTGTCGCAGGACCGGCCCAAACCGACGACAGCGGCATGAGATGGGCAAGGTTCAATGTATGAACGAGCGGTTGGCGAACGTTAGCGTAGACATGGCCAGGCAATGAGCCGAGCCAAGCCTCGACCGCATTGACGCCTTCTCGGATCGTGGTGAAGCCGAGCCCATTGATGATGCGCTCGACCGCGCGAAGCTTCTCTGCAGCGGCTTGGCGATCCTCGCCCCACACCGTCACGGTGGTGGTGAGATAGCCGAAACTCACATGATCACCGCCCAATGCCTGAAGGGCTTCGTCGGCATCGAGCGCCTTGTTGTCGGCATCGTTATCGACAAGCGGGACCGGCTCGTTGGTAATGACCTCGCGTAGGATTGCCACGATCGATTTGCGCTTGGCAAACCACTGCCGGCGCAATCGCGTCAGCGTCTTCGTGGCTTCCGTTTTCTCGAGCGGAATGAAGCGCGTCATCCAGCGATAGGCGAAATCCTGATGATTGAGGGTATCGAGGATTCCGGGCCGGGTGAGGTTCGGAAAGCCGAGGATGGTCAGTGTGCGAAGATGCTGCTCACCCAGCATCGGCTCCAGGCCACCGGTAAGCGGCGCATCGACCAGGATTGCATCCAGATATATCGGCGTTTCCGGGGCCATGATAGGATGGCGACGAGGCGAAATCGTGCCGTGGAGGTAGGTCAACGTCTGAGCATCATCGAGGACGCGTACTTCGGACATGAAACCCGAGAAGAGATCGAGCACGCGGTTGGTCTCGTCACGGAACCTCGCCAGATCCTGGCGCCAGTCTCTTTCTCCTCGGGAATAATGAGAGTCGACGAGCGCGCTTTCTGCGCGCGCCTGGGCGTCCGGCGGTGGCATAAACACCAAGGTCAGATGATAGCGGCTCTCGTAGTGCGCTACCTTCCCCTCGAAAGCAGCGCGGCGTTCTTCGTCGACCAGCCACGACGCGGCGTCAGGAAAATGCGAGTTCGGATAGCCCAGCGCTTCTGTGCGCTCGGCCTCAAAGAACAATGCCCAGCCAGAGCCAAGGCGTCTGAGAGCATTGTTCGCCCGGGCGCAAATGCCGACGAGTTCAGCCTCCGTCGCACTTTCGAGATCCGGGCCGCGGAACCGCAACGTCCGCTGAAAGCTGCCGTCCTTGTTGAGCACGATGCCGGGCGCCACCAAGGCAGCCCAGGGTAGATGGTCGGCAAGCCGGTCGGCTTTGCTTCGATATTCCGAAAGGTTCAGCATGCAAGCCACCCCTTCAGACGTAGGTGGCGCACAAGCACGCTGGCGAAGTCCGGATCGCGTCTTGCGGCAAACACCGCTAACGAGTGGCCTGCGATCCAAAGCACCAGACCAGCAATCCATTGCTGCAAGCCGAAGCCAATGGCCGCGGCCACTGTACCGTTGAGGATCGCCACCGCGCGCGGAGCCCCGCCGAGCAGGATCGGCTCGGTCAGCGCCCGGTGGACCGGTACTGCGAAGCCCTCGATATGCTGCTCCCCGGCGGCCATCAGACGAGCGCCCCACCACCGAAGGAGAAGAAGGAGAGGAAGAAGCTCGATGCCGCGAAGGCGATTGACAGACCGAAGACGATCTGAATCAGGCGCCGAAAACCACCGGCGGTGTCGCCGAAGGCAAGCGTCAGGCCGGTGGTGATAATGATGATCACCGCAACGATCTTGGCGACCGGTCCCTGCACGGACTCCAGGATCTGCTGCAGCGGCTGCTCCCACGGCATGCCGGAGCCGGCGGCATAAACCGGGGCCGTGTTAAGAAACGCGAGCGCTGTGGACGAAAGAAAGCGAAGCTTCTTGCGCATGAGGAAGGCCTTTCAAAGCTGCTGGAGTTGCGAAAGCGTGAGCGGGGCAACGGCGTAATCGCCGCTGCCGTCGAGACCGGTGACCTCGGCGATTGCGTCGATGTGGCGCGACGAGCCGCGTCCCGCTATGAAGACGATCAGATCTATCGCCTCAGCGATGAGCCGGCGGGGAACGGTGACCACCGCTTCCTGGGCGAGTTGCTCAATGCGATAGAGAGCCGAGCGCGCGGAATTGGCGTGTACGGTAGCGATGCCGCCTGGGTGCCCGGTGTTCCATGCCTTCAGCATGTCGAGCGCTTCCGCGCCCCTCACCTCGCCCACGATGATGCGGTCCGGCCTGAGCCTCAGCGTCGAGCGCACGAGATCGGCAAGGGTGACCGAGCCCCGCCTTGTTCTCAGGGCAACGCAGTCCCTGGCCGCGCACTGCAGTTCGCGTGTGTCCTCGATCAGGATCACCCGATCGTCGCATTCGGCGACTTCAGCCAGCAGAGCGTTGGCGAGTGTTGTCTTCCCCGAGGAAGTGCCGCCGGCGATCAGCATGTTGCGCCGCTCGCGGACGGCCTTTTTCAGCGCATCGGCCTGCAGCGGCAGCATGATGCGTTCGGCAACATAGTCGGCCAGGGTGTAGACTTTCGCGGCGGGCTTGCGGATGGCAAAACATGGCGCCAACACCACAGGTGGCAGCAGGCCTTCGAAGCGTTCGCCAGACGGCAATTCGGCACTGACGATCGGGTTGTCGGCGTGCGCCTCGGCGCGCACGTGCGAAGCAACCAGGCGGATGATACGTTCTGCCTCGGACGGGTGCATGTGAACGTCGGTATCGACCCGACCTTCGCCTAACCGGTCGAGTCGCAGCGCGCCGTCGGGATTGACCATCACCTCGATGACGGACGGATCGGCCAGGGCTTCGGTGATTGCCGGACCCATGGCGGTGCGCAGCATGACACGCCGCCGGTGGTCGGCCTCGGGATGAGAGCTCATCCTTCCCCTCCCCCACCATTGTCTTTGCTAAGCGACTTTTTGCCGGAAGCGATCTGGCGGCCGACCTTCTCAACGAATTTCTCGAAACGCTCTTGGGCAATAGCCTGCGTTGCCCGATCCGGGACCGGCGTGTGGGCGTGAAGGGTGATCGAAAAGCGGATGAAGAGCGCCAGGCTCTCCAGGATCACCTCGGAATCGCGCCTGACGTGGGCAAGATCGCGGGAGAGCCGGTCAAGCCTTACGCCGTAGCGCCGATCGAACTCGCTCTCGCCACGCCGCTCGATGAACGCCTCGATCGCCTTCGCCACGATCGCTGATTTGGTCGTTGACGGATCGCGACTGAGGTTGTCCAGTTTCTCGCTGAGCTCCGGCTCAAGCAGAAACTGATGGCGAATGCGGTGCGGCTTCATGCGGCTCGTTCCGACGGCCCGGCGTTGCGCCGGCGACGGGAGAAGCATCGGCCAGACGCTCAAAATTGCTTATGGCCGTTATCTACGCTGAGGTGCGCTCTGCAACTCAGCGGACTTCAGAAGCCGGGAATGACATCGTCGCCCCTGCCCTCGTTGATACCGTAGGCGCGGGCCGCAGTGGAAATCCGATCCATGACACGCTTGTCCGCGAGCGCTTCGCTGTCATCGTCTGCGGGCTTGTACAGATCGGCCTGATCGGGCTCTTGAGAGACAACAACGTCTTCTTCGGGCAGGCTTGGATGGCGTTGCTGCTGAACGCCTCCCTCGTCTTCAACTGGCGCGTCGGCGCTTTCCTCGTCCGCAGCAAGTCGGCTATCGACGCTGCACACTTGTCCAGTCCAGCCGTCCGGGCGTGATGCAGGGCAGTCCGCATAGGGTCCGTCGTGCAGCACCGGCGCAGGCAGCACCCGATCTGTGAAATTCTGATCCTGATAATAGCGCAGCTTCTTGGCGCGGATCGGCGGCAACCCAGAAACCAGGACCAATTCGTCTGACGGCGGCAATTGCATCACCTCGCCTGGCGTCAGGAGCGGGCGCGCGGTTTCCTGGCGGCTCACCATGACATGTGAAAGCCAGGGCGCAAGCCGATGGCCCGCATAGTTGCGCATCGACCTAAGTTCGGTTGCGGTGCCGAGGGCATCCGAGATGCGCTTGGCCGTGCGTTCGTCATTGGAGGAAAAGGCAATTCGCACGTGGCAATTGTCGAGAATAGCATTGTTCTCGCCATAGGCCTTTGAAACCTGGTTCAAAGATTGTGCGATCAGATAGGAGCGAATGCCATAACCTGCCATGAAGGCGAGCGCCGTTTCGAAGAAGTCGAGGCGACCGAGCGCCGGAAACTCGTCCAGCATCATGAGCAGCTGATGCTTACGGCTCTTCTTCGGGTCCCCCTCCAGACGCTCCGTCAACCGCCTGCCGATCTGGTTCAAGATCAGTCGCACCAAAGGCTTGGTGCGCGAGATATCCGAAGGCGGCACGACCAGATAGAGCGACAGCGGTCGCTCTCCATCCACTAGGTCAGCGATGCGCCAGTCGCAGGACGAAGTGGCCGCCGCGACCGTTGGATCACGATAAAGCCCAAGAAAGGACATGGCGGTCGAGAGGACGCCTGAGCGCTCGTTTTCCGACTTGTTCAGGAGTTCGCGAGCCGCCGAGGCCACTACGGGATGGACCTGAGGGTTATGCCCCGTCCCGAGATGGTTTGTCGTCATCATCCGCCGTAGCGTTGCGGCAAACGAGCGTTGCGGGTCCGACAGGAAGGTGGCGACGCGGGCTAGCGTCTTGTCCTCTTCAGCGTAGAGCACGTGCAAAATGGCGCCAACTAGGAGTGAATGGCTGGTCTTCTCCCAGTGATTCCGTCGCTCCAGCGCGCCCTCGGGATCGACGAGGATGTCGGCGATGTTTTGAACGTCCCGGATCTCATCTGGGCCTTTGCGCACCTCCAGCAGCGGGTTGTAGCGTGCCGATCTCGGGTCGGTCGGATTGAACAGAAGGCAGTACGAGAATTTCGACCGCCAGCCGGAGGTCAACTGCCAATTTTCGCCTTTTATATCATGAATGATGGCAGACCCGGTCCAGGAAAGTAGCGTTGGAACAACCAGCCCCACGCCCTTGCCCGAACGCGTCGGCGCAAATGCCATGACGTGCTCCGGGCCGTCATGGCGCAGATAGCGATCGTTCAGCCTACCGAGGAAAACGCCCGCCGGCCGTAACAACCCTGCCGTCTCGACCTCATGAGTCGTGGCCCACCGTGAAGACCCATAGGTCGTAACCGACCCGCGCTGTCGCGCGCGCAAAAGCGAGCCTGCGATTGCGGCGGCACAGCCCAGGAATCCGCTGGCGCCTGCAAGCGTACCGGCTTTGTCGAAGACCTCCGGCGCATAAGCATCGAAGTGGAACCACCATTCAAACAGCTTCCACGGCTTGTAGATTGGCCAGCCGGCGAAGAGAAACCATGGTGCGCCGAGAGGCGTCTGGTAGGTCAGCATTTGAGCGCACCATTGGGTTGCCGTCCATACGCCGATAATGACAATTGCGCACACAACGGCGATCTGCCCGATCAGTAGCTTCGTAGGTGTCATCGGCTTGGCCCGCTGAACAACGCGACCTAGCATCGCGCGGTGCAGCCGGGACAGGAATGTTCCTCACATACGATTTGGGAGCAATGAACGACTTCCTACTATGCAGGTCGGTCAGCACGCGTGTTGCGCCTTCACGCGACACCATCCTCTCCATTCACCCTGAGGCCCGGCGCCGCCGACAGTTGCGTGACCGCTCCTCCGCAAAGTTATCTTCTGCGTTCAGGGAGCCAGGGCGCCTGGGCTGGCTGATGAACACCGTCCGCTCGCGCATGTGGGGTCGAATTGATTTGTGCCCAAGTGGAGGCAGGCTCATCATTCAACAGTTGCCGCAGTTCCCCTGGCTCGAACGCCATCATTGGTGGGGAGGCAGGCTCGTCTTCCAACAGTTGCCGCAGTTCCCCTGGCTCGAACGCCATCATCGGTGGGGAAGCGGGTTCATCCTCCAACAGCTGCCGCAGTTCCCCTGGCTCGAACGCCATCATCGGTGGGGAAGCGGGTTCATCCTCCAACAGCTGCCGCAGTTCCCCTGGCTCGAACGCCATCATTGGTGGGGAGGCAGGCTCGTCCTCCAACAGTTGCCGCAGTTCCCCTGACTCGAACGCCATCATTGGTGGGGAGGCAGGCTCGTCTTCCAACAGTTGCCGCAGTTCCCCTGACTCGAACGCCATCATTGGTGGGGAGTCAGGCTCGTCTTCCAACAGTTGCCGCAGTTCCCCTGGCTCGAATGCCATCATCGGTGGGGAGGCGGGTTCATCCTCCAGCAGCTGCCGCGGCTCTTCCTCGTGCGGCAAGCGCCTCCTTAGCCGGTCTTGCAGCGCCTGCCGATCGGCAACGAGGTTGTCGAGGGGCAGCGGCTCGTGGTCTGGCCGCTGCCCTTTCACCAATCGTTCAACCAGCGCCCACGTGCCCTCCAGGACAAATACGCCGCAATCATAATGGTTCGTCTGTCTGGCCATGGGGGCTGGCGCCAAGGTAGCATTCAGCAGTCCTGCGAGCTGTTTTGCAGGCACGTCGTTATATCCCTCTCGCTGGAGGGAGTCGTAGTGATAGGCGAACCGCCTTTCGGGGTCGCGGCGATCAACGAGCAGCAGCGACCAATGGGTGCCGGGGCTAGTAGCCGTGCCATTATTCACTGGCAAGAACAGGAAGTCGGCTGTGGCGTTGTTTTGATTATAGATGGACTGCAATATGCCTCGAGCGTCTTGCGGCGACGTGTGTCGCAGTAGATGGGATACGGAAGGATCCACCAGCCGAGTCCGGGCAGCGAGCGCCGGATTGATCCCCTGCAGTTGCCGCTCCAGCAAATTGTAATCTCTCTGGACATGGGCGTCGCTCAGCCATTCGGCGGCGCCGAGCACCCGCCCCGTTGCAACGTTGGACGGGGCTGTCGGATCGAGCGCCCCGATCTGAGCCCCAGAGGAACTGGTCGTCAGTGTGGTCACATCAACCAGTGGAAGGCCGCGGTAGGTGCCTGGCAGCTTAGCGGTTGCTGGCGAGGCGGGTTGGGGAGCTCTTGCCGGTGCCGCTGGCCCAGCTTCAGCAGCGGCCCCAACGCGCCTGGTGACTGCGTCTGCCGGATGAGCAGCAAGGACAGTTTCGCGCCCGAGCACAATGCGCGGCAGGATATCCCGGAGGTGAGCCAATGCAGAACCGATACTTAGTCTATTACCATAGGAGACAGCCTTGAAGCTCTCAACATCTTTATCCAGCGATTTGTCGTGAATCCGAGCGGCAATCCCAGGCTTGTTATTTTGACGCAGATACTGGCTAAAATGTCTAAGAAAATTTGTATAGCCGCCCACGGTATCTGGATTCCGTCCGGTCGCAGGCGCTGCCAGGTACTCCTTGGTCGAAGCGGCTCTGTAATCTCTAATGAGCTCGGCATCGTCAGGATAGGGGATCACGAGAGGGCGACCCATAATCGGGGCTCCGCTTGTCGACTTCTTGAGGTAACGCAGTGCGCCAGCCACGGTGGAGGAACCACCCGTACTCTCGTACTCCTTGAGATCCTGATCCAGCGACGAATGGTAAAGCCGAGCAGCAAACCCTGGCTTGTTGTTTTGAAGGAGCCACCGACTAAAGCCGAAAAGAGAATTTACATTGAAAGTGACCGTGTTCGCGCTGGCCTTACCCGCGTGGAATGCTGCCCTCAGCCCTTCGATAGCGGTCGCATCGTTGGAATAGACAGGACGCTTGTCGGAACCGTTGGGGACTACAATTGGACGATCCGGCTGCACTGTCGAGGACATCGAACCACCACCTCCGGGATGCGGTGCTGGGGTGGATTCGTGTTCATCCCTCTGCCTGACGAGCTGCGCCTCAGATTCCGGTGTAGCCACCTTATGAGGATCCTGCATCGGTTCGATCCCCTCCATCTCCTGCTGCAACCAAGCCAAAGCTTGGCGAGCGGCGGCTTCATCAACCGCGGAGGATGTCTCCACACCTCTGGCGGACGCCGGCAGAGCCTGCTCCGCCCGCCGTCGAAAGAGCTCTGGCGAGGCGGATTTCTCCGCCCACAATCTGGGCTGCGTAGCGAGTCCCCGTCCAGATTTATGTGGCACCGCCTCGCTTGGCAGCGGGCTGCTCCTGTCCCGTGCAGCTACCAGCCCCTCCGGGGCGCCCTGGTCGCCGTGGCGCCAGTTCAAGTGAGGGACGGCCTCTCCAAAGTCGGGTGCTTGGTGTTGGTGCGCGGTTGGGGCGAGAGACAATGGTAGATCGGTGCCCTCCTTATAACCTACCGGCAGGAGCTCCTCTGGCCAATCGAATCCCTGCTGTGGTGCGGTATGCTGAGCAGCGTCGCCACGGGGACGAGCCTCCATGCTGACCGCGTTTTCCAGATGACTCCCGAGTATAACGCGCGGCGGGTGCTTGCGGATATAAACCAGTGCAGATTCGATCGGAGCTCCACGAGTAGAGGAGGCGGCCTTGTAGCTCTCAACATCTTTATCCAGCGATTCATCGTAAATCCGGCCCGCAATCCCGAGCTTGTCATTTTGACGTAGGTAATGACTGAAATGGTTAAGAGCAGTTGCGTAGCCGCTCGCGGATCTGAAATGTCTAGTGAGCGCGGCGTCGTCAGGATGGGGGTTCAGGACAGCGCGACCCACAATCGGGGCGGCTCCGCCTATCGGCTTCATCAGTTGACGCAGTGCGCCAGCCACTGTGGAGGAACCACCCCTACTCTCGTACTCCTCGAGATCCTGGCTCAGCGACGGATGGTAAAGCCGAGCAGCAAACCCTGGCTTTTTGTTTTGAAAGAGCCAACGACTAAAGCCGAAAAGAGAATTTGCGCTGCGAGTGACCGTGTCCGGCCTGGCTTTACCCGCAAGGAGTGCAGACTTCAGCCCTTCGATGGCGGTGGCATCGTTGGAATAAACAGGACGCTTGTCGGCACCGTCGGGGGCCACAATTGGACGATCCGGCTGCACTGTCGAGGGCATCGACCCATCGAGATGCGGCGCTGGGGTGTATTCGTGCTCATCCCCCTGCATCGCGAGCTGCGCCTCCCGTTCCGATGTACCCACCTGATGGGCAGGGAGTTGCATCATCGCGCGAGCGCCTGAGTCACCAACCTGACCTGGTTGCCGCTCAGTGACAGCATGCTGCAGATTGCTTTGGATCCTCTGCCTCTTCGTTGGTCTCAACTCACCTTTGCCATGCGAGCCATTGACGAGGACATCCTCGCCTGGTGCACTCATCAACTCATCCGCCGCCTGCAATTCGCCCAAGTGCTGCTCAAAACCGGCTTGGCCGGCTTGTCCGCTTGCTCGTGCGGTACGGCGTGCTGCACCTGCAGCCAAGCTGCTACGATGAATGTCCAGTTTGTACGGGTGCACGCTAGCCTCACTTCCACAGATCACATGAGCAACCTACTCAGGCAAGCTTTCGAAAGGCTGACGAGGTCCGCCGCCGCGGAAGGCGAAGGCTGGTTTTCTGCTCAGCGGTTGACGGCCTAGCGTGTTGCGGCCGCGCCGGGTATCACGCCAATCAATCTGAATAGTCGATGCGTCAAACGAACCAGGATAGGATTTTCGTAGCGGGGCTGCTCTACTCACTCTTGTCCTGAGGTAGAATTCAACCATATCGCCGAGCAACTGGATGCCGATTGGATACCCGATCCGGAAAGCTTCAGCTCATATGTGACGCGAGGATGAGAATCGTGGCAGCTCCAGACCGACGGGCTGCCACCCACAGCGGCGATGACCGACGAGGGTCTTCTATTGCCAAGGTAATCGTCCGTTCGGGGACCTATGTGTTCCTATGCTCGTCGAGCGGATCGGGTGGGTCGCACCGCCGTAGCGTTACGGCGAGCGGAAGCGGCGTTGGGTGCGGCTTTTCCCCTGAACGCTTCACACCAGGCTGATAGGGGATCTTGCAATCGCACACACGCGGTCTGCAGGCGTGCCTATCAAGCAGTTTGCTCAGACCAACGTCGCGGCGAGCCTATCCTCAATACGCAGCGCAAGTCCTAGACTCCACGATCGTCCTTCGGTGCAGATTTGCTCGCGCCTCGCCCTGATTACAGCCGATAAGGCGAGCTAACAATTGCAAGAGCCACAAGCTACTCCAGCTCGATCGGTTTGCTGTTCCAGTCGGGCGGGGTCTGACCGAGAATGTTGCGAACGAAGAAGTCTAGGAGTTTGCGCTCGGTGTAGGTGCCTAGAGTATGGTGATTGGCACCAGGAACGTAGACAATGTCAAAATCTTTTCCTGCCTTGATGAGTCGATCGGCAAGCTGGAACGAGCAAAACGGATCGACATTATCATCCATTTCGCCGACCGCGATCATCAGCTTGCCCTGCAGCCTGTGAGCATTGTCAACGGCGGAGGATTGCGAATATTCAATGCCGACCGGCCACCCCATCCACAGTTCATTCCACCAGGTCTTGTCTATCCTGTTGTCGAAGCAGCCGTTTTTGGCGACGGCGACCTTGTAGAAATCGGGGTGAAAGAGCAGCGCGCTGACTGCACTCTGGCCGCCGGCGGATGCGCCAAAAATGCCGACGTTGGATATGTCGTACCATGGATATTGCGCGGCCGCCGCCTTGTGCCACAGAATGCGATCGGGAAATCCTGCGTCCTTCAGATTCTTCCAAGCAACATCATGGAAGGCGCGGGAGCGGTTGTTGGTGCCCATGCCGTCGATCTGAGCAACGACGAAGCCCAGCTGCGTGAGCGGCTCTGTCCACCGCGAGAAGGATTTTGGGACGAAGGAGCCGTGGGGTCCAGCATAGATATTCTCCACAACCGGGTATTTCTTCGTCGGGTCGAAGTTGGCTGGCAGGTGGAGCACACCCCAGATGTCAGTTTTGCCGTCGCGCCCCTTGGAATGGAAACTGAGCGGCGGCTGCCAGCCTGCGGCGACGAGCTCGGAAATGTCGGCCGTCTCGATCTGCTGGAGCTTGGCATTGTCGCTGGCGCGGTAGAGTGCCATGCGCGGGGGCAGATCGATGCGTGACCAGAGATCGACATAATAGCGCCTGTCAGGCGAGAACTCGATATGGTGGTTGGCCGGTTCGGGCGTCAGTGCAGTCAGTCCCTTGCCGTCAAAGCCGATGCGGTAAGCATGGACCCAATAGGGGTCCTCCTGCGAGTTCATCCCGCTCGCCTCGAACCAGATCTGACGCTTCACCGGATCGACATGGTTGACCCTCCGGACGACCCACTCACCTCGGGTGATCTGGTTTTCGAGCGCGCCTGTCCGGCCGTTGAAAAGATACAAATGCTCATACCCGTCGCGCTCTGATGCCCAGATGATCTCCTTCCCGTCATCGACATCGTAACGGAAGATTTTTCCGGCATCCTCCTGGCCATGCCCCAGCGGCAAATAATCCACGAATGTCTCGCTGGTCTCATCGATCAGGGAGCGCCCGCGGCCCGAGGCGGCGTCTACCTCGACCAAGCGATAGAGCTGATGCCCGCGCTGGTTATATTCGAAAGTGAAGCCGCGGCTGTCCGCCCACCACCGGAGAGGGGAAAGTTCGAAGACGTTCGAGAAGAGGGCACCGTCAATCACGATCTGGCGCCGGCCGGCAATGTCGAACAGGACTGGTTGGGGCAGCGGAAGGACATCGCCCGGCCTGGGATAGAATATTGTTGAATATTCCCGCTCCAACTGGTCCGTCGATGAATTGAGGTAGCGGACCTCTCGCCTATAGCCGGGGCGAACAAGGTAAGCGGCGAGGTGGCGCGAGTCCGGCGACCAGCTCAGCGTCGAAAAGACGTAGCAATTGCCTTCGGCTCCGTCCCGGCTCAGAGGAACATCCTGCAATCCGTCCTCGCTGCGCAGGAAAACGTTGCAGTTCTTGATATAGGCGATCCATTTGCCGTCGGGCGACGCGTTGCTCTTGTCGGGGTTGTTCTCCGCTGGCGGCGTGTAGCGGTGGCTGAGCTCCCTACGGTCCCCTTTCCTTGCATCGAATGTGGTGCTGGTACAGTCATAGCTTGCAAGGTCGCAGCTCCACCGGGTGTCTTCAATCTGGAAGTCGAGCCTGCGACCATCCTCACTCAGTTCGAAACGGTCGAACGGAAGATTGCCGGCTTGATAGCTCTCATGGCTCACCTTGTTTAGCGCTGCCGCCAGACGCGCCTGATCGAAAGCGGGCCGCTTGAAACCCGTGGCAGCATCGACCTGCATGAACTGCTGCTCGCCGTGGCTAGTCCGGCGGTAGACGAAGGCTTCACCCCCGGTCAGCCAGAAAGGCATTTTGGGGACATTGACAGTGAGCCCGCCATATCGATCGTTGATCGTAAGTGCGCGCTTGAAATCGGCCGGCGCTAGCGTCGGGTGTAAACTTTTCGAACCCTTGGCCAGCGTCTGAGTTGCCGATCGCCATGCCGCGCGCGTCAAAGCGCCGATCCTGGACATACCTGTTCACTTCTTTCGGTTTTCGGAATGCTAATTTTGAAGTTGGGTTCTCGTCGCCGGTCTGCAGCAGCGCCGAGCGTCGCCTTGGAGGAGAGCCAGCACGCGGGTGCAGCCAGGCACGCGCAACAGGGGCGCTCCTTGGACATCCAGGCACTGGTTCGGGTGCCGATTGAAGAGTTGGCGTCCGTCGCCGAAACAACCAGGAAAGAGCGTCCATGCAGCCCTGACGCGACTATTTCCCCGCGAGTATGGCCGCTTGCTTTTCTGCATCATCTGAAAGGTCCTGCTCTAGTCGGGCCGGATGTCACCCCGGCAGATTGTGCTATTTCGACAATCTCCGAGCGATTGCCGCCGGCCCATGACGAGGTTTACCGATAGGGCGCAATATGCGTGCCAAAGGAAAAGCGGTTTAATACACGGCAATCCGCCTATGTCGCATCCCCAACATCGTCGCACACCGGACAATGCCGGACGATATTGTCCCGGGGCGTCAAATTGGTTTGATGGTGACCCAACAACTGGCGGATGACGATCTCGAAATGCGCGACAACGGCCTCGGTGGACACTGTCGCCGCGCCCAGCACGCTGGCCGCCTGCCCGGCGATGTCCGCGCCCAGGCGGATGGCCTTGGCCACGTCGACGCCATCGCGGATCCCGCCCGACGCGATCAGCTTCACCGTTGGCAGCGCCCGACGCACCGCCTGCACGCTGGTCAGGGTGGGAATCCCCCAATTGGCGAATGACATCGCCACTGCACGGTCGGCGGCATTGCGGGCGCGCTCGCCCTCCACTGCGGCCCAACTGGTGCCGCCGGCGCCGGCGACATCGATTACCGCCACGCCCGCCTCGACGAGCGCACAGGCCACCGAGGCGGACAGGCCGCCCCCACTTCCTTGGCCACGATCGGCACGCCCACGATGCGCGCGGCGCCAGCGATCAGCGCCAGGACGCCGCGCCAGTCGCGGTCGCCCTCCCGGCTGTACCGCTTCCTGCAGCGGATTGAGATGGACGATGAGCCCATCGGCCTCCAGCGCGTCCACCGCGCGACGCGCCAGGTCCAGGCCGTCGGCCTCCCGCAGTTGCGCGGCGCCGATATTGGCCAGCAAGGGAATGTCTGGCGCCAGGCGGCGCAGCGCGCGCGTTAGCCCCTGGGAGTTACGGGATTGCAGGCTCACACGCTGCGAACCGCACATGGCGATCCGCAAGGCTTGCGCTGCCTCGCTCAAATGCCGGTTGATGGCCTCGGCCCGTGGCATGCCGCCGGCCATAGAGCTGATCAGCAGCGGCGCGCGCATAGCCTTGCCCAGCAGCGAGGCGCGCAGGTCGATCTGCGTCAGGTCCAACTCGGGCAGTGCGCAGTGTTCGAAATGGATGTACTCCCAGCCAGCGGCCACCGTGGCCGGCGCCGTTCGCCGATCCAGCACCAGCGAAGCGCGCAGCTGAGCGCAGCCCTCGAATCCGGAGAGAACGCACGGTACGCCGTGCCCCAGCGCCTGCTCCACGGCGGCGAGCTGCTCCGGCGCGATCAGGCCAACGTCGTTGCAATCGTCTAGCCAGAACAGCAGCGCCAGTTCGCGATAGAACGCCACGATCAGCGTTTCGTTCTGCGGATCACGGCCGGTGCGGGCGCTGGTGTCGCGCAGGCTCGGGTGAATGCGTTGCAGGATTGGGGGACGCGTGACGCAGTCAAAGCTCCCCTTGCCAAGCACGGAGCAGGCGAGTGAGAGAGCAGATGAATAGGCGTGTCGCCAATATTTTCGCATTGCTATAATCGATTATAGTTGTGAGGAGCAATTTGAGACCATTTACTTGCGGCTCAAGTCACCCATAAAAGAAGGCAAGCACCGATTCGGTAGCTTATCCCCTGTCTTTCGCGTACTCGCGGCCGTGGCGCCGGGTGAACGATTGAAGACCGCCGGTCTCACTCGCAGGTGGGCGCCAGGGCGTGGGACGGTTGGCAAGCCACAGGAGTAGGACAATGTCGAAGGATTCGGGTAAGGGCGATAATCACGGCGGCGGGCCGGGCAAGATCGAGATCACGATGGTGGTGAACGGCCAGCCCACGCAGGTCGAAGCCAATCCCAACCAGCCGCTTCACGTCATTCGTACCAAAGCCCTTGAGAACACGCAGAATGTCGCCCAACCAGCCGAGAATTGGGAATTGAAGGATGAGGCCGGCAACTTGCTCGACGTCGACAAGAAGCTTGGCGATTTCGGTTTCCCGAATACTGTGACCCTGTTCCTCAGCCTGAAGGCGGGCGTCGCAGGTGCCTAAACCCCAAAGTGTGGATCCGGAGGTCTCCCGAGCGAAGTTTGATCGGGAGATCGGCCGGTTCCGGCCATATGCTGATGTCTATCGGGCTCAGGGCTGCTTCTTGATCGAGGCGACCTTTCCGCGCGCTTTCTTCATTTTCGCAAGCCTCAAGTTAAAACCACGGGTGATCAGCGCAGCGAGCGAGGTCGACTTCACCGACTACGACTTAAGACCACCGTCCGTGGTCTTCGTCGATCCGTTTACGCGTCATCCGATTGCCCGGAAAGATCTATACCTGAAAATGCTTAGACGTCCGCCGCTGCCCGGAACGCCGCCGGAGATGATAGGAGCTCTCATCCAGCAGAACGCCGTGCCGCTGACGGACTTCATCCAGGCCAACAGTCCCGAGGACGAACCATTCCTGTGCATGGCGGGCGTCCGGGAATACCACGACAATCCAGCCCATTCAGGTGATCCATGGCTACTTCATCGGGGTTCTGGCGAAGGCTGTTTGGCCTTCATCCTGGACAAGATCATCAAGTACGGAATCATTCCTATAGAGCAGTTGCAGATTCAACTCCCACCGGCAATCGTAGGAATGGTGGTATCCCCTCAGGCGATACAAGAATGACTGGTTTGAGAGATGTAACGATCGTGACTCTCCCGCGCGGCTGCATCTCGACCACGCATGGGCATCTGCGCTCAGTTGGTCGCGAAGGCAATGAGGGGATGGCGCTCTGGGTCGGCGTTCAGCAAGACCGGCACTTTGCCGTAACAGAGACGGTTATCCCGGCGCAGCGTCACATTCGGACAAACGATGGCGTTTGCGTGATCGTTGCGGCCGAAGAACTGCACCGGCTCAATGTCTGGCTCTACAAAAGCGGCCTGAAACTCTTGGCCCAGATTCACAGCCATCCGGGCCGCGCCTACCATTCGACGACGGACGACGCTTATGCGGTTGCTACCACGGTTGGGTGTCTGTCGCTGGTAGTGCCGAATTTCGCCCGCGAGCCTTTCGATTTTGCTCGGGTCGCCGCCTATCGGCTTGACGAAAAGGCCAAATGGAATGCGCTCCCTCCCGCGGCACTGTCGCGAATGATCATGATATCGAGTTGAACAATGGCATTCGCTAACTTCATCGATCGTGCCGCCACGGCGGCATCTCAGGTCCTGGCCGATTTTCATCTGGGAGACTTCAAAGCAGCTCTTGAAAAGCAGGTCGTGGCAGTCGCCTTCGACCATCAGGCCGCTTCCTGCGCCGAAGGCCAGGCGACACTAGATCTTGCGGTGAGATTGCTCGCTAGGCTCTACCCGGTTCTGGCGATACTCCCGCTGGACAGCGCGGCGAGCTCTCAAGCCCAAGCGCTGGAGCGCTTGGCAAAGTCGATCAATCCAAAAGTCGGCATCCGGCGTTCCGGCAAGTCTGCCACCGTCTGCGTCGTTGCAGGGGTAACGCGCCCATCACTCCGGTGCCCGATCTTTTTCGTGGGATCGGACGGTTGGGCGGCAAAGCTGTCGCGTACGGACCCGGTGGGCTCTGGCCCAAGTCTGCTGCCTTTTGGAGCTGGCGCCGCCAGTTGCTTCGGCGCCGCCAACGTCTTTCGAACTATCTTCGCCGCCCAGTTGACCGGCGCCGAGTTGGACGAAACCATCGACCTCTCGCTATGCAGCTACGACAAGACCAAAGCCGGGGAGGCTGGCCCGATCGACTTCCCAGTCGACCTTGGCGAAACCCACCTCGTTGGGCTCGGTGCGATAGGCCATGGCTCGCTTTGGGCGCTAGCGAGACAACCCGATCTCAAGGGTCGTCTGCATGTAATCGATCACGAAGCGATCGAACTCTCAAACCTGCAGCGCTACGCATTGGCCGGCCAGGCGGAGATTGGTATGTCCAAGGCGGTTCTTGCAGCCACCGCCCTTAGATCGACTGGCCTTGAGGTCGAGGCGCACCCTCTGACGTGGGCAGAATATGTTGCGCGCCGGGGCAATTGGGTCTTAGACCAAGTGGGTGTGGCGCTTGACACCGCCGCCGACCGTCTGGCTGTCCAAGGTGCACTGCCGCGATGGATCGCAAACGCTTGGATGCAGGAGCACGATCTCGGTATCTCCCGGCATGGTTTCGATGACGGCCAGGCTTGCCTTTGTTGCATGTACCTGCCATCCGGAAAATCCAAGGACGAGCACCAGCTGATTGCCGAGGAACTCGGAATACCGGAAGCACACGAGCAGGTGAAAACGCTCCTGCAGACAAATGCCGGAGTTCCCAACGACTTTGTAGTTCGCGTGGCTACAGCGATGGCTGTGCCGTTTGAACCGCTAGCCCCGTTTGTCGGCCAGCCCCTGCGCTCCTTTTATCAGCAGGCTATCTGCGGCGGTCTGGTGTTCCAGCTTAGCGAAGGAAGTCGCCGCGTTCGAACTGTGGTTCCGATGGCCTTTCAGTCGGTGCTTGCCGGGATTATGCTTGCCGCGGATTTGGTCAAGCATAGTGCGGGGTTTCCCATGAGCCCGACGACGAGCACTCGGGTGAATCTTCTGCGCCCCCTTGGCTCTCACTTGCACGATCCGAAGGCCAAGGACTCCAGCGGCCGCTGCATCTGTAGCGACGACGATTTCATTGCCGCTTACAGGCGCAAATACGGAGCGCGTTGATCAGGTAAGCGATGTCTCGGCCGCCTAAGCAGACGCGCACCTCTCCGTAGACGCAGGGGGCGCGGCTTGTGGGCGTGACCATGGGCGCCATTATGACACGCTTGGCCCGCTCCTTTGCCGGCCTATCGTCCTCCGCGCATGATCCCGTGCCGACGTGATGATCCAGCACCAGCCGCCATGGCACCAGAGGCTGGTCAAACCTCCGTTGTTGGCCGGTTTGGACAGTGCTGCATCAGGTCTCGACCGACGTCTCGACAGTCAGGGCTGCTTCGACGGGTGTGAAGATGTCAACATCGACCCCAGGCGCCCGAATCGTCACAATCAGGGCGTACCGAGCCAGAGCGTCGACGCGTTCCAGGTAAGGCTTCTCCTTCCACCAGCCCCCGACCGGGAACACGCCGATCGCGTCACGCTCGGCGAGATCGGCGGCGCTGCCCGACCAGAAATCGGCGTGCAACGAGCCGCGATCGCGGAAGGTGCCGAGCAGCCACTCTTCTCCGCCTCCAGCAGGCGCCCCTTCCTCCTCGTCCCGAGCGGCCTGATTGATGCGGGCTCGGAATTCGTCGACTGTCTCGGTCGCTGACTTTACTCTGAACCGAAGACCATGGGACGCGTAACGATGCCGGCGGGTCCATCCGCGTTCACCGGGGTTGGGTTCGATGAAATAGGACAGCGTGACGCGGAGCTCGACCTGGGCAGCGCCGAGCGCCGCGAGCTGCTCCTTCGGCCAAGGCAGGCGATGCAGCTTCATGTCACGCGTTTTGGCAGCCGCGCCGCCCTCGCGCTGGAAAGGCTGAAGCTCATCTTCAACGATAAGCGTGAGGTCGTTCACCGTTGACAGAAGCGCGCGCCCAAGATCTGGCACGCCGTAACCATTGCGCCGCACGAGCGCCTGGATCTCGCCCTTCGCTCCGTTGCACGCATCGATGCGTGCGCGCATCGCCGGAGTCCATTCGGCCGAGTGGACGATCAGGGCGCGAACCGATTCAGGCCACAGCTCGGGGCGCGCTGATAGAATTAGTCCCGCCATCCGTGCGGCATGGGCCGTTGCCGCGCTCGTATCTCCGAGGGTGGTGAAGTGGCGCAGTTCGGGTCGACAGAAAGTGGTCAATATCTGCAGATCGTCGATCGGCTCGCCGGGCAACACACCGTCATGGGCGAGATTGCCGCCTTCGAAGACGACCTCGGGCTTCACCGGCCACTGCCTGTCCCAAACGACCGAAGTGCGACTGCGCGGCGAGAGCTCGCCGACCGGCGCGATCGGAGCGTAGCCCGAAAAGTCGGTGTCAATGATATCGACCTTTTCTGTGAAAGCGCCGACCGTCAGCGCATTCCAGGCCTGAGAAGGATCATCGACTGCTTCCAGATCGTTGCGCGTCAAATGCTCGGCCGGCATGAGGTCATCGCCGATGTTGCCGGCAGAGAGAACGATCAAGCGTCGCTGTTCCTCTTCGAAACAGAGTTGGTCGATAGCGGCAGACCACGATGTGGGCCTTCCACGCGCCGGACTGGCGCTTGTCACAGCCATTGCGATCGCGCGGCGGCGCTCCGGCGCCTGCACCTCGGCGCGGGCGATCGCTTCCGCGGTGATCGCGCCATAGAGTTCTGGATCGTTTGCCTCGTCTTCTGGCGGAAGGATACGAACACTCTCCAGCCGAAAGGGCAATGGAACTGGATCGCCTCCGACCAGGAGCGGGACCAGATCACCGTACAGGCCGACACCTGCCATTCGCGTCCCGTGGCCGCTCCACGCAGGTGTGTCGTCGCTGCCCCATGCCGGTTTGACGGTGTGCCAGTCTTAAACGGCAAGTGCGGGTTCGATCAACGGGTGGGTGCGACGCACGCCGCTGTCGAGAATGCAGACCGCAATATCGGATTGAGGCGGTCTGACGCGCCCGAGAAGCTCGTCGCTCCAGTCCCTTTGCTCCGCGCCGCCAAGGCCCAGGAAGAAGGACGGCGTATCCTTCGCGCGCCGCAGCTCGGCGACGACATCGCTGTGCGCAATCATGCGGTCGAGCATTGCCGTGCTGGCGAGGGCCAGCATGACCACCCGCTCCGGAAACCTAACCGCATGCGTGCGCAAAGTGATGTTCAGGGCTTCGGCAATGTGCTCGAAGTTCTCGCGGCGACCGTCGCGCAGCCAGACTTCCCACCACACCTGCTCGTCAGCGGCCTGGGGGAAGAGGTCGTCGTGGTCGGTAAACAACGATCGTGCAGTCGCCAGCCTGACTGTCTCCATGCGGGAGACGAGCGGCTCGTTGCGCGGTCTGCCGCGGTCAGTATCAACGTCTCGATACGCCTCGACTTTCCGCAAATAATAGGCTTGCGCGCTTTGCGGCAGGAACACCGACGCTGTGATGGGAGCACCGGGTTGAGTTGGCTCATGGACGGCGACCAGCTCCATGTGCTGGCGACGATCGGCCAACTGGTCGAGGGCCGCCCGTCCGGACATGGGCAGATCGATCGCGAGGTAAAAGCCAGGCGTGCCGACCGACAGCTGGGGGTCACGCGCCGCAATCTGCTGGCGTGCACTTTCGACCGCTTGTTCGATGGATTGCGTCAAGGCCGCAGCATGCGACGCCCGATCACGCGCCGGCAGCGGCGGTGCATGTATAAGTTGGTTGGGCCGCCGATAGGCTTCCCGAATGCCGTTGTTGCGAAGGTGGATATGGGCGCGGTCGCGCGGAAAATCGTCTGCCATTATGATCTGTGCTGTCGCTACTCAAACAGCGACGCCTGCCGGCGTTCCTTCAGAGCGTCGATGAGCGCTTCCGAGGTGATCCGCTTCCCCCCCCCGCAATATGATGGTTTTTGCAGCGTCGTCGGCCGCGCGCGTGATCTCGGCCTGCGACAGTCTCTCTGCCTGAGAGATCGCCTCGTTCCAGGCAAGCCCTCTGGTGTCGAAGCGGTCGAGTCGAGCCCGAAGCAGCGCCTCTATAATCGGCCGATCGGGCACGGCGTATTCGATGACATCGTCGAAACGGCGGAACAAAGCTCTGTCGAGCAGCTCGGGATGATTTGTTGCCGCAATAATCAGGCTGTGGCTGTCGTCTTGCTCGAGAAACTGCAGAAACGAATTCAGCACGCGCCGAATCTCGCCAACATCCTGGCGTTCGCCTCGACGCGCGCCGATGGCATCGAATTCGTCAAAGAAGTAGACGCCCCGCGTCGCCTGCATTGCATCAAAAACAAGCCGCAGCTTTCCGGCAGTCTCTCCCATGAACTTGGTGATCAAACCATCGAGGACGATCGTGAAAAGGGGCAGATGAAGCTCCCCGGCCAATGCCGATGCGGTCATCGTCTTGCCTGATCCTGGCGGGCCGACCAGAAGCAGTTTGCGACGGGGAACAAGCCCGTGCTCGCGCAAGCTTGCTTGTTGGCGCTGCTCTCCCAGCACGCGGTGCAGGCGCGAGCGCAGACTGTCCGGCAAAATCATGTCGGTCAGTCGCAGGTCCGGATAGCGCACATGCAGGAGCCCTGCGAGCTCGCCCTTTGGCTGAAAAAGGGGAACCGGCCGACTGCTCTTGACAATCCGGGCGTCCCTGCTCTTGGCTGCGTCGACCAGATCCTTGAGCTCCTGAGCAAGCTTACCATGGCCTTGACGTGCCTCATGCGCAGCAAGCTGCATCGCGATAGAGAGGAAACGATCCTCGTCGCCGGCAATGTGGCTTTTAAGCAGCGTCACGATATGGCGGGCCGTGGTCATGGCTCTCTTCTGGGGTATCCGTTTACTTGGCGAAGCGCATGCAACCTAAACGCTTTCAACGGCGATTTGTATCGCGCAATGGTGTTTTTTCTCTTGTCGATGTTCGCCCGTGGCAACTTCAGCGGTGAACTGTTGCGCCGCGGTCATAGGCCAGCCGGAATAACGCCGGCCAGCAGACAACAGTCCGCATCTTCGAGCGCTCGAAGTCTGGCCACTCACGCAGCGTGTCGGGTCCGAACGCTCCAAAGCCGCCCCGCCTGGCAGGTCCATGCGACCGATTGCGGGCGTGCGGCCATAAGGTCTACGCGGGCTCGCATGGCTGCCCGCGCCGCTGGCTAAAAAGCTGTACACCATCTCACGAAACACCAGGTCCGCTCCTTTGCCGGCCGACGGTCCATGAAATCCCCTCCCCACTTACGACACCGGAGACCTCCTTGCCCACATGGCGCTCAAGCACCGGCCGCCATGGCACCAGCGTGAACTCGCGCGACTTTTCAACGACGGCATATTTTCCGCTGGCAAGCTCGACGGAGCGGCGGAGCGTACCCTCTACTCGTCCTCCGGATCGCGCTTCGGCATAGGGCAGGCCAAGTTCCTCCGACAGTTGGCCAGCAACACGGTTCAGTTCTCGCTGGCGCAGGATCGAAAGCATGTTGGCTCGATAGACGATCCCATCCTGTTCTTTATGCGCGAGGCCTTGCGCGATCAGCCACTGCCGCCGGCGAGCTTGCGCCTCTCTCACGTCGCGGCCGAAGCCGGATCCGTGCAAAGGCTCGGGTCTATCGGCAACCAGCTCCCGGTCGAGCCAGGTGGCGCCGTTGAAGCTGACCTGTCGCTCCAGCGCCATTGAGGAGAGCTTGTCGGCAACGACAGGCTCGGCCCTGGCCCGCTGGCCCTCATAATTCGCGACGCGATCGAGATGGTCCGGCGCGATGAGCCAGGTGCCGTTCGGCTCTCGCTCGACGCCGCCGGTCGCGCGGCGGATCGCCTCCAGCCGCCGCACATGCGTTCGCGCAAAGCTCTCGGTGGCGGATGGGTCATGCTTCAGGTGCATATCGACGTCGTAACGGCCGCCATGCGCGGCGGCGATTTCGGCGATGGTACGATCGACCTGCCTCGGCTCGGTGTTCCTTGGCGCGACACGCACGATGCAGCCATTAGGCATCGTTTCCATCGCCTCGCCTCTACCGATGTTGATCCAATGGCTCTTACCGTCGACGGCGTCGACGATCATGTAATGGCGGTCATTGATCTCGTCGGCCAGTCCACGCGCGACAACGCGACCGACGAGAGACTGGACGGGCTCGCCGGATCGATCGTGGATCACCCAGTCGGCGGCCCTGCGGGCAAGCCCCTTGCCGGTCAGTTCGCGGTGCATGGTCTTGATGATGTCGCCGCGTTCGCCGGTGCGGCGCAGCGTGGCTTCGAGCTCATCGTCGAGGCGCCAGGAGCCAGCGCCGACCTCCGCGGCCAGACCCATCCGCTCGAGCTTGCGCAGCCGTCCCTGGTGCAGCGTCTGGCGAATGGCGTCGGGACCGCCCGGCGAGACCAGGCCGTCATCATCACGCATGCTGAGCAGCCGACGGTCGATGCTGGTGAAGCGTTCCTGCTCCATTTCCCGGCGCAGGCGAAGCTCAATCTCGCGGTCGGTTCGCGGACCGAGATCGAGGCTGACCAGCTCGGCCGCCCGCTCGCGGATGCCAGATGAGATATATTCGCGCGCGATGACCAGGTTCTCGCCACGGTCGTCCCTGCCACGGACGATGATGTGGCTGTGCGGGTGGCCGGTGTTGAAATGATCGACCGCGACCCAGTCGAGCTTCGTGCCGAGGTCTTCCTGCATCTGCGCCATGAGCCGCCGCGTCAGCGCCTTGAGGTCGTCGTACTCGATGCCGTCTTCGGCAGCGACGATGAAGCGGAACTGATGGCGGTCGCCGTCCGCGCGATCGATGAACGCCTTGCCGTCGACGCGGCCGCTGTCGGCGCCGTAGAGCTCGCCAGGTTCACCTTCGCGGGTGACCCCGTCGCGCTGAAGATAGCGTAGATGGGCACGCGCCCCGTCCGCGCCCTTGCCGGCGAGCTTGACGACCCGCGCCTTGACGATCACCCGGCGCTGGCGGAAGGCGGCATACCGGTCGCGCGATTTCAGCAGTGCGGCGGCCGCCCCGCCGCGCCCTGTCCGGCTTCCTGTGAAGCGACCACCGCGTTGCGGCCGGCCGCCAGCCCGGTTGATCGCCGCACGAACCTGGCCGGCATAGCGTTTGCCGGCCTTCGAGCCGCGCGACCCGATTTTGCCGAGCTTCGGCCTGAACTCGTCATCCTTAATGCGAGCCTCCCAGACATATCAAGCAAAATCAGACACTTACACGTCAAACCCTCTTGGCACCGGCGGCAGCCTCCCGGAAAAACGATGTGCAGACAAAGATTTAACCGCCTCCTGGAGGCGGTACCTTTATCTTGCCTTCCGCGCCCAGCCCCGCCAGACGCGCCCCCGTCCGCCATGGCTAACGCACCGGCTCCTTCGGCTGCGCGCCGTCCTTGCCGAGCGGCACGAAGAGATCGCCGTTTCGCACGCCTGAGTGAACACCGTCATGAATGAAGAACAGCGACCGTCCGAGAGGAGCGATTTGCGCCTTTGGAGCGACAGATTGGCTTTCGAACGCCTCGATGTCGGCCGCCGAAACTCCGGCCGCCTTGAGTTGGTCGAGGTACTCGACGGTCTCTTCTGGCAGCGGTTTGCCACGCTTCAAATGCTCGTCGTAGCGCTCGGGACCGGCATTGTAGGCGCCAAACAGGCCAGGAAATCCGAAGCGGTCATACATGGCACTGAGATAGGCCGTGCCGGCCAGGATATTGTCGCGCGGATCGTGGGGGTTAGGCCCAAGGCCGTGTTCGACCCGCATCTCTTCATAGGTGCCGGGCATCACCTGCATGAGGCCCATGGCGCCAGCGGGGGAGGTGATGGGGCGGCCGCCGCGCATTGTCTTGCCGCCGCTTTCGGCAGCCATGACGGCATAGATCCAGGCTTGGGGAATATGGAAGCGCCGGCTTGCTTCCGATACCAACGTCTGCCACTTTCGCAGCTGCGGACTTTGGGAGATGGCGACCGGCTCAGCGCCGGTCGAGGCGGAACAGGCGCATGGCGCAATGGCGATCATGCCCAACAAGAGGAGGGTCACTCGGTCCATAGTGGTACGAGCCTCCCGATGACATTTTGAGTGGGAACAGGCCCGAAATAGCGGCTGTCGAAGGAGCGGTTTTTGTCGCTGCCGAGCAGGAAAACCTCGTTATCCCCGAGCGCTCGGCAGCCGTTCCACCATGGCAAAGGTCGGCCTTCGGCGTCGATTTTGAGCCGGCGCGCGACGATGTCGCCGCCGATGATGATGGCGTCATTGAAGGCGCAGACATTATCGTCCGGCAGCGCTGCAAGACGTTTTGCCAGCGGCACATTGCGAGGCAGATAGCTGCGCTCGGCGGCGAGATACGCCGCGTATTCAGGCGGGCGCACGAGCACGAGATCGCCACGCGCCAGCGCTCCCGCAGCGATGCGGTAAAGGCCGATCGGCGCGCTGGCCGAGGCGTTCCAGACCAGCCAAGGGGCGGGCTTTCCCAGCGCCGTGAAGCCCAAAAGACCGAGACCGGCCGCGGCCAAGGCGACCGTCTTACGGGCTCGAACACGCCTCAGGCGGCTGCCGATCAGATGGATGGAAGGGCGCCGCCTCATGAACGGCCTCCCGTGCCGCCCTGGCCGGAACCGGCCTTGCCATCGCCGGCGATGGAGTGCTGCGGGTGTCCTTTCGACCAATGGTCGAGTTCGTCGATGTGATAGCGGACATAGCGGCCGTGCTTGCGGAATTTCGGGCCGCCGCCCTTGAGCCGCATCTTTTCGAGCGTGCGCTGGGAGAGCCCGATATAGAAGGCGGCTTGGGCTGTGCTGAGAAACGGGCTGCCCTTTTTCGCGCGGGCCGCGCGTTCGTTTTCGTCGTCCATGATGATCCTCGTTTCGCTTCGGACAAGCGAGGGCGAGGATGGGCGAGGGAGATCGTCTCGGGGACGGGCGAAGAGTCGGGGGAGAGTTTTCGCCGCCCTTTAGGGCGGACGGGGTTTGGGTGGAACTCCTGGGAATGAGCCCCGCGCC
Organism: Mesorhizobium sp. M8A.F.Ca.ET.208.01.1.1; assembly: GCF_004791315.1. Taxonomy (NCBI): domain Bacteria; kingdom Pseudomonadati; phylum Pseudomonadota; class Alphaproteobacteria; order Hyphomicrobiales; family Phyllobacteriaceae; genus Mesorhizobium; species Mesorhizobium sp. M8A.F.Ca.ET.208.01.1.1. The sequence goes on from NZ_SRUT01000002.1 coordinate 1,151,705, forward strand.
GGGGCTGCGGCGCGAGGCTCTTATCTCGGCCGGTCAGTCGGCCGGGTTCCAGATGATGGCGTAGGTGTCGTGATCGTCCTGGCCGGCGGCTCGGCCGAGATTGGCGTAGAGCTTGCGCGGTCCGAACTCCGGCGCTGCAATCGACAGGCTCACATAATCCTTGCCGGAAGTCTCGCCGGTGCGGATCCAGCCAGCGCCGACTTCGACCCCTTGCGTAAGCACCCGGAAGTCGGGATGGTTATCGGCGCTCTTGGCCTGGTTGGGGACGATATCGATGTCGGCGCGGACGCTGAGCGTCTTGAACTGGCCCTTGTAGGCGCCGTTTTCCTGCTTGTTGACGTAACCGATCGCGGTCATTTCGAAGTCTCCTTTTGTGGTTTCGCCGGGGACCATCCCCTGCGATGGCGCACCGTAATGGGCGCGTCAGGACCGCCTGAATCCGACAGGGCCGCAGCGACAGTGAAGGACCCGAGCGGGCAGCTTTTTTGTGAGCGAAGCGGCGCGAGGAAGCCGCCGCAGGCGGCGGGGAAAAAAGCTGATGGCGCGAGGGTTTCGGGCGGCCGGACCCGCCCATAGGTCGACAAGCCAGCCGCAGGGATGGTCCTTGGAGAGAGCATGGAGACCGCTCGCCAAGTGCGGTCTGTCAGCCAAGCAGGACGCCGGGATGAAACGGCCTGCAAAGATGCTGCGCCCTTATGCCGGATCGAGATCGTGCCAGCGGGTCGGGCGCCAGAGCAGACATCCGGCATGGTGCGATCTATGAAAGCAGGGCTCGCCAGCGGGAATTTGATACGCGAGGGGGCCAAAGTAAGGCTGGATGAGAAGCCGGTGCTACCTGCAGGTCCAGTGTCATGTGGCGGCGCTCGGGAAACCGCTACGCAATGTAACGCGCTCTTATGAGGCGAACAGACCGGCCCCAAAACCGATCGACCGGTGGTCGGCGCGAAACGCGTCATGCCTGTCCGAAAGCTGACAGTGGCAGAAGACGCATGTCGGGTTCCGCACAATTGACCATGCTGGATTTGTGAGGTTTTCAGGGAGAGCCATGCGTTCACTTCCCAGTGAGCTTTGGCACGGCATTTGCTCTTGATGTGGCAACACGGATCGAAGGTTGACTGCATGCACAAGCGCGAGATGAGCAATGCTCTCCTTTCCTGGAGGCTTGGCAGCAGATTCGATTTGACGTTGCGAGGAGCTTCAGCCGCTCGCGGCGGAAGTGATCTCAAATCTGAAGGCACCGTTGGGGCCGCAGCCATCAAACACATCTTTCTCTTTTTCGCAGCTCGTCTTCAACGCGATGCGGACTTCTTCGCGTCGACGGCGGCCGAAGGTGGAGAAGGGGCTCGACTTGCAAAAAGGAGTTGTCAATGACGTCTTACGTTCGCACCAACAGCCCGGCGCAGGTGCGCTCACTGTCCACCTTTGGCAAGCATCTGCAAAGGAGCGTGCTGACGGCGACGCTGCTTGCCGCGGCTTCGACGGGAAGTGAAGCGCAGCCCTATGTTCGTGCTGACGGCAGCACGACTGACGACTTGGAAGCGGCGCGAGCAAGTTGGCGTCATGACGCCGAATTCAATGGAAATGTGGGGCTCGCAGCCATCAACGCGGATGCCGCGTATGCGTTGGGTTCCACCGGGGAGGGGGCCAGAGCTCCTCGCCTGCCCTCGTCCGTCTTGACGAGTGCCCGCTTACAGCCTACCTCACTATCGCGTTAGCACTCGTCCATCGCGAGTGCTAACAAAAACCCCTCAACAGCGCACCAGGGAAAAATCCGAAAATGGCAAAGTCGAAGTTCCGCCCGCTGCATGACCGCGTGGTCGTTCGCCGGGTCGAATCCGAATCCAAGACCGCTGGCGGGATCATCATCCCCGACACGGCAAAGGAAAAGCCGCAGGAAGGCGAGATCATCGCTGTCGGCTTCGGCGCTCGTGACGAAGCTGGCAAGCTGGTCCCGCTGGACGTCAAGGCCGGCGACCGCATCCTGTTCAGCAAGTGGTCGGGCACGGAAGTCAAGCTCAATGGCGAAGACCTTCTGATCATGAAGGAATCCGACATCATGGGCATCATCGGCTCATATCAGGCCCTTTCGTCAACTGAATTCCCGGGCTCGATTGAAGCCCCTGCCAGGAGCTAAAAATGGCTGCCAAAGACGTAAAATTCTCCCGCGATGCCCGCGAGCGCATGCTGCGCGGTGTCAACATCCTCGCTGACGCGGTGAAGGTCACGCTCGGCCCCAAGGGCCGCAACGTGGTCATCGACAAGTCGTTCGGCGCCCCGCGCATCACCAAGGACGGCGTCACCGTCGCCAAGGAAATCGAGCTTGAGGACAAGTTCGAAAACATGGGCGCGCAGATGGTCCGCGAAGTTGCTTCGAAGACCAACGACATCGCTGGCGACGGCACCACGACCGCGACCGTTCTGGCGCAGTCGATCGTCCAGGAAGGCCACAAGGCCGTTGCCGCCGGCATGAACCCGATGGACCTGAAGCGCGGCATCGACCTCGCGGTAACCGACGTCGTTGCGACCCTGATCAAGAACGCCAAGAAGATCAAGACCTCCGAAGAGGTTGCCCAGGTCGGCACCATCGCCGGCAACGGCGATGCTTCGGTCGGCAAGATGATCGCCGAAGCGATGCAGAAGGTCGGCAACGAAGGCGTCATCACGGTTGAGGAAGCCAAGACCGCCGAGACCGAACTCGAAGTCGTCGAAGGCATGCAGTTCGACCGCGGCTACCTCTCGCCCTACTTCGTCACCAACGCCGACAAGATGGTTGCCGAGCTCGAGGACGTCTACATCCTCCTGCACGAGAAGAAGCTGTCCAACCTCCAGGCCATGCTGCCGGTTCTCGAAGCCGTCGTGCAGACCTCGAAGCCGCTGCTCATCATCTCGGAAGACGTCGAAGGCGAGGCTCTGGCCACGCTGGTCGTCAACAAGCTGCGTGGCGGCCTGAAGATCGCCGCCGTCAAGGCGCCGGGCTTCGGTGATCGCCGCAAGGCCATGCTGGAAGACATCGCCATCCTCACCGGTGGCCAGGTCATCTCGGAAGACCTCGGCATCAAGCTCGAGAACGTCGGCCTCAACATGCTCGGCCGCGCCAAGAAGGTGTCGATCTCCAAGGAGAACACCACCATCGTCGACGGCGCCGGCAAGAAGGCCGAGATCCAGGGCCGCGTTGCCCAGATCAAGCAGCAGATCGAAGAGACCACTTCGGACTACGACAAGGAGAAGCTGCAGGAACGTCTGGCGAAGCTCGCCGGCGGCGTTGCGGTGATCCGCGTCGGCGGTGCGACGGAAGTCGAAGTCAAGGAAAAGAAGGACCGCGTCGATGACGCCCTCAACGCGACCCGCGCGGCCGTCGAAGAAGGCATCGTTGCTGGTGGTGGCGTCGCGCTGCTGCGCGCTTCGGCCAACATCAAGGCCACCGGCGTCAATGCCGACCAGGCCGCCGGCATCAACATCGTGCGTCGTGCGCTTCAGGCTCCGGCCCGCCAGATCGCGGCCAACGCCGGTGCGGAAGCATCGATCGTTGCCGGCAAGATCCTTGAGAACAAGGGCGCGACCTTCGGCTACAACGCCCAGACCGGCGAGTATGGCGACATGATCGCCATGGGTATCGTCGATCCGGTCAAGGTTGTCCGTACGGCTCTTCAGGACGCGGCCTCGGTCGCCGGCCTGCTGGTCACCACCGAAGCCATGATCGCGGAGGCTCCGAAGAAGGAGTCGGCTGGCGGCGGCATGCCTGGCGGCATGGGCGGCGGCGGCATGGGCGGCATGGGCGGCATGGATTTCTAATCCAGCTCTGGCAGCTTTCGCAACGAGAGGGCGGCATCAATGCCGCCCTCTTTTTTTGCGAACCTCGGTCCGATGAACGATCGACGCCAACGCCGGCCATCGGCGTTAGGGCAACCTCAAAAGAACTGTCGAGTTGGTTGCGCGCGGCTTTGCGTCATCAGAGGCGCAAGGCGGTCGCGTGTGAGGATTGCGCGCTCCCATAGGCGGTTTCGGCATGTGCCTCGCCTTCGACATCGACATTGCGGCCAAGCAGGAAATCGGCGGCTTTCGAGGCATGGCTTGCGGCGCGGAAGATGGCGCGGTTGTCCTCGCGCAAAACCGTCAGCCATGAGCCGATGTAGTCGGCATGGCGCACGCTCGGCTCGATGCCGAGACTGCTGCAGATGAAGGCTGATGCGATTTCGGCGACCAGTTCCTCGCGCGCATAGGTGTTGGACCCGAAGGAGCCGGACAGGTCGCGCGCGAGTCGCCTCGGGTGGCCGGTCCAGTGTCCAAGCTCGTGAAAGCAGGTCCGGTAATAGTCGATCTGGTGGAAGAAAGCCGGCTGCGGCGGCACCTGTATGGTGTCGCTGCCGGGCATGTAGAAGGCGCGCTCGCCGCCGATGCGAAAATCAGCGCCGGTTGCATGAATGAGCGCCTCGGCCTGCGGGACCATCTCGCGCTCAGGCAGAGGCTCGCCGGCGGCGTAAAGATGTTCGGGCAGATTATCGCACTGCGCGACATCGAAGACGGTGAAGCGCTTCAGGAAGGGCACCGCCTGCGGTTCGTCGCCATCGGTGTCGGCGCGTTGCTTTTCGTTCTTGGGAACAAAGCGGTCAGCGTGAACGATGGTGGTGCCGTGCTCGCCCTTCCTGACATTGCCGCCAAGCGAAAGCGCCTGCCGGAAGGTGAGCCAGTTCTGGCTGGGGAAACCGCGCTCGATGACCGCGCCCCACAGGATCAGGATATTGATGCCGGAATATCGGCGCTGGGTGGCCGCATTCCGCGGCAGGCCGAGGCCTGTCCTTGCCCTGCCCCACGGCTTGACCCATGGCACGGTGCCGCGCTCCAGTTCGGCAATGATGCGGTCGGTGATTTCCTGATAAAGGCTGGCGCCGGTGCGCCCGCCACTGTCTGCGCCAGCCTGTCGGCTGCCGCAACGTTTGTTGTTTGCACGCATCGTGATGTCCTCCGCTCTACAATCGCGCGCCCTCCCCGGAAGCGGGGTGGGCGGCAAAAGCGACCGGAAAGGCCCGCCGTCGGAGGCGGACTGCATCAGCAGGACCGGAACGGAGTGGAGGACCCGAAAGCGACAAGCGAAGGGTTGCGGGACGCCGCGGCGGGCCTAGAAGGGAGTGCTGCCCACCCTGCGCCAGGGGGAAGGCCACAATAGAAAGACGCCGGCCGACAGGCCGGCGACCGTCAGCAGCCGAAGGCTGCCCCGCGCCAGGGGGCGATGCCGCAGGGCCAAGACCGCCTGAGCTTGCCGAAGAAAAGCGGGCTCGGTTCACGAGCACCCGGCCAGCGACTTCAGGCGCGGGCGCTCAGGATTGTTGTTGGCGCCCACGGCAGCTGGATGACCGCAACAAGATTACGAGGAGCGACAGCAAAGCCAGCTGCCACAAACGGCACGCTCCGGCAACAACAGCGTGGCCGGTCTACAGATGCTGCCCCGCACGAGAGCCAGCACGCTTTGAGCGCGCATCGGCGATGCAAGCGTTGCAAGCTGGCCATGTCCACAAGGTCGGCGACCACTATATCGCCGACCACCAACGCGGGCGTACCGTCTAAGTGCAGACCTTTCGCGAGTGCGCGGACCGCGCATTTCATCTGCGATGGCCGGATCTTGCATTCCCGCTTGAGCTGCTCAACGTCAAGGCCTACACGCGCTGCGATCTTGAGAGTGACCCTTCAACTGGGGGAAATCATAAGGGCGCGGTGGAATTCGTCGAACTTTCCCTGTTTTCTCGAGGCGAGTGCGGCGAAGGCTGGGAATTGGGAATCCGGTCCCAGGACCGGGAACTGTTTGATCACAAGCTTCAGATTGGGTTCATGCTTGAAGGCTTTTTGGTAGTTGATATCAGCCAGTCTGCAATGCGGACAGTTGTGGTAGTCATTGAATATGACCAGAACGGCATCGCCTTGCGGGTTGCCGGCGATTGGCGAAGGAGATCGTTGTCGAATGCGCCGCTCCACTTTTGCCTGTCGGTCGACCACGCCTGCCGGTGCAGGTTCGCGCTATATTGGCTCGCCAGCAAGGCGAGGAGTAAAAGAAGAGCTGCGACAGTGATGGCAGTCGGCTTAGACATGAGTCTCCAATCCATGGACGGCGTGGCAGCAACGGCCGCCTTTTTGGTGTAAAATGGGTCAGTTTTGATCGTGCCCCGCAGTTGCTACAGGCGCACAGGTGCCGGTGCGATCTGGCGGTTTCTCAAATACGGCTTTGCGCCATCGGGTCCACCCCAATAGCTGAGCGTCGTTCGCACGGGGAATTGTGTTCACCACGCCGGGCGACTTGACCGTCCACCGCCGGAGCGCTGAACGGTCCGCTAGTGAGGCGCTCCCCGAATCGTCGTTTATCCCGCTCGCCCCGGACCGGGTGACAGCCAGCGTTGCCGCTACGCTGCGGAGAAAAACCGTCAGCGCGTGGCATTCGGACATAAGCTGATCGACGCCAAGAATAAGCCCCACGGAGGTGACCGGTGCGGCCGGAACAAGAAAGAGCGTTGCAGCCATTGTGACGAGGCCTGCACCGGTAATGCGGGTTGTTCCGTTCGAAGGGAACAATGCGACAAACAGCATGAGGATCCGGCAGCCGATCGGGAGATCAGTTTTCGTCGCTTGGGCGATGAAAAGGGCGGCGAGCATCATATTCGTGCCGTCCAGATTGAATGGAATGAGACCCACGACCGAATGCGTGGCGCCGGCCCTTTCCATCTTCTCCATGAGCGAGGCCAGCGCGGCCTCTGAGGAGGACATTGCGAGCAGCAGCTCGTCCTTGATGTATCGGACGAGAGAGAAGAGCGAGCGGCCGTTGTAGCGGCAGACCGCGCCGAACAGGACCGAGAGGAACAAGACTTGCAGGATGTCGCCTTCCGCGAAGGCATTGGCAATCGTTGACGGGATGATGTTCATCAGGAAGCTGGTCACGGACTGCTCGTGAGCCGTGGCCACATAGCCCTTAACGGCTTGGACATCGAGCGAGGCCGGATCGATGTTGAGGCCGGCGCCAGGCTGAACGATATTCGCGACAATCAGCCCGACAACAAAAGCGAGCGTCGAAAAGGTGAGAAAATAGACCATCGCCTTGGCGGCAACTCGGCCGACCTTCTGCAGATCGCTCATGCCGGCAATGCCGGTCGCCATTGTCAGGAAGATGACAGGTACGGTGATTATCTTGACGACATCGACGAAGGCATCGCCGAGCGGCTTCAGGCTGTGGCCGGTCTCCAAATGGAAATAGCCGATTGCGGCACCCAGGATTATGGCGGCAAGTACCTGCACGTAGGTCCGGGCAAAATGGCGCTTGCGGGGCGCTGCGATCGCGCGGGGAACTCTTGGAACCAACACCGTCTCTCTCCTTGACCGGATCGGGGTGGGGCTCCTCCCTCTCCCATGCAGTGCTCCGGTCGAACGCTGCGCCCACTTCGGCGCAAACGATGTGCCAAATAGCAAAGAGGGGAAAACGCGCAGGACCTCACGCAATGCTTGCGATTCGCTCTCCCACACTCGTGCAGTGGTTGCCTGTCGCAACTATGGAAGGGTCGATTCTTGGGAACTCCAAAGGCCGCTCTTTGCGTCGAGCAGCTTGGCTGCCTGGAAGGTTCCCTCTTTGCCTTGCGGTCTGCGAGCTGAGTCCAGATCGTCATCATTTGGCTGCGCGCCGCACGGGGCTCGAAAGATTCAATCGAGGACGGGTCCTCTTGGAAAACGGGGGCAGCGTTGGTCAAGCCCTTCCACCCTGCTGTCCCAATGGTGTTCAGAAGCTCAGTTCACGATCAAGCGATGGATCAGCGTCATCTGGCGTTTGCGCCATCGCGGCGGCGTTGCAACGGGTCTGCCAAAGATGAGAAGGCCGCGAGGCAGGGTCCGAGACCTAGACTCCAACCTCATAGCGCGCTCGGCTCGCGTTCGGAAGGTTCGAACCGCAGCACGATCAGGTGGCGACACCGTTGGTCGGAACCGGAACCCGACGAATGATCGTTCGTGACCGACATCTGTGAACAAGCAGTATGTGTCATTGCAATCACCACCCGTTGCGCGGAAATGCCCATATGGCCGTGAATGAACTGGATTTGGTGATTTTCCAGATGGCGGTGGAAAGCGTCCGCTTGCTCTCTTCAAGCTTTGATGAGAAGGCGGCTGAGATAGCCACGAGGAGCCGTGGTAGCCTTCTTTTTGACGTGCGGGTGGACGGTGACCTGGAGGTCCAGCGAGTCGCAGCCATTGGATATCCAGGCGACAAGATCGGTGTGGTGGCATTGGACCGAGAGGGCCTTGTTAGCTGTTGTTGCCTAGTCAATGGCACCTTCTCACCTTTCATTGCACCGTTGGAGAACTGGACCAGCATGCCCCTTTCGATGCAGGCCCAGATCGATGTCACAGGCTATGCGAGGCTCCTTCTGGCCGCCTTGCGAAATGCTGGACATATGCTGGACAGGTAGCATCGCGATGATGTCTGTGATGAGATGGTGCAAACGGCTGGATGAGGCGATCGCTTGCTGGCAGCTTTGGCAACAAAGCGATCGGTGAGTTCGCAATGCTGGAACACGTCCTTTAGACTCTGCAGTTAAGTTAGCGGACTACCATCTGACGAATGCCCTCTGACAGTCTGCATGGCGCGGCATGCCCTCTTAGGAATGCAGCCGTGGTTCTACACCATCGGCTGTTTTTGTGTCGAAGGCGACGGGCACGCCATGAACGAAGGAAGCGGCCGCCAACAGTTCCTCCAACTCGCGGTCGGTGGCCTTGCATGCCGGCATTAGTGTTCGGATGGCGCGGATCGCCTGCGCCATGGAGAGAAAGCGGACCCTTCCCCTGGAAAGGACATAGGCTTCTGCGGCTTTTTCGACGGTGACGGTGTGAAACGAATTGGTCATGACGAATTCCTCCCTGAACCCTGACCAACCCGACTTATGGCACGAATTCGACCGCCTTCAAGCCTATGTCCGATTGCGGACAATAGCTGCGATTCGTTCAAAACCGCTGATGCTTTTGGGCGACCTGGTGAGGGGCAAGGAGACGTCGGCTGAACCCGTTTCAACCGACATGCTTCAGGCAGCGGCCAGGCCGAAATAACGCTGCTCCTCCTTGTCATAAGCGCCATGTGTGAGCTTTATCAATCCGGCACGGTCGATGATCGTGATCTCGCCGCGCTTGGCGTGCACCAGTCCTCGATACTCAAGCATTTGCAGGGCCGTGGTGACCCCGGGCGGTGGGCGCGAGCATGGTCGCCAGAAATTCATGCGTCGGGAGGATCTTATCTCCTTCCGCACGGTCGTGGACCATCAGCTGCCAGCGGGCCAGCCGTTCTTCGATCTTGGAGTGGCCATTGACCAGTGCCGTCCGGCATGATTGGACGAGGAACGCGTGGGCATAATCCAGCACTGAGGTGCGAAGCGACGGGCTAATCGCAGGGCGAAGGTTTTCAACCGGCAGGCGCCAGGTAGTGCTTTCCTTTCCGAGAATGACGGCAATTCCTTTCATCCCGTCATAGCCGACAATGCCGACTTCACCTTGCCGCCCGCCGGTCATGGTGGCGACCACCGACGCGATGCCCCTCTCGGGAAAATATACGTTCTTGATCGGCTGATGCGCGACCTCCAACTGGTCCTTGATGCCCGGTTCGACGTGATGCAGCGATGGTCGCAAAAGCGCGAAGTCCTGCGGGGTGAGGGCTTCAGCACCTGGTCGCGAAAGAGGGATCGGGCAAGGCTCTCTTCCAACGGGGCAAGAGCGCGTACGTCTTACTGTCGGCTGCACCGAAGTAAATGCCGGCCGATGCCAAAGCATAGGCTTCGAAACGCGCGATTGCAAAGCCCTGTCGGGGCAGTGCAGTCATGCTAGAAGTCGCGCCGCCTACGATAGGCAGCGGATGACATGATTCCCTTCTGCGGCGGCCACCAAGAACGGCTCGGGCACGCTTTAATCGTTCATACACAAGCTCGCAGGAATGTAAGCAGCGGAACAATCGGGTGATTCGTACCGCCCTGCCCTTTCAGAGATCAAGTCATTGGACGTCAATTCGGCTGGAACGCCTCGTCGAACGGCCCAGGAAAATGCAGCCGGATGAGCAATGGTGGTTCACCTTATGTGCGGTCCCGGATATGCGGTCCGGCGGCTCATCTCCCAATAGCTTGTCGATGGGGAAGTGGAACTCGTCATGTCGCCGCGAACCGTCACCGCGCTAGCGGGGCTCTTTTGAAGACGCCGGTGTTTTTCTTTGTGGAACTGAATCTGTGAGGTGGATTGATGCATGAATCAAACATTTGCGTATTTCCGCTGCATCGGCGACGTATATTGGTCGAAAGTATCGCCCAGGCCCTCGAGACCAAGAACGGCGAGGCGGCGAGTGCGTTCTGGCGCTGTGCTGCCAAGAAAATGCTCATTCAATTGTCCGATGTAGGAATTGCGCCAGAGCTCGCTGCGCAGGAGGTTGGAAGCCTTCTTCATGCGGTCTTGGACGACATGGCCAACCGAACGGTAATGCACAAAGCATAGGCTCGGGCGCTGTTGGACCGCGCGTCAGCTCGGGTCCTTATCAGGGGACTGCTCCGACTGGCCGACGGTCCGGCCAAACCGGCATACCGGCAAAGGTTTGAGGTTGCGATCGCTCACGGCGGCCGGTCCAATATTCTAAGACGACCTCAGAAGCCACGTTGGCTTCTTTGGACGAAGCGGAGGGGCGCCATTTTGGCGTGCTCACGCTGGACTGCGGGTTGCGCCTACGGAAATCCAAAGTCCGGCCGCGCGAGCCAATCGACCGGAACAGTCGAAAGCTCGTGGGGGCGGGTCCGCTCACCCTCACGGCGGCGGTGGCGGCCGTGAGCAGACTTAACTCAAGTCACGGCTGAGCATCCGCAGGCGCTATGCCGATTGGATGAGAACTGGTTGCCACAACACCGGCCCGTTGAGGCGTCCCCTCCAGCGGATGCGCAAGAGACTGGCGTAGGAAATATCGAGGAAGCCGGCGACTGCCTCGGTGTTGCCGACCTGCTTGGGCTGTCCGATACGTGACAACGGCCAGGTGGCGAGACGAAGGATCCTTTCGATGCGCGTATCTGTCACCGTTACGATCCCGGAGAGATTGTTGGCCAAGCCGAATTCGATGATCCCCGCGAAGAGCTCGTAGGTTGCTTGGGCCAGGCCGCCAGCTGCCTTCGGCGCTGTCGCAGGGAGATCGAGCGCGAAACGACTACTCTCCCAGATATCGGCACTCGCAGGGACCACCATCTCATCCAGCAGCGTCGGAAACGTATCGCGCAACATTGTCGGTCCGGTGGTCGGCAAAAGGCGGACGCAGCCGCAAGTTCGCCAATCGGACCCCTTGAGAAGCAGGTAGACGGGGTTCAGGCTGTCAAACGGGTCCGTTTCCATTTCGCCTTCGGTCTGCACTTCCCAATCGAGCCGCTTCTTGAAAACCCGATACCTAAGTCCGTGCATTTCCTTGAGTTCGCTCGCAAACTCGGCGTAGCAGTCGGGTGTTATCAGCTGCATCATTGTCGTCTCCGTGCGGGATGTGTCCACGCAATCGAAGGGCAAAGCCGTCATGAATGCAGCCTGTAGACCTTTACAGCTAGACTTGGAGAGGATCAGGATCTCGCCCGAGCAGCCATCCGCACTACGGCCTGGTTGATGGTTCGCACGCCAAGCTTCGCCTTGGCGTTTTCCTGATGGAAGGTCACGGTGCGTTTCGAGACACCGAGAATCTGGCTGATATCCCAGGCCGACTTGCCGCACGCCGCCCATTTCAGGCACTCGAACTCCCGCCGGGTGAGCGTTATGCCATCTACCACGCAATCTTCGGCGAGCCTGCGCCGGGCATGGATATGAACGTTGATCGCAACCAGTTGCATTGCTTTTTCGTAGCGCGTCAGCGACCTCAGAAATGGCGGATGCGCCTCGTTGGAGGCGAAGGTCAGTGCGGCGAACCGGCCGCGATGATCATGCATCGACATGGTCAGTCCGCCGCGAATGCCGAACTCAGCTGCTTTTTCCAGGACTTCCTGCTGAGAGGTCGGCAAATAACGGTGATCGCGGTCCACACCCCAGTCGAAGGTATCCCAGCCCCGCAGTCCCCGCAGGATCACGGGATCCACGCTGTGGTAGCGCTGTTGCAGGTAATGTGATGTCCATGATGATGGATAATTCGAGATCAATCGCGGCCTGTCGCCGGAAGCGGATGGGTAGGTGAAATAAGCGAAGAGCGGAAAGTCGAACCCGGCTGCGGCGGACGCCATTGCCTCATGGAGATCGACGGCATCGACGCTTGCAGAGAGTTGCTCGACCAAGGTTTCAAATACGCGATGCATCTGCGCTTAGCGTACCTCGCGGAGGTTGCTGGAAGCCGACGGAGACGTGGTTCTAAATGATGGCCTGTCCCTGCAGGGCATACGACGCGCCGCCGTCATCACCGCAATTGCTGTGCTGCTTCCGATTGGAGAGAGCTCCGCCCACCTGACCAACTACCGATGGGTGATATTGCGACGTTATCGATGAGCCGCGTGTCGCCAAGCCAAGCCGCAGCAAGCAAGCGTGCCGGTCGGTCAAGGCTTGCTAACGATTGCAGGTCTGTTTCTCCGCGCAGCTCCAGGTATTCGAGCTCGCGATAGCCGGCAGCCAGAATTGCTGCACGCGCTTCATCAAGCGTAGGCAGGATGGGGGAGCCGCGTGCAAGCCGCTCGGCCGTATCGAGCAGGACCGATGCTAGTTTTGGGGCAATGGCGCGTTGGGCTGGGGAGAGCCGCACGTTACGCGACGATAGCGCAAGACCATCGGCTTCGCGGACTGTCGGACAGGGCACAATAGTGATCGGAATGTCGAGATCCCGGACCAAGCGCCTGACAAGCTGAAGTTGCTGAAAATCCTTTTCGCCAAAAAAGGCGAAGTCAGCGCCGGCCTGCAGGAAGAGCTTGGCCACGACCGTCGCCACGCCATTGAAATGGCCGGGCCGGAATGCGCCGCAAAGGCATTCGCTGATGCCGGACACTGAAACGGCCGTGGCGAAGCCCACCTGGTACATTTCCTCTGTGTCCGGCACATAGAGCAGATGCGTGCCCAGCAGAGCGAGCTTGGCAGCATCGTCGCTTTCCGTCCGAGGGTAGGCAATCAGGTCGGCGGGGCTGTTGAACTGCTTGGGGTTTACGAACAGCGTCACGATCACCCGCTCGGCCCTTTCGAGCGCCTTCCGCACGAGGCTCAGATGCCCGTCGTGCAAGGCTCCCATGGTCGGCACAATACCGATCGTGGCACCCGAGCGACGCCATTGCGCAACGACGCCGCGCAGCTCGCTCACGGTTCGAGCGATCGGCACGCTCATGTGAAGTCACCGGCCTTCAAGGCGTTGACATAGAGATGTTCGACCGCCGGAAAGTGCCGGTTCCGCACATCGGTGGCGTAAGCGGCGATTGCCGCCTCAGCCTGCTCACCGAGCTCGGCATAGCGTTTGACGAACTTCGGCCGAAATGAGGTGAAGAGCCCGAGCATATCGTGGCTCACCAGAATCTGGCCGTCGCAAGCTGGCGAGGCACCGATGCCGATTGTGGGTATGTCGATATCGGCGGTTATCTGCCGTGCAAGCTGCTCCGGTATCTTTTCCAGCACCAAGGAGAAGGCGCCCGCTTCGGTTACCGCCCTGGCGTCGCGCCTGATCCGCTCTGCATCGGCTCCCCGGCCCTGCACACGATAGCCTCCAAACGTGTTTACCGCCTGCGGCGTCAGGCCCACATGGGCCATGACAGGTACGCCGCGCGCGGTAAGGAAGCGGATGGTTTCCGAGATGGTCTCGCCGCCCTCGATCTTTACCGCTGAACAACCGGTCTCACCCATCACGCGCGCAGCGTTGCCGAAAGCGTGCTCTGGGCTTTCCTCGTAGGAACCGAAGGGCAGGTCGACGACCATCAGCGCGTGTTCAAGGCCGCGGCGAACGGCCTGTCCGTGCATGATCATCATGTCGAGCGTGACCCCCAGCGTCGACGACAGGCCGTGCAGCACCATGCCGACGCTGTCGCCGACAAGAACGATGTCGCAGTGGCGATCGAGCAGCCTCGCGACCGGCGTGGTGTAGGCCGTCAAGCATACAAGTGGCGTCTGGCCTTTTCGCGATCGAATATCTGGAGGAGTCATCCCTTTTATCTCACCAGCCGCGCTCAACCGAGGCCCCTTCCCTTACGTTACCAACAGCGGGTGTCGCGTTTGGCATATTTTTGTGCGACTGCGAAGAGCTAAAAACAGCGCTTGAGTACTCTGGTGTTGACGTGCTGGCTTCCAAGGTTACATTCAATCGATTAAGGCGCTCCGTTGGGCCAACCCGCTTTCGCAAACATGGATCCTCAGACAAGAAGAACCAAGAAAGGCAAAGCCGCCGTCAAAGCTGACGAAGCCAAAGTGGACCTGACTGCCGTCGTGGTCGCCGTAAACGACAGTGAGCCCTGTGTCCTCACAGTCGGTCATGCGGACACCCTCCCTTCTGGACCTTTTGCCCTTGAGCATCGATCACTGCAGTCGGGTTTGAGGGGGTGGGTGGAGCAGCAGACCGGCCATGCACTTGGATACATCGAGCAACTCTACACCTTCGCCGATCGCGATCGCATCGGCACTGAGCGCCACCAGCGCGTCATCTCAATCAGCTATCTCGCATTGACCAGGAAGGAACAGGCAACGAACTCGGCCGCGTGCGGCTGGCAAAGTTGGTACGAATATTTTCCCTGGGAGGACCACCGCTTCGGCACGCCGCCTGTGCTGCTCGATAGATTGCGGCCCCGCCTGATTGAGTGGGCCGGCGGCGCCAGCGAGCCGACCACTCAACGCGAGCGCCGGCAGCGCGCTGCGATAGCCTTCGGCTTCGACGACCGCCATTGGAACGAGGAACTCACGCTCCAACGCTACGAGTTGCTCTATGAAGCTGGTCTGATTGAGGAGGCCGGTGGCGGCAGGGACGCGATTGCGGCCGCGGCTGGCAAACCAATGGTCGCTGACCACCGTCGTATTCTGGCAACCGGGATCGCGCGGCTGCGTTCGAAGATCAAATACCGGCCGGTCGTGTTCGAGCTTATGCGGCCTTCCTTCACGCTGCTGCAACTGCAGCGAACCGTGGAAGCTTTGGCTGGCAGGCTGATCAACAAGCCGAACTTCCGGAGATTGGTCGAGCAGCAGGAACTTGTTGAGGAGACCGGGGAGACCTCCCTCGACACGGGCGGCCGACCGGCGAAGCTTTATCGCTTCCGGCATGCCGTCCTCGACGACAGGGCTATCGCCGGGACAAAATTACCGCTGGCGCGGGCTTGACATACTTATAGTCAAGGTAGATATATTCCCTTATTGTCAAACCGAATATAATCGAGGCGCCAATGACTGGGGCGTTACCTATGGCTGCGTCCCTGTATGAGCGTGTCCGGCGGGTGATCCCACCCGTTGAATGGCTCGCGTTCGCCGGCGATATTGAAGCCATCTTAGCGCTGAAGCGTGAGCGCAATGCGGTGGTGCTGGCGCACAATTACCAGACGCCCGAAATTTTTCATTGCGTGGCAGACATCGTCGGCGACAGCCTGGCGTTGGCCCACAAGGCGGTGACGGTCGACGCCGACATCATCGTGGTTGCCGGCGTTCATTTCATGGCCGAGACGGCAAAACTGCTCAATCCGAACAAGACCGTGCTCATCCCGGATCTCCGCGCCGGCTGCTCGCTGGCCGAATCGATCACGGCAAACGACGTGCGGCTAATGCGGCTGCGGTATCCGGGGGTCCCCGTTGTTACTTACGTCAACACTTCCGCCGCCGTAAAAGCGGAGTCCGACATCTGCTGCACGTCCGGCAACGCCAAGGCGGTGGTGGAATCGCTTGGCGTGGCGCGTGTGCTGATGCTCCCGGACGAATATCTGGCGAGGAACGTGGCAGCCGATACAGACGTCGAGATCATCGCCTGGAAAGGCCATTGCGAGGTGCATGAGCGCTTCACCGCAGCAGACATCCGGGAACTGCGCGATGCCCATCCAGGCGTCATCGTGCTGGCCCATCCAGAATGCCCACCAGACGTTGTCGCGGAGGCGGAGTTCTCCGGCTCGACCGCGGCGATGTCGGATTATGTCGAGCGTGAGAAACCGACGCGTGTCGTCCTTCTGACCGAATGTTCGATGAGCGACAACGTCGCGGTCGCGCATCCCGACGTCGAGTTCGTTCGCCCATGCAATCTGTGCCCGCACATGAAGCGCATCAACCTGGCCAACATTCGCGCCGCACTCGAGCAGAACCGGCATGAGGTCCGGATTGATCCCGAAATTGCCGGCCCCGCCCGCCGCGCGGTCGAGCGCATGCTTTCCCTATGAGTCTGGAGGTTCGCGACATCGCCGGGGCGCCGGTCGTCATCGGCGGCGGCATTGCCGGCCTGATGACGGCGCTTCATCTGGCGCCGGAACCGGTCGTGCTTTTGACCAACGCGCCGCTTGGAACCGGAGCCTGCAGTGAACTTGCCCAGGGCGGTCTTGCGGCAAGTCTCGGGGGCGACGACGGCCCAGATTTTCACCTTTGCGACACGATAGCTGCCGGCGACGGACTCTGCGATGAGGCCACGGTGCGGCGAGTGGTACGAGCTGCACCCGAAGCGATTAGGACGATCCAAAGGTTCGGCGTCGACTTCGACCAGCACCCTGACCGCGCGTTGCGACTTGGGCTCGAGGCGGCACACTCGCGACGGCGAATTGTGCATGCAGCCGGCGACGCCACCGGTCGCGAGTTGGTGCGCGCGCTCGTCGCCGCGGTTCGGCGTACAGCCTCGATCACCATTATCGAAAATGTGGAGGTCCGCCGGCTGGTCGTGCAGGACGGGTCGGTCATCGCCGTGGTCGCAGCAGGACGAGCCGGCGCGCTCGCTCTGCCCACGCGTCGCGCGGTGCTGGCGACCGGCGGCGTCGGCGGGCTGTTTTGCGACACGACAAACCCCGCTGGCTCATGGGGTCACGGGCTGGCGCTCGCCGCATGGGCGGGGGCGGAACTCGCCGACTTGGAATTCATACAGTTCCATCCAACTGCGCTCGACGGTCCGCGCCGGCCGATGCCGCTGGTGAGCGAAGCCGTGCGTGGCGAAGGCGCGGTGCTCATCGATGAGCGAGGAGAGCGCTTCCTCGCCGACACACCTGGCGGTGAACTTGCGCCTCGCGACGTCGTAGCGCGCGCCATTTGGCACCAGCTTGCCGTTGGACGCCGCGTATTCCTGGACGCACGGCAAAGTCTCGGCCCGAGATTTGGCAAGCGTTTTCCAGGCATCGCCGAATTGTGCCGGAGCGCAGGAATCGACCCCGCGACCGACCTGATCCCGGTGCGCCCGGCGGCACATTATCACATGGGCGGCGTCGCCGTAGACAGCGCCGGCCGCAGCTCCATCGAGGGATTGTGGGCCTGCGGTGAGGTGGCCTGTACCGGCCTGCACGGCGCCAACCGCCTGGCCAGCAACTCGCTCACCGAAGCGGCGGTCACCGCGAGCTGGGTTGCCGAAAGCGTTGCCGGCACGTCGTATACCCGGCGACCGCGCAGATGCTCCACATTCGTCCCTCCACGACCAGACGCTTCCGTGGTCCGCCCGATTGTCTCCGCCGCCCTGGGTATCATCCGCGACGGCGAGGCAATGCGCGAAGCGGTGGCGACCCTGCTGCCGATCGCAGCCAATAGTGTCGCTGCCTCTGGTCCGGCTTTGGTCTCACTGATGATCGCCGCGGCGGCCCTGAGGCGGGAAGAGAGTCGAGGCGCGCACTGTCGGTCCGATTTCCCGCTCCACGATGCCAACGTGCGCCCATCACGGCTGACACTGCACAGCGCAATGCGGGCCGCGGCCGCACTCGATTGCCGGGCTACCATACGGAGCACTTGATATGACTTCATTCTCCCCCCTCCCCGCGACCCTGATCGAACCGATTGTGCGCGTTGCGCTCCTCGAAGACCTGGGCAGATCCGGCGACCTGACCACCGATGCGGTTATCCCGTATGATTGCACTGCCACGTTGGTGCTCAAAGCGAGGCAGGCGGGCGTCGTTGCCGGGCTCGATCTGGTCTCGTATGCCTTCCTTCTCGTGGAACCGGCGATCAACATCCAGATCTGGCGCCCTGATGGCAGCGAGGTTGGGGCCGGGGAAACCATTGCAAGATTGTCCGGACCCGCACGAGGCCTGCTCACGGCCGAACGCACGGCCCTCAATTTCTTATGCCGGCTGAGCGGCATTGCCACTGCCACAGCGGCCATGGTTGAGGCCGTGCGCGGTCACAAGGCGAGGATTGTATCGACGCGAAAGACGACGCCCGGGCTGCGGGCATTGGAGAAATACGCCGTGCGCGTCGGCGGCGGTGCCAATCACCGGTTCGGCCTCGATGACGGCGTGCTCATAAAGGACAACCACATCGCGATCGCCGGCGATATCCGCACAGCAATAGAGCGGGCGCGCGCCGCAGCAGGGCATATGGTGAAGGTCGAGGTCGAGGTCGACACGCTGAAGCAGCTCGATGCAGCGCTCGCGATTGGTGTTGACGCGGTGCTGCTCGACAATATGTCGGTCGAGGATCTTGCCCGCGCGGTTTCTATAGTGGATGGCCGTACGATCACCGAGGCGTCCGGTCGGGTGATGCCGAAAACGGCGGCGGCGATTGCGGCGACCGGTGTCGATCTCATCTCCATGGGTTGGCTGACGCACAGCGCCCCGATCCTCGACATCGGCCTGGACATGCCGGACCACCAGAACATCTGCAAGCACTTGAACTGAGGATTACGGCGTGAGGAGCAACATCAGCTCGGCAGGCGTAGGAGGTGCTGGAAAGACGTGCCGCAGCTCGCCTTTAGCGAGTGCGCCCCAAAGCCAAGAAGGCGTACCGGACTAGCAAACAAAGGTTTGACGATGACGATTGGAATGAACTCGGAGTTCGACGTGAACCAGACCATGCAATCGGTCGATGGAACGCCTCCGCGATGGAACCGCAAAGAGGCCGAGGCCATCTACGGCATGCCATTCAACGATCTGCTGTTCCTAGCTCAGACGATCCACCGCCAGAACTTCGATCGAAACCGAGTGCAGCTGTCGCGGCTCCTTAGCATCAAGACCGGCGGGTGCCCCGAAGATTGCGGCTATTGCAGCCAGTCTGCGCATTACGAAACCGGTGTGAAGGCGTCGAAGCTGGTGGACGTCAAGCATGTCATCGACGAAGCGGCCATGGCGCGTGATGGCGGCGCAACGCGCTATTGCATGGGCGCGGCGTGGCGAAGTCCCAAGGAGCGCGACATGGAGGTTGTGGTCGCCATGATTGAGGGCGTCAAGGCCCTCGGCATGGAGACCTGCATGACGCTCGGCATGCTCGATCTTGAGCAAGCTGCTCGCCTGAAGCAGGCCGGTCTCGACTACTATAACCACAACATCGATACCTCTGAGCGCTACTATGGCGAGGTTATTTCAACCAGGACTTTTGCCGACCGGCTGGAAACGCTTGGGCACGTGCGCGCGGTTGGGATGAAAGTCTGCTGCGGCGGCATTGTCGGGATGGGAGAAGAAAAGACCGATCGCATCGACATGCTGGTCACGCTCGCGAACCTGCCCGAGCCGCCGGAAAGCGTGCCGATCAACATGCTTATTCCCATCGAAGGCACGCCGCTTGCCGCGGCCGACGCCATCGATCCGATCGATTTCGTCCGCATCGTTGCGCTCGCGCGGGTGATGATGCCGAAATCCTATGTAAGGCTGTCCGCCGGCAGGACGGCGATGAGCGACGAAACGCAGGCGCTGTGCTTCTTTGCCGGGGCCAATTCGATCTTTGTCGGCGACACGCTGCTGACGGCGGGAAATCCCGGCGAGGACAAGGATACCCTTCTGTTCCGGCGCCTCGGCATTGAGCCTATGGAACTCGCCACGCAATGAAGGAGGCAATTCTTGCCCGCTATGACGCAACCTTGCGGGGACTGGGGCGCAAGGACCGGTTGCGGACGCTCGCACCGCGCGCCGGGCTCGACTTCTCGTCGAACGACTATATCGGACTTGCCGCCTCCAAAAGACTGGGCGATGCGGTTTCGACGGCGATTGCGCGGGGCACGCCAGTGGGCGCCACCGGATCGCGGCTGTTGCGCGGCAATGCACCGGAACATGAGCAACTGGAGGCGGACGCAGCGGCATTTTTCGGAGCCGAGCGTGCACTGTTCTTCGGCAGCGGCTATATCGCCAACTTCGCTCTGCTGACGGCCCTGCCGCAGAAAGGCGACCTGCTGGTCCTCGACGAGCTCGCTCATGCCAGCATGCATGAGGGTGCCCAGGCCGGGCGCGCTGAGTTCAAGCTGGCCGCGCACAACGACGTCGACGCTGTCGAGGACGCAATCACCCGCTGGCGCGCCGAAGGCGGCATGGGGCGGGTGTGGATCGCCTTCGAAAGCCTTTACAGCATGGATGGCGACCGTGCGCCGATGGAGAGCCTGGTCGCGCTGGCTGATCGGTACCAGGCATTCATCGTCGTCGATGAAGCGCATGCCACCGGCGTCTGGGGACCGGACGGCCGGGGACTGGCCGCCGCGTATGAAGGCCGCGACAACATCGTCACGCTCCACACATGCGGCAAGGCGCTTGGCGCATCCGGCGCGCTCGTTACCGGACCGCGAACACTGTGCGACTATCTTATCAACCGGTGCCGGCCATTCATCTATGCGACCGCACCATCGCCGCTGATGGCAGTCGCGGCACGTGAGGCGCTGACTATTCTGTCTGACGAGCCTATGCGTCGTGCTCAGTTGCACGAGCGTGTCGCTTTCGCGAGCCGGCAATTGGCCGAACGCTGCGGCGTGATGCCCAGCGGTTCGCAGATCCAGCCGCTTGTGATCGGCGATAACAGCCGCACCATGGCGGTGGCGGCAGGACTGCAGGCACGCGGCTTCGACATACGCGGCATTCGCCCGCCGACAGTGCCTGAGGGTACGTCGCGCCTGCGCATTTCGCTGACTCTCAACGTCGACGAAGCCGACATTTCCGCCATGGTCGAGGCTCTCGTCGGAGTGTTGGCCACAGCATGACCAAACGCATCGTCGTCACCGGAACAGACACTGGAATTGGCAAGACAGTGTTTTCGGCCGGACTTGCCGGGCTGCTCGACGGCTTCTACTGGAAGCCGGTGCAATCGGGCCTCAACGAGGAGACCGACAGCGAGGTCGTCGCCCGGCTTTCCGGCTTGCCCGACGGACGCGTGCTGCCCGAAGTCTATCGACTGACGATGCCGCTGTCGCCGCATCGATCAGCCGAAATCGACGGCGTCGCGATCGAGGCCGACGATCTTTCATTTCCGGTCCTGCCGACACCGCTCGTCATCGAAGGCGCCGGCGGGCTGATGGTGCCGCTCAATCGACAGACAAGGTTCATTGACATATTCGAACAATGGCGGCTGCCGGTCATACTGTGCGCCCGCACCGCGCTTGGCACCATCAATCATACGCTGTTGTCGATCGAGGCCCTGAGAGCCCGCTCCATCCCGCTCATCGGCATTGCCTTCATTGGCGAAGAGGTGGCCGATACACAAAGGACAATCGTGGAATTCGGCGGCGTGCCGCAGCTGGGCAGGCTGCCGCACCTCGGTCCGCTGACGGGTGAAACGTTGAGAGATGCAATGATTTCCGGCTTCGACCTGGCCATGATTGCCGGAGGCGACTGATGGCGGAGTCTCGAGTCTGGCATCCGTTCACGCAGCACGCGCTAGAGCCCTCGGTCCCTGAAATCGTGCTGACTGAAGGCGCCTATCTCCACAAGGCCGACGGCTTCCGCATCCTCGATGCGATTTCTTCCTGGTGGGTCGTCACCCATGGCCATCGCCACCCCCGCATCATGAAGGCCATCGAGACGACCGCGTCGAGCCTCGACCAGATCATCTTCGCGGGCTTCACCCACGAGCCGGCCGAACGGCTGGCCGAGGCGCTTATCGGCATCGCACCCGCCGGCCTCGACCGGGTGTTCTATTCCGACAGTGGCTCCACCTCAGTCGAAGTCGCGCTGAAGATGGCGCTCGGCTATTTCCGCAACATCGGCGCGCCGCGTTCGCGCATCGCCGTCATGGAGCACAGCTATCATGGCGACACGATCGGGGCGATGAGCGTCGGCGCCCGCGGCGTCTTCAACGCCGCCTATGATCCTTTGCTGTTCGAGGTCGACGCCATCCCCTTCCCGGCCGCCGGGCGCGAGCAGGAAACGCTGGATCGGTTCGAGGCCGTTAGCCGCGACCGGCGCGCAGCCGCGCTGATCGTCGAGCCGCTGGTGCTTGGCGCCGGCGGCATGCTGATGTATCCGGCCTGGGTTCTTGCCGAATTGAAGAGGATCGCCGAAGCCTCCGGCACGCTGCTGATCGCCGATGAAGTGATGACCGGCTGGGGGCGCACCGGAACCATGTTTGCCTGCGAACAGGCGTCCGTCTCGCCCGACATCTTGTGCACCTCGAAAGGTCTGACCGGTGGTACCATCCCGCTGGCCGCCACGATCGCCACCGATGCCATCTTCCACGCTCACTTTTCGGAGGATCGCAAGAAGACGTTTTTCCATTCGAGCTCCTACACCGCCAATCCGATCGCCTGCGCGGCAGCACTTGCCAATGTCGAGATCTGGCGTGACGAGCCGGTGGCCGAGCGGATCGCGGTCTTGAGCGCGAGGCAGGCCGCCGGGCTGCAACGCTTCCGGGTCAATCCATATTTCACCGACTGCCGGACAACCGGCACCATCGCGGCACTCGACCTACGCACCGGCTCAGCCGGTTATCTGGCCGAGATCGGGCCAAAACTGCGCGCTTTTTTCCTTGAGCGGGGGCTACTTGTGCGCCCGCTCGGCAATGTCCTCTATCTTCTACCGCCCTATTGCATCACCAGCGACGAATTGGGCGGGCTCTATGACGCGATAGAGGAGGCCGGCGAACGCTTCGGCTCGCGGCCATGAACCTATCGTCGCGCGTTCTCGGCTTCGGCCATCATGCGCCGGCGCGCAAGGTCGAGAACCCGGAAATCGAAGACCGGCTCGGGCTTGAGCCCGGCTGGATCGAGCGGCGCACCGGAATTCGCTCGCGCTTCTGGGCAACAGACGAAGACACGCTGTCGGGCCTTGCCGCCTCTGCCGGCGACATGGCGCTGACCAATGCCGGTATCGACCGCGGCGACGTCGGTCTACTCTTGCTCGCCACGTCGACGCCCGATCACCTTCTGCCGCCAAGCGCGCCGCTGGTCGCACATCGGCTGGGGCTAGGCCGCGCCGGAGCGATCGACCTGACCGGCGCCTGCGCCGGCTTCATCTATGCGCTGATGTTCGCCGACGGGTTCACCCGCCTGCACGGCAAAGCGAGCCTTGTCATCGCCGCCAACATCCTCAGCCACCGCATCAATTTGGCCGAGCGCGCCAGCGCCGTGCTGTTTGCCGATGCCGCCGGCGCCATGGTGATCAGTCCTTGCGATGACCCGGATCGAGGCATTCTCGGCGCTTCGGTGGATTCCGACGGCTCGCGCTACGGGCTAATCCAGATTCCCGCCGGGGGAAGCAACACTCCGTTCCATGCCGACCTCGACCTCGCGCAGACACGGATGACGATCACTGACGGCCGTGAAGTATTCAGCAAGGCCGTGGAGATGATGACCGCCTGCTCGAGAGATGCGCTCACTGCTGCCCGACTGAGGCCGCAAGACCTCGATCGTTTCGTGCCGCATCAGGCCAATGCGCGCATTTTCGACGCGGTCGGCAGGAACCTCGGCATCGCTGATCACTCGATCGTCAAGACGATCGCCGAATATGGCAACTCTTCCGCCGCGACGATCCCGCTCTCATTGTCGCTGGCCCATCGGGCGCAGCCGTTTCGGCCTGGCGAGAAAGTCCTCTTGGCGGCAGCGGGTGCGGGTCTCAGCGGCGGCGCGCTTGTGGTGGGAATTTAGCAAAGCAATGCTTGCGCACAGGACTGCTCATGAATGAGACTATGAGAATGGCTCAATACGTAAATAGTCGCCGGCAAGCTCCATAGAGCTGGGTTCCGTGCGGTGCTCCGCGATGTCTAAGTATCGACCCGCTTGCTCAAATCGCAGCGCTCATCGAAGGCCAGCAATACCTCATGCAGAGCGAAAATCCTCAACCGCCCGTTTCAAAGACGCTCGCCCCATTTCGAAACAAGGTGTTTCGCTCAATTTGGGCGGCCACCCAGATTTCCAGCCTCGGTTGGCTAGTGCAAACGGTCGCCATCAGTTGGCTTATGGCAACGATTTCAGCGTCCGACCTCATGGTGGCACTCGTCCAGGCCGCATCCACATTGCCGGTGTTCTTCCTCTCAGTTTTCGCCGGAGCCATTGCCGACAACTTCAGCCGCCGGTGGGTGATGTTTGCGGGACACTGCCTGATAGCATCGGCGTCGACGACGCTGATGATTTCTGTGGGTCTGGGATTTGTCAGTCCTTGGCTGATTCTCGGGTTAGGTTTCCTGGCCGGCTGCGGCTTTGCCTTGAATGATCCGGCTTGGCACGCTTCGGTCGGCGATATCCTTCACAAACGCGACATTCCGGCCGCAGTGACGCTTATGTCCGTCGGATACAACATTGTGCGCAGCGTTGGTCCGGCCTTGGGGGGCGTGATCCTGGCCGTCTTTGGGCCGCTGGCCGCTTTCGCCTTGGCTGCGGTGAGTGATCTGGCGCCCATAAGCGCGATATGGCGCACCAAATGGGAGGTCCGCTCTTCGCCTCTCCCTCGTGAGAGAATGACGACGGCAATTCATGACGGAGTGCGCTTTACTGCGATGTCTTTGGAGATCAGGGCAGCGACCGCCCGAGCCGCTCTTTTCGGATTGGCAAGCATCTCCATTCTGGCGTTGCTCCCCCTCGTCGTCCGGGATCAGTTGAAGAGTGGGCCAATTGTCTACGGTATCTTATTGGCCGGCTTCGGCATGGGTGCTTTCATCGCGGGCATGGGCAACGGCTTCTTGAGGAAGGTCACGTCTCAAAACAGGCTGGTGGCCTTCGCCTCTGTGGCTTGTGCAGTCTGTTGCCTCTCCCTTGCCCTTACATCGTCGATTCCTGTGGCGGCCATTTCGCTGGCGCTCGGCGGAGCGGGTTGGCTTATCACCTGGACGGGCATTGACGTGTCGGTGCAGTTGGCAAGCCCAAGGTGGGTTGTAGGCCGCACGCTCTCCATTTACTACGCCTTGAGCGCAGGCGGTATGGCTGCTGGCAGCTGGATCTGGGGTTCTGTCGCGCAAAACTATTCCTTGACCTTAGCATTGGAGGGCGCCGCAGGCGCTCTGTTGCTGGTTGCAGCAGCGGGGATCGTGTTGCCGGTCCGTCCCTGGGAAGAAACCGATCAAGAAAGTTCAGTTTTTCATCCGCCGGACGTGGCTCTCGATCTGAAACCCAGAAGTGGCCCTATCGTGGCCAAGGTCGAGTATTTGATATCGGAGGAAAATATCGAGGCCTTTCTGGGCTCCATGCGCACGCGGCGACACGTCCAGAGCCGTGCCGGTGCACGAAACTGGACGCTCCAGCGAAATCTGCAAACACCGTCACTTTGGACGGAGACATTCCGCACCCCCACCTGGATGGACTTTCTCCGCCTAAATCATCGACTCACCGCAGCAGATAAGGAAGTCGCCCAGCATCTCCTGTCACTGCATGAAGGAGAGGTGCCTCCGCAGACAGTGCTTTCGATTGAACGGACGACCGAGGCAATTCGTACCCGTACCTCGACAATCTTTTCTCGTCCTCCAAGATGACGCCATCAAGCTGCTGTCCAGGGACAGGGTGGATCACCGGTGCTTTGCAGAGCACAGCCTCACACCGAGAGCAGCGTGCTCCGGGTTGTGCGCTTTCGCGCGCACCCAGGCGAGATGATGGTGAACGCGGCGTCAAGTGGAAGTCCCCTGCATACGCTTGCGGAGTCTTCTGCGAGAGCCCATGCCGACGAGCGCCAAACAAGGTTTGATGCCTTTCGGCGTCGTGGCCTCAACTCATCGATTCGCGAGAAAAGCATCGAATGCAGCAGCAACGGCGCGAACAACAAAGCGGTGCTCCGGCCGCACGCGGATGAAGCCGTTTTCGACGTCCAGGATCCCCTCCTCAGCCAGCGTCACCAAACTCTCAACTGAATCGAGAAAACGAGCTGGTTCGATTTCGTGGGCGGCACAGATGGTCGGCACGTCGGCCTCCAAATCGCACATCAGTCGCTCGATGATCGCTGCGCGCACCCGGTCATCGTCGGTCAGACGGTGACCCTTTGATGTCGCCAGACGTCCACTTGCGATGTGCCGGGCGTAAGAATCCCGTGTTACTTCGTTCTGAACATACCCCTCGCGGACTCGGCCAATAGCCGACGCGCCTAAGCCGATCACGTTTTGCAAGTATCGGCCGAGTATCCCAGCGAATTACGCCGTAGGCGCGCCCGGTCTTCTGCGCTAGCGCGAGTTCGTCGTCCGGCGGAGCGAAATGATCGAGCCCGATCTCCCGGTAGCCAGCGCCAACCAGTGTCTCGGCGACAGCTGCAGCCTGTTCGGCGCGAAGATCGCCGTCCGGTAGACCTGCCTGCTCGATAGGCGCTGGTTCTTTATCACGGAAGGAATATGCGCGTATCCGAACACCGCAAGCCGGTTGGGGCGCATGGCGACCGCAGCCATCGCGGTCTGGATGCAGGACTGCACAGTCTGTTTCGGTAGACCGAAGATGAGGTCGAAGTTGATATGGCCAACGCCATGCCGGCGGAGATTTTGGACTGCAGCGGCCGTCTGCACCTTACTCTGGATCCGATTGATCGCCTTTGCACATCGGGATCAAAGCTCTGCACGCCGATGCTCGCGCGGTTGACACCGTTAGCTGCCAAGGCTTCGGCCATTTCCGGTGTGAACGTTCGGGGATCGATCTCCACGGTGATCGCAGCAGTTTTGCTGAAAGCGAAGTGGCGGCGTAGAAATTCCATCAGCGCCAAGTGCTCGGCTGGCCCGATAAGGTGAGGCGTTCCGCGCCGAAATGCACATCGCTCACCGGCAGCCCTTGCCGCACTTGCTCCGACACCAAACTGATCTCCTGACGCAGCACCGCTAAATAATTAAGGATCGGGCCGTTGCGACGGATGACCGCGGTAGGGAAGCCGCAATACCAGCACATGGATCGGCAAAACGGAATGTGGAAATAGAGCGACACCGATTCGTCGGCCGGGAGGCCCCCCAGCCATTCCTCATAA
Organism: Mesorhizobium sp. M8A.F.Ca.ET.208.01.1.1; assembly: GCF_004791315.1. Taxonomy (NCBI): domain Bacteria; kingdom Pseudomonadati; phylum Pseudomonadota; class Alphaproteobacteria; order Hyphomicrobiales; family Phyllobacteriaceae; genus Mesorhizobium; species Mesorhizobium sp. M8A.F.Ca.ET.208.01.1.1. Next base: position 1,178,872 of record NZ_SRUT01000002.1, read on the forward strand.
TCGTCAGCACCAACTGCCGCAGAGAAGTCTGGCACAGTCGGATAGATGGTATACCAAGGCGGCCGGGGGTCCCGGTACTTTGTCAGGATTGAGGTGTGCAAGGAGCTGTCATCCCACGTCGCTGATCCATCATTCTTTCGTTGCGCGCTCGTCCTGGTCTCTGACCTAAGTCAGTGCGTCCCGCTTATGTCGCAGTCTCGTTTGGACAGGATGGGGTCAACCACGCCGGGGAGCGCGCGTGCCATGGTTGCGCCTGAGGTGATGGTGCGGTGCCGCATTCAACGTCTGAGTAGTACGTGACGCCAGTGCAGTGTGCTTGAGGCGTCTGCGGAAGAACTTTGCAATGCGAAATTCATGTCCGACGCAACGGACCTGTCAAGCCTCGTTCAGACGCCATCCAGGTCCAGCCAGCGGCCTTCCCTGCCGGCCGAAAAACCATACCGGCTTTAGCCACCGAGACGCTCTAAAGCTGACGTCGGCTCATTTGATGAAAGGAGGACGCCGCTAGGGGGTGCACAAGGTTCCCCGGCTTGACGTCGCTTCGAGCGAAGAGCGGCGGTGTGGCTTGTCGTCAAGCGCCGGGCAGCGTGCCCCCTACCGATATCCCGAAAAGATCGACCAAGATGGCCATGCCGACGCCACACGCGGTCTGGATGAGGCCGACCATGAAAATGCGATTGGCGCGTTCGTAGATGGGGCGCCGCAAGGAACTCATGTCGAGCAGCATGGACAGCGCTCTCATCTGCAGTGCGATGCCGAGCAGGATCGGCACTACGGCGAACAGATCGTAGAGTTGCCATGGCAAGGGGTTCGCGGCCCAATGAGTGAGGAAGCCGAGCGAAAAGGCAAGCAGGATACCCACGGCAGTGATTGTGCCGTTGCGGAAAATGGTCTCGATCGGTTCTTCCTTCGGATCGTGCTCGTCCAAGCGGCTTCCTTTCGTTGCTCTTTCCGTCGAGACTAAGTTCTCGAGAATGCTGTTCATCGCCAATTACTCGAGGCGAGCCGTAGGCAGCCGTTTCAGGGTGCGCTCCCTCTCGCTTCCGGCCGCGCAATGTACCTGCACGGCGAACTTACAGCGGCGAAAAGGTGCTGCGGCCACCATGCGACGCCTCGGACGCGCACGCCCTCTGTTCCTGGCGCAGCCCTTGCGGAGCGTACGCGCAGTGATCCTTCTCGGTAGCGCATGGCGCGGCCTCCGTTGCGGTCAGACGGGAAGCCGTCGCTGTTAAACGAGACTGTCACATATCGAACATGGCGAACCGTGTCGCACATTGCTTTTCGCAGTGACCCTCAAAAAAAGTGATTCCAGCGAGACGAAGGCGCGTCGGCCCGATTTTGGTGTCGGCCGCATTTACGCTTCAGGTTGGCATGTCGCTTGCTGCTCTATTTCGGAGAGCTGCAGCGGTCCGACCGGAGTGTTTCACATGTAAACGATAATGAATCTCCTAACAGAAAACACTATTATAAGTACATGTGGCTTTTACGCTGGCTCACCTCTCGTGTCAAGCGCTTTGGCGTCCACATATTGGAGACAACACGCACAAAATTTAGAGGAAAAGCTTGCTCTTTCGCCTCTATCCTTTTTATTCCTTCATGGAGATCTAGACATGTACATCAAGAGTCCTCTTCTCGGCTTAACTGCTCTGATGACCGTTTCCGTCGGTCGAGCAGCTGGCGCCGAGCGGGAACCGGCCGAGTACATCAAGATCTGCGACGTCCTCGGCTCGGGATATTCCTATATTCCCAACACCGAGACCTGCCTGCGCATCGGCGGCTATGTCCGTTACGATATCGGCCTGGGTGACGTCCGATCGTATGACAGCGCAAGAACCTCGGACGTGAGAACTGGCGAGGACCAAGGCACTTGGCGAAACAGCACACGCTTCACGTTCAAAACTTGGACCGGCCAGCAGACCGAGCTCGGCGCGTTGACGACCTATACCGAAACCCACGTGAATTTTGGCAACAGCGCTAACTCGCATGACAGTCCTCAGAACTATGATTTCAACAGCGGCCTCGCACTGGCTTCTGCCTGGGTCGAGCTGGGAGGCCTGCGAGTTGGCAAGGAGGGGTCGGCCTTCGATACGTTTGTAAGCTACGCTGGCGACGTTCTCGATAGTATGCTCGTTCCGTCGGCCGGCTTCGACACCAACGTGGCTCAGTACCACTTCGACGCCGGCAACGGCATTTCGACTGTGATTTCGCTCGAACAAGGATCGGGCTCAGCCGGTACTATCGACAGCTATATTCCGCACGTTGTCGCCGGCTTGAAATACACGCAAGGCTGGGGCTCGATCACCGGCGTCGCGGCTTATGACAGCAATTACGAAGCTTTTGCCGGCAAGATCCGCGTCGACGTCGCTGTCACAAACCAGCTGTCGCTGTTTGGACTCTTCGGCTACGGTTCCAATGCCAGTCTCAACGAGGACTCAAACGGCGCAATTGCCAATCATGGGCGCGGCTCGTACAAAATCTGGAACGGCCAGTGGGCTTTCTGGGCGGGCGCCACCTACGAGTTTGACGAGAAAACTTCGTTCAACCTTCAGGTCTCGGGTGATCAGCTCAAGGATGCTGGTGTGGCTGCAAACGTCGCCTACATGGTCGTTCCCGGCTTCACGGTCACAGCCGAGGTCGATTACGACCACTACGGCAACTCTGGCCTCGGCCCTGCCGAGCCTACCGCCGTCAAGGGCACGAGCAAGCCGAACAGCGTCGGCGGCATTCTCCGCTTACAAGGCTCATTTTGAAATCTCTCCAGTCGCGAGCATGGCAAAGGCACTTGCCTCGACAACGCACGCATGGAGAGCTTCGTTCGCCATCTTGAAGTCTGCATCGACCGTCCACGGCCCATCGTACCAACTAGAAACTGAAAGTTATGAGCCCTGTGTACTACACCTAGCCCTTGACCTGCCCGATGAACCGGCCAGGGGCCGTCAGTTCAAATTCGGGGCCGCTTAGAGGGCAGTGTGAGGCCGTGTTAGGTAAGCGCCACTGCAATGTCGAGGCCGCGACACGCCTGTCGCTTTGGACGGCTGGAATTGCCCTTCGCGGCGCCATTCATTCTCTCAACATTTACGTGATAATGCACGCTGAGTCCGAGCCGCGTGGCAGCACCCATCCTAGGTCACTATCGGGGGGCCTTAAACCTGAACAGCTCCATCGTCGCGGCTGCTGCGGAAGCAGGAGCTATCACTGGGACCCGTACTGGTGCTTGTCAGCCGCTGAGCCGCTACTTCGTCTTAGGAAGAGCATTGTCCTTGCCAAAAGCCGGCCAGTATTTCGAGATTGCCAGTGTGGCGCCGGCTGAAGAGAAATGACCATAGTCGAAATATAAAAACTCTCCTCTATCGGAATAGGCGCAGCGTCCTGCGCTGCACAGGAATTTCAGCGGATCGATGAATGTGGCGCCTTTGGTAAATGAGCGCACACGTTCGTTGATGTCGGGGTCCATCGCGATCGGCCAGGACGTATCGTCCAGATTTTGGCGCTTGGCGAAGAACGCAATTTTCCGGACGTCAGTTGGGAACTGCGGAGACTGGCCGATGACAAACACGCGCACGCCCAGGGCACGAAGCGTAGCGATTGTTTGCTGAAGACCGTCGAAACCTCTGACCTCATAGTCACTCCATCTACCGCTGAGGATAACCGTCTTGATGTCCGCTTCCAAGATGACGTCCAAGGCCTTGCGATTGAACCGGACACAATCAAGACGATCGTAAGGGTAGTAATAGAGTATCGGCGCGCAGCTGGCGTACGTATATTCAACGATGTTCGCCTGCAATCGATTTATGTTAGCACCCAAGCCGGAAACATAGTGCGCGGCGAAGGAGTCGCCCCACAAAAAAACCGTTGTTGGAAAACCGCTGGTGCGCGTGCAATCCTCCATATTCCAGCTTTCGATCCGGCTGGTGCCCTCGTTGAAACAGATGCCATTCCTCCAGTCCCCGACGGAAATGCGCCGCTGGACATAGTCCGGAAACCGTTGCGGAAAGCCATTGCCGAGCGCCCCCGCCGCTCCGCCGGCACAAAGGACAACGATCGCGAGCGCTGAAAAGGCGAAGATAGGCCCCGGGGAGGTGAAGGCCCTCTTCTGTCGAAACGGCTGCTCTACAAACTTCCAGGAGAATGCAGCCAATGCGAGGCTTGCCACCAACATCGCACCGGTCATCAACGGATCGAGTTTTTGGAACGAAAGATAGTGCGCGAACGCATTGAGAGGCCAGTGAACAAGATACAACGAATACGAGATGAGCCCAATCCAGACCAGCGGCCGGACTTCGAGCATGCGGGTGGCGACCGTCGAGGGGGTATTTTGGCCAACATAGATCAGAAGGGCCGTTCCGATGCATGGATACAAGGCGTTGTAGCCTGGGAACGGATCACTCGCCGAAATCGCGAAGAACCCGATGGCGAGAAGGCCAAATCCGGCCACCCCCACCGACTCCATCAGGAATCGGTTGCCCAGCGGCGAGGGGCATTTGAGCATGAGCAGGGCGCCCAACATGAGTTCCCAGATTCGGGTCGGCAGCAGATAGAATCCGGCGGTGGGTGCCAGCGATGTCGCCATCACCGCCACTACGAAGCTGCAGAGAATTATCGGAAGAAGTGTCGTCAGCCAGCGCTTCCCGATGTAGCGATAGATTAGGAACATCAGGATTGGTGCGAAGATGTAGTACTGCTCCGCTACGGAAAGCGGCCAAGTGTGCAACAGTGGTAGAAGCGCGGCATCGATAGAGAAGTAACTTGACGTTTTCCAGAAGAAAACGTTCGACCAGAAGGTCGAGGTAGCTATGATGCTAAGACTGAATCCGCGCAGATCCGGTGGCAGAAGAATGAACAATGCTGCAATGCAGGTGAGAAGCATCACAAAGACGAGCGCCGGCAGAATGCGCCGGGCACGGCGCCAGTAGAAGTTGACGATGGAAAATTGGCCGCGTTCAAGGTCATCCAGGAGGCTTCCGCTGGTTAGGTAGCCGGAGATGACGAAGAAGATATCGACCCCGCTAAAGCCACCCGGGATCGCCGAAATTCCGAAATGAAAGAGTACGACCGGAAGTACAGCAACGGCCCTAAGGCCCTCGATATAGCGCCTATATTGCATCCAGCGGTTCCTTTTATTTTAGATCAGGACGCGATTGGAAGCTTTCAATCTCCGGTAGGAGTGCTGCCGAGATAAGGGCGGTATCAGCCACCTTTATCCGTCCCGAATGTTCTGTAAGTTGCAACTGGTACAGAAGCACGATCGCCATCGCCGGCCTTGACGGCCTGATTGTCGAGCAGATCGCGCGGATCGTTGACCATCACGGCCAGGTTATGTCCTGTCGAACAACCAAGCGGCTGTTTGAAGGATTCTTCATTGGGTAAGGCACCATATGAGGGACAGACCGGCGGACGGGCGTGATAGACAATCGCCTCAATTCGCACTGAGCCGGCGTCGTGTTGATCGCGCAATTGAATGTTGTCTTCTTCGATTGCCAACTGCCTGGCCTGATGGGCTACCCCTGCGCTGAGCTGGGGCGAACCGCTGATGAGGAGGTGGATGGCATCGAACCGGCCGCGACTGGCCTTGTCTAGGAAAACACGCAAACGCTGCCGTTCGGAAGCGCGCAGGCTTTGCAACGTCAGGACGGTGGTCTCCTCTCGGACAAGCATTGGTGCCGATGGTTCGACATCAACTGGCGTAGTGCTTGTGCAGCCACTTACGCTTGGTGCCAGAGCGACAAAGAGGATTATAAAACGCAACATCTTTGGATGACACTATTCGATGATGAAGCCGAGACCGCCCTGGGCGCTTGGCGCGCCCGCACGGATAGCAGCGCGGTCTCGCGGGGGACTTGTCACGGAATTCGTCGGAGCGCCCCCTCCGTTCAAAGCCGGTGCCGCCCGCTCGGTCGGTGCGCTCATCTGGTTTGGGTTGGAGCCTGGTCTTACAATGTAAGGCGTAACTAGAATGACCAGTTCTGACTCCTCTTTTTGAAACGAGGTCGAGCGAAAAAGCGGTCCCAGGATCGGCAGTTCTCCGAGCCAGGGAAAGGCCCTGACATCATTGTTGACGTTCCGCCTGATTAGACCGCCGATTGCGAAGCTCTGGCCGCTGGCGAGTTCGACGACCGTATCGGCTCGGCGCGTGGAAACTGCCGGCACGGAAATTCCGTTGATTTGCACGGCACCTTGCGTCGACAGTTCACTGACTTCGGGCGTTACGTGAATGTTGATTTGATTGTTGCTGAGAACTGTCGGCACAAATTCCAGACTGACGCCGAAGTGACGGAATTCAACCGATACCTGCCTGTTTTCCTGCAGGACAGGAATGGGAAATTCGCCGCCCGCGAGAAAGCTGGCCTTTTCACCCGACATAGCGGTGAGGTTCGGCTCAGCCAGGACGGAAGCTATATGCTCCTTGGCGAGCGCGTCGAGAACCGCGCTGACGTTGACGGCACCGTTGTCGAATCCGATTTCTGCTGTACCGCCACCCTGGGTTGAACCAGACCCAGCGCTTGCAGCGCTTCCGCTTAGAACGCCCACTTTGAAATTGCCGATTTGACCGAAGGCGGACAAGTTGACGCCGAGTGACTTCATGGCGCTGCGTGAGACTTCGGCTACGCGCACGCTGAGGTTAACTTGCAGGGATCCAGCGACCTTGATGTTGTTGACGACTTGCGCTCCGTCGCCCAGATATTGCTCAGTGACTCTTTTTGCGGTGTCGGCGACCTCTGCGTCGGGCGCCGTCCCGCTAAGGATTGCGCCGCGCGGCGTATAGTTGACGCGGATGGGATAGTCGCCGACCTGCTCCCGCAACATGGCGCGTAAATCCCCGATCGGTTGCGTGACAACGATACGCAATTCGGCGAGAGGCTCGCCATTGCCATCCAAGGCGAATAGGCTGGTCCGCCCCGATTTCTTGCCAAAGACGAAGATTGTTTTGCTCGATGGCGCCTGAAAATCCGCGATCGTGGGGTCAGCAACAAAGATGGTCGTGGCTGGCGCGGGCAGATGAACGGTCTCCCCGAGCGAAGAGGAAAGGGTCAGCGTGGCGTTGATGCTATTCGAAGCCGCATGCGGCGGGCCTTTGTCCTGCTTGTTTTGCGCCGCGACACCAAGTGGGAAAGTCACAATAAGCGCGCAGAGGAGATGGCCCAGGTAACGGGGAACTGCAGGTCTTGTAACCTTGTTGGCGATCGCCCGCCAATTGAGCGCATGGCAAGGATGTTGAAGGATCAGCAAAATAGATCTTCTTTCGATTCGACAAACTATGCGGACGAGGCGTCAGTCAATTCTAGGATGTAACCAATGCCTCGGATGGTCTTGATCCGTGGCGTTGCACCTGATCTGGTCAGATGTCCCCGTAAACGATAAATTCCGACTTCAAGCGCGTTGGCAGACACGTCGTCGTTGAATGAATAGAGGTGATCTTCCAATTGCGCACGGGGCACGATGCGGCCTGCCCGGTTAAGCAGGTGCTCTAGAATACAGAGTTCGCGACGTGCGATCATCATTGGGTGCCCATCAACGAAAACCTGGCGGGCGACCGGATCAAAGTCGAGATTGCCAAATACGAGCCTCAGGTCGGTCATCTGTGTCGCCCGGCGCAGAATGGCTCTCATTCTGGCAATAAGCTCATCGGTAGAGATGGGTTTGAGCAGAAAGTCGTCCGCACCACCGTTGAAGATCGCAATTCGCTTATCGAGATCGTTAAGGCTGCTCATAATGACGGCAGGAACTGAATGCCCGTGGGTCCTCAACTGCCTCAGCCAACCCAAGCCATCGCCATCTGGCAGAGCCAATTCCAGCAGGAGAATTTCATAGCTGGCGCAAGAAAATGCACTCGAAGCCAGTTCCAGAGTACCAACGACATCAACGACGAAGCCGCCATCCCCGAGCGCAAGTCGCATGGCGCGCGCAAGATCCGCATGATGATCCACGAGCAGCGTTCGCATTTCATCTCCTCTCGAAGAGGGACGGCCCATCGAACGCGTCACCGGCGGCCATCTGATCGGAGCACACGGCGCGCAACTCGTCGCAGCTCTCGGAACTGGTCCGAGTCGGAGGGACATGCAAGTCGCTCGGTGGCAATAGGCGCGGGTGAGGACCAACTGACGGGCTCAAATACGCCGGTCGGCGAACCCACGAGGCCAGCAACCCGCGTGCGATTTCTCGTTGCATCATCTCTCCTACGTGCAGCCCCTGCGCTCGCAAGGCAGCGTCGCGGCTCAGAGCCCGATTCCCACAGAGGGTAGGGTTAGCTTTCGAGAAACTGATTGAACAAATCGATTATTTGGATCGAATGCATCCACGGTATGGATGCAGCGCACCATCTTCAACGACTGCGGCGTCCTGATGCACTGTTGTGTCTGTCGTGCTCTGCTTTTTTCGCTGTCCTTCAAGGCTGGCGAGCCTGGTGGAACCTGCGCGTCATTGGCTTGGTAGCTTGAATGCTCAACAACGGAGCGCCCTGCGCAAAGCCGCTCTCATTTCCAAAAAGCCTTGCAATCTGGTTGGAGCACTTCGCGCTCGACACCAAAATAGGCGAGGAAAACTGACGTCTGACAGGGATGTACATGCAACAGCCGATTTGCGGCACCAGCAAACGACCGCGTTCAGGCTGAAGATCGACGACCAACGGCTCCTCGATTTCCGCACCGACCGCTTTTACAAGCTCTTCCTGTGCGGGCGGATGCCGGCAAACAGCAGCACAGGGTCAGCGAAACCGGGAGCGGGCCTGCTTGATCGCCATGATCACATTGCCGCTGTCGCGCGTGCGGAGCGGAATGCAATCGGTCCAGCCGGCGGCAATCCGGTCAGCACCATCGTCTGCACGAAGCTCCCTGACGAAGACGTGCCCGAATGCGCTCAACAAAGCCGGGCGGCGGATCTTTCCAATCGCCGAAGGTGCGGGCTGGCACCGAGCGGCGAACTGCGAACTCATTCCTGCCCGGCGGCGCTGGCCGCCGCGAGCGTCGATGCGGACCCAGCCGCTCCGAATCCTCCCACAACACGATGAGCGCGTCGCGGACATCGCTGCCGTAACAGCGGCTGCGGCTCTTGCCCGCAGACGGCCTCTGCTCACGACGGTTCATAAGACGGATCGCGCGCTTGCGAATAATAGCCGGTTACCGCCTCGAACTCATCCAGAATGCGCCGCTTGTCAACGCCGCAATAAAGCTCCACGATCGCCGCTTCACCGTGTCGCCATGCTGAGCCGCGCCATCCTTCCCCCGAACCGGAATGGCACGACCTGTCCATCCCCTTTGGAACAGGACACTATTGGTAACATTTTGCTTGAGGCAATGCGGCTCGTTGCCTTCCTTTTCGCTGACCGGAAGGGTACCGGAAGTCGTCTATCGCATTTTACCCGCTGAAAGCGGCAACACCTCGACCTCAATCGCAGATCATAGGAAATAGACGATCGCGTCGGGGCCTCAGCATCGGTTCACCGGGTTTCCGTCATCGACTGAAGCGAATTGCCCCATCGACCGTCACCGGGTGGGCCGCGATACGTCGCCGTGTATGATTAGCGAGCGCACGTAGCGGAGCCATAGCTCTCCACCCAGCCATGTTCCCCTAGTTGGAAAATGTCCGGCGGACCAGAGGTGCTGTCGTCAGCTTTTCCTGAATAGCGGCCAAGGCAATCCCTACCAGTCCATCACCACCTTGCCGGAACTGCCGCTCTTCATCGCATCGAAACCGATCTGAAAATCGTCGATGCCGATGCGGTGGGTGATCAGGCCGGAGACATCCAGCGGACCCTGCACAAGCGCGATCATCTTGTACCAGGTTTCGAACATCTCGCGGCCGTAGATGCCTTTGAGATGCAGCATCTTGAAGATGACCTTGTTCCAGTCGATCTCGAAGCCGGTCGGCGCGATGCCCAGAATGGCGATCTTGCCGCCATTGTTCATGGTGTCGATCATGTCGCGGAAAGCGGGGGCGGCGCCTGACATTTCGAGCCCGACGTCGAACCCCTCGGTCATGCCGAGCACCGGCATGACGTCGCGCAGCTTCTCCTTCGAGGCGTCGACGACATGCTGGACGCCGAGTTTCTTGGCTAGCGCCAGCCGCACCGGGTTGATGTCAGTGATGACCACTTTGCGCGCGCCGACGCATTGGGCGACGAGCGCGCCCATGATGCCGATCGGCCCGGCGCCAGTCACCAGCACGTCCTCGCCGACCAGATCGAAGGACAATGCGGTGTGGACGGCATTGCCCAAGGGATCGAAGATCGCGGCAATCTCATCGGGCACATCGTCGGGGATCGGCACGACATTGTGCTGCGGGATCGCCAGATACTCGCCGAAGGCGCCTGGACGGTTGACGCCGACGCCGAGTGTGTTGCGGCACAGATGCCCTCGCCCGGCGCGACAGTTGCGGCAATGGCCGCAGACGATGTGGCCTTCGCCCAATACACGCTGGCCGACCTTGTATTCGGTGACCGCTGCGCCGAAATCGGCAACGGTGCCGACGAACTCATGGCCCGTCACCATCGGCACCGGCACCGTCTTCTGCGCCCACTGGTCCCAATTGTAGATGTGCACGTCGGTGCCGCAGATCGCCGTCTTCTTGATCTTGATCAGCACGTCGTTGGGGCCGATTTCCGGCACCGGCACCTCTTCCATCCAGATGCCCGGTTCGGCCTTGGCCTTCACAAGCGCCTTCATCATGTTCGACATCAGGATTTCCCTATTCCGTGATTGCGCTTCTGGCGAGATAGCCTGCACAACGGGAAGGTAGGCCACTAACTCGTTTGAACGTCCGGAATGGTCAGCCCCGCCTGCTCGGCCTCGCGGCGCAAATTCTGACGGGGCCTGGGGCCGATCTGCTGGATCACCAATCCGGCTGCCAGTGAGCCAAGGTCGCCGCAAGTCTGCAGGTCGCGGCCTTGCGTGTAGCCATGCAGGAAGCCGGCGGCATAGAGATCGCCGGCGCCCGTCGTGTCGACCAGTTCCTTGATGGCGGTCGCCTTGATCACCACGGTCTCGTCGCCGCGCACGATCACCGAGCCTTTTTCCGAGCGGGTGACGGCGGCGATCCGGCAATCCTTGCGGATCTGGGCCAGCGCCTCGTCGAACGACGATGTCTGGTAGAGCGACTTGATCTCGTGGCTGTTGGCAAAGACGATGTCGACCGTGCCCGAGCGCATCAGGTCGAGGAATTCGTCGCGGTAGCGGTCGACGCAGAACGAATCCGATAGCGTCATCGACACTTCTCGGCCTGCCGCGTGCGCCAGCTTCGCCGTCTGGCGGATTGCCTCCTTGGCGCGCGGCGGGTCCCACAGATAGCCTTCGAAATAGGTGACCTTGGCGCCGGACGCCTTGTCGGCTTCGACATCCTCAGGGCCAAGCTCGACGCAGGCGCCGAGATAGGTGTTCATCGAGCGCTCGCCGTCGGGCGTGACGAAGATCATCGAGCGCGCCGTCGGCGGCTCACCCTTGAGCGGCGTGGTGCCGAAGGCGACGCCCTGCGCATGGATGTCGTGGGCGTAGATTTCGCCCAGCGCATCGTTGGAGACCTTGCCGAAGAAGGCCGCGCGGCCGCCAAAGCTGGCGACGCCGGCCGCCGTGTTGCCGGCGCTGCCGCCGGACGCTTCGATCGCCGGACCCATGCGGCTGTAGAGCAGTTCGGCGCGTTGTGTGTCGATGAGGTTCATCGCGCCCTTGATGATGCCGTTGGTCTCGAGGAATTCCTCGTCGCACTGGGCGATGATGTCGACAATGGCATTGCCGATGCAAAGCACGTCATAATCCGGCATCAAAATCTCCGCCAAAACCCGAGCCGGCTTCTTGCCACGCCGGCCGGGCGTGGTCTCGCGAGTTGAAATGGGTTGCCGCATGCGCTTGATCCAGCCGCCCTCACGCAGCTGCCGGTCCGGCTTCACGCAGCAAATCGTCAGCTTTGTCCGTCTTCTCCCAAGTGAACTCAGGCTCTTCACGCCCGAAGTGTCCGTATGTCGCCGTCTTGCGGTATATCGGCCGTAAGAGATCAAGCATCTTGATGATGCCTTTCGGTCGGAGATTGAAAACCTCGAGAACAAGGCGCTCGATCCTTTTTTCCTCGATCCTTGCGGTTCCGAAGGTATTGACCATGACAGAAACCGGACTGGCCACGCCGATCGCGTAGGCAAGCTGAACCTCGCAGACCTCTGCAAGGCCGCTGGCAACGATGTTCTTCGCGACATACCGGGCGGCATAGGCCGCCGAGCGGTCAACCTTGGATGGGTCCTTGCCCGAAAAGGCACCGCCGCCGTGACGCCCGGTCCCACCGTAGGAATCGACGATGATCTTCCGTCCTGTGAGGCCGCAGTCGCCGGCAGGCCCACCGACCACGAACCGCCCTGTTGGGTTGACCAGAAATCTGATCCCCGAAGTATCCAGGTGGGCCGGCAGGACCGGTTTTATGATCTCCTCAATGACGCCTTCGCGGACCGTGGCTTGTGAGACCGCTTCGTCATGCTGCGTTGACAGGACTATGGTATCCAGCGCCACCGGGCGGAGCCCTTCGTAGCGTACCGACACTTGAGATTTCACGTCCGGACGCAGCCAGCCAAGCTGTCCCGCTTTCCGGACCTCGGCCTGTCTTTTCGTCAAATGGTGAGCGAGTTGGATCGGCAGGGGCATCAATGTATCCGTCTCGTTGCATGCGAATCCAAACATGATGCCCTGATCCCCTGCCCCTTGCCCGAGATCCTGCCCTCGTCCTTCATCAACGCCCTGGCTTATGTCGGGCGACTGCTCGGTGAGGGCCAGAACGACGGCGCAACGTCGACCATCAAAGCCAATCGCATCATCGTCGTAGCCAATATCGAGTATCGTATCGCGGGCGACTTGGCTGTAATCGATGTGGGCATGGCTGGTGATCTCGCCAGCCACAACGACCATCCCCGTCTTCACCAACACTTCACAGGCGACGCGCGCCTTCGGATCGGTGCGCAGGACCGCATCGAGAATGGCATCGGAGATGTTGTCTGCCATCTTGTCGGGGTGTCCCGCGCCGACGGATTCGGAAGAGAACACGAACTGCCTGGTCATAAAAATGCCCTCGCTTCAAGTGCTGGAGTTAGTGAGGAGTTTCTGGATTGGGGTGGCTTATCGGTCGCGGATGCCGGGAACATCGAACGCAGTGCAGAAGTCGGCAACGTCTCTTCGTACGCTCGCATGAACTTCCTGGTCATCGGGCTGGCGGCAGACCGAGTCGATGAAAGCGGCGATCTGCACCATCTCCGTTTCGCGCATGCCCATGGACGTCACCGCTGGTGTCCCTAAGCGGATGCCGCTTGTCAGCGCCGGATGCCGCCGGTCGCCCGGGACCATATTGAAATTCGCAATGATGCCTGCACGCGATAAGCGCTCCGCATAGGCTTTGCCTGACAGCGGCCGGTCCCGAAGATCAAGGATCAGCATGTGATTGTCAGTGCCCCCAGTGACGAGTTCATAACCTCGCTCCAGAAGCGCCTGGGCCAGAGCCTTGGCGTTGTGGACGATCTGCTGACCGTAGACACGAAAGGACGAGTTCGCTGCTTCCTGCAAAGCGACGGCAAGCGCGGCGATAGTATTCATATGCGGTCCGCCTTGCAGAAGAGGGAACACGGCGCAGATTGTGTTTGCTCTTCGGATGATGGAGGGGCTGATAACGGTCTTCATTCCTTGATAAAATGAAGCCACCCCGGGGACCGCGGATCGACTTGTGAGAGGTGCTGGTGACCACATCGCAATGGGACACGGGGTTCGGATGCACTCCTGCGACAACCAGGCCGCAGATGTGGGCGATGTCAGCCACCAGATACGAGTTCACCTCCGAAGCAATTTCGGCCATTGCCGCGTAGTCAAAAATACGCGGATAAGCAGTTCCGCCGACCCAAATTAGCTTCGGGCGTTCCCGCTTGGCGGTCTCGCGCAAGTGGTCATAGTCAATTTGCTGTGTCTTTTCGTGCAGCCTGTACGGGACGCGCTGATAATCGCTGCCGGAAAAATTGACGGACCAACCGTGAGTCAGATGGCCGCCTTCGGGTAAAGGCAAGCCCATGACTTTGTCACGGGGGCTCAAAAGCGCGCGATAGACAGCCTGGTTGGCTGGCGAGCCTGAATAAGGCTGGACGTTGGCGTGTTCACTGCCAAATAGCGCTTTCAGGCGCTCGATCGCGAGGGTCTCAAGCTCATCGACGATCTCGTTTCCGGCGTAGTAGCGCGCACCGGGGTATCCCTCGGCATACTTGTTGGTGAAAATCGACCCGGTCGCTTCCAACACCGCCGAGGAGGCAAAGTTCTCGGAGGCGATCAGTTTGAGAGTTGTCCGCTCCTGACGCTCCTGTCTTAGAAGCAGTTCGTGAACGCGGGAGTCGACGGCGGCTAAGTGAGGCCGCCCGTAAGTGTCGGGCTGCGCGATGGCGCCGCCGGCGGAGTTATCCATGGTAGTCGCGCTCCATTTGGACTGATCTATTTCACGATCAAGCAGGCGGTCCCTTCAACCGCGCGTCTTGTATTGCTTCCAGGCGTTGTAGGTCTCTTTTATGATGGCCATCATCGTGGGGCAGGAGATCGACCACCAATTGAGCCAGCCCGCCATCCTTGCCTCCTGCTTGCATATGGTACGAAGACTGCGGACGTTGTTCGTTGCAGCAAAGAAAGTTGGCTCTGCCCAGCCGCCGAACGTGGCGTCGAACCTGCTCGCGAGGCAGACTGGTAATATCGGCCAGCTCGCCGACGGTTAGATCCGCATGCGCGCAAAGGCCCAGGATTCGAAGGCGATCAAGATGCGCTGCCGTCCTTAGGCGATTTACCAGTGTCAACATTGGTTGGCATCAACCCGGACGGGATGCAGCAAGCCGCTAGCCCTTCTATCCCCATCAATCCGCATGAGACCTCTCTCGTCATTTGCTGTAAATCCGCTGGTATGGATGCTAATGGAAGATGGATCACAGTCCTTTCTACGACTAAGACGCCAGATATTGGGGCTAATGTACCACCTGACAGGAGACTACACTCACGAACATTATGTGAATTTTTTTTAACGTTGCTGAGAATCAAGGGTGAGGTTTGGCGAATGTCTCGCCGTCGACTGTCGAATCCTGCCCGACGGGATTATGGGGTGCGTAGCCTGCTTGTCCTTTCCACATGACCAGCGACGATGGGGCGGAGGCGGCAGACATAGCTCTGGAGCATGCTGCGGTATCTTTGGCCTGAAGCCGAGGAAGGCGGACCGTGGCTTCCGCGCCGCTGCCGGGAGCCCGCGAACAGGCCAAGTTGATCAGCCGGGTGTTGCCGTCATAGAGCGTGAGACCCAAAGCTGGCCAGCCGCGCCCTGAGGCTGACGCACCGCTCAGCGTCCACCTTGCTCTCGAAGCCCATCGGCATAGCGCCGATAACGACTTGACCGCGTGCGTGTCGACGAGCGATCGGTGAGCGCAAGGATCGAGGGTGCAGTGCAGGATAATGCTGTTTTAAATCAGCGCTGTTTTCAGCCGACTGCCTTGAGCGTGGGCACAAGGATATAGGCCCAAGGCAGGAGATCATCGTCTGCTGTTCGGGAGGCCGCCCTGGGCGCGCGACAGCCGTTCCTTCGGCTGCGCCGCTCCGCCACCATCCGCGCCGTGCCTTCCGGAGACCATTCCCGCTGCCGGCCGGCGCCCGTGAAAACCTCGACCCGGCGCACCGGCTCGAGATGGCTGGGCTCAGCGTAACTCTGAAGTCGTCATATACCGAAGCCTTCACAGACTTCGGACATCCCCCTCACAGTCCGATCCAGATGGCGTCAGGAACACCGCTGCGTTGATGCGGATGAACCCCTGCTTGTGCCACAATGACCCTTATGTCAGCGCGCGAGCCAAAGCTTCCGCGCAAGGCGACGGCTAGGATAAGGCAATGCCGACGAAGGGCACATTGCTTGCCACACTCTGGAATGATGGCATGCTCGGAAGGCCTAGGCTTTGCTCAGGGCCGCCTGCAAGGCGCGCTTTGAGGTTATTCACATAGCCTTCTGCGTAGTCCTGCGCCGTCGAGACCGAAAGATCAATGCCTGCCGCCAAGGCCTCTTCCATCAGGTGCTTTACGAGCCCATTTCGAATGGCCAGCTTGACCTCGGGGCCTGCGATAAGGCCGATCGCCTGCGCGGCCATATTGAGGCCAGCTTCCTCCAGCGCTCGCTTCATATCGCCTCCGTTAATGGCCGTACGCAGGAGATTGGCTGCTTGCGACTCAGCCTCGAGAACCATCGAGGCAAGATCGGCTACTTGTCCGAGGCCCGGAATGAAGCTGAGCAGTCCCACCGCCGTTGCCGCCAAGTCGAGCACTTTCGTCTCGATTTTGAGCACGGAGTCGACGACGTGCATGACGGCCCCGCCGTTCTTTTTGGCTGACTTAATGTCAGGCTGGTCCATCAGGCCCATCTTCATGTCCGCGACGGCATTCTGCTCTTCTGCGGTTTGGGCGCCGTGGGTGATTGGCTGCTGAACGTTGCGGTTCGCAGACGACATGTTTGTGCAAAAATGGGCAAAGTCTTTTTTGCTGATATTGCCGGAATCAACCGTATGCCCGCCGCCAAAGTCGAAGAATTTATGATGGGTCTTATAGCCCGTGATCGAATTGTTCAGGAGGCCAAACAGAAGAGGATCTGAAAGGAGCTGAGAGGCTGCTTCCCGCACTTTCGGATCAAGGCTCTTGTCGTCTTTCATTTTCGCCAGTTTGTCGCGAGTCAGAACACCGCTTCCAAAGAACGTGTCCTGATGGTCCTTGATCATCTCGACCGTATTCAGCTCAGTTTGCGTGAGGCTCATCGACGATGAGGCGACTTGCAGGAAATCCTCTTTGTGCATCTTCCCTTTCGAGCCACCGCACAACTGGTTCCAAGCATCGGGGTGATCGAGGAAATATTGCGCCGCCGCAATGACCTGGGGCGGAAATTTGCCGTTTTTCGATTCGCCGCCGACCATTTTCTTGAACTCATCCAGACTCAGGTCCTTGGACAGATTTTCGGAGTACCGGTAAAACTCCCGCAAGGCATCGCTCAAGGTCATGACCGAAGGCTGCAAACCTCCGCTGCCGTCGGATGGTATGTAGTTCTGCTCGTAGCTTCGCGCTTGGGCTTCCTGAAATGCAGCAACTTGTGGGTGGTGGTTTGAAAATCCGGCCAAGTCCTTGGCGTTGATCTTGCCTCCACAGCGGCCGTCGCCCTGCGAGCCAATCGCATAAAAAAGTCCCGAATCCTGCTGCAGTCCCTGGATCGCCGCTTTCAGATCCGGTGGCGTAGAGGGATCATTGGCTTTGTCGGTCAACGACTTCCAAGTAAGCGGGCATTGGTCCTTGTGACGGTTGAGTACCGCAACAATCTGCAACTCAGCCGTGGTCAGCGACCCACCGTTCCACGTGATTCCGGGGCTCGGCCTGGGAGCCGGCTCGATCTTCGGAGTGACGCCGAGCAGATGTTGGGCTTCAGTCGCCTTGGAGCGTTGCGATTGGTCCTCCTTGAGAGCCGCCCTCATATTTGGCGGCAGCAGATCCAGTGGGTGTTGCTCCAAGCCATTCAATGTCAAGACATCCGGTGCCAGATGGCCCAAAGGGTCCTGCCGCAATTTATCCATTGTCGAATCAAGATTCGACGCTGGCAGATCCCCTTGCGCGAAAGAGCCGGGCTTGTCTGCCAGCACACAAGTGGACAGCATCGCTTCGAAGCACGATGCACTTTGCTGATGCTGGGTCGCAAAATGGGAAACTTTCAGGCCCGGCCAACCCCTTGCGGACTGTAGCGAATTTGAGCGGTAGAAAGTTGAAAGATTACTGGCCGACATTATGCATCCTCAGACGTGACGTTGAAATCCCCACAAGAGACCCCGACAGAAGATCCCTTGCGTTTCACAAAATTCGACAATTCCAAGCGTCGGCAGGTCACGAATGCGCCTGCCCTGCCTTCAATTGCTGTGTTCCGGGCCGGCTCCAAGGTTCGGTCCAACACAATGGCCGGAGTCACCGCGAGAGCTGCCGGGACTCATCATGAGCGGATTAGCTTTCGAGAAACTGACGAGTTTGCGAAGAGTTCACAAAGGGGTAGCCGCAGTCATGTTCTTCAGAGCTGCGGGAAATCCTCAATGTTCATTTCTTGCCCAGCTCAGGCTTCCCGCCAACGCTATCCTGTTGTGGGATGTCAGAAGAATAAGAAGCATCCGGTCGTCCGTCGCGAACGACCGTAGTGGAGGAGCCGCGAAACAAGATCAGCACTGATTCCTTTGGCGTTGCCGCTATGTGAGTCTGCGCCTGCGCCTGCGCCACCAAGCCGTTAAAGGTCTGCTCCACGAGTGCGACGAAGCGCGGTGGACCGGAAACGAAGACGAGGCCATTGCCTGGCACGGGTTTGACCACATAGCGCTCGTCGGAGATATCAAGCTTGTCGAGAGCCCCCTTGAACGCATCGAAGCGAATCGACGTCATCAAAAGCATTCGAGTTTGCGATTCTTGTGCAGCAGACACATAGAGCACAAGGCCGTCATAGTACCATTGTAGACCGTAAAGGTTCGTCAAGCGGTCGAGGAACGCGCGCGGTGGCAAATCAGGCATACGTCCGCGAATTCGCCCCTTCACCGCAGGACTGATGTTGACCCTGATATTCAGGTTGTTGCCGAATTCCTGCAACGCTGCAGCGAGCTCCTGATCCAGAACCGTGTATCTATAGGGTGTCGCCGGAAGGGACAGCGGGACTGCATGCGCCGGGTGAATCCCGGTGGACAGAAAAAACCCGGCACAAAGAAGTCTCAAAACATGCAGGGTGACGGGTTGGATAAGCGTTCTCGGCATGTCGCACTGATAAACCAAACGCTGAAATCATCACAAGTGACTAAATTGCCGAAGAGATTTTAGATTGTCGAAATGACGCCGCCGTTAGTCAGCTTGTTGTCAGCTTGCCCCCCTAGGAGTGTTGCGCCGACACCGGGTGATGAATGGGCGGGGCTCGCCCGGTCAGAGAGAGCAACCGAGTCCTTACATGATGATGCCTGTCACGTCGATCTCTGCCACTCTAACGGCTGGCCTCCCCAGGGTCGGATCACCGTCGATTGTCGAGCAGGCCCAGTTTGAGCGCGCCTTAGGGCATGCAGCCGACTCGCTGAAAAACGATGCCGCCGCGGGGCCAGCGAGTGCGGCGCCAGTTGCTGCGGCGATGGATGTTCAGCGCGCGGCTGCGCCGACGAGCGGCATGGGCGATCGCGTGTTGCAGACGATTTCCTCCCTATATCCACACAACACTGTTTCCTTCCCCGCGCTCGACCATGACATAGCCCTTTCGAAGGGCGCTCTACCGGGACCGGCGCAGAAGCTTCCCGTTCCAGGTGAGGCGGGAACCGGAATCTCGGGCATTCCCCAACAAGGGCAAGACTTCGAAACGATGATGGCTGGTCTTCGGGATGTTTACAACGGCGTCACCCAGGTGGCGCTTATCTCCAAAGGCGTCAGCGGCGTCACATCATCCGTGAATAAACTTTTGAAGGAAGGCTGAACCGCGCGCATGATTGGCTTGGCCGAGGGCGAAATCATGCGTGGCCTGTCAGGGTGGCGGTCGGTTAGACTTGTCATGCTGCCAGTTCTCGTCGCCCTCACTGCTTGCAAAGCCGACCTCTACACGCAATTGCAAGAGCGTGAGGCAAATGAAATGCTCGCACTTCTTGAAGACAACGGGGTCGCCGCGATCCGGGTGGTCGCCAAGGATGGAACCAGCACGATCCAGGTTGACGAAAAGCTGCTCGCCTTCTCAATCAACCTTCTGAACGCCAAGGGGCTGCCGCGCCAATCCTTCAAGAACCTCGGTGAGATATTCCAAGGATCAGGCCTGATTGCCTCGCCGACCGAAGAGCGTGCCCGTTACGTGTATGCCCTGAGCGAAGAGTTGTCGCGGACGATCAGCGATATCGATGGCGTTTTTTCTGTACGTGTTCACGTCGTGCTGCCGCATAACGACCTTGTGCGAGCCGGTGCCACGCCATCCTCGGCCTCGGTGTTTATCAGGCACGACGCAAAAACAAATGTCGCGGCTCTGCTGCCAAAGATAAAGATGCTTGTAGCCGACAGCATCGAAGGCCTGTCCTACGATAAGGTGGAAGTGGTTTTGGTGCCGGTAGAACGGTCCGCACACGAGCAACGGCCCGATCCGACTGCTGTTTTGCCACAAGCATCACTACCTCTTCCTGCGCCACTTCTGGCGACCGTAACAGGTTTTGCCGCAGCCGTATTCGCCGTGGCCTGTTATCTCTTGATCGGCGTTGTTACGCGTCGGCGCAAGCAATCAACCGGCGTTTCCAAGGTCGAGGGGCGCCGGGATGCTTCTGCTGTCGAGGCCATTCGCAAAAGAATGCCTGCAATTGGACGTGGGTGACATCTCATTGCCAATGCCTATACAGACCGCCCGACCTGATGGTCCGCACTTTCCGGGCGCGAGCGAGCTTGCGGCTTCGGCCCATCCAACCCGTCTTGCGGCGCGTCTTGATCCAGCGTTATCGGCCGAAACGTTAGTGAAGTTGCAGAAGTGTTCCAGACTGCATCCAAGGCTGGCAGAATTGCTGGGCAACGATGACGTGGATCTGAACCACATCGGCTGCAGGCCGGACCTTCTACGCGGGCATGATCCATATCGAGCGGCCCTTCTTGCTGGTAGTATCTGGCATGCCCGTTCGCTGGTCGCGTTTGTCTCTCAGCCTGAGCTTGCCATCCTTGTTAAACGCATCGGCGTGGATGCACACGCATTCGGAATCCGACACCTGCTGCATGCTGTTGACAAAAGACTGATCTCGGACCCAGAAAAACTCGCTCAGCAAATCGAATACGATGGACACGCATGTCTTGGAGCTTGGCTCCAGGACAGTTCAGCGACCGAGCGTAACCGCGTGCTTCTTCGATTGCCCGAGGGGACTGCCGCGGAGACTCCAGCACATGAGCATTGGACCGCCGCCGGCCAATTGCTTTCACTTGTAGTAGCTCATTTTGAGACAGAGACCCCGGTGAAATGACAGTCGAACTTTCCGAGGGGCCAATAGCGCCGCAGATGCGTCCAGTCGGACCACTGATACCCGCGAGCGAGCTCGAAACCTGGCACAGCGCCGCGCAAGCCCTTGCCGCGGCAGAACGGCATCGGCAGCGCGTTCGAAACTGGGCACGCGCGGTTTACCAGCGGGCGTGGGCGCGCGGCCACATGGAGGGCTCGAATGCAGGCACCGAGGAGATGGCAGGGTTGATTGCGGAGACAATCTCCGAAATCGCGCGACGAAAGGCGGCTCTGGAGCAGGAATTGCCGCAGCTCGTGATGGAAATATTGAGCGATCTTATCGGCGCTTTCGATCCGGGCGAGCTATTGGTGAGGGCTGTTCGTCACGCCATAGAGTGTCAATACAGCGGCGCCGACGTTTGCCTTCATGTTTCTCCCATGCAAGTCGACATGCTTGCACGAGAGTTTGCTCGATGCGACGGCCAGGATGGTCGACCAAGGGTGCGGATCGAGCCCGACCCGACATTGTCGCCGCAACGCTGCGTGCTGTGGAGCGAGTACGGCAATGTTGACCTTGGACTTGACGCCCAGATGCGCGCGCTGCGCCTTGGTTTCGGGACGCTCTGTGAGAAAGGCGAGCTATGAGAAAGCCCGTCCCAGAACATAACGCTGACGCCGACACTCGAGCTCTCGTTCCAGCAATCTCGTCTTTGAGGGCTGCGGCCAAGCGAATTGACACGCGTGCGGTGCGCGGTCGGATCACGCGGGCTATCGGCACACTGGTTCATGCCGTCTTGCCAGACACTCGTATTGGGGAACTTTGCCTCCTAGAGGACCCGCGAACCGGGCTGTCGCTCGAGGCCGAGGTGATCGGCCTGTCGGGTGATGGTGTATTGCTGACACCGATCGGGGACTTGGTGGGCCTATCCAGCCGCGCAGAGGTCGTGGCCACTGGCCGAATGCGTGAGGTGCCCGTCGGCGGCGATTTGCTCGGTCGCGTGATCGACAGTCGTTGCCGCCCATTGGACGGCAAAGGCGAAATCAAGACCGTCGAAACTCGGCCCCTGCATGGCAGAGCCCCCAATCCGATGACGAGGCGCATGATTGAGCGGCCATTCCCGCTTGGGGTCCGTGTCCTCGATGGTCTGCTGACGTGCGGCGAGGGCCAGCGGATCGGGATTTATGGCGAGCCAGGTGGTGGCAAGTCGACGCTGTTGTCACAGATCGTAAAGGGTGCCGCCGCTGACGTCGTCATAGTGGCGCTCATAGGCGAACGTGGACGGGAAGTTCGTGAATTCATCGAAAGGAATCTTGGTGAAGAGGGCCTTCTCCGTACGGTCGTCGTGGTTGAAACATCCGACCGCTCGGCGGTAGAGCGTGCGCAATGCGCTCCAATGGCGACTGCGCTCGCGGAATATTTCCGCGATCAAGGCCTACGCGTTGCTCTCATGCTGGATTCGCTGACGCGCTTCTGCCGCGCTATGCGCGAAATAGGCCTTGCTGCGGGTGAGCCGCCGACGCGACGGGGCTTTCCTCCTTCCGTTTTTGGCATGCTGCCAGGCCTGCTCGAGCGCGCCGGCATGGGTGAGCGGGGCTCAATCACGGCCTTCTATACGGTGCTTGTAGAGGGTGATGGCACGGGTGATCCAATCGCCGAGGAATCGCGTGGTATTCTCGATGGCCATGTCATCCTCTCACGCGCTATTGCGGCGCGATCGCATTTCCCCGCTATTGATGTGCTGCAGAGTCGCAGCCGCGTCATGGATGCAGTCGTTTCGGGGACACATCGCAAGGCAGCATCCATTTTCCGCGAGCTCCTGTCGCGCTATGCCGAGACCGAGTTCTTGATCAATGTTGGCGAATACAAGCCAGGTGGAGATCCCCTGACTGACCGGGCTGTCGCGTCAATCGACGAACTGAGGGAGTTTCTGCGCCAGAGCGAAGATGACGCGTCAGATTTCGAGGAGACGGTCGCATGGATGTCGCGTCTGACCGCGTAAACTGGATTCAGTCTTCGAGGTTACGGCTTCTGAAGGAAATGCAAGAGCGTCGTGCCCTTGGCGAGCTGTCCAAGAAGGAAGCCCAGCGCGATGTGGCCGCCTCAGCCGTACAAAATGCCTCTAGGGAGCTTGCAATGATACAGCAACATTGTTCAAGAAAAGAAGCAGCGCTCTATCAGCATCTGATGTCACTCGACAACTTGTCTAGCGCAGCGCTCGACCGTCACCGCCTTCACACTGAACAACTTGCCGCTGAGATCAATTCCAGACGGCAGATGCTTGATGATACCCAAATCGCTCAAGAGGAGGCTGAGATGGCGGCGTCCAGGACGAGGGAGCTATGGGTCATATGTTCGGCGGCAAGGGACAAATGGCAACAAATCGAGGACGACGTGCGGCGCGCCGTCGAGACTCATTCGGAGGCCGCAGCCGAGATCGAGGCCGACGATGAGATACTGCTGAAATATGCGAGGGGGTCGCTTGCCTAAATGCCGCGCAACCGGATCCGACGGTCGCAAGAGGTCGTCCGAATGACACGACCGTGCAGTCTTTGATAGGCGCTGCGGTCACACCCGCCATGTTCGAACCAGTTCTGAAACTGTCCCACACGGTTGTCTCGTGGCTCAATGATACAGCAGCGCCGCGCACGCCGTTTCAAAGCCGGATCAACGAGGTGCCGCTATCGGTGCGAACGGCAGGGCTTGTCTGGCAGCAGGAACCTGCTGCCATTCCGATGCTTGACTGCGTCTGGAGAGTGGGAGCCGAAACGGTCATCTTGTCACTGTCGCGCCCGCTCGTAGAGGAGTTCATCACGACAGTGCAGAACGGCTTGGCCTTCCCTTCCGAGCCAACTGCTTCGCTAATTCTCGAACTCGCTCTGGAGCCGCTTGTCACTCGACTGGAGGAGACGACGCGTCTGAACGTGCAACTCGTGCGGGTATGCGAAGCCACGATGCTGGCTCCTCATCTTGAACTCGACATCATTTTCGGCGCGGTCAAGGGCAAGGGCCGTCTATTCCTGTTCACGCCACTTGACGGCTTAGTACCGCCTGCGTTTCGCGCGCTAGGCGAACTGCTTGCCCAGTTGCCGCGGCAGCTGGGCGGGCTGCCTCCAGAGCTCCCGCTCATTGTTGCAGGAGAGGTCGGCACGCTTCGCCTTCCTGCGGCGCTTCTTCGAAGCGCATGTGTCGGTGATGCATTGTTGCCCGATATTGCGCCGTTCGGCCGCGGCCAGATCACCCTAGCTGTCGGCCAGTTGTGCGCCGAGGCGGATCTTGACGGCGATGAATTAATCTTGCGGGGGCCTTTCCGCCCGCGACCGTGTCCTTTGGAGAGTGCGCATATGACACAACCCGGATCGCAACTGGAGCTTACTAAGGATCTCGACGATGTCGAGATCGTGCTTGTCTTTGAATGCGGCCGCTGGCCTATTTCTCTTGGGGAATTAAGAAGTGCCGGCGAAGGGCATATTTTTGAACTTGGATGGCCGATCGACGGCCCGGTCGACATAGTGGCCAATGGTCAGCGTATCGGGCGTGGCGACATTGTCCGCATCGGAGAAGAGCTGGGCATCAGGCTCCGTGGCGGGTTTGCATGCAATGAGTGAAGCTCAGCCGACAATCCTGGCGCTTCTTGCGGTTACCGCCGGACTCGGTCTGCTGGTTTTAGCAGTTGCCACGACAACGGCCTTTGTAAAGGTATCAATTGTTCTTTTCCTCGTCCGCAATGCGCTCGGGACCCAGACCATACCACCCAATGTGGTGCTGTACGCCGCGGCGATGATCCTCACTATGTTCGTTAGTGCGCCCGTTGCTGAGCAGACCTATGACCGCATGTCGGATCCCAAGCTCCACTATCAGACATTCGACGACTGGGTAAGCGCCGCTAAAGCCGGAAGTGAGCCCTTGCGCGAGCATCTCAAGAAATTCACAAATGAAGAGCAGCGGCGATTTTTCCTATCTTCGACAGAAAAGGTCTGGCCAGAGGAAATGCACGCTGCAGCCACGCCTGATGACTTTGCAATACTTGTACCATCTTTCTTGCTATCAGAATTGAAGCGCGGATTTGAGATAGGATTTCTACTTTATCTGCCTTTTATTGTTATAGATCTGATAGTGACAACTATCTTGATGGCAATGGGTATGTCGATGGTCTCACCAACTGTTATATCTGTCCCGTTCAAGATCTTCTTGTTTGTTGCCATTGATGGTTGGTCAAAATTGATGCATGGGCTTGTGCTGAGTTATACGTTACCGGGAGGCTGATCATCACTGAATCCAGCATCATTACTCTTATGAGCCAATCACTGGTGGTTTTCATGATCTGGATTCTACCGCCGCTCATTGCATCAGTGGTTGTCGGCCTCGTCATCGGCATCCTCCAGGCGGCGACGCAGATCCAGGATGAAAGCTTGCCGCTCACCGTGAAGCTTCTGGTCGTTGTCGCGGTGATTGGGCTGTTTGCTCCTGTGCTAAGCGCCCCGCTCATAGAGCTAGCCGATCAGATCTTCACCGAGTTTCCCGCAATGACACTTAGCTACTAGTCCGCCCCATGGACGCGCCATCGGCCGATATTCAAATTCTGATCCAGACGGCTCTCGAACTCGTCGTTGCGGCAGGTCTTGGGGCAGCCCGCGCGATGGGCATCATGCTGATCTTTCCCGTATTCACACGCTCGCAGATCAGTGGGCTGATCCGGGGCTGTTTGGCTGTTGGCTTCGCACTACCATGCCTGGCACACGTCAGCGGCGGATTGCCGGCGCTGGATCCTGATACGCGCCTGATCCAGCTAACCCTGCTCGGATTCAAGGAAGTTTTTGTCGGTGTACTCCTTGGCACTTTTCTTGGCATTCCGCTTTGGGGCCTTCAGGCTGCCGGGGAGCTTATCGACAACCAACGCGGCATCAGCAGCCCGACCGCTTCGGCCGATCCCGCGACGAACAGTCAGGCTTCCGCGATGGGCGTTTTTCTGGGGATCACTGCGATTGCCATATTCGTCGGATCAGGAGGCCTGGAAACTTTGATCAGTGTCCTGTACCGCAGCTACTTGATCTGGCCGGTGTATCAGTTTCACCCGACACTGAGTGGGCCAGGAGCAATGGAGTTGTTGGGGCTTCTCGACAGCATAATGCGCACGGCATTATTGGTATCGGGGCCTGTCGTGTTCTTCCTGATACTGATTGATATATCGATGATGCTGCTGCGTCGCTTTGCCCCGCAATTTAAGGCGAGCCAACTGTCTCCGGCAATCAAGAACATTGTCTTTCCAGTTCTCATGGTCACCTACGCTGCCTATCTGGTGGAGAGCATGAAACTGGAGGTCACACGTGCCAACGGCGTGCTGGAGTGGTTCGACAAATTGCTGCCATGAGCGACACAAGTGAAGAGAAGACACACGCCGCCAGCCCGAAGAAGTTAAGTGAAGCGCGCAAAAAAGGACAGCTGCCACGTAGCTCCGATTTCGTCCGCGCGGTCGGGACTTGCGCTGGGCTCGGCTACCTTTGGCTAAGAGGCAGCGTGATCGAGGACAAATGCCGGGAAGCGCTCCTATTAGCCACCAAGTTGCAGAGCCTACCTTTCGATACCGCGGTGCCGCAGGCATTGGTTGTGCTCGTCCAACTCACAGTCGCGGCTGTTGGCCCGCTGCTTGGAACCCTTGTCGCCGCGGTGATTTTGGCCAGCCTGCTAGCCAATGGTGGATTTGTCTTCTCTCTGGAGCCGATGAAGCTCAGCTTTAAGAAAATTGACCCCTTTGAAGGGCTGAAGCGCTTGGGGTCTGCTCGTTCCATGGTCGAAGTCTGCAAGACCATGTTCAAGGTATTGGTTCTCAGCGCAACCTTTTCCATTGTCCTTCTCGGGATGTGGAAGACAATGGTCCCTCTGCCGATCTGCGGCATGGGCTGTGTTGGCCTCATCTTTATGGAGACAAAATTGCTGATGGGAATTGGCGCCGGCGCACTGCTGGTCGGCGGACTGATCGATCTTCTGCTCCAGCGCGCGTTGTATCTGCGCGAAATGCGCATGACCAATACCGAAGTGACGCGCGAGTCGAAGGATCAGCAAGGAGCGCCAGAGTTGAAAGGTGAACAGCGTCGCATCCGCGAGGAGGCGGCCGACGAGCCTGCGCTTGGCGTGCATCGCGCCACGCTGGTCTTAACAGGAAGGGCGGTCCTGATCGGTCTGCGTTACGTTCGCGGTGAAACCGGGGTGCCGTTCTTAGTTTGCCGTGCCGAAGGTGAGCGCGTTTCACATGTGTTGAGCGAGGCGCGGGCACTACGCCTGACGATCGTCCATGACCATGTCTTAGCGCGTCAGCTGATAGGCACTACAAAACTCGGCCACGCGGTTCCTATGCAATATTTCCAGCCTGTCGCGAAAGCATTCTTTGCCGCAGGCTTGGCCTAGTCATTGGAAGTCCACGACTGCCCAGTTCAAAACTGACCTGGCTCCATGCTAGTGGCAAATGTCGGCTGGCCATCCGTGCCCCAGTGTCTCTGTCAGGCCAACCGCGCAACCGCGGGCCTGGGGCAATCACTCCCCTCGGATCTGCCACCCAGCAACTACGGCAAGTCCTCCGGGCATGACCTTGCAGCCTCTGCTGGCCGGTGCGTGGCGCAGTCCGAGGTTTTGAGGCCGGCAGTGCGGATTTGATTGGTGCAGCCGTTGGAATGCCCTCGTCAGCTAGTCGTCAACTAAGCGCCCTATGTTGAACAGCCGTGCTAACTTGAGCTCGGTTGCGAAACATAGGAGTACGAATCGTCATGTATGGTCGAATTGGTGGCTCATCCGATAGTTACCGCGCGCATAATGCCGGCGAGCAATCGGATGCAGGAAGCGAAGGGTTCGCGGACACATTTGCCCGAATGCACTTATCCGGATCGGAAGGTAGCGGCGCCTCATCATCGGCGGCTCCCCAAGCATACTCCCTCAATTCCCGACCTCCTGTGGTGGAGATCAACAGGACTTCCTTCAGGAGACAGGTGAGGCAATTTCATGGTGATGAAATCACGCACATCGCCGACAATCCTCAAGAGTATTCGGAGTTCGTATCGTCACGAGCCAGGCGCACCGCGGACGTTGCTCAGCAATATGGCATCCGTCGAGATACGGAGCACGCGCGATATTTCAGTTACCAATTGGGAGACCGGAGTGCCGGACTGCTGAGAATGGAAGGCGGATTCAGCATGAACGAGTTCGAATCGGAAAGTTGGCGGGAACAATTTCCTGGTCGAACTGAGGTCACTTCCATAGTGGATCTTCAAGTCGCCCATCCGCTCGTCGAAAATGCGGGCGATATTCTGCTGGAGCATCAACTTCGGATAGACGGCGACCGACCGTTGCTGAATTGGCGTGCGGCTAATCCGGAAGCACAAGCGCGCGCGCAGACGATGGGGTTTGTTGAAGTGGATCATGGCGACCTGGTGCTTGACCCTACGCAGCATCCCGACAAATGGACGAAGAACAGTGCCGGTGAGTGGCAGCGTGCAGGCAAACCTCCACTCTATCTCCACAAAACCGAGGATAGCGACAGCAGCGATAGCGGGTCCGACGACGATTTCATGTGATTTGTCGACCCGCCGCCGAGCCTTGCAACTGGTGACGGTTGCAAGGCTGTTGGCAGTGAATGCTAATTGTCCGGCGACAGCCCCGCCTTAGCGCCAGCGCCGCCGAGCAATCCAGCCCATCTCCCAGACAATAAACTGCGGATGCGCATCGTGGGTGCTTGCGAGCGGATTGTATTCGGGCCGGAACTCCGCCTCTTGGAACCGAGCTCTCCCGAATCCAATTTTCTCCACCACACCGTTGGGTCGTTGCGATGCGCCGATCCCGATCGGATCGGCTATGCCTGCTCCGCGCTCGCAGGAAGACCTTCCGCCTCGATCTTGGCGGCGCGATCTCGGCGATAAGTTGGATGGGAGGCAAGATACGCCGCCACGTCAACAGCCGGTAACGCGACATCGCAAATCGGCCCTGACGGTAGCCGATCGACTCCAATCGCCGGACCGCAACTCGCGCAGCGGCATTCGCGGTTTGGCCAGGAGAAATGCTCGCTGACTCACAGCGTGGCCGGCCGCATTCTGAGTGCCCTGTCATGCAGCCTGCGCCGACGGGAGCTCGGCACGCGAATGGCGTGGTTGGCGGCCAAGCCCTGAGGTCAACAAGGACTTACAGAAAGCGGGGGTGAGTTTGCCGCGATGAATTATGACCTTCTCGCGACCGGACCTAGCATCGGCTTCCTCTCGCTCTCGATTGTAGCCGCGCTGTTCGTTGGATTTAACGTGGCAAGCGGTGAATTCGGAATCAGCCAGCCCTTCCAAGTTTCTGGCCATGACGGGGCGACTCGTGTGGATGTGCACCCACATCGGGCTCGGCATCGCACCATTGACCAGCATCTTGGGCTGCAGCTTCATCTCAAACAGCTTTCCTGGCTCGCCACGCAGCGCGACCGGTGCCTCCGGCGGCATCAATTCGTCGGCATTGCACAAATGTTCCAGGTATTTTTGCGCCGGAAATGCGTAGGTCTTCATGCAATCAGTCGTAATGCCGGCTTTTCCTTCATTCAATGCGTTGGCCTGTCCCAGCACCATGTTCAGCAACCCTTTGAGCTGGTCTGTGCGTTCGTGCACTTTGGGTAGCTGGGTGGAGGTGAGTAGCAGGCGTACATTACGCCCCTGCAACCCGGCGAGACAGGTTTGCATCTCAATGGCCTGGGCTCGCAGGTACTGGGCCACATCGTCCACGACCTTACCGGCCTCCTCAGGCTTCATCTGGCGCACTTGGGAGACGACGCTTTGCTGACCGGCCAGATCGAACTGCAAAAGTTCGTCCAATCGTTTGAGCCGCTCCGTCAATACCTCCATTGACAACGCGGCGCCCCCGATTGTCGAGCCTGCCCCCGACGAACTCGCAGCCACCTCTTGCGCTCTCACCTGTGTACTCGCAACTTGATCCGAGCGCGCGAGAACCTTGGCTGCTGGCACTGTGCCGGCGTTCGCAGCGACTGGTGTTGATGGCTGCCCGGCGGCAGAAGTCCCGGCGCGAGCTGCCGACTTATGCTTTGACTTCCCTTTCCTTCGCGCTGTAGTGCCTTCTGACACTGCAGCCGTACCAGCAGTGCCAGCCGGTATCGCAGCGCCTGCCCTGGCCGGCATCGCAGCGCCCGCCTGGGCCTGTGGCGCCATGATGGCTGACGGCGGAGACTGCAGGTTCAACAAGTGCATGGCATCGTGCGCAGTGATCCATGCATCGTCCACGATCCGTTCGAACAGTTTCAATGGGAGGCCGGCATCTGGGTAGGTATGGCTTAGCTTGGTATGCACCTCGTGCAACGCCAATCCAAAATCCGAAAGCCGCTCCATGATTTTTTCTACAACCGCGCAATCATGAGCGTTGAGTGTTTTGCCATCATCCATTATGCCCTTCGCCAAAGAGAGGGCGCGAAGAGCTTCTTGAGCGGCGCTTGCCATCAGCTGCACCACTCCATTTCGACCGACGAGGAGTTCCTTCAAATCTGGCTCGAACCTGCTCGCCCGCAGTTCAATCTTGGCCCGCGCAAGACCGATCCGCTCACGGACCAGCCAGATCCTGACACTCAGTACCGAGCCGGCACGCAGCCGCAGTGCGCACCGCTCGGCTTCCCGCATCACGGGCGTTCCACTGGATAGGCTAGCGGTGGCAGCGCAGGCGGATCGCTGCCGTTCGGAGCGCCATGCCTTTTTTTCCCACCACTTAATTGCCGCCGTATGGTGGTTCTCCACATTTAAAATCAACAGCTCCTGCCGGTCCGCCTGGGAGTAGGAGTAGAGTTTATCGACCATACCTGCCGCTTTCTTGGTCTTTTTGTCCAATTTCGTGATCGTCGACAGGCCAAGTTTGTCTACTTCATTCGCGGCGTCGCACACGATCTGGCAACATCTACGCACCTTGTCGTCTGGCATAATTGTCTGCGCCTCAGCCGCAGGCAGGCTAGCGCGGTACTCCAGAATTGCTGAGGCTGCATCGACGACCCGACTGATCAGCTCCACCGCCTCCTCGGGGACGTCGGTTTTCCTGGCCGCAGCCTCGCAATCAGTCAGTTGTTGAACAAGACTGTTCATTCTGAGCTGTGTCGGACTGATATCTTCATTTGACGATGAGCTGGTGCCTTCCACCTGCGCGGTTGATAGTTGGCTACCGACCGGCGCCATGGCTTCGCCCTCAGACATGGAGGGAGAACCGCGCCGCCTTGCGGCTGCGCCACGTGGCGCTACGGTTCCGCGTGGTGGCGCAGCGGCTCCACGTCGCGGTGTGTTCAGGATTTGATCTTCGCCAATCGAGGCGCCTGGCAGACTTTCGCGGGCATCGCCTGGACCGCGCGCAACTGGAAGGGAGGAGGGCCTCCTATCGGCGTCCCCAGAGCGCATCTGCTCCACAACGGAATCGAATGACTGTCCACCTTCTCCCGCAGCAAGACTTGATTGCGAAAGGGAACTGCTCGCCCGCCCCGCGCGGCTGGCTCCAGTTTCAGCCTGCGATTTCCGTGGTCGGCCAATGCCCTTCATATTGCGTCTCCGTAGTAGGCGAGAATGTGCTGCTATTGTGCTGGCGGCTGACGAGACCAGCGGCATCTTTCGGTTAACGTCACGGTCAGCCAGACCCGCGACGGCGTAATGTTCCCGCCAAAGTGCTTCTCAGTAGCAGGCCAAGATTGGCCCGAGCTCACAGGACTTTCGCAACGTTGCCATCGATGTCCTGAGATTATCAGCGCTTCAGTCCGCCGATTTCCAGGAACAGCGAATGAAATCAGACCAACTCGGCTAGCTCCCCTTCCTAGACACGTGCCTGACGATTTTATTGATGCGTCACTCCTCTCGTTCGCCACCGACAAAGTCACACATTTGCTTCAGAGAAGCGTGTGCGTTGCGTATCACGCGGACCATTTCGATCTATAGTTACAAAAAGTGTCGAGACGGGACCTTTGGATCCGAAGGTCAGGCACGGCCGGCCTAGATAGACCGCTTGGCTGACGATTAGCTGACGATGGGAGTTCTCACGAACAGGGCAAGAAAATCCGACCGCTTCAAGCTTTCGATATGGTGAGAAGAGGATCCGCACCGGCCTCCCAAAGCCGGCAGACCATCCCATGTTCGTACGGTCGCCGACCTTCTCGAAGCCAATGAGCTCACCGCGCCGGGCCGTGATGTGCAGGCGAGAGAATGGTGATGCAAAGACCGAGTTCCTGCTCGTTGCGTGCGCCCGTGGAGCCAGCAAGAATACGGTCATTGCGGTCATGCAGCACGTGGACCGTGTCTCCTGTTCGACACCACAGCATCGAGGATGCAAACGAGCTGCTGCGGCTGCCATTCGGTCGCGGCATGCGTGGACGGCGGGATTGGCCGAACAGCCGAGATCGTGGTCGACTGTTCGATGCGAGAGCAACATCCTGCAGAGCATACGTTTTTGCGCTGGCCGGTTTTTGTCAAAAGCCGTCAGGTTCTCGAAAGCTCCCGCCCTTAGCTTGATCGAGGCTAACCTTTAACACGTCGCCGCCAATGGCAAATGCCGGAGTACCTGATGATAGCAGCAATTGGGAGTGGAGTTGGCAACCTCGGGACTTCCTTGATCCGAAAGGGCCATGGGGATTCGAAATCCGAGCATTCTGGTGATGGCAAGCCGGCTGATGGCAATGATGGCAAGCCAGCTGGTGGGAATGATGGCAAGGCAGCTGGCGGGAACGATCGGGCGGATAACCGGACCGTTTCAAATGATCAACTTCAAGACAACTCACAGTCTGCAGCACAAAGTGAAGCCTTCCAAAGTATCCTGCGATCGTTCGCGTTCCAATTCGCGAACGATGCGATGGCTGAGGCCGATGAAGCTTTGGATGACACAGAAGATGCCTGACGCGGGAAATCCGGCGTGAGGTCATACAGGCCGTTATTGACGGCACAACTCCAACAGAAAAAGGAATGATCATGGCTGCAGTTGATAATAATAAAAAATCAGGCAATACCAATACCAGTAGCGCCGGCAATACCGATAAAACTAACAGTGGCACTCCCGGCAATACAAGCGGAGCTGATGCTACTGCTTTTCAGGCGCAAGTGCAGGAACTAACCAATGTTAGCTTGGAGGCGACGAAAAGGAGTGTCCAGTTGCGCACTCTAACGACCAATCTCCAGACCATCAAGAAGGCCGCCGACGAACGCGTTTCGTAATGTCGGAAGCGGGTTTTAGACTGCCCCCTAGCGCGTCTCCTTATTGACGCGACGTAGTCCCGAAATGAGCCGCATGGCAATTGCCATGCGGCTTCTATCCTGTTTGAGAGATGCTCTGTGGATGACGCCGTTTCCCTCCGTTTCGAAGTGCGTTCGGGGCACTATTGCGGTCTGACCGGCAAGACGGATCTTCAAAAGTGTTTAATCGGCAGCGGCTTCGATGCCGATTTGGTCTTTGTCGAGCAGGGACTGGCACCGCATCACCTTCGTGTAACTCTTCTTGGCAAGTCGATCGAACTGGAGGCGCTTGCACCCGGACTCAGTATCGAGGGCAACCGGAATATCGCCGCAGGCCAGTCCGTTGTTGTGCCCCTTCCTGTCGTCCTGCTCGTAGGCGAGATGTCCATTGCTTTGTCCGTGCAGGATGCAGAGCCGCCTGGTTCGACCGGCATACCGCGCCTACCGATCGGTGTGCTCGCCATGGTCATAATCAGCTCACTCGGGATCGGCGCGCTTTCAGGCACGATCTCCTATCTTGGCAATGCAAGTGGATCGAGCCCCAATTCACTTCGGGCTGAAGTCGCGTCCAGAACGATCAGTCACCGCGCTGACAATGAACTTACGGAGGCAGCGGCCCAAGAGCTGCAGGAGGAAGTCGATCGAGCGGGTCTTCTCGACGTCAAGATTGGGTCGGCAAAGGGTGTTGTGACCGCCGAAGGCACCGTCACGTCTGAATCGGTCATCAGCTGGCAGAAGCTTCAGCAATCGTTCGATCGTCGCACCAAGGGTACTCTAACACTGGTGAACGGAGTGCTCATCAAAGAGGAGAAGGCGCCATCCGCAATCGCGGTCGAAGCTGTGTGGCATGGGGTCCAACCATATATTGTCATCGACAGCGAGAAGTATTTTGTCGGCGCCATTTTGGCTGATGGATGGGTGGTCGAACGTATTGAGGACAGCCGTGTGCTGCTGAGCAGGAATGGCCGCATTGCTGCTCTCCAATATTGAAAGCTCGCAGGCCCCATCAAGCAGCACTCTATGGCCAGCCAAACATCCTGTCGCGCTCGGTGCTGACAAGCTGGCTGCGTTGGAAACATTTGCTGCCCAGCCATTTCGCGCCTGCTTGTGGCTCTCATGCAGGGTCACGCGCTGGCCAAGGCTGAGGCGCCTTCGGAGTTCGAAAGCCACGTTTCATGGCGTAACAGCAGAGTAAGTCTCAACCGATTGCAAAGGTGTCTCGATGGCCAACGTCCTGCGTGACTTCATCAAGCGTGCGCCGGCCAGCCCGGATTTAATGGTTGCGTTGATGCTGCTTCTGGCTGTCGCGATGATGGTCATGCCTATCCCGGTCGTGGTGGTCGACGCCCTGATAGGATTCAATATGGGGTTGGCCATACTGCTGATGATGGTTGCCCTGTATGTCAGTACTCCACTTGATTTTTCCTCTTTGCCCGGCGTTATCTTGATTTCCACTGTATTCCGTCTCGCGCTCACGGTCGCAACGACGCGACTGATCCTGGCCGAGGGGGAGGCCGGCAGCATTATTCATACTTTTGGCGATTTCGTCATCTCAGGCAATATCGTGGTGGGTTTCGTCATATTTCTGGTCGTCACCATGGTGCAATTCATGGTCCTCGCGAAGGGTGCCGAACGGGTGGCAGAAGTGGCGGCGCGTTTCACGCTGGATGCTCTGCCGGGCAAGCAAATGGCGGTCGACGCAGAGCTACGCAACGGCCACATCGATGCCAACGAATCCCGCCGGCGGCGCGCCGAATTGGAGAAGGAAAGCCAACTATATGGCGCGATGGACGGCGCGATGAAATTTGTGAAGGGCGATTCCATCGCCGGGCTGGTGGTTATCTGCATCAACATGCTGGGTGGAATTTCGATCGGCCTGCTCTCCAAGGGCATGTCCTTCGGCGAGGTACTGCATCACTACACTCTGCTGACGATAGGCGATGCATTGATATCGCAGATTCCGGCCCTTCTGCTCTCCATTACTGCGGCGACCATCGTCACCCGTGTGACTGGGACGGCGAGGATCAACCTCGGTACAGAAATGGTCAGTCAGCTCACGGCCAGCACTCGAGCCTTGCGACTGGCGGCCGGCGTCCTGGTTGTAATGGGGTTCGTTCCTGGGTTTCCCCTCCCCGTCTTTCTGATGCTGGCCGCAGTGTTCGCTGCGGTAAGCATTGTCAAGGCTGATGTGCTGGGCGCCGGCACTGCCGATGCGAAAGGTGGAACTGCAGCGGAGCCTAAGCAAGCCGCGCCTGCGAAGGAATTCCCGATCGCATTTTTTCTAGCGCCAGATCTTATGCAGGCGGTCGATCAAGCCGAATTGCAAAAACATATTGGGCGCGTTTCGCTCCTGGTCACAGCCGATCTGGGCATTATCGTTCCTCGCATCCCTGTCTTGGTTGACGAGCAGCTGCCTGAATCGCAATTCCGAATTGATGTCGAGGGCGTGCCAGTCGAACAGGACGCCTTAGATCCAAACCAGATGGCGCTCCGAGCCGATGTAGCGCACGTCGACTCGAGCGGTGTCCCCCTTAGACGTGAGCCGAAAACGGACAGACTCCCGGTTGAACATACCC
This sequence comes from Mesorhizobium sp. M8A.F.Ca.ET.208.01.1.1, assembly GCF_004791315.1. NCBI lineage: Bacteria > Pseudomonadati > Pseudomonadota > Alphaproteobacteria > Hyphomicrobiales > Phyllobacteriaceae > Mesorhizobium > Mesorhizobium sp. M8A.F.Ca.ET.208.01.1.1. The sequence continues at coordinate 1,214,613 of NZ_SRUT01000002.1, forward strand.
CTGCAAAGGCCCTTACGGGCGCCGGCACGGAGCATAGGGCTCCCGGCGAACTCCTCGCCTTGCGCGTCCATGCAGCGTTGACCCGCTACGCACCGCGATTGGTGGGCATCCAAGAGACCCGACATTTCCTGGGCCGAATGGAGCAGGAATATTCTGAGCTTGTGAAAGAGGTGCTACGCACGACGCCGATTCCTCGGATTGCCGATGTTCTGCGCCGCCTCCTGGAGGAAGGTATCCCAATCCGCCACACCCGTCTCGTGTTGGAGGCATTGGCCGAATGGAGCGAGCGTGAGCAAAACGTTGCCCTGCTGACGGAATATGTCCGTTCTGGTTTGAAGCGACAGATCTGCCACCGCCATGCCAACACGGAGGGCATCGTGTCCGCCCTGGTCGTCGAGCGCGAGAGCGAGGATGTGATGCGTGGCGCGGTTCGAGATTCGGATGCAGGCCCCTATCTCGCACTGGAGGATCGGCAAAGCGAAGCGATGCTATCACAGATACGTCAGGTCCTTTCGAACGCAGAACCGGGTCAAACCCGCCCTATTCTGTTGACGTCGATGGATGTCCGACGTTTCGTCCGCGGCTTTCTGACGCGAAACGGGGTTGATCTCGCCGTGCTGTCGTATCAAGACCTCGCCTCCGACTTTACAATTCGCCCCGCAGGATCCGTCACACTCCCGCACGGATCGAACAGCGGATTGTTAGAGTAGTCCCACCTTTCCTAACTGAACGCCACGCGCCTCCCCGATAACTGAGAGATAACATGAATAGTAATACAGTTTCTCCATCGCCTATGTTTCTGCGCCGGAACTCACTTCTTTTTGCCGTACTCGCCATTCTGCCTTTGGGCGGTTGCGCCAGCTGGCAAAAGCCGGCTCTTTCCGTGCAGGAGACATCTTCCCCCGAGTTGCTCAGCGCCGATCAAATCGATCCGGCTATGCGCGAACGCATTTTGCGCGAAGTTGGTCAGGATGTTCAAGAGCGGGCTTTGCGGGATGAGGTGAAGCAGCACCCGGACAATGTTGATGCGGCGATACGACTTACAAATGCCTTGGTGGGCCAGAAGCGCCCGCACGAAGCGGTTGAGGTGCTCGACAGCGTCTTGGTTGCAGCCCCAGGAAACGTACGTGCATTGAATGCGAAGGGCGTGATTTTGGACATTGAGGGGCGGCATGACGCGGCACAGGCCCTGTATCGGCGAGCTCTCGAAAACGAGCCAGGCAATGAGATGGTGCAGCATAACTTCAATCTGTCGCTTGCCTTTAACGGCAAGTCCGAACAACCAAGGTTAGCACGATCGCAATAGGTGGGCACAGTGCATGCGCAGCCTGTTCCCCGGCTCGAACACGCGCTCGGCTCCCATCATAGATGGCCCCCTGAAGAGAGCCATATCTATGCAAAACAGTTGCTCCAGATCTGGCCGGCAGAGATCGGCAGGAGAGCCGGATGACATCACGCGGCCACCCGCAAGGCCACCCGCCTCGCTTCGTTGCCAGAGCGCCCTCTCCCTCGCCGGTCACCGTCTCGCAATGCGGCGACCTGGCTTAAGGCGGTCGACCGAGCGCCCGATGCAGTAGCCATGAATACGTAACGCAGCGATGGACCCGCCGGATCGTGTCGCGCTTGTGCTGGCCGTCCCGGCCATTACAGCACGGTGATTGTAGCTGGATCATATTCTAGAGGCATCGATGGTGTGGATGCCTTCGATCCAAACAATCGATTTGTTGAATTCGTCCGCCTGAGGAAATTAGCTGCGGCGATCCGACTTCCGACGCCTGCAGGCGCAAAACCAACAGCGTGAGCGCTGCGGGTCCGGAGGCAGGCTGCAAAGTGCAATCACCAGCGCTGATAAGCGGCAAGTGAAGAATGTATCGCTCGGGCGACTCCTGTGTTGTGCACGGTTGCCCCGCGAGGTGAACTGTAGCAGCTTGGCAGCTCAGCGTTCACGAAAGGAGAAAAGATTTGGGGCCAAGCAAAGACCGGCTTTTTTGATTGTCTTGCTGTATCGCTATGGTGGGGCGGGCGCGACCGCTCCCATAATTCAATACGCTGCCTTTAGCGATGGACGATGACGGGATGCGTCGCCGAGACTTCAATGGTGGAGGAGCAGCGCACCCGTCGATCCATTTGCTTTCAGCGGCAACCGCCACTATGAAGCGACACTTCGCCCAACTGTGTTTCAAGCTGCCCGGAGAAGTTTATGACAGAAGAACCCCACAAGACCGACATCCTCATCGAGCTCACTGCCGATGTTGTATCAGCCTACGTCTCCAACAACCCCGTCCCGGCGGGGGAGCTTCCTGCCCTGATCGCCCAAGTGCACGGGGCTCTAAACGGCACGGCTGGACTCATACCGGCAGAAGAGCCTGTGCCTTTAAAAAAACCTGCTGTCCCGATCAAAAAGTCGATCGAACCGGACTACATCATTAGCCTTGAAGACGGCAAGAAATTCAAATCGCTAAAGCGCCATCTGGCGACGCACTATGGTCTGACCCCAGACGAATATCGCGCCAAATGGGGTCTGCCGTCGGATTATCCCATGGTGGCGCCGAATTACGCCGCTGCGCGCTCCGCCTTGGCCAAGACCATGGGACTCGGCCGCAAACCGAAAGAGCCGGAAGCCCCAGCCACGGCGCCGGCGAAACGGACCCGCAAGAAGGTCGCAGCCTAAATCCGTATTAACAGTCGTTCGGACGCGCAGCAGCCGTTGGCCCAATCTGCGCGGAATCAAAGGGCGGGGATGAGCCCCGCCTTTCCCGTCCAAGAGCCTCATTTCCAGAGTAATTCATGATGGCTCCAGCAATCCCTGCCGCGGCATTAACTTGCATGCTCCGGCCCGGGTTTCGAGCCGTCAATGCGTTCCGGCGATGACGAACCTTGCCAAGGCTTTCCCGGACCGTTAGCCAACCTTGCTGAGGCTGCCTGCAGAGGACTTTCCCGTGCGGCGATCCTGTTCCACCTCGTAGTTGATCTTCTGGCCCTCATTAAGGGTCGACAGGCCCGCTCGTTCAACAGCGGAAATGTGGACAAAGACATCCTGACCGCCGTTGTCAGGCTGAATAAAACCAAAACCCTTCGTGCTGTTGAACCACTTCACCGTTCCAGTCGCCATATCCATTCCTTTGTAATAAGTCGCAACTTAGGCAGGCCATTCACGCCAGCCTGATTTGTACACGAGACTTTAGGCGCATCAAAATCGGAAAATTGCAAGGCCCACTCGATCGCCTGATCTCCAGCAGCAACTGCAACATATGCGAGGCGCGTGCCAGACGAGGCGTATGCCAGACGTTTCGTCGTGCCCTGTCGCTCGAACGTTGACAGAAACAATGACACACCTTGCAAACTCGGCACATCTTGTGGACGTGCTCGGGTCGCTTCTCGACTGCGATACCCGCTCCTGACCGGGTATCGTCGGCCAAAATGAGGGTTTTTGTCATGTGCCGCCAGACCGAAAGATCAGGCGCGCAGCGACCTGCACATTCAAACCGGAACCCGCGAACCTCGATTAGCTTCTGCCTGCTCCGAAGGGCGGTAGCCTGCTCTGAGGCGGGCCACTGTCGGGTTGAAAACCAACTGTCGGGTTCGGAACCCCAGATTGTCGGCAAGGTACGCGCCGCCCACTGGTTGGCCAAAGGGGCACTGGCTCCTGATCCTGCCGCCATGCTCGCCCGATCTCAACCCGATCAAGACAGGTCTGCTCAAAACTCAAGGCGCGGCTGCGGAAGAAGGCGGCCAAAACTTTCGACGCTCTCTGCGGAACTCTCGGCGATATCTGCCAGCTGTTGGAGCCAAATCAAAAACCATTAATTGCGACAGGTGATTTTATGACATTCATTGCGAAGAGGCCAGAATGAACAGCGGAAGAGAGTAGCAGCTCTCTGGCCGCGGCGAGGTGGATCGTCGACACGATCGGCACCTGGCCCGTGCGGGGATCGCACCGCAGCCAGCACCAGAGCCAGACCTTGACCGCTTGCCTTGCTCAGGCGCCACAACAACGAGTGGCTGGAAGCAGATCCACGTGAACTCAGCGATATCGATCAGACGATGCTTACCCTCATGAAAGCCGATCCCGACGCTGTCCAGCGCCGCGAAATCCTGACCAGCATATGGCGCATCGGATGCCACCGCCTGCACACTCACCATCGACATGCCGGAACTCGGAACCAAAGGCCGCAAGCCTCGCCGGCCTCGGCAAAATGGAGCGGCCGCGCCTTCATCCGGGGCGGCCGGGCCAATGTTCGCCAGGCCCTCTACATGCCCGGCCTTCGCCCTGCGCTTCAACCCCGACCTCAAGGCAAAATACCAGGCGCTAAAGGCGGCAGGCAAACCCGCAAAGGTCATCATCTTGTTGCGAAAGCTCCTCATCCTAGCAAACGCTCTCCTCAAGGCGCAGCGAAAATGGCCCCTAAAACCCTTGACCGAAACGGATACCTTAGCCTTTCAGGTGAGGCGGGCCGAGATAGACCAACCGCGGGTTTAACTTCGCGAGTTTAAGCTGATTATGCCGATGCAACTCTAGCGCCTGCGCGACCGTTTTAGCTTCCATCAACAAGGCGGCAGGGTGGGAGGAAGTACCCTCCCCTGCCGCGAACAAGCTTTGGACAAAGCCCCACCTTGTCCGTAATGTGATCGGGAGGCCGGGGCGCGGCGGTGCTCAGCGGATGTGACGCGCGAGATCTGCGACCCTACCCATCAGCACTTCCACCGGTCCTCGCTGGAAGACGCGCAGCCAAAGCACCGCAAAAGTGCTGATAACCACAACGAAGCCAAAGAGCGTGGACAGGCTCTCGTCTTTGAAAATGTTTATCTTCATAAGATAGGCTATTCCCGCAATGTGCAGCACATAGGCCGTCAAAGACATCGAGCCGACTGCGATTATTGGCCAGACCAGCTTTCGCAGACGCGGGAGCGCATCCACAGCGAGCATGCAAGCCGCCAAGATGATCATTGCGCAACCGGTGCTGCCCACGATCGAAAGCGTCGTTTCGCTATGAGGTGCGGCTATCCATGACGACTTGACTATAAATGACGACTTGGAAGGCTCAAAAGCGCCGTCAACGTCAGACCACCACAAGGAGGTTTCAGTCAAAGCGCGGGAACTCAGCGCGAGCAAGGATCCCCCATGGCCCAACACGGCCAGCGCGACCCCCGCCAGACCAAGGCGCCAATGCGCTGCTAGCGTATTAAGATTAAGGCGCGCGATGGCCATGCCAGCGATGAGGAAAGGAACCCAGGTCACCGCGGGATAGTAGCCGTTGACCATGAGGTTGAAGACCGGGTCGAGGAGGTTGGGGGCAACCGACAGAAGGGAGGAACGGACTTGCGGGAGAACTAATGCCGTAGCGGCAGCGATCAAGCCCAGCTGATATGCGCTGAGCCGATGGAGCGGCAATACCAACAAGAAGCAAATTCCGTAGTATTCTAGGATGACTTCGACCTGGGTACCGAGGCAGCCCAGGATTGAGCCAAGCGCGAGCAAAACAAGGGCACGAATTGCGACTCTGGCGATGGCCTGTCTACCGGCTATCCCCGACTTCGGCGCCTTGCGACCTGTAATCAGGAGGATTGAAAAACCGGCCAATACGGCAAACAGGGCCGACGGCCGCCCATGGGTTAGTTCCATCAGAAACCCGACTAGTCCTCCTTCGCCGGGGTCGGGACCGAGATGGGCGGCATACATCCCGAAGACAGCCAGGCCCCGAGCGAGGTCGATGCCGACCAGCCGATCTACTACCGACCCATTCCTAGCGTCGGCAACCGGTGCCTTCATTACCATGGTAGATTCCCTTGTTGGGTGTGTGGATCGCGGGAGCCGCGATAGGAGAGCCGGTCGGCTGCTGCCGTCGCCTCGTGAAAGGGTTCAAAACATCGCGCCATCTGGCGCATCGAGCCGGCGACAGAGCTGTTCAGCCATTAGCCTGGGGTAAGAACAACAGATCGGCTCACAAAGCCTGTGTCACGGACCTGAAAAGTGGTGTCGCGGAACCGTCGTTTTTTGCATGATGGCTAAGCCGAGAGATCCACTGCACCGACGAGAGACTCAGCGACGTTGGATATCCGATCAGTACGCCGCGGCTCCGCCGGTGACGATCACCCCGGGTGTCAAGGCCAGGGCGTAAACCTGCCATAATCTGTGGTGGTGCGCCCGCGACCAATCCGTTCGACAAAGCTCGGCGCATGGTCGAGCCAATCATATTCTTCCATGTGGCTGTTGCCTGAAAAACCGAAGACGCCGTTCGCTGGTCCAGCTGTTCCAGACCTCGGCCTGCGTCGGTCATTAGAACCGGCGCGCCTGTTTCCCAAATCAATTTGCTGATGCAGCCGCCGGGGGTCACATTGAGCAAAAGTGCCGAGGTCAGGACGGGTTTCATAGGGGCTCTTCGTTTGGCTTTGTTAACGACCCCTTTCTTGCAAGTTGTAGCTGACAGCAGCCTGAAAGCTCCCCAAATAATTCGCTGCCGCCGGTTCAGCCTATTGTCAGCTTCGACCAATAAGATGGGAGCCTTGCCCTCATACCGGAGCTCGGAAGCATGATGCGAATACTGCTCACTGAAGACGATAAGGACCTTGGAAGTGCTATGCACGATCATTTGGTGGCTGGTGGCCACGCGGTCGACTGGGCCAAGAACCTGTCCGAAGCGCGCGATTATGCAGCTGTGGTCGGCTACGACCTTATTTTGCTCGACGTTCACCTGCCGGACGGCAATGGGATCGACTATCTGCGGGAGCTGATCAAGGAACTTGAATCGGCACCGGTCATCATTCTGACAGCCTGCGATCGGATTTCGCATCGCATCGAGGGCTTCAACGCTGGAGCCGACGACTATTTGGTCAAGCCGTTCGATCTGGGGGAACTCTCAGCGCGTATCCATGCAGTGGCACGTCGCCATGGGCATTTTCCGGAGCCGCAATTTTCGGTTGGGACGCTTTCCATACAGGCAGCCGAGCGACGCCTCTTCCGCGAGGGGCAGGAGGTCTACCTGACTTGACGCGGATGGGCGGTGCTCGACTACCGTCTGCCCCAGCCCTGCACGGTCGTTTCAAAAGGGAAGATCGTGGACGCGCTTTTCGGCAGACGGCGCTGATTCATACTCTAAAAGAAAATTCGGCTTCCAGTTGCCTTGGCCATGACTGCCCTTCCCGAGAGATGGGTGACAGTTCATTCCGGATAGATGGGTTAAACTTTCGGCCCTTTGCAAGGAGAGCAAGGTGCCTTGGAAGGAGTGTAACGTCATGGAAGAGCGGCTGAAGTTCGTCGCCCGGCTGCTGGACGGCGAGAAGATGGCGGTGCTTTGCCGGGAGTTCGATATCTCGCGCAAGACCGGCTACAAGATCCTCACGCGCTACAACGACAGCGGCCTGGAGGGGCTGACGGACCGATCGCGGCGGCCCTATCGCCACGCCAATCAGCTTCCGTTTCAAATCGAGAAGCTGATTGTGCGCCTCAAGCAAGACAAGCCGACATGGGGTGCGCCGAAGATACGCGAGCGGCTGGCCCGGCTGTATCCGGATGTGCACCGGCCCGCGATCTCGACCGTGCATGCCGTGCTCGACCGCCACGGCATGGTCGAGCGCCGCAAGCGCAGGCGCAACAGGGCGACGGGGACACCACTTTCAAACGGCTGTCGCCCTAACGATCTTTGGTGTGCCGACTACAAGGGCGAGTTCGGCAGAGAACACGGCCGGGACAGGGGATCACAAACACTTGACCGTTCCAGACCCTGGCAGTGGCGCATCGATTGACCGTTGGCTCTGTTCGTGGGCACCGAAAATAGGGCCTTCTTGGTCCTCGGCAGAGAATATGGCCCGGACGGGGGATAACAAACACTTGACCGTTCCAGACTCTGGCAGTGGCGCATCGATTGACCGTCGACTCTGTTCGCGAGCGCCGAAAATACGGACGACCCCTATGGTCAAAGTGCACTTCTGACCTGCTAGGCACTGTTCGATAACTGGAGGCACCCGCTACGGTGCCCTCGTATTTAAGACACCTGTCAGTTTCAAGCCTGGACATTGACGCGTGGCGCGGCTGCCATTCGTTGACCGCCACGTCGAATTGCCCGCCAACCAGTGTACAGCCGCCGGTGGTCACATTGAGCAAAAGTGCCGAGATCAGGAGGGGTTTCATAGGGGCTCTTCGTTTGGCTTTGTTAACGACCCCTTTCTTGCAATTGTAGCTGACAGCAGCCTGAAAGCCCCCAGATATTCGCTGGCGCCGGTTCAGCCTACTGTCAGCTTCGATCAATAAGGCAGGAGCCTTGCCCTCATACCGGAGCTCGGCAGCCTGATGCGAATACTGCTCATTGAAGACGACGACGACCTTAGAAGTGCTGTGCACGATCATTTGGTGGCTGGTGGCCACGCGGTCGACTGGGCCGAGGGCCTGTCCGGAGCGCGCGGTCATGCAGCTGTGGCCGGCTACGACGTTATTTTGCTCGACGTTCACCTGCCGGACGGCAATGGCATCGACTATCTGCGGGAGCTGATCAAGGGGCTTGATACAACGCCGGTCATCATTCTGACAGCCCGCGATCGGATTTCGCATCGCATCGAGGGGCTCAACGCTGGCGCCGACGACTATTTGGTCAAGCCGTTCGATCTGGGGGAACTCTCGGCACGCATCCGTGCAGTGGCACGTCGCCAAGGGCATTTTCCGGAGCCGCAATTTTCGGTTGGGACGCTTTCCATACAGGCAGCCGAGCGACGCCTCTTCCGCGACGGGCAGGAGGTCCACCTGTCTGGACGCGAATGGGCGGTGCTCGACTGCCTTCTACGCCAGCCCGGTTCGGTCGTTTCAAAGGGGAGGATCGAGCACGCGCTTTATTCATTCAATTCGGAGTTCGAGAGCAACACAGTGGAGGTTTATGTCAGCCGGCTCCGCAAGAAGATCGGCGGGGATAGAATAGCAACCGTGCGTGGCTCCGGATACAGGCTCGTGGTCACATGACGAACTCGAACAGCATGACGAGAAAGCTGCTATCGTGGTTAGGCGGGGCAACGCTCCTGGTTTGGATCGCCGCCCCAACCATGGCTGCGTTCATTTTTTGCAATTATGTAAACGAAAGTTCGGATGACTTGCTCCAGGGGAGCGCAAAGTACAGACAACCAGAGCTGATCAAGGTCTTGAATGGAAAACACGTTGATCAATACAATAACAACTTTCCCACTTACGAAAAGTACTTTACCTATCGTGAGCAGGTTATTAATAAGTACGGGATAGTGCTTATTTCTGAACCGGAAGAGGGTCAGCAGCCCTTCCCTGATGCTCCCCTGAGTAACGGCTTTTGGGGAAACGCTGATTACCGCGTCTACACAGAGGAGATCCAAGACGGCGTGTATCATCAGTTGGCCGAACCGCTTCATGGCCGCCGTACCACAATCGCGAAGGGCGCACTTTTTGTCTTCCTTCCGACACTCGTGCTCCTGCCCTTTAGCTTAGCTGTTTGGTGGATCGTGATCCGGCGCTCGCTGCGGCCAATCGAGGTACTGCGACAGCAGATCGGATCGCGCGACGGCGGCAATCTGTCACCAATGGACTTGGGCGATTTCCCGGCAGAGTTGGCTCCAATCGCGGCATCCGTCAATCGGCTTCTCGATCGTCTGCGGGCGGCTCTCGAGGCCGAACGCGAGTTCGCCGCAAACAGTGCGCATGAACTGCGCACGCCGATCGCAGGTTCAATCGCTCAGATGCAGAGATTAGTGGCCGAGCTTCCCAATGGGTCGGCCAAAATGCGTGCGCGCGGCATCGAGCAAGCGCTGTCGAGCCTTGGCCGCCTTGTCGAAAAAGTGCTTCAGCTCGCTCAAGCCGAATCGGGGGTTGGCATGGCGGATCACGCGATCGATCTTGTCCGATCGGTTCGGCTGGAAATCGACGACCTGAGGAAAAAGCCGCAATATGCCGGACGCCTGCATCTTAACGTCGACGGCTGCCCCACTTTGATGCGCAAAGTGGATGTCGATGCGTTTGGGATCCTCCTTCGTAACCTGATCGAGAATGCGCTGATACATGGACTGCCCACTGTTCCGACAACAGTTTCCGTCCAAACTGATGGAACCATCGCTATTGCAAACGCCGGACCGGTGGTGCCCCTCCCCGACCTCGAAGGGCTTACAAAGCGATTTAGTCGTGGTGCTACTCCTGCTGCGGGCTCAGGCCTTGGTCTACATATCGCTAACATGGTTATCCAGCGGATCGGTGGCAGTCTAGAGCTTGCGTCGCCCGCCCGCGGTCGCAATGATGGTTTCGAGGCGATCATACGAATTCCTCAATGACACCGGTGAATTCGACGACATTTGGACACAGGGCGGATTGCTGGCAAGGCTGCTGACATGGCGAACTGTACGGCAGTATGTATACGGCGTAGAAATCGTACTTCACACAACGCATTTCGGCCGCGGCAATCAATGCCGCTATCATCGTCTGAGCAGTTCGATCGAAGCGACACGACATGATCGGCAAAATCGAAGGCTCCGCCTCACCGCTCGCTCGATTTCGCCCGGGGAGAAAAGAGGCCATCCGAGAAAGTGCAAGCCGCCGCGCAAAGGCGACGTGTCCAATTGTCTGGGTGCCCCTGTGCGCCGGCCCGATCGGGTTGGCGCAGGTCCAGTAAGGACCCGGACCAACCATTCCATTTAGACGACCGGCAGGTTTTAATCGGCGTCCGGATCGCCGGCCCAAAATGCCCCAAGTATACGGCTAGAAAGGCTGCCAACGATCGAGCTTTGGTCGGAGGCGTGCTTGTCAGCGTCTTGGGTGCTTGACCGGCCTTTGCAATGGCCATCGCCATCGCAAGTATCGTGCGTGGCCAGTGAGACCGCAATTTCATCAGCCTGGAGCCGACCGTATCGGTGCTTTTTTCTGATTTAGGGATTTTTCGTTTTCCTCTTGGATCATCACGGGTTTGGAGAGGATCTGGTGTTAAGTGCCATTCGGAGCGCCGGCGAACCGCCCGAAATTAATGTGGTCGAGTCATGAAGCCTCCCGAATGCGTTAAACGAGACCCTTTATGGCGGCCCTGGCTGACAACAGTCTGAAAGCTGCAAGCGGCATGCGAAAATGGGGCGATCCTGAATGACGACAGATGCTATCAACATGAAAGAGGCTCGCCCTGAAAGCTGAGCACGCTTTATGCTCAGGCTGCTGACAAGGCCAAAGCAGCGTAAGTGCGTAGTGAAATCCAAGGTCCACATGGGTCGTCGCGCGTCCCGTGCGCCTGGGAAGGCGCCGGCCCGGCCAAGCTTTCCCAGCTCGTCCGCATGATGCTTCGCTGAGCGTCAATGGACGTTGGCGCGAGACCAAGGCGTCGTGCGTTGCAATCCGGACGGTCCAGGGTATCAGGAGTTTCACGGCCTCGGCCCGCTTGGCTGGCCACAGTTGAAGCTCCAACGTACCGGCTGGCACCGGGAAATTGGGCTCTGCGCTGCCTCAACGCTGATGGCACGGTCAATGCTTGCCTACCGATGGGGCCGCCCATGCCGTGATGCTGTCGGTCGACGTTCGCAAACCAGACCCTCGCGAGACCCAGCGAAGGGGCTCGCCGGTACGACGAGGGACCTTACCTCTTTATGCGCGGCATCATTATCGAGGATGACATGTTGCCTTACACGTCGTCCCTCGCGCTCGGGTCTTTGTGGGGCGGATGAAGTCCTGATCGCGGTGGCACTGCTGCATGTTTGCGTAAGACCCATCCAGTCACGATCGCGCTGTCCTTCGATGTCGCGGTGCTGATAGGCGGGCAGATCGGTGTGCGCGGCGCCCGCCAAAGGATCGTCGTCACGCCGGAGGAGGCGAGCGTCATAGCCGGCGCGCCGGCGAAAGGCGCTTTCTGTCGGATGCCCGACAATGTCGGATATCGCAAGTATCAAGGTTGGATCAAACCTTGCGAATCGGGGCTTTCTTACTTGGCACGGGGCATGCTCAGGTATCCGCAAACACCCAATGGATAACGAGCAGACTTCCCATGGCCTCACCATGCCGAAAGTTTCCCGGACGCATCCAAAGATGAGGCTCGCGTCAGGCCCAGCAACACGCTGACGGCTCATGTGGCTCGGCGTCGCGTGCCGATCCACTTTCTCCCAATAGGCGTTCGGGAGACATAGATCCTTCAAAATGAGGAACAGATCACTTTGCCAGGAACGCAGCCCATAACCCCACTCTCCCTACCAGAACTACCAAGCAAGCCCCGCACTCATGGGCTTCGCAGGACGTCCGTTGCGTCCGAGTTGGTCGGCGCGGGGCCGGCTCCGATCCCCGTCGCATGGGAGGACGGCAAGGCGAGGGATTTCGTGCTCGACAACGGCATGGAGGTGGTCGTCATTCCCAACCACCGGGCGCCGATCGTCACCCACATGGTGTGGTACAAGATCGGCAGCGCCGACGAGCCGCCGGGCAAATCCGGCATCGCCCATTTCTTCGAGCATCTGATGTTCAAGGCGACGACCAACCATGCGGGCGGCGAATTCGACCGCGCAGTGTTCGAGATCGGCGGCTCCAACAACGCCTTCACCTCCTCCGACTACACCGCCTTCTATCAGACAGTGGCGCCGTCGGCGCTCGAGCTGATGATGAGCTTCGAGGCCGACCGAATGCGAAACCTCATCCTCACCGACGATGTCGTCAAGACCGAGCGCGACGTGGTCATCGAGGAGCGCCGCTCAAGCACCGACACCAACCCGCAGGACGTGCTCCATGAGGAGATCGACGCGACGCTGTGGCAGAACCAGCCCTATCGCATCCCGATCATCGGCTGGATGCAGGAGATCGAGCAGCTGAACCGCGTCGACGCCACCGCCTTCTATGAAAAATACTACTGGCCCAACAACTCCGTGCTGATCGTGGCCGGCGATGTCGAGCCGGAAACGGTGAAGGTGCTGGCCGAGAAGACCTATGGCAAGGTGGCGCGCGGGCCCGACCTGCCGCCGCGCATCCGGCCGGTTGAGCCCGAGCAGAACACCAGGCGCACCGTCACGCTCTCCGACGCCCGCGTCAGCGTGCCCAGTTTTTCGACGCAGTGGGTGGTGCCGTCTTACCATACCGCCAAGCCGGGCGAGGCCGAAGCGCTCGACCTGCTGTCCGAAATCCTCGGCGGCGGTAACCGCAGCCGGCTTTACCAGGCGCTCGCTGTCCAGCAAGGTATCGCTTCCAGCGCCTGCGCCTATTTCCAGGGCACCATGCTCGACGACACCAGGTTCGCCATCTATGGCGCGCCGCGCGGCGATGCCAAGCTGGCCGATCTCGAAGCGGCGGCCGCTGCCGAAGTCGCTCGCATTGCCAAGGATGGTGTCAGCAGCGAGGAACTGGGCAAGGCCAAGGAGCGCTTTGTGCGCGATATGATCTTTGCCGAAGACGACCAGGACGACCTCGCCTGCATCTACGGCTCGACGCTGGCCACCGGCGGCACCGTGAAAGATGTCGAGGAACGGCCGTCTCGCATCCGCAGGGTTACCGCCGCGCAAATCAAAGCAGTTGCCGCCCGCTATCTCGCGTTCGACCGTTCGACCACGGGCTATCTCTTGCCCAAGACGGAGAATCAAGAGATGACGCTCGGCGCTCAGCCCCATGCTGCGATGAACATCCAGGAGGTGAAGTCCGAAAAGGGCATCATCGCCTGGCTGGTGGAGGACCACACAGTGGAAATCGTCAACATCGGCTTTGCCTTCAACGGCGGCACCACGCAGGACCCGGTCGGGAAGGAGGGGATGGCCAAACTGATGGCCGGCCTGTTCATCGAAGGCGCTGGCCATTACGACAGCGATGCCTTCCAGGTGAAGCTCGACGATGCCGGCGCCGAAATGAGTTTGGACGCGCAAAGCGACGACATCTACGGATCGGTGTGCATGCTTTCCAAAAAGCAGGACGCCGCGTTCGGCCTGCTTCGGCTCGCGCTGAACGCGCCGCGCTTCGACCAGGGGCCGATCGATCGCGTCCGCGCCGAGATTGTCTCCGGCATCGTCGGCAGCGAGCGAGACCCTGGCGCAATCGCTCAGCGCAAATGGCTGCGCGCGATCTACGGCGCGCATCCTTGTTCAAGGCCGGGAGAAGGCACAAAAGAGAGCCTCGCCGGCATCACGCCGTCCGACCTCCTCGCCTTCCACCAGGCCATTTTCGCTCGCGACGGGCTCCATATTGCCGTGGTGGGTGACATTGACGCGAACACGTTGAGGGAAAGGCTTGACCAGCTGTTTGGTGATTTGCCTGAGCAACAAACCCTCGTCCCCGTCTACGATGTCGCGCCGAAACTCGGTCAACTGGTGGAGGAGAACTACGACCTGCCGCAGACTTCGCTAACGTTGGCCTGGCCTGGCGTGAAGCGTAGCGCGCCGAATTTCTACGCCGCCGTGCTGATGAACGACATCCTTGGCGGCTCATACTTGACTTCCCGCCTTTACGAGGAGGTACGCCAAAAACGCGGCCTTGCCTATCACGTCAGCTCTGAACTGACCCTTGACAAGCTTCTGGTTACGACAGAGACACGCTCGGATTGCGCCGCCCAAACGCTGAGCATCGTGCGAGAGGTGGTAAAGCAGATGGCGCAGCAAGGACCGACCGGGGCCGAGCTCAAGGCGGCGAAGAAGCACCTGATCGGCACCTATGCCATTGACCGTCTGGGCTCGACCAGCTCGATTGCAGACCGGCTCCTGGATTTGCAGATTCAAAATGCCGACGTCGACTACAACCAGCGTCGCGCCCGCAGCATCGGTCGGGTGACGCTCAAACAGGTCAAGGCGGCGGCCAAGAAGCTGCTTTCGGCCGAGCCCGCCATTTTGGTGGTCGGCCCGCCGCTGGGCGGCAAGGATGAGTAAAGAAACTCATCTCGCCTTCCTTCTTCCTTGGGGCTTCTCGTGGGAAGAGCGAATATGGAGGCCGGTGGGCCAAGCAGATCATGCAGACCCGCGGAGTCGTTTCGCGGGCCTTGCGCGGCATTGGCGGTCCAGGGGCCTCTCGCCGAAAAGGCGCTCCTCAGCATGCATGCCGCCTTTTGCAGAATACACTCGCACGCCACCAGCAGGCAGCGGGTGGATGAAGCAAACATCCGGCTGCTCAATCCATCAACTGATGAACCGCGGGCACTCAAACTAACGGAACTGTTGTCGTATGTTTGGTCTACCAACTGCTTTGCCGAGGCCCTAGGACGAACCCGCTGGTGCAGAATACACACCGACGGCCTGTCGACCTGGATGTTCGCTGCGTTGAGGAGGAATCCGGTATTGCCCCTGTGCCTGCCGATGATCCGCCGTCTGAAATCCCCGCACCTGTTTGGAGCCATCGACCGCCTGCCGGCACTCGGCAGACCGGTTGGCAATAAGACGTTCGAGGTCGTCAATCCGTCGACCGGCGAAGTTTTGGCAGAGCTTCCCGATATGGGCGTGGAGGAGACACGTGCTGCGGTAGACAAGGCCTATGTTGCGCAGTCGGGATGGGCCGCGTTGACTGCCCGAGAGCGTAGCGACGTTCTTTGGCGATGGCATCAGCTGATCATCGACCATGCAGGCGATCTCGCCGCGATTCTGACCGCGGAAATGGGCAAGCCGCTTGCCGAAGCCGTGTCAGAGGTATCGCATGCGGCGGCGTATCTGCAATGGTATGCCGAGGAGGCCAATCGCGTCTATGGCGAGACGATCTCGGCACCCTCGACAGACCGCCGAATGCTAGTGATCAAGCAGCCCATCGGCGTTGTTGGCACGATCACGCCATGGAATTTCCCGGCCTCCATGGTGGCGCGCAAGATCTCGCCGGCCTTGGCTGCGGGCTGCACGATCGTGCTCAAGCCCGCTGAACAGACGCCGCTCGTGGCTGGCGCAATGTTCGCCCTTGCCCATCAGGCCGGCTTTCCCGATGGCGTGGTCAACCTGATCTATGCGTCCGAAGGTGATCGCGTCGGCCGTGAACTCTGCACCAATTCCAAGATCCGCAAGATCAGCTTCACCGGTTCGACCGAGGTCGGGCGGCTGCTGATGCGTCAGTGCTCTGACCAGATCAAGAAGGTTAGCCTTGAGCTCGGCGGCAACGCACCTTTCATCATCTTCGATGATGCCGACATCGACGCTGCTGTTGACGGTGCGATCCAGGCGAAGTTTCGCAATGCCGGCCAGACCTGCGTTTCGGCGAACCGTATTTACGTCCAATCGAGCGTTCACGATGAGTTCGTCAAGAAATTCGTGGAGAAAGTCCGGCACTTGTCGGTTGGCGACGGATTCGGTGCCGGAGTAGACATCGGACCGCTCGTCGACAGGCATGCTCTGGCCAAGATCGAGTCTCACATCGCAGATGCCATTGCGAAAGGCGGCACAATACGATGTGGGGGCCAACGTATCGGCAAGAATGGCACGTTTTTCGAACCCACGGTCCTCACCGAGATTTCCAGCGTCATGGCAGTCGCGCAAGAGGAGACATTCGGGCCGCTCGCGCCGATCATTCGCTTCAACGATGCGGATCAGGTTGTGCGCGAGGCCAATGACACGATCTACGGCCTCGCCGCATACTTCTATGCCTCAAACCTGAAGCGGGTCTGGCGTGTGGCAGAGGCTCTGGAATATGGCATGGTTGGCATCAACACGGGACGCATGTCCTCGGAGGCGGCACCGTTTGGCGGGATCAAACAATCCGGCATCGGGCGGGAGGGTTCCCGTCATGGCCTCGAGGACTATCTGGAAATGAAATATCTTTGCATGGGCGGGATTTGAAACCTGCTGCACTGTCTCTCCGCCCCACCGGGGGGGCGGCCTGCGGCCAATGCCGCCACCTAATTGGAAGTTCCAAACGCCGTTGACCTGAAACACGGATGCCCGGCAGGAGACTGAGCTCGCTGCCGGGCCGGACATGCCTTGGGAGGGCATAAGTCAGCGCTCCTAGGGCCGATGGGCCACTCAGTTCGTGCGCCTTTTGCCGATTGCGTTGCATGTGCCGTGCCAAGCCAAAAAGCATTGATAAACCGCCGATGGATCAGCTTTTGCCCTGTTGCGCATTCTACATTGTGGGGATATGCGACAATGCCCAAGCGGTTGAATCGTCGTGTTGCAGACCCCCAGACGGGTCATGACTGCTGTTCTTAGGACAGTGCGCAGCAAGCCGCTACTCGCTGCACTCCAGGCACACCATTTCCATAATCAAGCGGTGGGTGCTATGTCTGACCGAGCTGTCGACCAGGGAGCGGTGTGAGGCCTCAAATCCCTCCATATTGTTGCACCCGCCGGTCCAACAGGACTGCAGGTCCGGACTCAAAGGATCTTGGCTGCTATGGCGACATTGCGGTGCACGCCGCTTTCCGACCAATGATGTGCGTCCAGGTCGAGGCCGGCCCTAATGAACCACCGCCTTGGCACCCTCGCCCATCTCATTGCGGCATCGACAAGCTAGACCAGAGCGCACCTTGCAAGGCGCCATGCAGTCCTGTCGGCGGGCGAACTGTTGGTGACGGGTACAGCTGCGAGCGAACGTTCATCCACCGACGCACAGCGCGGACTGTCGCTTTTCAAATTAGGAAATCTCTGTAGCCACCATTCATGAGCGCGCGGCCACGCGAGACGGCCCGACGGATGCGGTCGCGCAGATGATCGCGAGGATCCGCCCAGTCGGCATGGACGCGCCGTTGACCGATGAGAACTTCGGCGAGCTCGCGATGAGGTGCTCCGGCGAGCGAACCGTCGAGCGCACGAAGAACGAAGGACAAACGGACGCCGCGCTTTTCCGGCGCAAACAAGCGGGGGGGCAACTGTTGCCCTAGACTGAGAGCATTGAGGCACTCCAGTCCCCTCAGTCGATGCTTTAAAAGCACCGCGGGCCAGATGGCTTGCGTATGCAGGCAAACAGGGTGGAGGATATTCGCGCCCGAGACGGCGAGCTGCAGCGCGTGGTCCGCATTGCGAAGAAGAACATGCTGGCTCTTGTCGGGCGCCAGCAGGACGGTTGCACGACAGGGCAATGCCGAGAGTTCGAACGGCGGTGTCGGCGACGAGGCAGGCAACCGTTCCGCAATGACCGGCAGCACATGGACGCACCAGAGCGGACACCAGAATACGACCGAAGCGCGGCCACAAGACTCCGCGAAACAGAACACCCCAGCGTGACAGGTCGCCGGCCGACGCGACCATATCGAGAAAGGATTGGAGAGACCAAGTCTTGCAATGCTGGCGCGCAGCGGTCAGATCGCGCTGGAACGCTGGATTGCGGCGTAAGAACTCCCAAGCCCACTCCCGCAGCGTCAGGCCAGCGGTGTAGTCGTATGATCTTTCATCCCGCCAATCGGCCTGATCCGCGCCAGTCAGGAGATTCATGACTGACATCCCCTGCCCGCGCCTGCGTGCGTCGAAACATTATGCCACTTCGCAAAGCATCGGCGAAGGCAGCAGACGTCGAAGACCCCGTTTCGTTGAAGCGTCAGCCATCGCCACTGTCGGCGACAGAAGATGTGCCCAAATTGCCACCAGACCGTCGAACTGGCACAGCGACGGCCAGCGCGACCTGGAATTGATCCCGTAACGGTCATCGGCTCCTGCGTCGCGATCCAGACGTCCCTTGAAGGCGCAGTAGCGCGGCAGTGGATCGCACGCTGCTTGTCGGCAAGTTGTCGTAGCGGCGGCGCCATAGGCACGGTCATCGGAGGGTCTCCTGCGGCAAGTTTTCGCCATTGGAGGCCAATCTCCCCGCTAGGGCAGCCTGTGCAGTTGCACAGGTGAAGCGGATCAATCAGGGGGAGCCATGGCGGAAACTGGATGATGGCGGCTTGAGGAGAGCGGCGTATCGAGGCGGGTGATGAAGCCTGCCAGTACCTCTCAAGGAGAGTGATACGCCATGAACGAGACTAT
This sequence comes from Mesorhizobium sp. M8A.F.Ca.ET.208.01.1.1, assembly GCF_004791315.1. NCBI lineage: Bacteria > Pseudomonadati > Pseudomonadota > Alphaproteobacteria > Hyphomicrobiales > Phyllobacteriaceae > Mesorhizobium > Mesorhizobium sp. M8A.F.Ca.ET.208.01.1.1. The sequence continues at coordinate 1,233,417 of NZ_SRUT01000002.1, forward strand.
CAACACATTGTTCGCCTTCGTCAGCCCGACGAAATCGATGATACCCTGACGGATGTACTTCGCAGCGGCGCGCGCAAATTGCTTGCGCATGCGATCGAGATGGAGGCCGAGGCGTATGCCAAGGCGGTCGACTGCCTGACGAAAGATCAGAATGCGTCGCTGGCGCTCTACGATTTCCCCGCCGAACACTGGGATCATCTGCGAACGTCCAATCCCATCGAAAGCGTCTTTGCAACCGTTCGCTATCGCACGGTTCGCACCAAGGGCTCGCTATCCTCGAAAACCGCCCAGCTGATGGTCTTCAAGCTGTTGGCCGCGGCCAGGAAGTGGCGACGATTGAAAGGACAAAATCAGTTGCCGAAACTCATCGCAGGTGCCAGGTTCCTGGACGGAATCCAGGTCATCGAAACGAAGCCGCAGAGCGCCGCTTGATCAGCCTCGTCGCCCAAATTCCAGCATAGCTCCATCGGAACTGCCAGCCTTCCTTGCCGATCAGGCGCATATCAGCGCTGACGATACCGAGGACGGCGATGGCGATCACCTCCAGGCCGCCGAGTAACGACCCTCAAAACACCGCACTGGTCGAGGCCAGCCTGAACCGGTATCTTGTGCCTGCCCTCGGGAGTCGCTCTATCCACCATGTGATCGACACCGACATTGCTAACATCACCAAGAAGATCGTCGCCGGGGGTCACCCGCAAAGGGCTAACACGGCCTTCTGGTATATGCGGGCATTTTCAACTGGTATCGCAAACCGCCGCAACGGCTCATCGCGGTTTCCCGCGAGGGTTTGGAAAATTAGGTATCCGGCCCCGATCGTCAAGCGCAAGCGAGTGGTGAACGATGCCGAACTGGCGGCTATATGGACGGGCTGTGAGCCCGAACCGGGCGATATCGGCTATTCGTTCGGCTCCATCGTCAAGCTGCTCATGCTGACCGGACAGAGGCGTACGGAAGTTGCCGCGATGCATTGGTCTGAACTCAACCTTGAAGCCGGAACATGAGAACTATCGGGTGACCGCACGAAGAACGAAGAGCCTACGCTTATTCCGCTGTCCACACTGGCGGTGTCGGTCCCCCAGTCGGCACCGAAGACTAATGACACGTTTGTTTTCCCTGCCAGGGTCAACAAAAAAAGCCACTTCTCAGGCTACGCGAAGGGCAAGAAGGCTCGAGACGGCAAGGTCAATGTTGACGGGGTGGCTTTGGAGAACGGGACCCTTCACGATCTGCGCAGGACGCTCGCGACAAATCTCGGCAGGCGGCAGGTATTGCCACACGTCATCGAGCACATAGTGAACACAAGGCGTCGTCCCTGAGACATTGGCGAAATCTACAATCTCTTTAGCAACGTCAAGGAGAGGCGCGAGGTGTTGCAGATGTGGTCAAATCACATCGAATGGCTGATCAAGCAGGCTGCGGATGACGCTCTGGCGGCGTAGCTGCTGGCATGGGCGGAAGATGCGGCGCAACAATCGTCAGAGCCTCATCGAATTGGAGATCATGCTTGACCAGCAAATGCGCGGCCAATGCTTCGATGGCTGACCAGTGATCGAGTACTAGCCGGGCCGTGCGATCTTCGATCCGCCTCCAACGGGGGCGGCGCGGCATCAGGAACCGCAACTCACCATAGATTCGCTTGGCATCCGCGTAGTCGCTGCTCCCGTCATTCCCATCGGACGCATTCATCGCCATATCGCGCGGGTCCAGATAGCCTTCGAATGCGGATTCTGCAAAAGGACCTGCCAGACACGCAACTATCTCTTGGATCGCACAATCGCGTTTCAAATATCGATCCATATCGTCCTCGAAAATCGGCTTTCGCTTCGAGGTGACTCCTTGCGCTGAATAAAAACCCGCGCCTTCGACAACACCACCGCACTCTCCGTCACCGGCGTCGGGGTAAATACTAACACTTGAGAAAGCAGGGAGTTCACGGTCGTCGTCGAACACCTGACGGTGCAAAACGATGGCGGCCACCGCGTGCCCGGCTTCGTGATGCGCCACAAGCGGCAGATATTGGGAGGCTACATTCATGCGGTGCGGCTCTCAGGTCTAGTTTGCTTTTGCGCATAGGACCGCAATTGTCGTGCCAACTGGGAAAATCGTTTCGGGCAATGCGATCGCTCCGATAGCGTTGTGCCTCCTGTCTGACATTGTTGGGAAGTCGACACGCGCCCGTCGCAATGCGGTCGACCTTCCGCGCGAGTTGGGTGACCCGTGAAGGCGGCCGACCAGGACGATGTTGCGCTGATCGGCGACGAAGGCGCCGCCGGGCGAGATCGCGCATCAGGGGGTGACCGGCGTGTCGGCGAAGTCGAAGTCGTCGATGTCCTTGGCCAGCGGCAACTTGGCGACAGCGAACTGGTATTTGATGGAGCGGGCCTGCTTCTCCGATATCTCGGCCTGCAAGAGATCACCGACAATCCTGGGCTCGTGCCGTCGCTTGATGGCGACGCGCCCATGATCTCGTCATAGGCTCTGCGCATTCCGTAGAGCTTCAGCGCTCCCATCAGTTCCAGTACCTCGGTGCGTTCCATGGCTGTTTGTCCTCCTGAGACTGTCATAGCGGGCGCAGTCGGCGACCGCTCGTGAGCTAGCTTCAGCGCCTGGGGAATGGAAAGGATCGTGCCCGGCGCCGGATCGCGGCTGCGGGCCAGGATGTTGAGGATCACCGGCGCCGACGATGCACCGTGCTCGATGGCTTCCTGACAGGCGGCCTCGACCGCGCTCAATCCGTCGGTCAGCACCCAGGTGAGGATCAACACCATCTGCCGGTCGACGTCATCAACCGCCTTGAGCTGCGCCGCACCTTCTCCATTGCCGACCGCAGGACCCAGCTAAGGAACGGCGCGCGCCGTGTGCCAGGGATCGTAGACGACCTCGTTGCGGCCAAAGGAGCGAACGTGTTCTCCCACGACCACGCCATCCTCTGGCGGATGCGATCCGATCGACATAAGCATGGATCTCGACGGGCCGACCGACGGCACTCGACAGCACCGAGTATTTGTTGTTGTCGAAGCGCACCGTGCAGGTCTTCGACACCGACGGGGGAATGCAATGGAAGCCGTCGAAGCGACCGGCAGCCGCTCCCGCTGCGGCTTGGCCGCATTCGCCGACAGCAGCCGGTCCCGCGTCTCACGCCAGGCTCCCATGCGGGGAGGGCTGGTGCTTGCGCTCGTAGCGGAACTCCGTCTGCTCAGAACGCAGGACCTTGCGCACCACCTTGCGCGAGATCTTCAGCTCACGGCAGATCGCCTTGATCGACTTCCCCTGGACCAGCGACAGCCGACGTATCTTTGCAATCGTCTCTAAAACCAACATCCAAAACACAAATGCCTCCGATCAAGCCGGAGGCATCTTGATGACCCCATCGTTAAAGGGTCCCGTTTGGACGAAAATCACCCTTTAAACAGGGTCCCCATTCCACGAAAAATCAATGCACTACCTTCCAAAGCTGCGAGAGATCGCCACCGACCGCTTTGAAGGGCCTTTCGGCGGTCTCGTCAGCGAGGTTGTGGCATGAAGAAACATCAATCCACAGCATTGGGCCGAAGCATGCCACGGGCTCATGCCGCGGGAGAGCGGGAAGATATTCTTGAAAGAAGCGGTCTCCGACATCAATACCGACAGGATGGGCAGCTTTCTCACATCACTTGAGGTCGAGCGTGGCAGTTGCGACCCGCAATGCAAGGCTGGCGGCGATGCATGCCTTTGCGCGGTTCCTGATTTCGGAGCACCCCGAATATTAGGATACGCTGCAACTGGTGGTGACACTTCCCTTCAAGAGAGCGCGTGGGTGGCACCTGTCGAATATCTCGATGAGCCCGGAAATCAAGAGCGTCCTGGCGCGTATCGACCGCCGCACGCCTTCTGGACAGCGGGATTACGCTCTGTTTTCGCTGATGTTCAATACGGATGCACGAGTTCAGGGATCCTGACTCTTCGATTGTGACCTTCGTCTGGTATCGCCCTGTCCCGCCGAGCAAAGCAACGACCGCCCCACACTGCTCACCCGGTTCGGTGTTCGATACTTGCTGCGCACACATGGCTGCGGGCGAAGGAACCACCCTGGCGGAAAAAAGCATCCATCATCGCCCTTTGCGGGACACGACGGCCATCCACCTCGTCAAGGCGGGTGTTGACATCGCCACCATCAGTCGATGGCCAGGCCACTCGGGCTGAACTAACGATGCGCTACGCCCAGGCCGGTATCGATATGAAGCGGCAAGCGCTCGAACAAGTCTTCCCCGACGTGATGTCATCGGCAAAAGATCAGACGATCATCGCTTTGATGGCTGGATGTTTGGCTGGCTGCACCGCTTGTAGACGCTCAGTTATGTGGAGTTGTATCGCGGGAAGTCGCGCGTCTTGGGCTTTTGCGATGTCAGCTCCACATCTCTCCGCAGTGCACGTTGTCACTGTTGAAGAGCCGTTTGTTCAATCTTCGTCCTGGCACGGCAAGGGTTGTCCATATTGTGGGCGTCTTACGCTTGCCGAGCTTGTCCGAAATCCAGCGCCGGATCAGGCGTGAACACTGTTGCGTAGTTCGTCAGCCAGAGCGCGGAGAACGTCGGCGCTTCCTTCCAGCGCCGTAAAAGCGTAGGGATTGAGGAACTGTCGGCCCCAGAACAGATTGCGATCTGTGCCGGATAGCGTAGCTTCCTCGCTAACACGCGGCCAATTCTCCGCAATGCATCGGAGCTGGCCTTCAACAATCGCAAGAGCTTCCGGCGCGCTGAGCAGGAAGTGATGCGCGGCTTCAAGGCAGGACGCTATCCGGCTCATGCGGTTATTGCCGCTGATGAGCATGGCCTGGCTGGCCTCCTGGCCACTGCGGGCCTGCGGACAAATATCGTACGCAGGCGTGAGGGTGAGCTTAGCCCCATCCCAGAATGCCGCATGGTTGCGGGCATGATCGTCGGTGTTGCCGCAAAGTATGTTGAAGACAATGCGGCTGAATAACTCGCGCAGAGTTTCCGACGGCGCGGTGAATCGGTGGCGAATGATCTCCGCCAAATCCTGGTAGCTGGCGTAACGCGCCATCATCTCATCGAGCGCGAGCATCGTCAGCGCTGAGACCATGGATTTGCGTTGCCAGCCGCCCGTGACCTTGATCCGGTCGAATCGCTCGACGAGCAACACGTCGTTGCCTGCGGCGCGAACGAGCGAGACGGATGCCGCTCTGATGCCGCACAAGGCGGCAAGCCGCATGGCTATGAATTCTCCTTTGACGACGCTGTAAAGGTCGGCAGACGAGGAAAATTTCGCGACATGCTTGACGGCGTCATCCTCGATCAGCGCCTTTGGCCTTGCGCCGCCGATCGAGCTGCCGTGATGCAGCGCCTGATCTAATTCGGGGGTGAGCGGAATACCTTTCTCTACCCGCTCCGCCGATTGGACAAGCTCTTCGAGAGTGGCATTGGCCAGTGCGCGCGGCTCGTAATTCGTGGGCGAAAACTGAAAATCGAGCGCGCCGATGCGGTCCGAGCCTGATTCCAGCAGGAACGTCAGTTCTGAAATATCGAGCCGCGCGATTTCATCGCCCTTCACACCGAATTTGCGGTTTAGGATAACCCGTCGTCCCCAGGCATCGGGGGCAGCATCGCGGATGCATCCCGGCATGGTTAGGCCAGGAAGCAAAGGCAATTCGCCTGCCTTCAGGGGCAGTTCCGGGAGATAAAGCGGGATCGCGCTGCCCAGTTCACGAAAGCTCCTGCCATAGTTGAAGCTGACGAGTCCGTCATGGGCATATAGCCGCCCGGCGACAACCGGCGCGGTCTCGCCCGGCAGCCAGACCCAGACATAGGCTTCGTCGTACTTGGGGACCTTAGAACTCATCGACGATCTGCTTGCCGGCCTTGTAGACGTGCTTCGGCAGCAGCGCGATGCGATCGTCAATGCGGCCTGTGAGGGCTGTGATGCCATTGCCGTCGGCATCGAACAGCTTCACACCGACAATGGCAGCAGCTTCGAACATCAGTCCGATTTCGACTTTGGGATCGCCCTTCTCGATGCGCTGCAGGGTGCTGCGTGAAACACCGATTCTCTCGGCTAACTCCTGTGCGGTTAATCGGTGCTGCATCCGGCCCAGCCGGATGGTCTTACCGAAAAGGCCAAGCGCTTCCATCGCGTAGCGCGAATAGGTGCGTTTATGCGCTGCCGTCATTCGGGTCTCCGTGACCTATGCATGATCCATATCACCATCTTTCGACCTTTATATAGGTAATGTCGCAGAGCGACTGCCAAAGTCAAGACTCCGTATCGTATGACTCAATCCCCCTGATTCGACTTTATATGCAGCAAGAGTTCGCATCACGGCTACGTTCGGAAAGCCAGGTAGAATGCGACGGGAGACGCAAGCGTTACACGTCCGAACAAGGAAGGCGAATATTGCCTACGGCTCCTGCACAACCGGCCAGCTCTGCGCGCCTCGGGCGAGGCGGAGATCTGGCGCTGGATCGCGGACAGCCTTGAGACGCCTCGCATGAGTCATTCGATGGGCGGTCCCTGGTGCGAGGCCGAGGCGCTCGACTACTGGCCGACATCCTCGGCGGCGGGACTCGCAGCCGGCTATACCAGCACTTTTCGACCGCATACGCGCCCAGCTTCTCTCCGAAATCATTGCCAATGAGCGCGAACCTCACGCGATCGCCGAGCTGGCCTGGCGGCGCGGAATCTACGGCGTATTCGAGACCGCCCAAGGGAGCCTGACCAGCGTAACGCCCTCCGATCTAAGCGCCTTCCACAAAGCCGCTTTCGCCCGCGACGGGCTGCATGTGGCGGTCGTAGGCGACATAGATGCCAAAGCCCTGAGAGCAAGGCTCGACCAGCTGTTCGGCGATTTGCCTCAGAAACAGGCGCTCGCCCCCGTACCTGATGTCACCCCGAAGCGCCGAGCGGACGCAGGTCGCATACGCCCTCCACCAGACTTCGCTCCAGCTGGCCTTTCCCGCCATTGGACGCAACGACCCGGAATTCTACGCGGGACAGCTGATGAACGATATAGTCGGAGGCTCACGATTTACCTCACGTCTGTTCCAGGAAGTGCGCGAAAAGCGCGGCCTTGCCTACGGTGTCTCGTCCAGCTTGGAAGGCTACCAGCATTCCAACATGCTTGTCGTGACGACGTCGACGCGCGCCGACAGGGCGGCCGAGACGCTCGACCTGATAACACAACCAATCAACGAGCTGGTGGACACAGGCCCAACAGCGGCCGAACTCGAAGCGAGCAAGAAGTATCTGATCGGCGCCTATGCTATCGACAATCTGGGTTCCTCCAGGTCGATTTCCGCCACGCTTGTCGGGTTGCAGCTCGACAAACTCGGCATGGACTACATCCAGCGCCGCCCGGCCCTCATCGAGCAGGTGATCCTCGACCAGGCAGGGCGGCGGCGAAGAAGCTGCTTTCGGCCGGGCGTTGGCCCGTGACAGCGAATAATCCCACGCTCTACAATAGCTGAAGGACTCGCCGAACTACGTGTGGCTGATCCGATTATGGTGTGGCAGAATGAACGCCTTGAGACTGCCTGCGCGCCCTCGCAGACCAGGTTCTCTCCCGTGATTCGATTTCCCGCCCCGAAGAATGCCGTCGTTCCGAGAAAGTATTCTAACTTTTGCGTATACCAAATACGGGAAAGTTAGAAACTCTTGAATATGATGATTATGCTAGCTTTCCCGTATCTCAGGGAACTTTAGAAATGGCCCTTCACCTCGTTGTGAAAACATCGATAAAACCCGCAGCCACTATCAGGCTGAAACGGGCAAGCTCGTCCAGTTAATGCGCGGCATCTATCTCGATGCCGGGGAGGATATCGAGGCCATGATACTCAAGCACGCCATCGCCAAATACCTGTATCCCAACGCTTACCTCTCGGCGGCGAGCGCTGTGCTTCTCGGCCCGACCCGGGATGGCCGCCTGTTCCTGAGCGGGCGACGAATACAGCGCACGCGCTTGCGCTTGCTGGAAATCATTCAGAACGCAGCTCCCGACCACCCATCAGTCGCTCAAGCGGTTGTCGATGATGGAATGGGAGAATTCCGGATCGACGTCTCCTCGATGCGCCAGCGCTTCCTCGAAGCTTTCCGCCTGCGCAGCGAACACGCGGCATCCATCGGCGAGACGATGCGCGAGGCAATCGCGAACCGCCTCATAGAACAATACGGCAGCGCCCAGGGCGCTGCCGACGCGACATGGGCGCTTGCCGGCGCGAACCAGCGGTATCGCGAGGGCGAGCACGCCGAGCGCTTTTTCCTCCGCCCTCCACTGACCACAGAACCCGCACGCAACGAAGCCGCGCTCGATCTGATCGTGGCGTGGCACGGCTAGGTGCAATGTTTGCCCTCGCGCAGCAAGCCGGCTTTTCCTGACGTCGTCGTCAACCTGGGTCTATGCGACCGAAGGTGGTCGCGTGGGGCCGCGAACTCTGCTCCAATGCCAAGGTCCGAAAGATCAGCTTTACAGGCTCCACCGCGGTTGGCCGACTGCTCATGCGCCAGCGCTCGGACCAGATCAAGAAGGTCAGCCTCGAGCTCGGCGGCAATGCGCCCTTCATCGTCTTCGATGACGCGGATATTGACGCTGCGGTTGACGGCGCGATCCAGGCGAAGTTCCGCAATGCCGGCCAGACTTGCGCGTTTCATCGAACCGGCTTTACGTCCAATCGAGCGTTCACGATGAGTTCGTCGAGAAGTTCGTGGAGAAAGTCCGGCACTTATCGGTTGGCGACGGCTTCGCTCCGGGAGTGGACGTCGGACCACTCATCGACATGCATGCTTTGGCCAAGATCGAGTCCCACATCGCAGATGCCGTTGCCAAAGGTGGGATAATTCGATGCGCGGCCGAACATATCGGCAAGGATGGCACCTTTTTCAAACCCACAGTCTTCACCGAGATCTCCAGCATCATGGCGGTTGCGCAAGAGGAGACTTTCGGGCCGTTGGCGCCGATCATCCGCTTCCACGATGCGGATCAGGTCATCTGTGAGGCAAACGACACGATTACGGGCTCGCCGCCTATTTCCATGCCTCGAACCTGAGGCGTGTCTGGCGCGTGGCCGAGGCATTGGATGGCATGATTGGCATCAATACGGGCGTATGTCTTCGGAAGCGGCGCCCTTTGGCGGCTTGAAGCAGTCCGGCATCGGGCGGGAGGGTTCCCGCCACGGGCTCGAAGACTACCTCGGAATGAAGTACCTCTGCATGGGTGGAATCTAAATGACGTCGCCCCGAGTTTCTCCAGTTTTGGGTTCGTTTCCGGCGTGGGTTGTGCGCTGCTGGGCGGGTGAAGCGACGGGCGCTGGCGCGGAACCTTTCGCATAGCGCAGCGCGAGCGACCGTCGCGGGTTGAAGGTGGTGGCGAACTCGGCCGATGTCTGCCAGGCGATTTGGGAGTGCGGCCGCGCGGTGTTGCAGTCGGCGCGCCACAGGCGATAGCGATGCTTGCCATGCGCATGGAATGCCATTCGACCGGTTCTGATCCGCGCAGGAGAGGATGGCGTTCGAGATGAACTCGCTGGCATTGTCACTGACCAGTGATGAGCCGGTTCAATTCCCGGGCAACCAAGTGCCCTCGACCGTGCTGAATAGCGCGCCTTTGCCATACCGGCGGATTAGCGCGGCCGACCTTACTTCGGCATGATGCGAGCAATTTCTGCACCAGGCGCGCGACGTATGCCACTCCCTCAGATCGCCCAGCGATACGTCTGGGCCTGCATGTTTGCTGCCTTCTGCGATGGCTTGCCGACACTTTCGGCTCGCCGGGTGTGATGATCTTCTTCTGCGTCTTTCCCTCTCGGCGATATTGCCGTTCGGCCGTCCCGACCAAGGCCAAACCTCGGGCCGTTTTCCCGTTCCCGGGTAGAGCTTGAACGTCTCGTCGATGATGTCTCTGGCGTGCTGCGAGCTCAACGCCGAGGCGCTTGGCATCGATGCATGGCGCGACATGATTGCGGCGGTGTCGCACGGGTTCGACGGTTTGGGCTTCAGGATCGTGCGGATGGGCCACGCTTTTCTGGCGGCGCGAAACACGGGCAATGCGCGTTCAAAACCTGACAAAGGCAGAAATTTGTCAGGTTCAATCCAACCGCCATCCGGGCACTACGGAGGTTTTTCAAAGCATATTCATGCACTTGCGCGCTGAGCCCGCTGGCATGGACCTTGCAACGCTTGCAGCAGGACGGTATGCAATGGAGCAGACGAGGATGTTCTCTCCCCTGAACCGTGTGCCGTCTCTGAGAGGGAAATAAGCTCGTGCAGAAAATCTCACAACCTTTGACAACGGCTTTGGAGAACAACGTGGTGTTGCAGATCGAGTCCCCGGCTCCTTCGATTCAAGCGGAAACCTGGCTGCGTGGCGAGCCCCTCACCAGCTTCGAGCCTGGCAAAGTGTACATCGTCGAATTTTGGGCAACTTGGTGCGGTTCGTGTGTGGACGGGATGCCCCATCTGATGCAGCTGCAGGAGAAATACAGGGAAAGCGGCGTTGAGATCGTAGGAGTCGCGGCTAGTGAACGCGCTCCAACGGCCGATGAGGCCCGAAGCACGTTGGACGCTTGGTTGACGGAAAAGTTCCCGAATCTGAACTATCGGATCGCATTCGACTCGACAGGCGAAATGGACAAGCTTTGGATGGAGCCCAGCTTTTCTTTCTGGATTCCCACCAGTTTCGTGGTCGACCGAGACGGCTGCATCGCCTTTATTGGTGCACCGACGGAACTCGATGAGGTCTTGCCGAAGGTGCTTAACGGCAGCTGGCGCACCAGCGATAAAGCAAAATCCGCCGATGCGGAGCGGATCGCGGAAGGCGAACCCATAGCGCGCGAACAAGCGCTGAAGAAGCCGATCAATGACAGATATCGGGCGGCGGTGGAGAAAAAGAATTGGAGGACGGCGCTCTCGGCGATCGAAGAAGGCATCGCCTTGATGCCGGACAACCTCGGTTTCCGCCGTTCTCATGTGAATCTGTTGCTTCACAAAATGAAGGACATGCAGGTCGGCTTGCCCGTCATGCGCCAATTCGTTCGCGACGCGATCAACAGAAACTCCGAGAATTGGATGGTTGCGGCGTTAGACGAGCTCTTCTTTCCGAACTATGACCATTCGCACTTTCCGTCTGCTGAGCGCTTGGCGATGGGAAAACAGCTGTCCGAACACATCCTGGCACTGAATCCCCCGGAAAGCGACAAACGTAAGCTCCTGCCCTATCGTTTGGCAGCCCTCTACTATCACGAGAGCGGCAACAAAGATCGGGCGATCGAGTTGATCGAACTGGCACTGAAGTCGCAGGGCGGTCCGGAGCTTATCCGGGACGAAGATGAACAGCGCGAAATATCCCATTTGCTGCAGTTCCTGGCCTACTTCAAGGGTGAGAAGGTTTGTTACGGCGCTCTGTGTGCGGTTCCAAACAATGGCCGATTCGACAGCTGGTATACCGTTTGCGGCTGACCGCCAGCTTATGTGAGGGACAGAACTGGCCGGGCGGACAGCTCTTGATGCGAACGGCGCAAACCCCGCCCGGCTTGCGAAATCACCTGGGCCGCTCTTTTGGACCTAAGTCCGAAGGACTGCGGCCTTGTACGATGCCCGCCTTTGTTTAGGCGGGCTATGAGCTGAGCTACGGGTTTTGCCCGCTACTAACCGTTCGCCAGCCTGGCGCAGGTGCCTCTCAACACCTCCACCACACCAAGGTTTCATGCCGGTAGCGAATTCGATCTTGGCGGCATGGCCATTAAGCACATGGGAGGGCCTCGCTGGCGGCATGCCTGTGATCTGGTACTGCAGCCCACGCTTGCCTCCGCCAGCGGTTCGATGAGGCAGCCTGTCGCACAATTGATATCAGGACTTCAATGCCGGAACACCGGACCCACCCTCAATTCAATAAATGAGGTGTCGCGTACCACGGTTGGCTGCTTGATCCAGGCAATTCAGGCCGCCGTCATCCTCAATGAGGTGACCTCGACCAGAGCCTCGGCCTTGAATGGCATGATGCAGGTGCATGGGATGGCGGCCACCGTCATTTTCGTCGATCCGAACGGAATTTCTTGCAACCGGTTTGCGGCTTTATCCAACACGCAAGGGCCGCGCTGTCGACAGTCTCCCAACGCACCAAAAAGGCAACTGTGCAGAGCAAGCCTTCTATCCATCAATCTCCCTTTTGAAAATCATCATATCTGTGACCAACACTGCGATATTTTTCGCGGCGGAAGGAGCCAGGCACAGTCATTTCCATGCGCAACAGCATTTCTAAGTTTCTCAGCTCGCCGGAACACGTCGGCGGCCGATGTCGCGCTCCGGGGGAGCTCTATTCCTTTTCGAACAACATCAGATTTGTCGCAGAACTGAGTGAATAGGATCTCGTCCACAAATCCATCATCACTCTTCGCATCGGCGATCACTTGAGAAATCTTCTTTCTTCTTTCGGCGCTAAGCTTCTCCAGCCAGCGGCCCGGCGTTTCGAAGCGTCTCCTTATCGCATCCGCCATGGACGCTGCTCGCACTGGCAATTTCTGCATGTCTGAAATGCTGACGAGACCTTCGGTCTGGCGTCAGGAAACAACTAGCCGACACGGCCTTTGGTCGGCGTCTCGGATGAAGTCTAGAATGCTTGCGTCGGCTCCAACCAACGTCTCTTCTGGAGCGGAAACACGCTCAGAGATTTTTCCACTCGGCGGTGTCGCGTCGAAGAAGCGTTCTGCAAAAGAATAGTCCCCCGAAACCGCCGTCATGAACCACAGGGACATAGCTGTGACGAATTGATATTTCGCGTAGTTACATCGGAAACCGACTCGCAAGTCATAAGATGAGCTCTAGTGTCATTATCATTCCAACCGTAAGGCCTCCCTGTAGCGTGCCAATTTCCGGACTTACGTCGGCGAGTTCTTGATAATCGTTTTTTCCGCACGAAACTTAAGGTCCCATAGGAGAAGGCGAGGAAATCAATGCACGGTAGCAACGACGAGCCTGTCTCTCGAGAAATTGTAGAAGCGAGAATCAATTCTGAGTTCCACGTTTGAAGGCCGATTCCCAGTGCAGCGTCTGGACCCGGAGGCGTCTAGGAATCCAACAGCGGCATTCAACCAGAACCGAAATTCACCCACGTCGAAATGCGCAATGTTCGAGCGTATGGTCTCAGCGGCATGCTTTTCATGGACCCGCGCCAGCTTGCAGATTGTCATTGCCAGCATGATTGGCTGGCTGTTAGCCCGCTCCCACAGGAAGTCGTCGTCTAGAAATGCTGCTTCGTCAGCATCCGAAAACTCGAATCCACTACTGTCCCGTACCTCGGCAAGATTTTCATAGGGATGACTGTGGAAATCACCGATGAGCGTCAAGTGTGGTGCCCATCGATCCATCAGTTCGCTCTTCAGGCGGACAGCCTGATTGTTGGGCTTCACGCTGTTCCGTGATCGCTCGGCTGAAATGCTGAGACTCATAAGATCGACATGGAAATGGGTCGTTCCTTTCGAGTCCTCGCGACTGAAGCCCCAAAGATACCCCAGCGTTTCCAGCTTTGTTCGGCGCGGACGACCATCTCCGAGAACATAGGCTTCCAGTGTGGCAAGCGTAATAGTGTGACGAGCTGCATCAGAAAGGGAAATGGTGAAATTCATCGTGCGTTACCTGAAGGTGCCTCCGATTCGTTTCCGATCAACGGCCAGCCACGATCCTCACGGGGGCTTTGCTGGTCCAAATCGCGACATATCCTTGCATTTCAAAATTCGCAAGATTATAGCGATTGCGGAGGTGCGACATGTCGACTCCCACCATCAGCATCCGTTTGAAAGCGCTGCGCAGACAGCGCAACCTCTCGCAGGAGGAGGCCGCGCGTCTGTTCGGCTTCAAGGACCGCCAGACCATTTCCGCCATCGAGACGGGCGAGCGGCGACTTTCGGCCGAGGAACTCGTTCGCGCCGTCGAAATCTTTCGCGTTCCGCTGGACTTTTTCACCGATCCGTTTCTGCTCGTCGGCGAAGGTAAGTTCTCCTGGCGTCAGAACGGCGTCATCGGTCGTGCCCTACTGGGTTACGAAGAAGACGCGGGCCGCGTGATCGCGGCATTCCGTACGCTCGCGCCACAAGTGGGCAGGGAAGCTCCGCTGCTGAGGTGCTCGCTCGGTCTTTCAAAAGAATCCAGCTACGAGGATGCATCGGCTGCGGGCGACCGGTTCGCCGGCGAATATAAGCTAGGAAACGTGCCTGCCGCTCGCCTCGCCGAGGTCATGGAGCGGGATCTCGGAATGCTGGTCCTGATGGTTGATCCGATCGAAGGCGTGTCGGGCGCCGCCTGCCGCCTGCCGGAACTGGATGTCGTGTTGATCAATCGCCGCGAGGTTGCGGGTCGCCGCCATTTCGACCTCGCTCACGAGCTTTTCCACATCCTCACCTGGGACGCGATGCCGCCGGATCATGTCGAAGATGTCGTGCCCAAGAAACGTAGCCGGGTCGAGCAACTCGCCGACAATTTCGCCTCGGCTCTCCTCATGCCTTCAACTGTGCTTGGCAAGGTTGGCGATTGGTCCGAATTGGCAGGCGACGAACTCATCGTACGGCTGAACGCGGTCGCAGATGAATTGAGGGTCACGGCTTCCGCATTGCGCTGGCGGCTGGTCGGCCTTGACTGGATCGACAAGGATATTGGCAGGGGTATCGCCGAAGATCGCCTTCGCAACAACGGCCGTAGCAAGCCCGCCGAAGAGCCGCTGCTTCCGCTGTTCTCCCCGACGTTCGTCGAGGTGATCGGCAAGGCTGTCAATGAGGGTCGTGTGGCGATGAGGCGCGTATTGCACCTGCTCGGCATCTCGATCGACGATCTTGCGGACCTCTTTGCAGTTCACAGCGTGGAAGCGCCATACGAGTTGTAGGCGGGTGAATGCCGCGGCACCGAAGTTCGTTGCTGGTCGATACCAACGTCATCATCGAGTGCTGGCGTGTGTCGGCATGGAAGGCGCTGACGAGCGGGTACCCGGTGGAGACGGTCGAGATGTGTGAGATCGAAACCCAGACAGGGCTCCAGAGGCGGCGGCCCGAACAGCAGATCGAAGCTAATGTTCTGAGAGAGACACTTAAAGCCGTACATCCGGTCAGCGACATTGAACGCGCGAGCGCGCTATTGCGTGACGACCATATGCGCTTTCTGGACGCCGGAGAGCAGATGCTCTGGACACACCATCACGCGCAGCGACGCTTGGCTCCTTTGCGGTCCGGATAAGGCGAGTCTTCGCGTTGGGCTGCGCCTCGGCTTGCGCGACAGACTGGTCTCGTTGGAGCGGCTCCTCGCCGATATCGGCCATCGTCCGAAGGTCCTGTTAAAGATGCCTATACCCAAAAATGGCTCGACCAGACGCTGCGCAGCTTTACCTTGAGAGACCGACACCATGACGAATTCGCTCGAGGTACGAAACAAGCTGATCGACATCCTCCGCCGCGACCTAGTCGGCCCGAATCCTGACCTTGATCAGAATCTCGCACGCGAAGTTTGACCGAGAAGCAATCGCTGGGACGCCGGGGGCTTTATCGTTCCCGCCTACGACGGTGTTGCGCCTGTGATACCTGACGGCGAGGAAACCATCGAAGAAACCGCCGACGACCTTCTCGCCAGTGAGATGCTGGACTCCGCTGTCGAGGGGGAGGTCGAGGAGAAGGATTCGACTGACCAACCACCGCGGGACAGGTTTCTTCCGTCGTCGATAGGGTTGACGGTGGTTCTTCCGCAAACGGTGAGTCAAGTCACGCTGCGCGCAACATGGGGGAACTATAAGACGGAGCCCCCATTGCCCGATGCGCTCCTCATTCCCGAACTGTCGGGAAAGGGCAAGCCAAAGCCAGAAAAGCCCGAGAACCTCCGTTGGGTTCGGGTTCCCGGCGAAGCCGCGATCGTCCTCGACGTCACTCGGAACCAGTCCGGAATCCTGCTGCCGGAAAGCGCTGACTCAGAGGCCGGGCGGCGGCATCGAAGTCGCCGTTGACACCGTGTGCTCCGTCAAAAGACTCCGGAGGGGGCTGAAGAGCGTCTGCGCGTCATCACCGTCTTCTTGGTAAACCGTCGACGGAGCACAAAGGCTCCGTACAAGGACGTGGCCTACGCGTTCCAGACCCGGATCGAGCTCGAATGTGCGGATGGATTTTATCCGCGCAGCGACCTGTCCACCTACCAGTCCGATGATTTCGACCTTAGGCTGGGCGATCTCCATTATCGCGATGTCCGCGAATATGCCGTTGGTCGCAACACATCTGCAGGCTGGCAAGAACGGCTTGACGCGACGAACGATCCGCTCCCCGTGACGCGTGTTTGGACCGATTTCCTTCCGCAGCAGGAGGTGGAACGTGTCGTCCCGGCAAGGAGCGATGGCGTCGAGTTCGGCATGGAGGCTCTCGCTCGGGCTGCCGTTTCCGGAGCCGAAGCGGTCAGTGCAGCCTTGGATTCACTGCCTGAACTTTACGCCGAGTGGCGGCGGAGTCAGGAAGGACTGATGACAGGGCTTGCGCCGAGACGGCTAAAGACGGGCCAGGCGCTTCTGGAAAATGTTGACACCGCCGGCAGCAGGATTCGCGATGGGATAGATCTCCTTAAGCGTGATACGATGGCGCGTGAAGCATTCGGCCTGATGAATACGGCGATGGCGATGGCCAACCGCCGGCGCGAGGCAGAAGAAGCTGCCGGGCGATGTAGACCCGCCAACATGGCGGCCGTTCCAGCTAGCCTTCGTCCTCCTCAATCTCGTTGGCGTGACCGACCGAAACAGTGGTGAGCGCGAGATCGTCGACCTGCTTTTTTTCCGACCGGCGGCGGCAAGACGGAAGCATATCTTGGACTTGCCGCCTATGCGATTGTGCCGAGGCGGCTCCGCGGATCTGGCGTGCTGGGTGCGGGCATCAGCGTCATCATGCGCTACACGTTACGCCTGCTCACGCCGCTGGTCTCGTCTGCGCGCTCGAACTCCTGCGGACCCATGATGACAATGGCCGGAAGACGCTTGGCGAATGGCCGATCGAGATTGGACTCTGGGTGGGCGGCGCAGCCTCACCGAACAATCCAGCCGCGAAATTCTTCCGGCAAGGACGCCGCGACGACCTGGCTGAAGCGGTACCAGAGCAGACCTAAGACGAAACCCCGGTGCCACTGAAGGCATGTCCCTGGTGTGGTGAGCCCTTCAAGCCAGAGAGCTTCCACTTCACGCCCAACAGGACAGCTCCGCAGAATCTAGTGCTCAAATGCGAGAACGCCGAATGCGACTTCACGCGGGATCGACACCTGCCGGTGCTCGTGGTGGACGAGCCAATTTACCGCCGTCTTCCCGCATTTCTCATCGCCACGGTGGACAAATTTGCCTCCCTTCCATGGATTGGCAAGAGCGGCGCATTCTTTGGACACGTAGATCGGCATGATCCGGACAAGGGGTTCTTCGGCGCGTCTGAGCCAGGCGAAGGTCGCCCCTTCGGAAACGGGCATCGGCTCGATCCGCCGGATCTTGTCATCCAGGACGAACTGCACCTGATCTCTGGCCCGCTTGGAACGGCGGCCGCACTCTACGAAACAGCGATCGACCTGCTGTCGTCGCGGCCGGGTCTTCATGGACTCATTCGTCCAAAAATCGTCGCCTCGACCGCGACCGTCCGAAGGGCGGAGAAACAGATCGCAGCCTTGTTCGATCGTTCGGAGACGGCCGTATTTCCGCCACCCGGCATCCACCGTACCGACAGCTTCTTCGCCAGCACTGTGCCATCGGCACGAGAGCCAGCCCGCCTCTACGTCGGTGTGGCGAGTCAGGGTCGCGGGCTTAAACTCCTCTTTCTTCGGAGCATGCAGACCCTGCTGGCAGGCGCGCAGGCATTGACTTCCAGCCCGACGCAAGAAGGGGAAGATGCCGCCGATCCGTATCTGACAGTGCTCACGTATTTCAATGCGCTTCGCGAGCTTGGGGGCGCTCGTCTGCTCGAATTCTGCACGGTGTCACCGACTGGCGCCGGAGTTGACCCGGGATTAGGAGGAGCACTCGTTGTCGGATTCTCGACGATGTCGGACATGTGACACAACGCTTCCAGAGCGATCGCATTGTTCCGAAACGATTTTCCCAGTTGGCACGTCGGTTGCGGTCCTATGCGCAAAAGCACTGCGATGCCGCACCGACTGGAAGAACTCATCAATGATCACGCTTTTCGAACATGTGGGCGCCGCTACCAACACTGAGCGTTCCCGATCAAACGGAAGCCATTCCACTTTCATTCCTCAGGTCGTTCGGACATGAACGCATTTGATGTCCGTCCAACGCTGGATGCTCCCGACGACGATCCCTATCTCTGGCTTGAAAATGTAGAGGGCGAGCGGGCACTTGCCTGGGCCGCCGGCCAGTCGGCAAAGACCCTAAAGCACTTCGGTGGAACGCAGTTCGAGCGCGACCGCGCGGCTCTGACAGCCATTTTCGACAATCGCGACAACCTTCCCCTGATCGCGCGCCATGGTCAGTACCTCCACAATTACTGGCGAGATGCCGGAAATCCACGCGGACTGTGGCGCCGGACCACCCTTGCCGCCTACATGAAGGCGGATCCCCAATGGGAGCTACTGCTCGATCTGGATGCTCTCGCGGCTAGCGACGGAGAGGATTGGATCTGGGACGGCGCGTCCATCGAGCCGGAGAGACGGGAAAGAGCCGTTCTGCGCCTGTCGCGCGGCGGCAGCGACGCGGTCGTGCATCGCGAATTCGACCTGATCTCTCTGAGCTTTGTCGCCGACGGTTTCAATCTCCCCGAGGCCAAAGGCTACGTTAGTTGGCTGGACCCTGACACGCTTCTGCTTTCCAGTGCGCTTGGTAATGGCATGGCCACCCGCTCCGGCTATGCGCGCACCGTGCGACTGTGGAAGCGTGACGCGGATCCCCTCACCACACCGGTAATCTTCGAGGCCGGGTTCGAGAGCCTCAAGGTGTCTGGTCATTCGGACCGCACCGGCCGCAGCGAGCGCCTTTGGTTCATCGAGAAGCCGGCCTTCTTCGAGGAAATCAGCTGGATCGGCGACAGGAGCGGGCCGAGGAGGCAGATCGATCTTCCTCGTGACGCGTCGTGGCGGGTCTTCGGCGACTGGCTGGCGGTAAGGCCGCGCAAGCCGTGGACGGTGGGAGGCACCACCCATCCCGCCGACGCGCTGATCGTCATCTCGCTTTGCTCTTTCCTCGCCGGCGGACGCCGATTTGAGACCCTGTTTCAACCAGGGGAAAGGCGCTCCCTGCAGTCATTCTTCTGGAATGACGGGAAGCTCATTATCTCTTACCTCATCAATCTCGTACCGCGTTTCGAGATGTTCACTCCCGGCCACCAGGAATGGACGCGCCGAGTCCTGGACACTCTGCCCGCCGAAGGGACTGTCCACGTCTGGTCATTCGATGCGGCAGTTCACGAGGCCAATGGAGAGGTCCTGGTCTGTGCTCAGGATCCGATCACGCCGCCGCAGCTCTTGCTATTCGATCTCAATGCCGCGCCGTCTCTCAGCGCTTCAGCAATCCTGAAGCGCAGCCCGGAGAATTTCGATGCATCCGGACTGGTGGTCACGCGCCACGAGGCAGTCTCTATCGATCATGAGCTGATCCCCTATACGCAGGTTGGTCCGGCGAACGGGAACGGAGATGCTCCGATTCACCTTTCCGCTTATGGCGGGTTCGGCGTATCACTCCTGCCCTACTACAACTCCCCGCTGGGCAAGCTGTGGCTCGAGCGCGGCGGCACGTGTGTCGAGGCGAACATCCGCGGCGGCGGCGAGTTCGGCACCCGCTGGCACGAAGCCGGGCGCAGGGAGGGCAAGCGTCTCGCCCATGACGATTTCGCCGCCGTTGCCGCCGACCTCGTGCGAAGGGGCATCACCCTGCCGAGGCGGATTGCCGCCGAGGGTGGCTCAAATGGCGGCCTGCTGATCGCAAACATGCTGACCCGCTATCCTGAGCATTTCGGGGCTCTGTTCTGCACAGCACCGCTTATCGACATGCGTCGCTACACCAAGCTCTTGGCGGGCGCGAGCTGGATCGACGAATATGGCGATCCGGACAAGGTTCACGATTGGGCTTTCCTGAAGGAAATCTCCGCCTATCACGCCGCAGCGCCGGGACAGCCCTATCCGCCTATCCTGATCGCCACCACGAAACGCGACGACCGCGTCCATCCGGGCCATGCGCGCAAGATGGCCGCAAAACTGCAGGCTCTTGGCTATCCCGCTTACTTCTACGAGGCCAGCGCAGGCGGGCACGGCTGCGGCGAGGACAATCGGGAGCAAGCCGCATTCATCAGTCTAGGCACCAATTTTCTCCGCAGCGCAATCGGCTTCAACGATCACCTTCCGGAGACGGCGGAACGCGTTGCAACGCAAGTGGGGCATTTGAGGTCCATCAACAATTCATTCGAGCAGGAGACGAAATAGTGCAGTGCATCCTTTCTGAACATCAAGGAGTGAATATCATGGCGAGAACGCGAATGGGCGTAGCGCGGGCAATAGCAGCGGCGGTGGCCCTGATCATCGTGGGACAGCAGGCCGTCGCCGCGGAGCCTGCGCAAGCAGAGACCGTCCTGGCGGAGACGGGAGCCTCGGTCACCGAAGCGCCAAGCCCTTGGCAGGTCCGCCTGCGGGGGTTGGGCGTCGTTACGAAAGATCTGGGCTACGTTGATACGCTTCCCGGCTCCGGTCTTTCCTATTCGAACACGGTGACGCCGGAACTCGATATCTCGTATTTCTTCACCGACAACATCGCCGCCGAACTCATACTCGGTACCACCTATGCCAACATCGCGGGCCAAGGGACGATCGGTGGGTTGGGCAGCATCGGCAAAGTTTGGCTGCTGCCGCCGACGCTCACGTTGCAGTACCATTTTACCGATTTCGGCGCGTTCAAGCCCTATGTCGGCGCCGGCGTGAACTACACGGTTTTCTATAACCAGGACACCGGCAGCGCCGACGCTCTCAAGGTGAAGAATACGTTCGGCACGGCGCTGCAGGTCGGTTTCGACTACATGGTGGACGAGCACTGGGGCGTCAACTTCGACGTGAAGAAGCTTTTCCTGAAGCCGGACTTCGACGTCACGGTGGCCGGCGCGAAGCTGACGGGGAAGGCGGAGCTCGATCCCTGGCTGATAGGCGCAGGTGTCACCTACCGCTTTTGAATATCAGAGTGAAGTCTGCTTCCCGACTGCCGGTTTAAAGTGAAGGGCGCCTCGCGCGCCCTTTTTTACGGTCGACACTGCAGGGCAAGACCTCATGAAGCTATTCTCGGGCGGGGTTCTCTTCTGGCGGACCAAGAAGGTGCACTGGCCAACCGGCCTTGCGCCTGAGATGGAGTGCTTAGAAGCGCTTTGGATCGGGACGGGCTTTGGTATTATGGGTGGAATGCTTCAGCCAGACCATTTGCCAGCATCGTCTCCCGGACGTCATGTCTGAGCTTCGTGTCAGCGCAAGGCGAACACGCGGCTCCTAGATGCCGACACGATGGCTGGTTCAGCCATGCTGCGACAGTTGCCTGTTTTTTCAGTTCCTTTGCTGTTCGCGCGCTAACCGCAACGCTCCATACCAGTCTCGCGTGCCTGTCCCCGTGGGTGGGCGGCAGAAAGCGATTAGGCCCGCTGAAAGCGGCGGACCGCATCCGAAGGACCGTAACGAAGAGAAGGACCTGAAGCGAGAGCGAAGGTTGCGGGAGGCCGCGGCGGGCCTAAAAGGGGATGCCGACCAACCCCCACGCCCCAGGAAAGGCTGACAAAAACCGCAGCGGCCGACTGTCCAATAGGGTGCGCCCGTGCCAGGCGAGCCAAATGGCAGGGGCTGCCGGGGGGCCCTAAGAAAAGCGGATTGGGTTCACGAGCACCCGGCGCGCGCCGTCAGGCCGCCAGGTACTTGGAGGGCAGGTGCATCAGGCCTGTTTGTCGGGCCGAACCAGATCCATGTGGCTGACGCCGAGGGCCAATGCCAGTTCATAGATCGTGATAATTGTCGGATTTCTTCGGCCTTTCTCCAAGCCGCTGATGTACTGCTGACTGAACCCGGAAATCTCCGCAAGCTGCTCCTGCGTCAGACGCTTCCTTTGCCTGATCCTCTGCACATTCCGTCCGACCAACTTGCGCATATCCATGCACGCAAGCCAGCGGATCAGGCGGCTTGAGTTTATCAACTATAATATGTAATCCACATTTAGCAGGCAGAGGGCTTCGCGGGTCCATTGGCCGGAGATAGAATTAGCGATGTTACAGCCCAAATCGAACACGCCGTTTGCCGACGAGGTCCCCTGGTCGGACCGCATTACAGCCTACGACAAGGACCACTTTACAACCTATATGAGGCTCCTGGACGCCTCAGCCGACAACGCCACTGAAGAGGAAATGGCCCATGTGATCCTCGGCATTGATCCGGCACGCGAACCGGAGCGCGCACGGAACGTTCTTCGCAGTCATCTCGACCGTGCAAACTGGGTGGTGACGAGCGGCTACAAGGATTTGTTCGCCAGTTGACGAAATGGGCGGTGCGGTCGCTTCGCTTCAAGCAACGAAGTCGCGTAACCACCATGCATCGACGCATCACCACAGCGCGAATGCGCTCGAAGATGATCGCGAGGACTTCCAGTCGGCGCGGATGGCCCAGCGCTTCGCTGTCTCATCGTTTTGTCCTCCGCTCGCCAATGGCTGCTTCCCAGGAAGCGGTGCGGCGGCGAGTCATGACAGGAACGGGCCCGCCGTCTGAGCCGCACCGCATCCGGAGGACCGGATGGACAACCTACTGAAAGCTCACAGCTAGCTAAGGGTTGCGGGACGCCGCGGCGGGCCTAGAAGGATGCGGCGCCACCTGCTGGGAAAGGCACAACAGAGAGAATTGCGAGAGTCTAACGACGCGCTAGGAGGTGCAGCGGAATGGTCGAGACGCCCTGAGCCAAGAAAAGCGGGGATCGACCCACCGGCACCCGGCACGCGCGGTGATGGGCGCGGGCGCCCACTACGTCCGCAGGCTCAACAGAATCTCACACGGATCAGCGTCGAGAGCCGCAGTTACGTCGAGAAACTCAATGATATCGAGACGCCGCTCTCCACCCTCATATTTCGCCACAAAAGATTGCGGACGACCAAGCATCTCAGCCACCTGCGCCTGCGTCAGCCCTTTGACCTTGCGCAGTGAGATCAACTGGGCCAGAAACCGCTGGTGGCGGGGAGATCGAAGAGATTTTGGCATTTAGGTGAACCGGTCAGGTAGAGACCGGCTCAGCGACTAATCCCCGTTTCGGATTATCCCATCTTGGGATATTCTGCCTTGAATCCAGCGATCAACATGCGAGGTTCGCGGCAGAGATGAATCGATCAACGGGAACAGATAGGAATCAAAGCTCAACACTGCTCGACGAAGTCCCTTGGTCTGACCGTCTTACCGCCTACGACAGGGCGCACTTTACCACCTATATGAGGCTCCTGGACGCCTCAGCCGATGAGGCGCCCGAAGAGGAAATGGCCCATCTGATCCTCGGCATTGATCCGGCACTTGAACCGGAGCGCGCCAGGAAGGCGCTTCGTAGTCATCTCGACCGTGCGAACTGGATGGTGACGAGCGGCTACAAGGAATTGTTCGCCAGCTGACAAATGCGCAGTGCTCGGTCATACAAGTAGGCAGTTCTGTGGCAGCCAGTGGTCAGGCTGATCGGGACCTGCACCACAGACTCGCCGGCAAAATGGACCCGGTGGCGAGCACAATTCAGTTCCCAGGAAATCGGGTTTTGGCAATTCGTCCGAGCGTCTGACGTGATAGAAGGTTCCGCTCTGTCTGGGTGGGTAATAGCCCGGAGCAGCACTCCATATCGTGCCGGCGCTCGACCCAGAAGGGTCCACCTCTTCGCTTTCAAGCCGGATAACCGAAAGCCATCGCCCTAAGTCAACGGTTGAAGATTACCGGCAGGCAGGTATGCAAGCGGGCCATCCTCGGAAACTATAAAACCGCACGACTAGCTCGTCAGCGACGAAACACCCGCTCGAGCACCGATAGACTAAGATCACCGGCGCGGACTGGAAGAATACGGCTGCATCGCCCTGACCGAGCCGGCGGAACAGAAGATCTCGGCATCCAGTCAACGCTCGATACAAAGCGCGCGATCGAATGGACCGAGCACAACCGGATCAAAAAGCTTCTCAGACAATTGAGGACCCTTCGGACCCCAAAAGGGCTATAGCCTGATTTTGGGTTCGCACGCCTAGCTTCTTCTTGGCATTGTCCAAATGAAAAGCGATCGTGCGTGGCTTGATGCCCAAGATGCGGCCGGTCACCCAGGCTGAATTACCCCGCGCTGCCCACCGCAGGCACTCATATTCGCGGGATGTCAGCGAAATCCCATCCACTGTTCGATCGCTCGGCAGTTTGCGGCGAACGCAACGATGAAAGCAGGCCGCCATCAGCTGAAGAGCTTGTTCGTACCGCTCAGCGACCCGAAGAAATACTGGACGAGGCTCATCGGCGGCAAAAGTAACCGCAGCGATGCGGCCGCGGAGATCGACAATTGGGATCGTCAAACCGCAGCAGATGCTGAATTGAGCCGCCTCATCGAATAGCTGCTGTTGAGCCGGCGACATTTTATCGCCTCCCAAATTCGATCCCCAGTGAAACGGGCAGCCGCCATTTCGAGCACGCAACATCACAGGATCGAGTTTCTCATACTGATTTTCCAGATACTGTCTGGTCCAGCGGGGTGGATAGTTCGAAATTAGCCTCGGTTTGCCGGAAGGCCGTGCTGGCAAGGAGAGGTAGGCAAAGGAGATTAGGTCAAATCGTCCGGCCGCCTCAGCCATGGCATCCCGGAAATCTGCCTCATCGATACTCTGTGACAGTCTTTCAAGGAATGTCTCGAAAACAAGTGGCAGGTCCCTCGTCATCGTCGCGCTCGATTCTTCCTCTTTCTTCACGCCTTCCGGCTGCGTCGTGTATGTCCCGACAAACGCGATTGACTTCGCGGGCGTCGCTGGGCTGACCAGGCTCCAGAATGCTGCCACACTTTCGATCTTCGCCGGTCATCCCAATCATGCTGGGCTCGCCCGATGGGCGTCTGGCAGACGCCTCTTGATCTTTCAACAGCTCAATCAGAGAATCTCCATGCATTAAATCATGACCGCCCCTGCACCGTCCGAATCAGGAGAAATCATCCTGCGCTGACCAAAAGCCATCATTGACCCAGCTTTTGCAGGAATTTGGGTCGGCATTAGCATAACAATTCGGATAGCCGTTCATCCCCCACCCGGGGCGCCGTCATCCGGAAAGAAGTGTTGCGATGCTTTCTTTTCATTGACAGGCAAATCGTCTCAACAATGTTAAAATGCCTTTTCCTTGTGAACGGGGATGGCGTAAGAGTATCGTCCTTTTATATGCCTGGTGTGATAAAAATTCACCGCAATGATTATTCTGCTCTTTGTGATCTGAAGGAAGATATCTTCGGCGTTGCCGCACTTTGGAACCGGCGACCGTGGCCCGCTGCAATGATGTAAAGGGCGCGTCTAAGCTCAATCTGCATCGGAACGTGCAGATGACCTTTACCAGACCCTCGATTCCGGACGGGCCATAGTGATTCTGATTACGTGGGTCAAAAAGGGCGCCCTGCCGGCGGGGAGGTACACCCGCAGGGCGCGCCGCACAGAGGTCCTGGTCGTTGGGCAACAGGACAGCGGCGGCAGAACTGATTCGGTTACAGCTTGCGATCGAAATCCGGAACATGGTGGGCGGGTTGGGTGGAATTTGTTGGTTGAGCCAAGGAGGTCGCTCGTTTATATCAGCTTCACTGGACCGATTTGCGCGATTCATCGTCCATTCGCGCAGGGAATCGGCGTTTTACCCACCCCCAATGCGTAGACCCAGACGTTTGCAGGCTGCCCGCAAAGCCTTTGACCGGTGGCAGGAGCCACTGTCGGTTATCACGGGCTCGACCCGGATGCCCAGCTTGGCATAATAGGCGACGGCGGCCCCCAGGAGGCAGCGGCGCTCGCCCTGCGCTCATCCGGCATGACCTGCACGAAGGTGACGCGAGAGGCGCCGTCAATGCAGACGTGGACGAACTCCCAGCCAATGCCGAGATGCCGGTTGACCGTGCCTGTCCGCCGTCCAGTGATGCGATGCCCCACCTAGACTAGCCGATGCGGCCAAGTTTCTTGAGGTGGGGATGAATGAGTTTGCCCGATGCTCCCGTTCATAGCGGCGAACGGGTTCGGGTTCCAAGGCGCTCAGCTCCTTGAGGCCCAACCGGTGTAGAACGCGGCTGACAATTGCCGGCGAGACACCCGCCTCGGCAGCGATCTGCTTCCCCGTCCAGCGCTGGGGACGCAGCCGCTCGATCGTCTGCACACGGATCTGTGACGATGTCGGACATGAGACACAAATCCCGTCAGACCGACTCATTGTTCTGAAATGATTTTCTCATTTGGCACGACACGTGCTGTCCCAATCTACCAAGCACTGCCGCGCCGCACGGGACAATCCCATGATCACGCTCGCCGTACATACGTTCGCCCCCGCGACACCGGGCGTTCCCGAGCCGACGCGAGAAGGTGCGTTTGCTTTCCAATCGGCATCGAGTAACGCCGGCACGTCGAACGTCCCGAGCTTGGCTACGGCTAGACGATACCGGAAAGTTCGTGACCACAAACGCAACTTCTAGAGCAATCCCTTCTACTCATTCGCCGAAGAGAGCCGCACTTGGATCGGAAAGAATTTAGTTGCGATGGCGCTCGCTCGACCAAGCGCGCGCCATCGGATCAGGACAGGTGCTTTCCGCCGTTACATGCCCGACCAAGACTATTCTGGTCCTGGCGCCATACGGCCGCGGTCCGTCGCCCGCCAGCCCGCCATGCGGCTCTGGCCGGGCACTCTTCGCGAAGGCGACAAGGGATAGAGACCTGCGGTGGCCTCGTGGTCTCGCCAGGCTCACCATTCATCCCGAACAACTGGACGGCGCGCTCCCCTGGCTCTGGCGAGGGTGCCGAAAAGAAACTGAACAGGAGCTTACAATGATAGTCGCACCAGAAATTTGCCGGGTTGAGGTATCGGAAATGAAGCCACTGCCTTCCAAAGCACGAGCCGTCATAATCGGAGGGGGCGTGTCGGGGTGCTCCGTCGCATATCACTTAGTGAAGCTAGGATGGACGGACGTGATCCTGCTCGAGCGTAAGCAACTTACGTGCGGCACGACCTGGCACGCCGCCGGATTACTCAGCGAGCTTCGCGGGTCTAGCGACATGACGAAATTGACCAAGTACTCAATGCAACTCTACTCGAGCCTGGAGGAAGAGACAGGGATTGCAACCGGACTTCGCCGCGTCGGCTCATTGTCTATCGCAGTTACCCAAGAGCGCAAGCACGAGCTCTACAGGCAACTCTCTCTCGCACCCGCCTACGGCGTGGAGGCGCGAAAGATCTCTGTGCGAGAACTCGAGGGAATGTACCCTCATATCGATGTGTCTGATGTCACTGCTGCGCTTCATTTCCCTAATGATGGACAATGTGATCCAGGCAACGTCGCGATGGCGCTGGCCAAAGGCGCACGCCAGCGTGGCGCCGCAATCTTTGAGGGAGTGAAGGTAGCCGGTGTTCAGGCGAGGAACGGACGGGTGTCGGGCGTGACATGGGAGAAGGATGGTGAGCGAGGGGTAATTGAAACAGATAACGTAGTAAACTGCGCGGGGATGTGGGCACGGGAATTCGGCGCCAGAAGTGACGTCGCGGTTCCATTGCATGCGTGCGAACATTTCTACATGATTACAGAGCCAATAGATGGGCTAAATCGACTGCCGGTCCTACGAGTTCTCGACGAATATACGTACTACAAGGAGGATGCAGGGAAAATTCTCTTTGGGGCAGTCGAACCGAAGGCGAAGCCGTGGGGGATGAACGGCATCCCGGAAAGCTTCTGCTTCGATCAGTTGCCCGAGGACTTTGCGCATTTCGAACCCATTGTGGAGAAGGCTCTCAAGCGAGTTCCGATGCTGGCAACAGCCGGTATTCGTACGTTCTTCAACGGCCCGGAAAGTTTCACTCCGGACGACCAATACCACCTCGGTGAAGCTCCCGATGTGAAGGGCTATTGGGTCGCATGTGGTTACAACAGTACAGGAATAGCTGCGTCAGGGGGTGCGGGCTTGGCGCTGGCGCAGTGGATGAATGACGATGAGCCGCCTTTCGACTTATCGGGCGTGGACATCCGTCGGATGGCGTCCTTACAGAAAAACAGTTCGTACTTGAGAGAGCGAGTTTCGGAGATAGTGGGACTCTCGTTTGGCGACCATTTCCCCGCTCGTCAGATGACAACAGCGCGCGGCATTCGACGCTCGCCAATTCATGAACATCTCAAGGCACGCGGGGCGGTGTTCGGTGAGATGGTGGGCTGGGAGCGAGCCAACTGGTTTGCCAAGGACGGCCAGGAGCGTGAATACCGATACTCCTGGTATCGCCAAAACTGGTTCGATAATCAGCGCGAAGAGCACCTGGCGATACGCGAACGCGTTGGTATCTTCGACTTAACCTCATTCGGAAAAATCCGAGTGGAGGGCCGAGACGCTACCACGTTCCTCCAGCGACTTTGCTCCAATGATGTCGACGTGCCGGTTGGCCGGATCGTCTATACGCAAATGCTGAACGAGCGAGGCGGGATCGAGAGCGATCTGACCGTGAGTCGTCTCACGGAGACTGCTTTCCTGCTGGTCGTGTCAGCCCTTACGTTACAAACCAATCTCTGTTGGCTTAGGCGGCATCTAGGCGACGAGTTCGTCGTTATCGTCGATGTGTCGGCGTCGGAAAGCATCCTGGCAGTGATGGGACCGAAATCGCGCGAACTGCTCGGCAAAGTGAGTCCGAATGACTTCTCCAACGAGAACAACCCTTACAGCACCTGGCAGGAGATTGAGATCGGGATGGGTCTGGCGCGGGCTCATAGAGTGGCCTCTGTCGGCGAGCTGGGCTGGGAGATCTACATTTCGACTGACCAAGCCGCGCATGTGTTCGAAGTAATAGAGGCGGCGGGTGCCGATGTCGGACTCAAGCTGTGTGGGCTCCATGCCCTCGGCTCGTGCCGCATGGAGAAGGCATGTCGGCACCTCCCCGATGATGTTGGCAGCGGGGATCACGTGCTCGAAGCGGGGCTGGGCTTCGCTGTCAAGACGGCAAAGCCTGGATATATTGGCCGCGATGCGGTGCTGAGAAAACTTGAGACGGGACTCGACCGTCGGTTGGTTCAGTTCCGACTTAAAGACCCTGCCCCTCTACTTCATAAGAACGAAGTCGCTTTCCGAGACGGTCGGATCGCCGGAACGATTACTTCCGGAGACTACGGGCACACGCTCGGTGGAGCTCTCGGCCTTGGCTATATACCGTGCAAGGACGAAAGCGAGGCAGCTCTGCTCTCCTCTTCTTACGAGATTGAGATCGCCGGCGAGTGCTATGCCGCGGAAGTCTCCCTCGAACCGATGTATGACCCGAAGGGCGAGCGGATGCGGGCTTGATATACCAATTGGAGCCGTTCGGCATGCATAAACGTATCCTAAGTATCGAAGCTCGCAGGCCGCGCCTAATAAACGGCCTTCTGGACCTCGAAGGCGCGGTTCACGAGCCAATTGGTGCGGATGCCACGTGTTCGACTGGATTCAGCTCGAGCGCGAACGCAGGGGATGGGCGTAATCTCCGGGCGAATCGAAATGCTGGCCTCCCCGTTCAATGCGATCAAGAAGCACTGTTATCATGTCACTCTTCTACTCGCCGAACGGACGCCAAGTTGCCAAGAGGTATCGTTTACCGAGAGCGCGGTCGTCTCGGGACGACATGAGGCCGCCAGATAAGGGCTTTGCGAGGGATGAGCTTTGAGCAGCAATCGCGGACCCTGTGACAGAAAGGAGGCAACTGAGACAGCAGAATGAATTAGCCCGCGTGCCGTGGCAGTTTTGTCGACCAGCCAGTGGTCACGTGGTGCCCAGCATGGGTAGGCGTCATGTCGGTCTTGGCCAGGTCTCTTCGATGATGCCCAGGCCGGGCGGATCGATCAAACCGTTATAGGTGTAGCCGCTGGGCATGGCGGGGACTTAGACCAGGGCGGTCTTTACCGCGCGGCCAGCGCCATTTTTGAACTGAGTCGGCGCAAGTACCGGCCCAAGGTTGAGGTATGGCCCCAGGCAGCGTCCGGCCAAGGGCGGCCCAAAGATTGGCATCGGCTGACCGCCGAGGCTCTCACTGACGAACCTTCAGAGGCAGGTCACCAACTACAAGCTGGTTCGCCGGTAAACTGAGATGTGACCTTTGGATTCATTGGTGAACGCGCCCCTCGCCCAATCTCCCCAACGCTCCGCCAGCTCCAGCCCAACGCATTCGGCCATTGTATCGAGCTCCTGGTGATAAACGTACCGAACGCGTTGTGGTAAACGTCTGACGGATGTACCAGAAAACCAGAGGATGGTTGAAGTCAAGTTCTGGTTTACTGGGTCATGGAGTACCGCATTGACAAAGGTATTCTCATGATCAACGTACATCGTAGTAGTTTTTTGGCCGCCGACAAAACCGTCCAAGGGTGGAACACGAACTTCTATTACCACAACCCCCTTCTCTGTTAGCGCCTCCGCAGCCGATCGAAGGCAGGCTATTTGCTCTTCGCGCGTGGAGAGCAGGGTGAATGTGCCATAAACACAATAGACCAGATCGTAGCGTTGTTCTGAGCTGAAATCGGAAATGTCCCCCTTCCAGGCTTTGATCACATCAGTACGTTTGGCGAGAAGTTTTAACATGCTGTCTGAATTGTCGATGCCTTCGACCCTGACTCCCCGCTCGCTCAACGGCACCGCTACGCGCCCATTGCCAATACCGAGCTCAAGAGCCCCTCCTCCTCTGGAAAGTTGCTCGAGGAGGGCAGCAGTTTCGTCTGCCTCCGCAACTTTCCCTAATAAGCTGGTAAATTTTTCATATGTGTAAGCCCTACTCTCGTCATAGGCAAAACTGTCGGACATTCCTATTCTCCACATTGCGGAAGTCAGTTAAGGCCATAGTGTAACTGACCAATTTTTCTACATAGCGCAAAGTTAACAGGTTTTTTATCAAGATATGGCATCTCCGTTCGACCTGCCGCGCATCATTCAACGAACTTGATAGTCTTCGGATAATCGGGTATGTTCGTGTATGTTTGTGTTATTTCCTCGTCCGGCTTTATGTCCCTAATTGCTACAAGGCTGGCCCATGCGCCGGATTCTTGATCAGTCCAAACTGTTTCTGAATTAGGGTTCACAGAGTGATTAACTAGCGATGCGAGTCCAAACACAACATAGCGCGCCAAAGGACCAAGATTTTTGTCACCACGTACGAAGTAATATTGAAGTATTCCTGTGAGATCTATGACATTTGCTTGTCGATCGTCAAATTCCCACGTTGGAGCTCGCTCAATTAAATCTCCAATCTTAAAATTAATATTGGCGAATAAACCACGCCCTTTTCCGGGAACTGTCTTCACATAGAGAGCGTTACTGCGATCAAAAACCCTATCGACCATCGTGTGTACCTTCTTAATCCTGAGTTTGGAGCTGATGGGCAGTCGTTGAGCTTCCGGACGCGATTCACCAGCAATTACTTCAACGAAAGTCGGCGGCGTGTTGACCGAGCGCTCAGCTACGAGGCCCACTGTTCTCGCCGCAAACCTCCTCCTCACGGAGGTGCCATTGAGGCCTCGACCAAATCCAAGTATACTTTCTCCACTTCGCGTCCTCTGATAACCGGCATCCCGACTAAGGAGCGCATCGTGGGATCGGTAAAGCGCTTCTAGGGGACGAGGTTCAATGGCTCATTCCACAACTTGTTCTCCGTGAGAGAACATAGCTAGTTCTCAACCTCGTCATACCTACCAATATGCGTGGGTTCGTAGTTGACTTACGTTTCGCTCCAACCAACCCGGTTCACGCATTCCAAGGCCGGGACCACGTACTCGAATGGGAACCGATCGGCGAGCGCATCAAAGACGCCTTGCGAAATGAGAACGATCTTGGGTTCGAACGGCAGGTATTCTATGGATCCGGCCCGAACGGCGATAGGATCGGCCCGATCGAACCAGGCGAGTTCCTTGGGACTTACAGCTTCCGATCTCACGATGCAGCATCTACAACGAGGTTCATCACCGGCCAACAGCGAACTACATCTCGATCTATTCACACCCCTGTTGAGTCGTCGGCGGAATGTCGGGGATCTGAGGTTCGACTCCAAAGCCTCGTTTCGCGATGATATCTTTCACGCCTGGGTCGAGCGCAACGATCCGGCCTACCTCGGGGATGGCCGTATCATTCTTTCGGCGAAGTCAGAATGTGGATAGGTCTTCGGTCAGTCCGCTCGCCACCGGTCAGCGCGTTATTTCGGTGACTAACCTCGACGAGGTGGGCCGCCGGGCTCACATCACCTCAAGTCAGCGACCCGCACGCGCCGCAAGGCCCCAAACGTCGCCTGCACCGAAGTGCTTGCCGCCAATGACCTAGGTGGTGATGCCGAGCCCTTGGATGAACGACACGGGTTAGGCGAGCCCTTGCATCTCGGGGGCGGTAGGCTTTTGCTCACAAGCCGAGCCGAACCCTACTGCGGCACAGATACGCGGTATCGTCGAGAATATGGCAGCCGCTCCCGGGCTCCCCCATGAACGGCTGAACGACTGCGGTTTCGGAGTGATGTAGCCCGCAGCCCCTCGCCGATGAAGCGTTGCGCCAGCAATCGTCGTGATGCGGATACTGCGCAGAATAATACTTGGCGCACTGTGGGCCGTTAGCAAAAGGCACGAGGAGGCGATGAAGCTCTATCGCAGAATATACTCTGAACCGAAATCGATGACGTGCATGTGAAGGCCTTGTGCCCTCGCCCGAACCGCGTGATCCTTGTCAGTCGCGGCAACGATAACCTGCCCCCCCTTCCTGCAAACGTCTGCGACGATATCGAAGAACTTGAGGTAATCTTGTCGGTCGATGTTCTGCTGGGCAGGCTCGTCGAAAACAGTCAGATTCGGATGGTTGCTTTTCTGGGAGTTATCACGGCTGGCGTGAAGGGCGAGCACGAAGGCCGTTATGATGCGGATCCAGTCACTAGCCGAGGTCCCGAAATCGGCCCGAACCCGCCGGTCACGATCGTTTACGATGACTCTCGGCATGAAAGAGCCCTCATCGATCACCATGGAGCCGATCTCGAAAGAATTGAAACCTAGGCGCCCGAGATAATCTCTGAACGTTCTTTGGAATTGCCGTAGAAGGCTTTGGTCGTCAGCGCTCAGGTCACTCCTCAGTTTCGAAAGCTTTCCAGCAACGTCAAGATACTCGTTCCAAATGTTCAGAAGAGCGGCAAGCTCGCTGCTAGTCTGGTCGAGCAGATCGCGATAGCTCCCTATCGCGTTCTCTATTCGCGCGATGTCGCGGGCACGCGCCATTAGTTCCGATGGAATTGTACCAGCCAGGCTTTTTTGGATTTCCGACTGCTGGGTCAGAGCAATACTGATTTCGTTTCCAAGCTGCTCTGATTCGACTTGGTGACGCTCACGCCTGGCGATCTCGACGCTAATGATGTCCTGCAAGAGGTTTCGTTGGTCGGTAATGTATTCGACATTTTCATCGATTGACATGGTCGGAAAGCTGCGCATCTGCGACAGTAGCGTGCCATCGATCGACTGCTCGCAAACCGGGCACGCACTTGTGATCGCCCATTCGTCCCGATTGAACAACCGGCGGATTTTCAGCTCCTCCTTGTTCTTTTGCAGGTCCCGTGCGAGCACCTCCAGACGCTGCTGATAACGACGAACGTTGCCGCGAATGGCCGCTATCGCGTTGTCGAGCTCGCTCTTCCTGGTGACCAACGCTGTGATCCTTTTTGAGATCTCGTCTATCCGACTTTGCAGGCTAGGATCTGGAGGCGTAAGATCGGCTAGTGCGATTTTGCTGGCGAGATCTGCCTCAGCGGCTGACAGCAAATCTGCCAGGGATTGCTGTTTTTCTCCCTCCGTCACTCTGAATATCTGCGGGCTGAATGAACCTACGCCGATGTCCGAGGGAATACCCTTAATTGAAAACTGTCTGCCGTTTACGTGACGTCTAAGAATGGCGATTCCGGTGTCGTAGCGCGCCTTCAGCCGTTGCTCGTCCAGCCTAAGGGCATTCCGTTGCAGATTGTTCCTGATGTAGTCGAGTCCCAGAAGTTCGGCGATGGTGGATTTCTTGGGATCACGGACCCGATAATAAGGCATGTTCGCCATGATATCCGCCCATCCGCGCTTTTGTTCGATGAAAATCGCGGAGAATATGTATTCCAGGTAAAGCCGCATCACGCCGTCGTCTTGAGAGATAACTTGAACCTCCGGGAAGCCGATGAACTCGGAGAGCAAACGGTGGAAACCTCTAGTGTCCGTGTAAGATCCTGACCCCAAATAATATTCCTCCAATCCGGCCTCGCTCCATTGGCTGAGCGGCCCGCGCCGAACTAGCATCCCGCGTGACAATTCCGGTTTGACGGATCGACGGATGGTCAAGAGTTCATTAGAAGCGTTGGCAATCTCGAGGAGAATTGCCGCTTCGACAATCCTTTGATCCCCTTGTGCGCCCCTCAATGTGTCCTTTACCAGAGCGGCAACATTGCCTTTCACGAGATCGTCTAATCCTAGCCCGACCGCGAGAGCGTTGACGAGCGTGCTTTTGCCTTGTGTGTTGCTGTCCGTCAGGATGAGGTTTGCGCCGGGACGAAGTTCGACCTCGCATGAGGCGAGCTTACCGTTGAAAAGCTTCGCCTCGAGGCGTACTCGACTATATCTGAGATGCATTTAGATGCCCTCCCTCATGACGGTCTGAACTTCGTTCTCAGAGATCCTGCCTACTTCCCTGGCCAGTGCAAATACGTCCAGCGCCAGTTGTTGGCTCCTGAGGCTTTTCACAAAGTCCGTTCCCTTATCGGTCAGTTCCACCCTAAAGCCACGCTGAACGTCCTTCTGATCGAGGAGACCCGCTCCCATGGCATAGTTCACACATCGGTTCAGGTAGGGGTCGGCAGACGGCGCAAGGATCCTTGGCGAAAATCTGACCGATCTGAACTCCATGTACGGACCTCGGAAATCCTCGTTTATGAATAGCGAATTGATAAAATGAAGCTGCTTGAACGATGCGGAGCCGGCGCGGCAGCATTCCGACACGGAGATGCAGACCATGGCTAGCCGCCGATAGAGCCTTAGGTCGGCGGGCACATCGACGGGTCGCTGGGTGAACTCGATTTCGATCTTTTCGGCAGGGTTCACTGCAGCGACCTTTTCCTCTTAAACCTCAAAGGGCAGCGAACCAGCCAGTCTGCAATCGTAAACTTCCTGATCCTGCTCAGCGTCTTGGTGCCGAGACGGCTGCCTACGACAGCGTTGAGACGGGCCTCGAGCGTCGTTTTAACGTGGGAGAATGAGTTCCAGGAGCCGACCGCGATGCTGCCCTGCTCGGCATCATTTTCGATGTCTGAACGAATTTCCTCAATTTGGCTGAAGAAGTCAGGTTCTCGGCGTTGGATTTCGCTGAGCTGAATCGAATTTTCCAGAAAGTTTTTCAATTCGAAATAGGCAAGTTGCTCAGCCTCCTCATCATTGTCCGTAATGACACGGAACTTTTCATAGACGAGCTTAAAATTTTCATTTTGTCGCAAAACGACGAGCGCGGGGACGGGCTGATCCTCAACCGTGACTTCTATCCTGTCGTCGCGCCGTTTTTGATACTCCAGCCATTCCGTCTCAAGAAACGATGGTGTCTGAATGGATACTTGAAAGTCCGGATCTATGATGGAAAGGCCCCACGATTTGACCTCTGTCTCTTTTTGCTTTGCGTATCGATGCAGGTCGTTGTGGGGAATTTCCTTGTTAAGGAGCAGGGCCCAGTTCCGAAGCTTCTTACTACCAATGATCGCGGCTATTTCGCTTTCGTTCAGTTGCAGCTTCTTGAGGTCAGTTCCGATCTTTTTGCGAACGCCGGATACTGGATCCTTGTTTTCAGGCTCCTGCCCGTACGCCTGGTATGCCGTACCGGCTCGTAGATTGAGCCCGTCCAATCCTAGATCGCCACCCTTGTCGCCGATGGGCTGATAATCCGTCCCGTATTTCGTGCCGAGGAGAACGTTGCAAATGCCTTCCCAAGCATCCCCATTATAATCCAGATACCAAAGACTCAATTTACCGCCCCGAATTCAGCACTGTTCCCGCGACGGTAGAAGGCACGTCGTCCTCTAAACAGCAAAGACATAACACAACGTCAGGCTGCAAACGTCGGACTTGCGTCGCGGAGTACCAGAAGATTCGTAAATCCGCCAAGACGGCCTCTGCAAATAACGGAATACGGTCTGCTCATTCCTGCGGACGGCTAAGACTAGCTCTCTTCACGTCCGCGTCGTATCGCGCCGGCGTAAGTCTTCGTGACGGATCAGGACGTATGTGTCAGGTGCGGCTCAACGCTTACAGACAATCCGCCCGCGATGCAGCACCACGACCGTCGATGTGAACAGCGCCTCTCCGAAGCGGGAGGTGCCGCTGTTCATGTCAATTAATGTGAGCGCATCATGTCGGCAGCCTTGTCTCTGCGCTCAAACGTGGTCGGCCGGTCCGGCGAAACCCTCATCCCGGCCGGAGTTCGCGCGGATCGGAAGCGAGGCCCTTGAGGTACTGCCGTCCGTGAGTTCGAGTGTGCTCGATCGACCGCATCACCTCGAAGTGCCTGAACGTTGTCGAGAGGTGCAGGCAATTCAGGTTCTATCATAAGCTCGCTCAAAATTTCAGTCTTGCATGCTGCTACCGCATTTGCGGCGTAGGCGTTCAAGCCCTTTTACAAAATTGGGACGCCTATCTGCGGGGTGTTCGTGAGGATTGATGGCCGCGCAGCCTACGTCAAATTCAGTTTGCATATGCTAACGATCTAGACGCAAGATGGGCGTTCAGACAGAGCCTGCGGTTGGCCGCCAAGCGACATTCTTCGCATGGGCTTGCCCCCCACGGGAACGGTGCCGCGCTCGAGTTCGGCAATGATGCGGTTTGTGATCTCCTGAGATGCTGGCGGCTGAGGCCCGCCCTTGCCCGCGCCAGCCTCTCGGCTGCCGGAACGCTTGTTATTTGCACGCATTGTCTAGTCCTCCGCACGCCAATCACGCCCTCCCCCCGGAATCAGGCCAGAGGCGGGGTGGGCGGCGAAAGCGACCGGGAAGGCCCGCCGTAGAAGGCGGACCGCATCCGAGGGCCGGGACGAAGAGGGACCCGGAGCGCCCACGCGGTCGCGCTGTTACAAGAGGCGGCGGATGCGGTCGCGCATGTGATCGCGAGGATCATTCCACTCGGACTGGGCCATTCGCCGAAGGGCGCGCGGCGACTGCGGATGCTCCAGCACGAAGTAAGGTCCGTCGGGCGCCCCGTGTTTCAGTAAGGCTGCCCCACGTCAGGGACGAGCGGGATGGCCGAGACCGCCTGAGCCTGCCGAAGAAAAGGGCTCGGTTCATGACCACTCGGCGCGTCTTAAGGCGCGCAGGCGCCTACTATGACGAGGCTGGACAGAATATCGCACGGGTCAGCGTCAAACACCGCAGTTACATGGAGAAAACTCAATGACATCGAGACGGCGCTCTCCGCCCTCGTACTTGGCCACGAAGGATTGCGTACGGCCAAGCTTTTCGGCCACCTGCTCCTGGGTCAGGTTTTGCCTTGCGCAGCGATTAGCTGGGCCAGAAACCGCTGGTGGCGGGGGACCGAAGAGATCTGGGCATTAGGGGAACCGGTCAAGGAAAGACCGGCTCAGCGACTAATCTCGTTTCGAATTATCCCATTTTGGCATATATTGCTTGGGTTAGCGCTTAACTGGCGAGGTTCGCAGCAGCCATGAATCGATCAACGGGAACAGATGAGACCCGAAGCTCAACTCTGTGCGACGAAGTCCCCTGGTCAGATAGCATCACGAGCTACGACAGGCAACATCGCACCATTTACCTGTGCATCCGCGACGCCTGCGCCGACAATCTCAGCGTCGAAGAAATGGCCAATCTCGTTCTCGGCATCGACCCGATCCTTGAACCAGTCCGCGCCCGCAAGGCAGTCCGCAGCCATATCGACCGCGCTAATTGGATGGTGACAACCGGTTGCAGGCAACTGTTCGAAGGCTGAACTGCAAAGCGAGTCGCGACGCCATTTTAGACGAGGAAGTCTCGGTCCCGCCATTCATCAGCGCGCGGCCACGAACGCCAGCGCTGCGGATTTCCATCGCGCTAATGATCGCCAGGATCCTTCCATTGGCCCGGACGCGCCCTTCGCCGATCAGCGCTTCAGCAATGTCGCGGTGGGATGCTCGAGCGTCGAGCGAAGAAATAAGACTCTTTCAGGCGGAACCAAGCGGCCGGACATTTCTCCATCGAGACAAAGGGTATTGAGGCATTCGAGCGCCCACAAGCGAATGCGCGGGCCAGCTCAGCACGCAGGCAAGCGGGCCGCAGGATATCCGCTCCGGAAACTGCGAGCTGGAGGGTATGCTCCGCCTTGCGAAGATGGACGTGCTGATGCTCATAGGATCCCAGTAGAACTGTTGCTCGGCATGACCATGCCGTCAGGTCGAACGGCGACGCGGTTGGCGATACAGAGGGCTGTTTCGCGACGACCGGCTATACATTTGCGCACCGGCGCGGACACCAGAACACGACCGCAGTGCGTGCGTAAGACTGGGCGAAACAAAACACCGCAGCGCGAAAGATCGCCGGCCGAAGCGATCACGTCAATAAGGGCTCCGCGAGACAGTGTATTGGCCTGCTAGAGGGCAGCGGCCAGATCACGCCGGAATGCCGGATTGCGACGCAAGAACTCCCAGGCCCAGCCATTCGACGTCAATTGAGCAGTGCAGCCATAGGAGCAGCGATCCTGCCACTCCTGATCGGCATCTGGCGCGACAGATATGGGCATGACTGTGCTCCCCGCCGCGTGATCATGCTACCCGGCGAAGCACCGGCGCCCACAGCACCGGACCGCCAATGCCACCGTTTGCCGCACCGCCTGGAGCATCTTATCCGACACTTCTAAACCGGCTAGCGCGCGGGTGACGCCAATGGTGTGCGGCTCTCCAATCCGCTCAAGCGGCCAGCCGGCGCGACGAAGGATGCGCTCCATGCGCAAGTCGGTGACCGTTACAATATGACTGAGCTGGCGCGAGAGACCTAACGATCATGCCGGCGAAGAGTTCGTAGGTGGCGATTGCAATGCCACCCGCTCCCTTCGGTGCCGACGAACCAATATCGAGCGCGAAGCGGCTGCTTTCCCATACGTTCGGATGCTCAGGCGCCGTCTTTCCTTCCAACAGTATGGGAAAGGTGTCGCGAAGCATCGTCGCGCCCGTCGTGGGCAAAAGGCGCACGCAACCGTCCAGCCGACCCTCGAAACCCCGCAGCAACAGGTAGTGCGGTCTGAACGCGTCAAATGAATCGATCTCATAGCCGCCATTTCCTTTCACCTGCCAGTCGAGCCTCACTTTGAACACCCGGTAACGCAGGCGATGCATGGAATGCAGGTCGTCGGCAAAGTCCTCGTAGCTGTCAGGTGCAATCAGTTGGATCATCAAGGCCTCCTCGTTGGGGAAACTTTCCCCGGCAGTGGAGGCGAAGCTCGACGCTTGCGCAGCCTGTCCAGTTGCACAGGGTGAGAATGTCAGTGAGGCGAGGATTTCGAATTGGTGAGACGCGCAACCAATTGGCTTCTGCGTTATCGAGATGAAACGCGGCCGTGCGGCGCGTGATCCCAAGAATGCAGCCGATCTCCCAGGCCGTCTTGCCACATGCTGCCCATTGCGCGCACTCGTATTCGCGTGCCGTCAAACGCACACCGTCAACGATCCGGTCAGCCGACAGTTTTCGTCGAACGAACATGTGAAAACGGGTCGCAACGTAAGGGAGATCGTCTTCATAGCGTTCCGCGGCGCGGATAAATGCAGCATCGCGCTTGTCCGCGGCAAAGGTCATTGCAGCAAAATTGCCTCGGAGATCGATGATGGGGATCGTCAAACCAGCAGATGCCGAATTGCGCCGCTTCGTCAAAGACCCTCTGCTCAGCTACCGATGGCTCAACATCCAGTGCAGGGTCCCATCGAAACGAGCATCCGCCGAAGCGGGCACGCACGACGAAGGGATCGATGCTCTGGTACAAGATAGCGCGCAGTCCAGGGCGCCGGATAGTTGGAGATCAGCGTGGGCTTGCCACCTGGCCGCGGCGGCAGCGAGAGATAGGCGAAAGCGAGCAGGTCGAGTTGTGAGCTCACATAGGCCAAGGCGTTGTGGAAATCGACCTCATCGACGCCTTCCGAAAGCTGTTCCAAAAATCTTTCGAAGACAGATTGCATGTCTGCCCTTGTCAGAACGTTCCTTGGGTCTTCGGCAACTTGCTTGCAGGCGGCAGCAAGTCCAGGTGCTCGGCATCACAAGCGTCTCTTTGGATGATATTGTTCTATTCAAAATAAATTCACTGGCGCGATGGTGGACCTGCTACGTCTCGGAAATACTCCCTGCCGGCGGGGAGGTACACCGGCAGGGCTCGCCGCGCAACGCCAGCGGTCAAATGGGAGGACCGGACGACAGCAGCAAAACAAGTCGTTTGGCGCTCACGAAGATTATACGGCGCCTTCCGCCTTCAAGGCGCGGTATGTCGTGTCAACTGACTTCGCCGTCGCATCGACGATGATGTCGATTTCGGCCCGGGTGATGATCAGTGGCGGTGCAAAGCCGAGGATATCGCCATGCGGCATGGCGCGGCCGATAACACCGTTTTCAAGCAGAGCAGCGGCGGCACGCGCGCCGACCTGCAGCTCGGGCTCGAACGGTACGCGCGCCTTGGGATCCCGCATCAGCTCTACTGCTGACAGGATTCCAACGCCGCGAACTTCGCCGACAATGGGATGTCCCTCCAATTCGGCTTTCATGCGGGAAAGCCAATACGGCCCGACATCCTGGACATGCTCCAGGATCTTTCTTTCCTTAAGTACTTGAATGTTGGCAAGTGCGGCCGCCGCGCAAAGCGTATGCCCTGAATATGTCCAGCCATGGCCGAGAGGTCCATTCTTCTCGGTTCCTTCTTCCAGGACA
Source organism: Mesorhizobium sp. M8A.F.Ca.ET.208.01.1.1 (assembly GCF_004791315.1). Lineage (NCBI taxonomy): Bacteria > Pseudomonadati > Pseudomonadota > Alphaproteobacteria > Hyphomicrobiales > Phyllobacteriaceae > Mesorhizobium > Mesorhizobium sp. M8A.F.Ca.ET.208.01.1.1. Next base: position 1,274,493 of record NZ_SRUT01000002.1, read on the forward strand.
GACCAGACGCGGTCGCCAATGATTGACCCGGAAATTGGGAGGTAGGCGGAACTAACGCCCTTGGCGATGGTGACGAAATCCGGGCGCATCCCATAGAGGTGCGAGCCGAATTTCTCGCCGGTTCGCGCGAAGCCACAAACGACTTCATCGGCGATCAGCAGGATATCGTGCCTATCCAGCACCTCTTGAATAGCCGCCCAGTACCCCCTTGGGGGCGGAACGATGCCGCCAGTCCCAAGTGCCGGTTCTCCGATAAAGGCCGCAACAGTTTCCGGACCCTCGGCAAGAACAAGGGCCTCGAGTTCGTCGGCGCAGCGTTTGGAAAAGGCTTCTTCGGTTTCGCCCTCATGCGCCTGCCGATAGTAATGTGGGGTCGTTGTGTGGCGTACCAGATTCAAAGGCAGGTCGAAAAACTTATGAAAAAACGGAAGACCTGTCAGGCTTCCAGTGACCAGGCCGGAACCGTGATAACCGCGATGTCGCGAAATGATCTTCTTCTTTTCGGGACGCCCGAGAACGTTGTTATAATACCAGACGAGCTTGATATTGGTCTCGTTGGCGTCCGAACCGGAGAGGCCAAAATAAACTCTTTGCATGTTCTGCCCGAAATATTCCACCACGGCCTCCGCTAAGCGGGCAACGGGCTCCGTGCCTTGGCTGGCATAGACATGAGCGAACGGTAAGTCGTGCGCTTGCTTGGCAATGGCGTCAGCAATCTCCGTGCATCCATATCCCATGTTGACGCAGTAGAGCCCACCGAAACCGTCGAGGCTCTTTCGGCCTTCAGTATCCCAGATGTAGACGCCTTCCGCTCCGGCCATGATCCGGTTTGGCGTCTCGCCGCGGCTGTGTTTTGCCAAGTGCGTGGACGGATGAAAGACGAAGCTCCGATCCTTTTCTTGGACTTGCTTGGTTCCCAGATTGGTCAGGCTCATTGTCGCTCTCCCGTTTATTGCCCGGCGGAGAACACTCAGTCCCCGCTCGTCGAGAGCTACTATACCGACGGACACACTTCACGTTCCACGGCAATGTACGTCCGCGGCCGATGAAATCACGGAAGTTGCGTCAATCTCCGTGGAAAACACGGACAACTCAGCGTTGTCTTGGCGCGGACAAGGGAATGGGCGAATTGGATTTTACGGATTTCGTCACTATGAGGCTGTAATATTGATCGATCCCGAGTCCAACCTGTAACAAACCCTCCATGAATTCCTGGTAGGCAGCCATAGAAGGAGCTGCAACGCGCATCAGGTAATCTACCCGGCCCCCGATCGCCCAGCAGTCCAAAATTTCGGAGATGCCTTGAATTGCCGTCTCAAAGTGTCTTTGGTCTTCGAGGCGGTGACGATCCAGAACGACCTCCACCATTACGAAAATCACGCCCCCGGTGAGGGATGGACTCAGCCGCGCGCAATAGCCTTCGATAATCCCTGCTGTTTCGAGTATGCGGAGCCGCTCCGAGCAAGCCGACGCGGAGAGGTGAACGCGCTTCGCCAATTCGCTCTTCGATATCCGACCGTCTGTCTGAAGCTCCGCGAGGATCCGAAGGTCCCAAGCGTCCAGGCGAACTGTGTTGACTTTCGACTTCATGGGGTTGCCGGGCTGAGTATGGCTTTACGTTTAGTCTGACGAGGGTCTGCCGCCAATTGCATCCATGGTCCGGTCGTGCCAGCAGCTGGTGTAGGCATAAGCCCATGCGCACAGCTTGCCCGATACAAAAACAAAGCTTCTCGCTGCCCTTTGATGGTCTATGCGTAGCCGACACAGGACTAATTGGCCTAACGGGAATAATCAAACGCCGATGTTGCGGGCGATAGTATCGGCGGCCATGCGCTTACGCCACTCGATTGGCCCGGAATTGTGAATAGAGTTTCCTTCAACATCGACAGCCATGATGACTGGCATGTCCTGCACCTCGAATTCATAGATGGCTTCCATGCCCAGGTCTTCAAAGGCCACGATCCGCGCGGTCTTGATCGATTTTGAAATCAGGTACGCAGCACCGCCCACTGCGATGAGATAGGGCGTTCTGTGTCTCACAATTGACTCGATGGCCGCCGGACCCCTCTCGGCCTTGCCGACCATCGCATATGTCCCCGTCTCGGCGAGCATCTTTTCCGTAAAACTGTCCATTCGGCTCGAGGTTGTTGGGCCAGCCGGCCCGACAACCTCATCCCTCACCGCGCGGACGGGTCCGACGTAGTAGATCACGCGACCCCGCAGATCTACAGGAAGCTGCTCGCCGGCATCGATCAAATCGACCATTCGCTTGTGGGCGGTGTCCCGGCCGGTCAGCATCTTTCCGGACAGAAGAAGGGTTTCCCCGCAACGCCATGATGCCGTCTCTTCCTTTGTGAGCGCATCGAGGTTGACCCGCCTGACCTCAGCAGTGTGCAATTCTTCATTTCCGATCTGTGGCCATTCAGAAAGGTCAGGCGGCTGGAGCTGGACCGGCCCTGTGCCGTCCAATGTAAACGTCAGGTGCCGGTTGGCGGCGCATTGTGGAATGAGCGCGACTGGCTTCGACGCGGCGTGCGTAGGATAGGTTGCAACCTTGACGTCCACGACTGTTGTCAGGCCGCCCAGGCCCTGAGCGCCGATGCCAAGCCCATTGATTCGCTCATAAAGCTCAATCCGTAGTGCCTCCTCCGCGCTTGATGGCCCCTTGGCTGTCAGTTCCAACATATCGATGGGTTCGTTCATGGCCTCCTTGGCCAGCAGCATGGCCTTTTCAGCGCTGCCGCCGATGCCGACCGAGATAAGGCCGGGTGGGCACCATCCGCTGCCAAGGGTCGAAACGGTGTCAACCACCCAGTCGGCAACGGACGCGCTGGGATTAAGGGTGGTGAAACGCGCCTTGTTTTCGGACCCGCCCCCTTTGGCTGCGATGGTGATTTCAATCTGGTTACCAGGCACGAGGTCCACGTGGACGACTGCCGGCGTGTTGTCACGAGTGTTCACCCGTCGGCCAAGCGGATCCGAGACGATCGATGGTCGGAGGGGATTGTCCGGGTCGAGATATGCTTGGCGAACGCCCCTATTCACGAGGTCGGCGAAACTCGCCGCTGATTTAATGCGGACCCCCATGCCGACCTTTGCAAAGACCACCACAAGACCGGTGTCCTGGCAGATCGGGCGCCGTCCGAAGCCCGCCATGCGCGAGTTCAGCAAAATCTGCCCGATAGCATTCTTCGCCGACGGGCTCTGTTCGCGCGCATATGCCTGCGAAAGAGACCGGACATAATCTGGAGGATGGTAGTATGAGATATACTGAAGAGCGTCTGCAACGCTCCTTGTGATGTCCTTGCCAGCGATGATCCGCGATCTATTTCCCACCGGATCTCATCCAAATGAGCCGAGGCCATTAACCATTTTCAGGCTTTGGAAGCTCCGCACCCCTTGCTCACCCCCTTCGTATCCATAGCCGCTCTGTTTAATGCCTCCATACGGCGCATCTGCCGAAACCCCCTTCAGGTAATTCACGCTGACAGCGCCCGCCGAAAGACCATCGATCAGCGCCCGTTTCGCATTGGCGGCTTCGGTGAAGAAGTAGGCGGCCAAGCCATACTCAGTGGCGTTAGCTTCTTCGATCGCCTCCTCCATCGTGTCGAACGGCGCCACGGTGAGGATCGGTCCGAACGGCTCGTCATGAAGCACTTTGGCATCTTTTGGCACCCCTGTCAGGATGGTTGGCGGCCAGTAAAAACCGGGCAGGTCGAGGCGGGTGCCACCAGTCTCAATGCGGGCGCCGCGATCGACCGCATCCTGGATCAGACGCTGCATAGCTTCAATTCGCCGCGCGTTCGCCATGGGACCCATCTCGGTCGCCGGGTCATCCGGTGGACCGATCTTGATTTTACGGGCGGCTTCCGTCATTCGGGATAGGAATTCCTGATAGAGATTCCGCGCGACGAGAATCCTGCTCGGCGCGTTGCAGCTCTGGCCCGCGCATTCGAACTTGTATTCCGATATGGCGGGGACCGCCTGTGCGACGTCCGCATCCGCGCACACAACGACGGGGGAGTGTCCACCGAGTTCAAGGACGCAGCGCTGCAAATTATTCGCGGCGAGCGAGGCCAGCTGTTTTCCGACTGCCGTGGAGCCCGTGAAAGTCAAGACCTTCACGATTGAGGAACTGAGGAGATGGCGGGAAATATGCACCGGTACACCGAAAACGAGATTGACCACGCCGTCCGGGACACCCGCATGGCGCAAGGCTTCTACGATATGAACGGCGGCGCTCGGCGTCTCTTCCGCACCTTTAAGAATGACCGGACAGCCTGCTGCCAGCGCAGGGGCGAGCTTGCGGGCGATGAGAACGGCGGGATAGTTCCAAGGCGTGAAGGCAGCAACGACACCGAGGGGCTCCGGGACGATCATCCTGTTAGGGTCCAACGGAATCGGGGCCGACAGCTTTTCGGCGTGGGTGCCGTTCCACTCCAGCGTTTCTACAGCGCGTGCGTACTCACCGGTCGCCTCTGCAATCGTCTTTCCCTGTTCAGCCGATAGATCCTTTGCTGCGTCTCCTGCCTTTGTGGCAAGGATCCTGGCGGCTGCCACAAGGATTTCGCCGCGCTCTTTTACAGGCCGCGAGGACCAGGCCTTGCGGCTGCGCTCGGCCGAAGCGAGGGCCTCATCCAGATCCGAAACCGTCGCCGAGGCCACCGAGCCAAATACCTTCTCCGTCGCCGGGTTAATAACGGGCAACGTGGCTCTGTTGTTAGCGGCTCGCCATTTGCCGTTGATAAAGAGCTCATAGCTCGTGGCGTGGGACATAGCGTGCTCCGCTTGGCTGAATTCAGTGCGATACCAGCCGATATCCCGACCATAGGCTCGCTTCCTTCAGTTTCATCGCGATGGTCCCGCCCGGTCAAATATGGAATGTCGAGCAAAACCATCTCGAATACAGATGGATATCGCCCAGGCAACCGCCAAGGAGCGCGGCGATAGCAGCGGAAGAGCTTGGTTTGAAGGATGGCCTAAGTCCGGTCGGGAGCCATGGCTGACCAGTGTCCGCTCTCGATCAATGTCCTGACGACCCTGGGGATCAGGTTGCGGATGGCAGAGACCGCTGGAGAGCGCTCATCTTTCGGGTTAACGGCAAGGACAACGGACCGGGTGATCACCGGATCAATGATCTTCACTGTCCGGACGCGGCCTTGAGACGCCTCTTTCTGAATGGCCGACGGCGTAAGGATAGAATAGGCCTTTCCTTCCATGACCATATTGATGATCGTTGAAAGGGAGTCGACTTCGAATCTTACGTCGAGCACACAACCGTGTTGCGCAACGACATCAGCCACCGAACGCCTAACGTTGTTATTGCGCATCGGAACCGCCAGGGGAAACGCGTGCAGGTCGGCAAGCCGTATCGAATCTTCGAAGGGCGGTTCACCCGGCGGCACCACCAGGTAAAACTCTTCGCGGGCCAGCACCGTCATTTTCCCTACGCTCTCGGCAGTGCGATACAGGACTGCCAGATTGAAGCGGCCAGCAGCCATCCACTCCTCCAGCGGTCCCGTCATGCCCTCGATCATCTTAAGCGAGATCCTCGGAAGTTCGCTTCTTACTGATTCGAGGAGGGGACCACTAAGCACGCGAGCGGCGCCGGACGGGATGCCAATGGTCACTTCTCCGGAAGGAGCAGCCACCGAGTTGGTCAGTTCCGCTTCAGTGAGCTGAATTTCCCTTAGGATGACCCGTGCGCGCTCAAGCAGCCTGTTTCCCGACGCGGTGACGCTGACACCCGTCCTATCGCGAACGAGCAGCTGGGTTCCGAATCCTTCCTCCAGTTGACGTACATGCAGGCTTAGAGCGCTTTGAGCAACGTGAAGGAGCGCAGCGGCCTTCGTAAAACTGCCGGCCTCCACGACGCCGACGAAGTATTTTAACTGCCTGATATCCACGGTTTAAACCAACTGAGGCACTTTCCCAGTCCCATCCTATTATCTCGAAACTAGATAGCCGGCAAGTAATACTTGCCTACCCCACGCCGGGAAAGATGCGCGGTCTCATTGATCGGAGGTAGCTCAGTTCCTGTCCGCGAGAGCCAGAGTGTCGTGGGCGCGCCGAACCACCGGCGGATCAACCATCTTACCGTTCAACGAGAATGCAGACAGCCCGCGGGCGGCCGCATCGTTCTCTGCAGCGATGACATCACGGGCCCACTTGATTTCCTGTGCGCTCGGGGAGAAGGCCTCATTGAATATGGCGACCTGTGTCGGATGGATCGCCAAAGCTCCGGCAAAGCCAAGCCGCCGCGCATGCGCCGCGGTCTCACGAAGTTTATCAGTGTCTGTAACCTCGCCGATGCTTCCAACAAAGCCCAGAGGGAGCAATCCGGCCGCACGGGCGGCAAACAGAACGGAAAGGTTCGGCGTCAAAAGGAGGTCGAACTCCGGCGTGCCTCCAACAGCGGCACTGAAGTCTTCAGGACCGAGCGCCATTGCAAGCATCCTGGGATGAGCCGAGGCTATGGCCGCGAGCCTTTGCAGTGCTGCGGGCGTCTCGATTTGGGCAAGGAAACGGATGCGTCCCTGGACAAGATTTCTTTCTCCTTCAAGTTCCAATACGGCATTCGCGATCTCTGCTACCCACTCCGCCGAATCCGTCTTCGGAAGGACAAGCGCATCAACACCCGCCACCACAGCTGCATCGAGATCCGCCGCCAACGCTCGCAAACCACGATTCACGCGGACCAAAACAGATGCGCCCTTGCGCCCCACCTTTGCCACCGATTCAGGGAGCTGCCGCCGTGACTCAGCCTTTTGATCCTGGGGAACGGAGTCCTCGAGGTCGAGTATGACGCCGTCGGCCCCCCTTTCATGAGCTGTTCCCACGAAACGGGAAACGTGAGCGGGAACGAAGAGCAGGGATCTCCAGCGGCGCACAAACGTCGGGCCTTCAACGGCCGGAACGGTGTCCTTGATCACGGAGTGCCTCTGCCGCCGATTTTAGCGATGGCGGTAGCAGTCGGTTGGCCGAGTGCCGCACTGGTAACCGTCACGCTTATTGTAACTCGCGAGCGCGTCCACCTCCCGACACGATGGGCGCTCATGCTGACGCGGCCCTGTCGCGCAAAAGCCCCAGAACCTCTTCCCGGACAGCCTGCGTATGAGCGCCAAGAGCCGGAACCGGGCGCAGCGACGGACGCTCCGCGTTGAAGATCGCCGCCGGCGCTATCGTCTCTATAGTTCCTTCGGGTGTGCTAACGGCTACCCTGCGAACGTGGGGATGCCCAGAAACATCAGCCACCTCGTTCAGTCGGCCATATGCCAGACCGGCTGCCTCAAGCTCCTGCATTGCTTCGTGACAGGACAGTTCGGAAAAGCGCAACGTGATGATCTCGTCAAGTTGCGCCCGATTGTCCAGGCGCTCCATGTTGTCGGAAAAACCAGGTGCGCGTGTCAGCTCGGTTCGCTTCAGGAACTTCTCGCAGAAATTTACCCATTCGCGGTCATTTTGCACCGAAAAGACAACCTCCTTGCCGTCGGCGCACCGATACGCCCCATATGGCGCCAGCGACGGGTGCTTCACGCCGGCGCGTACCGTGCGATAGCCGCTGTAGTCGTTTTGCAAAACCGGCACGTTCATCCAATCGGCTAGAGCATCGAACAGTGACACCCGGATGCTGTTCCCTTCGCCGGTCACTTCGCGGTGATACAGTGCCTGAAGAATGGCGCTATGAGCCGTCATGCCCGCCGAGATGTCGCAAACCGAGACTCCGACACGCGCGGGTCCTTGTTGATTGCCGGTGATCGCGCACAGGCCCGTTTCAGCCTGAACGATGAGATCATATGCCTTCAAATGGGAATACGGGCCTGTCTCCCCGAAACCGGAGATGTCGCAGGTGATCAGCCGAGGGAACCTTTTACGGAGATCCGTAGACCCGAACCCCAGCTTTTCTATGCTGCCTGGCTTCAGATTTTGGATGAAGACGTCAGCACTGGCGATAAGCGTGTCCAGCACGGCTCGGTCAGGTTCCGACCTCAGGTCCAGACAGACGGACTCCTTACCCCGGTTGAGCCAAACGAAGTAAGCGCTCTGTCCCCGCACCAACTTATCGTACTTTCGGGCAAAATCCCCTTCGGGCCGCTCGATCTTGATGACTCGTGCTCCAGCATCCGCAAGCCGTGACGATGCGTAAGGCGCGGCCACCGCCTGCTCTACTGCTACGACCGTGATCCTCTCAAGAGAGTTCTGCATGGGACACCGTGCTTTTCATCGAATTTTTTTCGTCTTGAGCGCGACGACGGCTCAGTATCGCCAGCAACCGGTTTTGCTCATTACCAACAATTGAGAATGCCTCGTCGACACCCATTCCGGGCTTTGCGAGCATCATGTCGGCTTGGGTCGATACAGAGATGTGGACTGAGGCCTGGGCGGAGAAATCCGTTTCCGTACAGCTCCCACCGACATAAGCCCCTACCTTGTTTTCCTTGCAGATGAGAACGGCCCTCGCCGTATCGGCGATTGAGCCGACGTCTGGCGTCTTAATTTGGACCAGGTGCGCGGCCTTCGCTTCGGCAAAGACCCGAATATCCTCTAGGGTATTGCATCTCTCATCCACGACGATGCGAGCTTTGGACTCCCGGTCGTCCAAAATCGATACAATCTTGGCGTAATTTTCAATTTGCGCTTGCGTCGAACCAAAATCTGCCGGGCACTCAATATTCACGGTGAAACCCGGGACGGTATCTGCAACCTTGCAGATAAAGTCGGCAATCCGTTGCGGCTTCAGACCGATTTCCTGGCCGATCCAGCCATATACATCGAAATGCAAGACCGGATGGTACCCCGGCCGGCCGATTTGGCGCGTACGCGCTGCAACCCACTTCACGAATTCCATGAAGGTCTGGCCCTCGACGCCGAATTTCTGGCGCGAGTTGATCAGTCCGTGCGGAAGAACATCCACCGCTTTCAGGATCATTTTGTCGACGTTGATTTCGCGAGCATCACCGCTCTGGCAGTAAATCGGGACCCTGCGGGTCGGCAGCGGCAGACCAAACTCGGTGCATATGACCTCCGCCATCGTTTTGCGCTGAAGATGGGCGGCTGCGCGAAGAAGAGCTTGGCTGACGCCATATTCAACAGCCAGAGGTAACCGCTGCCGTCCGACCGATTCCAACACATGCGTGCAAGAACCACGAAACCGAGAGGCATCCACATCGAGAAGCCGCGGCGCGACAACGCGCGACGTCAAAGATGAGATTTGATTCATATCGAACACGGGATCGCGCCCACCAGCACCAGAGTACTGGACATTCATCATGTCGCCCCAGACGACGGTGTCGTCGGTAAGGACGAGCCCGACGCCGATTGAAGATGCTGGCATGCGAATCGACTTAAATCCAGGCGTTGTCGGTGCGCCGACATAGATAAAGCCGTCCTGGACAGCGCCAGACCTGATGGCCTCCTGATCGTCATAGAAAAATGCGCCGTTGCCAGGCGCGAGCAGGACATCTTTGATCTGCACTTCACTTCGCTCGTTTTTACGACTGCGTTGACTGGCAATTGGAATTCGTCCGCTAGGTGCCTATTATGCGCCACTTGGTGTTGAGTTCACCAATATAATGTTCCGGACATTACCATCTCTTTTTGAGATGGGTCGGATCTGCCCAAAAAAAGTCGTTCGCCGAGTAGGGTACGTCAAGTGCTCGTTTGCACTCCAGCCATTTTGGAAGCAAGAGAACTGAAGCGTTGGACACTGCGGGCCGTTCCATATGCCGCAGGCCGGTACTTTGATGCGTGGATCAGCGTGGCGCGCGGTAGCCCGAGGCGGTAGCCTAGCGCGGCTCGCCCTGTCGCCTGCAGCGCCTCGCTCTTCTCGGCTCGAGCAGCTCTGGGCAGACGGCCGCACAAACTCTTGCAGCGCATCGAGATCTTGCGTCAGACTGTGGTGCGACCATTCTCAATTGACGCAACGCTCGCGGCTGCATTGTCGCGCCGCATCAACACCCGTGAGCGATTTGCAGAAATTCCCGCACCCCACCCGGTCAGCCGAGATGTTTGTGCAATTTGTCTGGTTGCCGCAATTTGCCGGAAGGAGCAGCAAACGCGTGAATAACTGTGTTGGCGTCCTGCATCGAGGCGATTAGCTCATCATCGGGGGTATGCACTTCAGAGGCTAGTCACGGACCTACAAGCTGGTTCGGCGGTAAACTGAAACGTGGTAGGGAACCCTTCGGTAAATGCACCTCTCGCCCAATCTCCACATCGCTCCGCGAGCTCCAGCCCAACGCATTCGGCCACAGTATCGAACTCCTGTGATACCGTAACGAACGCGTTGTCGAAAACGTCTGACCGATGTACCAGGAAACCAGAGAGGGGTGGACACCAAGTTGTGATTTAGTGGATCGACGAATGTCGTCTCTTGGTCCAAGAGCGCAGTGGTCTTCTTTCCGCAGACGAAGCCATTTAAGGCCGGCACACGCACTTCTATGACCAAAGAGCCGTCTTCATCTAGTGCCTGCGCGGCAGATCGGAGGCAGCTATTTGCTGCCCACGCCTAAAGAGCAGCGTGAATGTTCCATAAACACAATACACGAGAGGAACGTCGCTCTGAGCTGAAATCGGAAATATCCCCTTTCCGACATCTACTTACACACTCTGTCTCGATACAATACGGAGACCTCTGCTTTTATGCCTGATTCGGTATTCACAATTTCCGGACTTTCGGCGTACCGGGGGCACTCGAAGAGCGCTTAATAGGTCTAAGTTAGGCATAGATGTGTGACGTCAGCTGGCAATCTGGCTCTATAGTGATGTTGTTGCCTGCGTGAATATCTCCGCAAATGAGCAGTCCTCCAACGATTTTAAGTTTATTTTACTCGCGCTGCTCCATAAAGATGTTGTCGGACTCGGTCGGAGCTGAGCGATGCGCTAGATGGTGTTAGGAGCCTTGGCACGGACGAACAGCCATGACGCGCGATACGGCAGACGAAACTGCCTGCCGCGCGCCTGACGACTGTGCCGCATCAGATCTGCCACCGAATGGAGAACGGTCATGGCCCCGCTACCACCATCCACGCTGGACCAAGCCGCACGAAAGAAAACTTCTGTGCAGCCGACACGGATTTCGATTATTTAGCCAAGAGCTATCGTGATCGCGCGGGTACCTACGATCTGGATGTCGGCCGTCGGGGATACTATTCGCCGATCGTCGTGACGGAACTGGCGACCGTCGTCCAGACGGCTTATTTGGCGCGAAAGGACGCCAGATACTGTGAGGGAGACGCGCATTAATGGGTCTTCAGGTGCCGGACGAAGCAGCGCGCCAAGGCTGTGACACTCTACCGCAGATCTAGATGCAGTCGCACCTTAATTGGTATGCCGGATTCGACAAGGCTATTTCGAAAACGATCACAGCTGATCAGGCCATTGGTTTGAGGCTGTGTATAGCGACGTCTGAATGTGCAACGTCGCTGCGCGTCCTGATGAATATCCGCTGGGAAAGAGACTCCACTCGATCGACCGCGCTCAGCATTACAGATTGATCGGAAGGTCATGGTTCTTCGTCTCCTCTTGTTCGCCACTAGACTAGGTGGTGTAGGTGAGACGACCGGCCTCGAAATTTCTCGATCTCGTAGCGGCTCGCCATTCTCGTAGCATACCTCAGTTGCTTCCCCTGCCTTGTGATAGCGGCGGATCCAATGCAGCCATGCCCGGAAACGGGGCTTGCTCCAGTTACCCTTCACAGCACTACTAGAACTGGTCGGTGCGCAATGCATGCCAGGGTGCTAGGAGGCGGCATCCGGGAATAAACGCCCACGATCAGTCGAAATCAACGATCATGCGTGTTCGAAGGTGCGGGTTTCCCATGTGCCCCCAAATGAAGGAGCCAGATATGTGCGGCATCTGTGGATGGATTGATTTCGATCGGGACCTGGGATGTCGAGACGGGCGAAAGCAGCTTGCCGATATGACAGCGACCATGGCAAAACGGGGTCCGGACGACGATGGGACTTGGATCGACGGGGCCGCGGCGCTGGGACATCGCCGCCTTGCGATCATCGACCTCCAGGGGGGTTGCCAGCCCATGACGCTCCAGGAAGACGGCCGACCCGCCTTGGTGCTTGTCTACACCGGTGAGACTTACAATTACACCGAGCTGCGTCAACGCCTCGCCGGCCTAGGCCATCGGTTTGACACGAGCAGTGACACGGAGGTGGTGCTGCACGCTCACCGTGAGTGGGGTCACCGCGACCCTCGCACGGCCGTAAGCGAACTCAACGGGATGTTCGCCTATGCTCTCTGGGACACCGCCAAGCGCGAGCTGCTTCTCGTACGCGACCGCCTCGGCATTAAGCCGCTTTACTATTACCAGACAAAGCACGGAGTTCTGTTCGGCTCTGAGCCAAAGGCGATCCTTGCCAATAGTCTCGCCGAGCGTGCAATAGACCTCGAGGGGCTTCGTCGCGCCCTATGCTCCAGCTCTATCGCCGACCCGTACCACACCGTGTTCCGAGGCATGCGTGAGGTACAACCTGGCCACATTGCCCGCGTGAGCCGCGGCGGGATCCAGCAGATGAAATACTGGCAGCTCACCGACAATGGGCACACCGACAATGTGCCTACCACCGTTCGGCGCGTCCGCGAATTGCTTGATGACACGATCCAGAGGCAACTCGTCGCCGACGTGCCGCTGTGCACGCTGTTGTCAGGCGGGCTTGATTCCTCGGCCATGACTGCACTGGCCTCGTGCTTCAGCGAAGAACGGATCCGTTCGTTCGCCCTCGACTTTGTTGGCCAGACCGACAACTTCATCCCCGGCCCCGGACGCCCCACACCCGATGGTCCTTACGTGCAGGAGGTAGTGAAGTTCGTTGGTACCGATCATACGGACATTATGTTATCGGCAGAGGAGCTCATGGACCCGAAAGTGCGGGCCGCCACCCTTCACGCACGCGACCTGCCGTTGACTTTGGGCGACCTTGATAGCTCGCTCTATCTCCTGTTCCGGGCGATCAGGCAACACTCGACGGTGGCCTTGTCCGGGGAGGGGGCCGATGAGCTTTTCGGCGGCTACACGTTTTTCCACGATCACGCACAATTTCAGCGCGACACGTTTCCCTGGTACAAACTCGGCGACGAGATCGCACTGCAGTCTCTAGATACCGCCCTGATCGAGAAACTCGACCTCCCCGGCTATGTCGACGAGCAGTACCGCAGGGCACTTGCGGAGGTGCCCGCCCTGACCGGGCCGGCTTCGACCGATCGGAATGAGCATCGTATGCGCGAGGTCTGCTACCTCGCTCTCACGCGTTACCTGCCGACGCTGCTTGATCGCAAGGATCGGTTGAGCATGGCTCTGGGTCTCGAAGTCCGAGTCCCCTACTGCGACCACCGTCTCGTTGAGTATGTGTTTGGGACCCCATGGGCCTACAAGACTTTCGACAAGCGCGAAAAGAGCCTGCTGCGGGCCGCTACCGCGGACTTGCTGCCGCAGTCGGTGGTGCAGCGAGTCAAGAGCGGCTATCCGGCTATTCAGGACCCGACCTACAACACGATGCTGCGCGAGCGGTTCACCGCGCTGCTCGATGACCGCAATGCGACAGTGGCACCATTACTGTCCGTTGACGGCTCCCGTGCCTTGCTTGATACGACTGGCGACCTTAGAGGGGTGGAGCCTGTCCTGGCTCTTCAAGATTTCCTAACCGATTACAAGGTGGGTGTCACAGTCTAAATCTGCGGGACACGCATGTGTAGCAAAGGAGGTCCGTGCAGGAGGAAGAGCTACCTGCGGCAGCCCCTTCCCGACAAGCGTCTGGCCCTCCGCGGCGGCGGTTGCTGTTGATGGCAGCTTGGCCGGCCAAGCCAGCTCCGGCAATCTGCGGACGGGCGGCGAAGGCGGTTGCAGGACACGACCGAATGCCCACAGCAGCGCGCACCTTGCTAATCGGCTTCACCAAGACCATCAAACGCCGGGCGCAGCCGAACGTGAAGCTCGTGCGGGTGCTGCTAGCTGGCGCCCCGGCCGCAAGCCCGCCGCCGAGTGTCCAGCCTCGATTGGCATGAAGGCTTCATCGCAGGGACCGATCGATGAAGGCAAGGAAATCACGTTTCTCGAGAGGTGGAGCGGCTTAGGGCGAGCGATCGGTGCGGATCAGCCGCGGCCTTGAGCGCATACCTGTGCGGCCACGGGTGGACGTTCAAAAAAGTCGCACACCCGCTGGAGCAGGACCGCCCGAATGCTGAAGCGCCGCCGCCCTGCTTCGGCCGCCAACTCGATCTCGATTCGACGAAGCTCCTTGCATTGACGAGAGCAGATTATCGATTAGATTGCCCGTCTGCGAGCAGGTGCGCCATTGCGGTGAGCCGCCCCTGCCGGGCTGGCGAGCCGCACCGCCATTGGCAGACCACCGCCTCGACGGGCGCGCTACGGCTGACGGCACAGCCCGTTCGTTGTGACCGCGCCATGAAAGTGCAACGTGTTCCTTGCCTGTCGAGCACCGAAGTCGCCTTGTTTCATAATCTCGCCCACTAGGCAGCCGGCGCGGGGCTCATGCACTGCCCAATAGTCCGACTTCAATCCGATCGGAAGTGCCTTCTCAAAGCTCAAGGTTCTAGTGCGCGCCAAAGCCGAGAACCATCTGTGGACACCCCCTTAAGCGCAAGAAGAATCTTTCAGTTCGGTAAGCTGCACATAGCCGGGTGCTGACATCTGTCCGGCCTCTGATGCGACCTTCGATATGTCGCGGGTCCGTATGGGAGTTCGCGGATCGGGTCCAAATCATAAAAGCGTGCTCGTGGCACTCCGTTCAAGTCTGGTCTTCCCAATCCCGTCTCTCATCGACTGTGCGCCATACCTTCCTTTCGACCCTCCTACGCCTTCGACGCCTCCGGTTGCGGTCGGCTTATCCCGCCGCAACTGGAGCCTTGTAGACCCCGCCTTTCGCCATCAGTGCCCAGACAATGCGGGCAAGTTTGTTTCAAGAGCGACGATCACAAGTATGCGCGCGGCTTGCAGGCGAGCATGCGCCCGAGCCACGATCCTTCCGGCACGCCGTGCTGAACAGCTTGGCGAACCCCGGAGAATGAGCAGGCGCCGCAGCGTTCGCTCGCACGAAAGGCTTCACATAGGCCGGCGGGATCAGGCGAACCGTGTGGCCGAGCTTGCCGATCTCGCACCCCCAATAGTGCGCGCCAGCACAGGCTTCCATGGCGACCAAGCAGGACGACTGTTTGGCAAAGAACTCAAGCACCTCATTCCGGCGCAACTGTTTCCGGAAAACAACGACACCAGAGGCATCCGCCCCGTGGGCCTGAAACACACTCTTCGCAAATCCAGTCCAATCGTGCTAACTTCCATTTCGGACACCTCCTTTGTTGTGGCGGTTAACACCGACCACCTTGGCACATCGATGCCGTCGAGGGGGTGTCCATCATTAAAGCAGTGTGGGACACCGTCGGTTCGATCCAGCAGTTCACACCAGGCGAATGCGCAAACTACTTCAAGCCCGCAGGACCCAAGTGCAACATGACGTGCTCTAAGTCCAATGGCCGGGACTTGCGCCACGGCCGCTTGCGCTCAAATATCGACCTTCTGGCCCGCGCCGCCGCTTCTCGGCAGCCAATTCGTCTTCGCTGGCCGCGTCTTCAAGTACTCCAGCAGCAACTTGATCCGCTGGCCGCGCCTGCGTTCCGAACTGGGCCATAGAGTTCGCAGGCCAGATTTTCTATCCGTAGCGTGAGGTGGGCGACCAGGCGTCCCTTCGAGCGCCCCGCCGGGCCGCAATCGCGCAGCATGTTCCGCCAGGATCATCGCGTGGTCGGAGGCAGGGGCGGATGGCAGCGAATCGGCAGCGGTGTTTACAAGCCGAGCGAATCATGACCGTCGGCGATTTTCACTCGCGCCGCCAAGTCATTACACAATCGGAGGCGACAGTCCACAGGAAGCGGTCTCGCTCCAGCCGCTTGGTGATCGGTCATGAGGTCGATGAAGATTGGACGTTTGGGTGCCGAACGGCACTGGCGCAAGAGGAGAAGTACGGATCCTGAGGAAAGCATCGCGTCCGGTACTGTTGTTGCGAGGTGGAGGCGGCACGAAGTCGCAACGACCTTTGTACAGCTGGCGATGCCAAGCCCGGAGGCCATCTTGGGCGCGCGGCGGGGCGGAAACGGGATTTGTTCCCGATCACGACCAGCGAAGCGGAAGAACAGCGGCATGAATGTAGCGCTGTTCTGTCCCGCCGCCGCCACCGCCGGCACAAAGGTAGGAGAATCTTGCTGCACCCAAGCAGGCTGCGCGCTTCGCGGCACCAGACATGCTGCGGCCTAAGGCCATGCCGACGGGCGACCTCGGAAACATGTGCGTTCGGCCGCTTACCCGGAGCGGCAGCTTCGGCGTTCCGAGGTGACCAATGGTGTTGGCGGTCCGCGTCATTGGTCGGTGGATGACAAGGCGCGGATCATCGCGGAGCCGCTGGAGTCCGCCCGTAGACGTAAAAACCCGCTAGGAGCAGTTTGACGCAGCTCCCCAATTATAGTTGGCTCTTTACGACATCTCTTGCCCCATGGTAGCCGATCATCGTTCAGCCAGGGCAGCCATAAGTAGCGCCGCGTTGTTAGCCGCGTCATAGACTGGTAATCCGGTGACCCTTCGTATTCTCGGCGAGACTCGCGGAAAAATTGTGCACTCGCATAGAATAGCTACAACATCTTCATGCTTTTGGACCCGGGCAATGATGTCATCAGTGTCGGCTAGGACGTCGTCGACGTGTATCTTGCCTTGCTCAGCCCACATGTAGGCGTAGGTTGCTGTACCCTCCAGCCCTTCGACGACGAAGCGCGATGACTCATGGATGCCAAGCGTCGCGAAAATGCCAGCATCTAGATATCGTGAATCCGCAGTGAGTATTGCGATTTTTTTGTTCGCAGGCACATTGGATAGCAGTGTTGGAAGCAACAGCAGGCTTGAAGTCGACACGGGGACTGATACGGCTGCTGCAATCGCCCGCTGGTATCGCACCGTAAAACCGCAGTCACACGTAATTGCGTCGGCTCCTTCTTGAACAAGTTCTCGGGCGGCGCTTACATATTCGTCTTCTAAAGCAGAGTTACCCAAGACAACATCGCGGGCCCATCCTCCTGTGATTGTCTTCCATATTGGTGGGGACGCATAACGGCGCGCATCGCCAACCCCTTGGCCGAAGTCAGGATGTTGACCATGGTACTCGCCAACGTTCAACAGGCTCAGAACCCCTAAGGTTTTCACGTTGCATCTCCCTTCAGAACAACACCCACTTGCTAATGATTGGAGCTCAATACAGCCGGGGGGGGGCAACGCCGGCTGAAAAGATCGCAGCTCGGCCACTACGGTCGTGGATTGACCCTAGTCAGATGAGCTCAGTAGAAAAGTTTACGCTCCATTTTCGTCAGGCGCTTCCCGCCCTCCGGTGTGACGACGACGGTTTCGCTGAACGGTAGGCCCCGCGCCGAGGTATACATGTGGAAGACTTGGTTTTCCTGCAGCTGCCAGTTGCTGTCGGCCAGAAAGACGCGAGTGAAATCACTGGTGCGAGGCGGACGTTTGAGGCCAAGCGTATAGCCGGTTACGTTCGTGTAGCTGTCGCGCAAACCAGCAGCCAACATTCCCTGGCGCACGATGCAGTCCACATCCTTTGCCTTTGCGCCAGGCTTCATGGCGTGGAACTGATCGTCTTGAATTCGGACGATCGTTTCTGCAGTCCGGAATTGTTCATCGGTTGGCACCCCGATGGCTTTCGAGCGCATCATCCTGGCGGTGTAGCCGCGAAAGTGCGGGACCGGTTCCACAAACACACTATCACCCTCCTCCAACACACGTTCGCCGAGCGAGGCATGAAAGGATGTCGAAGGTCCGGACGAGATTGCGGCGAGCTGCGCGTTATCCGCGCCATTGCGCCATGCTTCGCTGGTCATGGCTATGAAGATTTCGCGCTCGTTGATACCTGCCCGAGCTGCGTGGAAGGCTGCCGCCGCCGCTCGGTCGCAGATCTCGGCTGCTTTCTCAAGATAGGCAAGCTCGAGCGGCGACTTGACCAGCCGCATTTCCCACATGATACGGGAGAAATCAACGATCCTGGCAGTCGGCAGCAGGCTTTCGAGCTCTAATGCCCGGTTTACAGTGAGAAAATGGCTATCGCGCTCAACCCCAATAACCGAGGCTCCAAAACCGCGGACTTTAAGGGTATCAGCGACGACCTTGATAGGATCTTCGTTATCGG
This sequence comes from Mesorhizobium sp. M8A.F.Ca.ET.208.01.1.1, assembly GCF_004791315.1. Taxonomy (NCBI): domain Bacteria; kingdom Pseudomonadati; phylum Pseudomonadota; class Alphaproteobacteria; order Hyphomicrobiales; family Phyllobacteriaceae; genus Mesorhizobium; species Mesorhizobium sp. M8A.F.Ca.ET.208.01.1.1. The sequence continues at coordinate 1,292,699 of NZ_SRUT01000002.1, forward strand.
CAAATGTTACGCAATCGGTGAGCCAGCTTGCTTGGCCGAAAACCGGACCGTCGAGCGCGCGGACCACTTGGACCGGCTCTCCATCAAGGGGGATCAGTAGCGCTTGGTACATGGCCGCTGTGGATGCGTAACCACTGAAAAAAATCATATGCTCGTGCTGATCCACGACAAGTACTTCAACGCGCCGCTCGACCATGATGGTTCGTAAAGCTCCGAGGCGCGAGCGGAATTCATCGATGGGAAAGCGTGGCGGGAGGAGCGGACGATGCTTCATCAAATGATCCTTTATGACCATATAACTGAGGCTAACGGAGCCGGACTAAGCGGCCGTCGCAATCGACGAGGCTGAGCAGTGAGAATCAGGTATGGAAGGAACAGTGATCGAGAATCAGTTTATAGTGACCCGAATAGCAAAAATCGGAGAACTGTGTTTCCGTTCTACATCACTCCTGCTAATATATTCGTTGTCTGTTTGCGGCGGCATGGCAAAGACCTTGGCCCCACTTCGGAGCGATGTTCAAAGAGACTAGTAAGAAATCCTACTGCTTCGCACGCTGGTATTCGGGGAGCCGAAGGGAATGCTTCCTATTCGCCAGGGTTCGGAAACGGCTCGATGGACCAATCGATCAAGTCGACAGCACGCTGAAGAATCAACTTGGTCAGAGTACGTGTGGGCGAAGCGGCCATGACATGGCCGATCCTGTCTCCACTATCCCCTTTTCTGATAATCGGCGTCTTAGGTTCAATATAGAATTTAACTTCGGCTACACCTGGCACGGTGGCCGCCCTACTGCCCTCGATCCAATCGAGGGCGCCGTCGCGATCAGGAAGTAGAATCCGCGCGGCTGCAATCTGCGACCGCCTTCTGCCCCAATTCGATTCCTCCCCGATGGCGAGCTTGATATGCTCGGTGACGAGATCGACTCCGTAAGCCAACTGGACCAATTGAGGCGTGGGCGTGCCACCAAGACGCGGATTGACTTCAATGACAACTGGGCCAAGCTCCGTCCACCGCAGATCAATGTTCGAGGGTCCCCAACCGAGGCCAAGAGCTCGCAAACAGCTAAGCGAAACATCGTTCATACGCCTATACTGGTCATCCGCCAGTAGGGCAGGATATATGTACTCACGACAGACGAAATGCGGCGGGCGACCGAAGTCGGCGGCAGCGATTCCAATAACCTCATTTCCCATTATTTCAATACTGTAATGGGGACCTCGCGCGAATTCTTCTACCAGTATCCTTGGCGAAGACCGCTCAATGTGCTCGCCCCCCAATAGATAACCCGCATGTTGCGTTACCTCATTGAAAGTGCGGCACAATCGAACACCCACGCTCCCTATTCCGGCAGCTGGCTTAACGACCACTGGCAAGCCGATCTGAGCCGCAGAGCTTTCTACCTCCGTCACATTCGTCGCCAGTTGATAAGATGGTATTGGAACGCCGGCGTTCCTGAGGAGCTGACGTTGAGTGAACTTGTCACAGCACAGTTCAACCGAAGTGGGGTTAGGACCCGGTAGATCGAAATACTGACAGAGCTTGCCAGCCGCCGCATAGGTCAACTCCAGGGCTGACGTAATGCCAGCAATGTGATAGCTTGCAAGCAGCCGAGTACATTCGCGCACGAGCGCATCGACGTCATTTGTATCGACACGGATCGCCTCTATCCCTTCCGCCGCAAGGTACTTATAACGATCCGGGTCAGCAACCAGAGGGATCGGATTGAGGCCGAGGCGCCGGGCCGCTGAAACGTACCGCAGCATATTACTTGCGCCTTCCACCAGGATGAGCGCTCTTCTTTCCATTGGTTCACCTTCTATCATCTGTGCGTGAGTCAGTAGCTCGTGGAGGATCACGTCTATTTACATGGCTCATGGTAGCATTCCCTGGAAAACTCAGTGTAAATATTTGCAAAATTTTCTGAATGTTTCTCGAAGCGGTTTTTTGGCCGGGAGCCGATGTGGAGCCGATCAAGAGATGAGATGGCTACGAGGGGTGGGCGGAATGGGAAAAGAGCCCAGCCCGATCAAACCAACCACTCCGACGCGGCAAGCTCGGGCTCAAGTCCAGCCCTTCGATGTTGCCCGAGCCCGCGTGACTGTGGCCGGCGCATGATCGAGGACATCACGATTCGCAATCTTTCACCGGCCACGCAACGATCCTACGTGCACGCGGTAGCGAAGCTCTCCCGCTACTGTGGGCCGATCCCCGGACCGGCTTGACCTGGAGGACGTCCGCGCCTTCCAGGTACATCTGGTCTCCACCGGAATCTCGTGGCCAGCGCTGAACCAGACGGTGTGCGCGCTGCGGTTCTTTTACGGCGGGACGTTGGGTCATGCCGAGATTCCTGAGCGGATCGCCTATGCCCGCGCGCCACGCATGCTCCCGGTGGTTCTCAGCGCTGTGTCCGCTTTCTCGAGCGAGCCTGAAGACACGCACCGCCCATGCCGTAGCTGCGATTGATCTTGGGATCGTAGATGTCAATGACCGTGAAATCGGGACCCCGGTTTTGGGGCGGTGAAGGGCACGCCGATGAGCGCCCGATCAGGCGGAGCTGGTCGGGGTTGCACAGCCTGATCGGGCGCGGCTGATTGGCTTTTCGGCTTTAGTTTTGAGAGCGGCTCTTGAAGCGCCAGGAGTCGTTTCCGGTCTCGACGATCTCGCAATGATGCGTAAGGCGATCGAGCAGCGCGGTGGTCATCTTGGCATCACCGAAGACGCTCGGCCATTCGCCGAAGGCGAGATTGGTGGTGGTGATGACGCTGGTGCGCTCGTAGAGCTTGGAGACGAGATGGAAGAGCAACTGCCCAGACCGGCAAAGGCAGCGCCACCGCCAGAGGAGCGGTATGGCGCGAGTGTTGCTTCTCGCAGGGCTTCTGCGTTGCGGTCATTGCGGCCGCAAGATGTGTGTCGCCTATGGCGGCAAGGCGGGGCGTCGCTATCCCTGCGAGGGCGCGCTCGTCAATCATGGCACCAAGCGGTGCATCTCGTGTGGCGGCTTGCGCGCCGATCAGGCTATTGGCGCCGCGGTTCTTGGCGCCTTGAAGCCGATCGGTATCGACGCCACAACCAAGGCGCTCGAGGCTCAAGCGAGCGAGACGTCAGCCGCACAAAGGCAGCTCGAACTGTCACTGCAGCGAGCACGTTACGAGGCCACCCATGCGCGGCAGCAATACGATGCTGTCGACCCTGCCAATCGTCTGGTCGCTGGCGAGTTGGAGCGCCGCTGGAACAACGCGCTTGAAGCCGTTCACGAGATCGAAAGCGAGATTGCCGCGCTCGAGACGAGAAGACCATCTCCGCTGGGAGAGAAGGAGCGGGATCAGTTGACGCGGCTCGGCGCCGATCTGGACCTCGCCTGGTCGCACCCGGCAGCGACATCTGCGACGCGCAAGAGGATCGTTCGCGCAGCCTTGAGCGAGATCGTCGTCCGCATCCAAGGTGGTGTCATCGAGATGATCCTGCATTCGCAAGGAGGGGACCACACGGCATCGAAGCTGAAGATGAACGTTGCCGGCAAGCATCGAAGGGTCACGCACAAGCCGCCGGCCATTTGCATTCTGGCAGGATCGACGTGAACGTAGGCGTCCTCCTCGCAGCCGAGCGGCTCCCACAAGCTTTCCTGCAACAGCTGCGCGAACGTGTGGCCACTCACGCGGGCCACACCCAAGTTGATCACGTCGGTATTCACACTCTTATACGCGTAGGTGCCGTGTGCGCCTTCTGTACCGTTCCCAAGTAGTAATCGGCTAACCGCGGCCGCCTGCCGCAGGCCCGGTGATATACAGAGTCTACGCCGAGGAAAACTCGGACATCTGGAGGTAGGCTAGCCCAGTTTGCATATCCATCACTTGGCGCACGGTGGCGTCTTCCCAGGCTGTGCCACGCAATTTGGGAAGATAGTGTGGGATCGCTTTCTAATCATCGCGTGCGGCAGGTGCGGCTCGAGCGCGCCGAAGTAACAATCGTAAACAATTTGTCCGCGATGCAATACCACTATGCCATCCGTGTAGGTGTCGAGGAGAGCTTGATCGAAGCGGAGATGTGTCCTTTTCTGTCTGTGATCTTCAACGCGTCGATCTCACTGGTCCTGTCATGACGCTCAAAATGCGCAGTGGGCGCCGGACCCGCGCCACTGCGCATGTCTGAGAGCGCCCAGCGGATCTGTGGGAAGACGAGGATACTGTCACCTTCAAATGTGGTGCGCTTGTCGGCGGGGGGAGGCGCGCCACGCATCCAGCCGAGTTCGCGTGGATCCACGCGCGACCATCAAGGTATTGGCGTCCCTCGAATTCAAGCATATTCATCCTTTCTTTCATAAGCTTTCATTGGGCCAAGCTGGAGGGCCAGTGTAGTTGCCCAAGTTTGTCTCTCCGTCCCGGTCCCCGCCTGGGGCGAAATTTCGGCCGCGAGAGTGGGTCGCCTTGGACCCGAATTTCTCGTGTATTCTGCTCGCTTAGACGTGAGTACAGGAATCTCATGCTCGGGAAGTTTGGCCTACGCAGCACGCAGGGTAACAAAGAGCCAAGCGGCCGTCTCCTGTGAAACGAGGTTCTGCCTCGAAGTAACTGCCCCAGTTCCATTCAGCCTTTGACTTTCCAATCCAGCGCTGTCCCATTTAGTTTAAACCAGAGTCGGGCGTTACCATTAACTTAGGGCAGCCATAAGTAGCGCCGCGTTGTTAGCCGCGTCATAGACTGGTAATCCGGTGACCCTTCGTATTCTCGGCGAGACTCGCGGAAAAATTGTGCACTCGCATAGAATAGCTACAACATCTTCATGCTTTTGGACCCGGGCAATGATGTCATCAGTGTCGGCTAGGACGTCGTCGACGTGTATCTTGCCTTGCTCAGCCCACATGTAGGCGTAGGTTGCTGTACCCTCCAGCCCTTCGACGACGAAGCGCGATGACTCATGGATGCCAAGCGTCGCGAAAATGCCAGCATCTAGATATCGTGAATCCGCAGTGAGTATTGCGATTTTTTTGTTCGCAGGCACATTGGATAGCAGTGTTGGAAGCAACAGCAGGCTTGAAGTCGACACGGGGACTGATACGGCTGCTGCAATCGCCCGCTGGTATCGCACCGTAAAACCGCAGTCACACGTAATTGCGTCGGCTCCTTCTTGAACAAGTTCTCGGGCGGCGCTTACATATTCGTCTTCTAAAGCAGAGTTACCCAAGACAACATCGCGGGCCCATCCTCCTGTGATTGTCTTCCATATTGGTGGGGACGCATAACGGCGCGCATCGCCAACCCCTTGGCCGAAGTCAGGATGTTGACCATGGTACTCGCCAACGTTCAACAGGCTCAGAACCCCTAAGGTTTTCACGTTGCATCTCCCTTCAGAACAACACCCACTTGCTAATGATTGGAGCTCAATACAGCCGGGGGGGGGCAACGCCGGCTGAAAAGATCGCAGCTCGGCCACTACGGTCGTGGATTGACCCTAGTCAGATGAGCTCAGTAGAAAAGTTTACGCTCCATTTTCGTCAGGCGCTTCCCGCCCTCCGGTGTGACGACGACGGTTTCGCTGAACGGTAGGCCCCGCGCCGAGGTATACATGTGGAAGACTTGGTTTTCCTGCAGCTGCCAGTTGCTGTCGGCCAGAAAGACGCGAGTGAAATCACTGGTGCGAGGCGGACGTTTGAGGCCAAGCGTATAGCCGGTTACGTTCGTGTAGCTGTCGCGCAAACCAGCAGCCAACATTCCCTGGCGCACGATGCAGTCCACATCCTTTGCCTTTGCGCCAGGCTTCATGGCGTGGAACTGATCGTCTTGAATTCGGACGATCGTTTCTGCAGTCCGGAATTGTTCATCGGTTGGCACCCCGATGGCTTTCGAGCGCATCATCCTGGCGGTGTAGCCGCGAAAGTGCGGGACCGGTTCCACAAACACACTATCACCCTCCTCCAACACACGTTCGCCGAGCGAGGCATGAAAGGATGTCGAAGGTCCGGACGAGATTGCGGCGAGCTGCGCGTTATCCGCGCCATTGCGCCATGCTTCGCTGGTCATGGCTATGAAGATTTCGCGCTCGTTGATACCTGCCCGAGCTGCGTGGAAGGCTGCCGCCGCCGCTCGGTCGCAGATCTCGGCTGCTTTCTCAAGATAGGCAAGCTCGAGCGGCGACTTGACCAGCCGCATTTCCCACATGATACGGGAGAAATCAACGATCCTGGCAGTCGGCAGCAGGCTTTCGAGCTCTAATGCCCGGTTTACAGTGAGAAAATGGCTATCGCGCTCAACCCCAATAACCGAGGCTCCAAAACCGCGGACTTTAAGGGTATCAGCGACGACCTTGATAGGATCTTCGTTATCGGCAAATGTTACGCAATCGGTGAGCCAGCTTGCTTGGCCGAAAACCGGACCGTCGAGCGCGCGGACCACTTGGACCGGCTCTCCATCAAGGGGGATCAGTAGCGCTTGGTACATGGCCGCTGTGGATGCGTAACCACTGAAAAAAATCATATGCTCGTGCTGATCCACGACAAGTACTTCAACGCGCCGCTCGACCATGATGGTTCGTAAAGCTCCGAGGCGCGAGCGGAATTCATCGATGGGAAAGCGTGGCGGGAGGAGCGGACGATGCTTCATCAAATGATCTCGGT
>NZ_SRUT01000002.1:1299403-1300918 GCF_004791315.1 Mesorhizobium sp. M8A.F.Ca.ET.208.01.1.1
TGCTGATCCACGACAAGTACTTCAACGCGCCGCTCGACCATGATGGTTCGTAAAGCTCCGAGGCGCGAGCGGAATTCATCGATGGGAAAGCGTGGCGGGAGGAGCGGACGATGCTTCATCAAATGATCTCGGTATGCCCATGGTACGTGTCTAGTGAGGCGGCTGTCCCGGGAGCAAGAGTGGGATCAAACAGAAACCACTGTCCAATACATTCTTTAGCTTCCGTCCATCGCGTTTTGAGAAAGCTTATCGCCCGAAGATTAGCGTCTTTGATGTGATCGAGGCTACAGACAAGCGGGTCGAGCGCCGGTCATGGCCGCGGTGGACGCGTGCCGGACCGCGGCCCTGGGCGTTCACGCCGAACACTGCACCGACTGCGGCCTCATGCGGCACGCCTATAACTCCTGCCTTATGGGCAAATCCAGCAATGGGGAGCTGGCGGCGACTTGATCGCGCTGTTGTGTGCGCCGCCGCCAGCCCGGCTCACCATTACGAAGGGCGCTTGAGGAGCCCGATTGAGTCTGTCGGACGGTTGGAACGCGCCGCGCCGGAGATGCAGTGGAACGATCGATTCAAGACCATCGAGCTTCTCTGTGGCAAGGCCATGCGCGGAGCCATCCGCTCGCCCGCGCCAAGCTGTTCTTGCTGCCCAAATTCTCCGCCCGACCTGAACGCACGGAGAAGCTCTTGGCAAAGCTCAAGCAATGGCTGAGCGGGATGAATTTAGGCTAATGAATACTTGCCTGGGTGCAGTAATTCTGCATTCGGCTGAAGTCGCAGCGGTGAGGATTTAGCGGATGGATCAGACAGTCTCGACTGTTCGCGTGGGTAGGCCCTGCTAACGGCGCGCTCCCGAGCGGCTTCGTGACCGCCGCGCTTCAAAAGCTGCTGGAACACGACCTATTCCTTCCCAGCGTTCCATGTTCACCCCATGTTCATCCATGTCCGCCCCTTGTCCGGTGGAGAACATTTTCTGTCCGCATGCCGACACACGGAGTTACCAGTATCCTGCGGTACCGCGCGAAACACAGGTTTTCACTCGTCGTACAACTTCGTCGGCGGCATGCCGATTGCATAGGACCCGGTGAAGGCGCGGTGGTCCAGACTAGCTGTTGCACTAATCAGCCAATCCGAGCGCCTGAACGGGGAAGCGGGCAAATCCAAGGAGTAGCTCATGCGAGTAGCCGTCGTGTGAAACAATGATCGGACGGCGTGATCACCCGTTCGGTCAGTCTCGTCCAGAGGACTACGATCCGCAAGACGGTTGGAAACGTGGTAACGGCACTGCGAGAGGGCAATTGAAATGCTGTGTGAAGGCGATAAAGGTTCGAGCGGTTCATGCCGCCCTGATCCGCAAGCCCGCCCCGCCACACAACAATGATCTGAGCATGGCGCTGAAGCTTGCCATTGACCGCGAAGAGATGCTGGACAAGATCCTGAGCGGCTACGGAACGGTCGGCAACGACTTCCCGATCAACGCTGGATATCCGCTGTCCCCTGATGACATCGAGCAGC
>NZ_SRUT01000299.1:0-302 GCF_004791315.1 Mesorhizobium sp. M8A.F.Ca.ET.208.01.1.1
CGGCCGAGCAGTTGCCGGGGCGCACCCGCTCGACCAACTCGTTACCCCTCGTTACGGCTTCATAGGGGCGTTGCTTGACATCGCAGCCCAGGCGATCCGGGCCAGCTTGTTGGCAAGCGCAACGACCACCACGTTGCGCTTGGCGCGCTGTAGCAGTGCCTGCAGCCAGGCGCCGAGTTGGGTGTCCATTCGCGCCAGGTGCGGCAGTGCGGCTCGCGCACCGTGGATCAACAGCACGCGCATGTAGGTGCTCCCGCGCTTGCTTATCCCCGTCAGCCGCGGCTTGCCGTCGGTCGTGATCT
>NZ_SRUT01000300.1:0-302 GCF_004791315.1 Mesorhizobium sp. M8A.F.Ca.ET.208.01.1.1
GCCAAGGCCAAGCTGTTGCAGGAGATCGACGGCTGGCTGCGGGCGAAGGATCCGCGCGTACGCCAGGTGACGGCCTCGCTCGCGGCCTCCTGGCAGCATGTCGAGATCGTGCGCGGCGACGGCCAGATCGTGCGCGATATCCGTCCGCTGGTCCGCATCAACGTGTCGGTCGTGGTCGGCAGCGGCGACCGGCAGGAAAGCGGCTCCTACGGCATGGGCGGCCGCAAGAGCTTCGGCGAGTTCCTCACCGAGGAGAGCTGGAAGCACGCCGCGCGCGAGGCGCTCAGGCAGGCGCTGGTCAA
>NZ_SRUT01000301.1:0-302 GCF_004791315.1 Mesorhizobium sp. M8A.F.Ca.ET.208.01.1.1
ATCTTGACGATCTCGTCCGGCGAACGGCACCGCTGGCTGAAGGATGGTCGGCTACGGAGCGCGGGGACCAGAACGGTCACGCTTCGCGGCCGGGCCAGGAAGATCACCTTTCACGTCTTCGATCCGCGCTACATCGAAGATGTGCTGGCCCGCGACCTAGTCACCGTCTGGCGCGAAGAGGACGCAGCGACGGCCGCAGAGAACCGTCGGCGCGCCGCGACAAAGGCCGCCCTAAAGCGCGCGCGGAAGAGGGATCTTGAGGCTCCCAATTCAGCCAGGAATGGCCCAGACGAAAGCTCGAA
>NZ_SRUT01000302.1:0-301 GCF_004791315.1 Mesorhizobium sp. M8A.F.Ca.ET.208.01.1.1
TCCAAGGTCAGGACCTCGGGGCCGCCGGTGGCGTGAAATCGTACTATCTTGCTCATGTGAATGGTCTTGCCTTTCAAGTCTGGGGATAGATGTGGCAGTTCAGGCTCGGTGGTTGGCGTCACTTGGTGATCTCCCTGGCGGTGATTGCCGCGGCGGTCCGACGGATCGACGCGAATTTCGCCGATGCGGTAGACCGCCTGGTGGAACGCCTGGAGAAACAGGGCGCCGGAGCAGCGGCGCCAACTCCGGGCGATGTCATGCCGCCGTTCCTGCTGCCGGACGACGAGGGCAGGCTGGTTGG
>NZ_SRUT01000303.1:0-301 GCF_004791315.1 Mesorhizobium sp. M8A.F.Ca.ET.208.01.1.1
TGGAATCGGGTATAATTATTCTATAGAGGAAAGAATTATAGAAGTTTAGAATTTACTTTATTTAAGACAAAAGTATTTCTCTTGCTTTTTTAAATGTATAGTAGTATTATTGCAAATATAACAGGTTATATTTTTTTGTCCCAGCAGGGACGAAAAAAGTCAATCTATGGTTAGAACTTGACCCTTGTATATAGAAACGGAGGAGGATAGTAGTGAAAGACTTGATAAAAATTCAACAAAAGTTAGTTCCAGAAATTGTTGAAAAGATGTATCGTCGTTTTTCAATACTCACTACTATCGC
>NZ_SRUT01000304.1:0-301 GCF_004791315.1 Mesorhizobium sp. M8A.F.Ca.ET.208.01.1.1
CCCAGATTGGCGAACATCTGGTGCGGCTTGACCACCCAGGGGCAGTTGGTGAGCCGGATCTCGTCGCCGTCGACAGGCCCGGCCACCGCCAGCACGGCCGAATGCGGCTGGATTGACGAGCGGTCGAGCACCGCCGCCTGGATCGCCTCGTCGATGGTCTTGAAATTGGCCGTCTGGACGATCTGCGGCTCGGTCGCTTCCGAATTGGCATCGAGCACGATCGAGAAGCGCGCATTGGTGCCGCCAATGTCGCCGATCAGAACCGGAAACCGCAGCGCTGTATCGTCTTCGGGCCGCCGAG
>NZ_SRUT01000305.1:0-301 GCF_004791315.1 Mesorhizobium sp. M8A.F.Ca.ET.208.01.1.1
ATGGGGAACCTCCTCCCAACCATACGACATCCGGCGCTCCTGGGTGAAGCGGTGGTTCCCGATCCTTTCGGCGGTTGCCCGGCAGTTGGCTCATTCTCGCCCTCGCGCCAGATGGCACCATGCCAGCACCACACGAAATTCACGCGGACTTTGATTTCTTCACCTTGTCCGCGGGCTGGCCGGAAGGTGTGTGAAGCTGCCTAGAAGAGGGTTGCCAACTTGGCAGCCGGCGGTCGACATCGATCGCTGGCTTGCCGCCCGAATACTGCTTTGGGCCGACAGCGGGCATGAGAACGCCGCC
>NZ_SRUT01000306.1:0-301 GCF_004791315.1 Mesorhizobium sp. M8A.F.Ca.ET.208.01.1.1
CTCATTTTGTTGATTTGACTGAACAATTGTCTTCAGATAGAAATGACGAGCAACTTAGAGATATTGTAAAAAAAATGTATTTCTTTAGTGTTGCTAATCCCGATCCTTTGAATTGGTTAAGCCATCTTTCAACACCATATAAAGATGAAGCACAACAAGAAGCATTATTAAAATTACTAAATGAATTGGCTATTATATTTATGGAATCAGCGTTAGAGTCATTAAATAAAAGTTATGATTTATTTATGATGCTGGAGCAAGTTGATAAACAAATTGCAGTTATCGAAAAAGAACAACAATT
>NZ_SRUT01000307.1:0-301 GCF_004791315.1 Mesorhizobium sp. M8A.F.Ca.ET.208.01.1.1
CTCTGCCGGGCCCGTTTTGAAATCTTCTCGCTCATTTAATTCTATAAAATCGGTAGGCTTAATGAATAAACGCCGCGAGGAGAACCGAGATGACGAAGAAGCTGGTGGTGGGGATATCCGGCAACCTGACCCGTCCGTCGAAGACCAAGGCATTCATCAGCCACATTGCTGGCGAAGTCGCCGGCCGGATCGGCGCTGCCGCGCGCCCGGCGGCGCTTGCGCCGCCGGCGCAGCGCGAGTGCGATGAGGGCAACGGCGCCGGCCACGACGAGGGCGGAGATGAACAGGACGAGGGCGTCAG
>NZ_SRUT01000308.1:0-301 GCF_004791315.1 Mesorhizobium sp. M8A.F.Ca.ET.208.01.1.1
CGGCGGTGTAGTCCTGGTATTTCTGGCTGAAGGCGACGTCGGATCCGGCGCTGAGCAGCACCGAATTCCACTCCTCCGACGCGCTCTGCGTGCGGGTCAGCGCCATGCGCAATCCGGCATCGACCAGCAAGGCTTCGTCGACATAGCGTGCAATTGCACCTGTCTCGAACAGGCGGAAACCGTCATGCTCGAAGGCCGGGATGCGGCCGAACGGGTGGCGCTCGAGATACCAGGCCGGAATGCCGTCGGCGGCGAATATGTCGACAGGGGCGAGCTCGTAGTCGACGCCCTTTTCCTCCAG
>NZ_SRUT01000030.1:0-1155 GCF_004791315.1 Mesorhizobium sp. M8A.F.Ca.ET.208.01.1.1
GGGAGAGCGACTATCTGGGGTGTCAAGTTGCATTTGCGAATTCGCTTCTCGCGTCGCGTGCTTTTGCGTTGAGGATGACGAGAAGTTTTCTGGCGAGTGCGATGCGGATGAGCATTTTGGGCTTTCCCGCCTGTTGCAACCGTTGAGCGAACGCTTTGAGATGGGGATCGAACTTGGCTGCGATGGCTGCGACGATGAAGAGGATGCCCCGGGGCCCGGCGCGTCCGCCGCGCACATGCCTGTTGCCGGCGCGCTTGCCGCTGTCGTTGGCGATAGGGGCGAGGCCTGCCAGCTTGGCGATTGCTTTGTTGGAGATGAGGCCGATCTCGGGCAGTTCGGCCATGAGGCGGGCCACGGTGCGGCCAGCCACGCCCTTGAGCGAACGGAAGGCCGATCCCAATCTGGCCCACAGCGGATCATCGTCGATCATCGAGGCGATCTCGCCTTCCAGGCGCCGCTCCTCACGCTTGAGGAAAGCCAGCATCGCCTCGATGCTGGCGCCTGTCTCGGCATCGCGCGCGGCGCTTCTACGCTGCTTGTTGACGGTCGCATCGCCGACGACCTGGCAAAGCCGCCCAACCAGCGCAGTAAGCCGCTGCTGGGCAGTGCTGGGTGGTGGCGTCGGCACGATCTTCTTGACTGCGCTGTAATGGGCGATGATGGAAGCGTCGATACGGTCGGTCTTCTCCAGATAGCCCATCGCCTCGGCGAAGCGGCGCACGCTCTTGGCATTGACCAGAGCGCACGGCATGCCGTGCGCCCACAAAAGCATGAAGCCCAACCGCTCATAGCCGCCCGACGCCTCCATCACCGCGTGGGTTGCGCCATGGTTGTGACAGAACAGCCAAAGAGCTGCGATCCCCGTCGCGTCGTTGGTGAAGCGCTCTACCGCCCCGTCGGGCCAGACATGCGCGTCCAGCCAATCCTTCGAAACATCAACTCCACAAATGATCATGTTCACGGTAACCTGCCTTGTGCGTACGGTTGGAACCAAGCGACTGTTCGGTCGTGCGTGACGAAGGCGAAGATCCCAAGCTCTCCCGCGGCTGTAACCTCAGGTGGTACGGGCGACTTCGCCAAGCCAAGGTCCGGGCGGCCGCCCGGACCTTGGCTCAATCGCTTCAATCCCACGAAATCTCTCTCGTGTAGATACAA
>NZ_SRUT01000309.1:0-300 GCF_004791315.1 Mesorhizobium sp. M8A.F.Ca.ET.208.01.1.1
TTAGCAGGGCGCCGTTGAAAATCGGCCAAGAGACAGGGTAAGCGAACCGCCAAACGGAAGCGTTAAGAAATAGTTACCGCAAAAAGCTGACAAACTGATTGAAAAAGTTAAGACTTAGATTCAGGCGCGCTGCGCCTGCACGCCACGGCCGAGCGCGGCAAAGACCGTATGCACGATGCCGGCCGAATCCAGGCCGGCGTCGGCGTACATTTTCTCGGGCTTGGCGTGGTCGCTGAACACGTCCGGCAGCACCAGCGGGCGCACCTTGAGGCCGCTTTCCAGCAGGCCTTCATGGGCGAG
>NZ_SRUT01000310.1:0-300 GCF_004791315.1 Mesorhizobium sp. M8A.F.Ca.ET.208.01.1.1
CCAGTTCGGCTCCGGCTGGGCCTGGGTTTCGGTCAAGAACGGCAAGCTCGAAATCTCCAAGACCCCGAACGGCGAGAACCCGCTGGTGCATGGCGGCTCGCCGATCCTCGGCGTCGACGTCTGGGAGCATTCCTATTACATCGACTACCGCAACGCGCGGCCGAAATATCTCGAAGCCTTCGTCGACAGCCTGATCAACTGGGACCACGTCCTGGAGATGTACGAGAAGGCTAAAGGCTGATCGATCTTACTGAAAAGCCCCGGCAAGCCGGGGCTTTTCTTTTCCGGGCGGGAAGAAAC
>NZ_SRUT01000311.1:0-300 GCF_004791315.1 Mesorhizobium sp. M8A.F.Ca.ET.208.01.1.1
GTTTTTGGTAAAAATAAAATTATGGGTGGTTATTGCATCATTGAAACTTCATTAAATGCAACTGGTGAAGTCGTACAAACAAGTGATTTCGATAAACTTTTCTTTGGAGAATTAGATGGCACAAATAGTGAAAGAGCTAAATTGATAGAGGATACTTTCGCTAATACAAAATCTGAATTTATTTTAACTTCAGATATCGAGCGTGGTATGTGGCAAAAATATCTAATTATTACAGTATTATCAAGTGTAACTACAATGATGCATGCGCCAATCGGACCAATACGTGATAGTGAAGGTGGT
>NZ_SRUT01000312.1:0-300 GCF_004791315.1 Mesorhizobium sp. M8A.F.Ca.ET.208.01.1.1
AAAAAAGAGAATTACATTATTTGTTACAAGGTCTAATTAATGAACAAGACAATCAAGCTTTTGGTAAAGATTTAGCAGCTAGGTCTTTACTGTCACAGTTTTTAATCATACTTAATAGAACAGCAATAGAAAATGAAGGTATCGTTGATTATAGTGATGACCCATCTAGTCACTTAGTTAGACAGGTATTAGATTATATGGAATTGCATTACAGTGAAGATATTTCATTAGAGCAACTTGAAAATAAGTTCTTTGTAAGTCGACATAAAATAACACAACAATTCACCGTTCTATTGCTTC
>NZ_SRUT01000313.1:0-300 GCF_004791315.1 Mesorhizobium sp. M8A.F.Ca.ET.208.01.1.1
TTCTCGTGAAGGCAAGGTCAAGCTGCGTTTCCGTTCAATATCGGCGGAGACTGGGAGAGATGGATACCATGCGCGTGGCGCGTCTGGACGTTGGCAGGACATGGACGCGGGGCGGCCCGCGTGCAGGCGCTTGGCTGAGCAGTGCGATGACCACGCAGCGCCACCTCGCAGCGATCCTGGCTTGCGACGTGGTCGGCTATTCGCGCCTGATGGAGCGCGACGAGCGTGGCACGCTCGAGCGGCTCAAGACCTACCGCAAGGATCTCCTCGAACCGCTGGTCTCCGAGCACCACGGTCGGG
>NZ_SRUT01000314.1:0-300 GCF_004791315.1 Mesorhizobium sp. M8A.F.Ca.ET.208.01.1.1
TCTGCGCCCTGATCCTGCTCGACGAGCCGTTCAACGCCGTCGACGCCAAGACCGTCGGCGACCTGATCCAACTCATCAAACGCTGGCATGGCGAGGAGCGCACGATCATGGTCGTCGTGGACGAGCTCGATCTGGTGCGGCAGAATTTTCCGGAAACACTGCTGCTCGCCCGCCAGCCCGTCGCCTGGGGCGAGACGCGAGAGACGTTGCGGCCGGAAAACCTGCTCAAGGCGCGGCGTTTCCACGAGGCCTGGGAAGAGAATGCGCCCTGGTGCGAGCCCGACCATGACCATACCGGGC
>NZ_SRUT01000315.1:0-299 GCF_004791315.1 Mesorhizobium sp. M8A.F.Ca.ET.208.01.1.1
ACAACATATAAGCGACGATTACTATTAAAATTGCTAAAGCTATAAACCAAAAATTACTCATCTTGCATCCTCCCTAATTAACCGATATTATATATTATAAGACTGTTAGCATAAATTATCAAAATATTTTTATCATGATAATTACATAATACTGACATTTTTGTACAATTATTGAAAACGATAACACACATTGGATGTTATCACAATTTAATTTTAATGAATGGAGTTTTGATTGTGACTGAAACATGGCATTTTATCAACACGGGTAGTAATGATCCATTTTACAATATGGCAATGGA
>NZ_SRUT01000316.1:0-299 GCF_004791315.1 Mesorhizobium sp. M8A.F.Ca.ET.208.01.1.1
GTGGAGATAGGCGCCCTCCGTCAGGACGATTTCAGGGATCACCGGCTCTAGCGCGTGCTGGGTGAAGGGATGCCACACACGGGACTGCGACATCAGTGATCTCCCGTGCACGAGGCGAAGGCGAAGCCGGCAATCATTGCGTCTCGCAGCGTTTTGTCCGTCAGCGGGTCGAGATACGGCAGCCTGCCGAGCTGCGGTACACCGCCCATTTCCACGATTGTCCGTTGCGTGTCGGCCATCTCATCGCCGATGAAAGCGATGCCGGCCAGCGGGATGGAGCGCGCCCGAAGGGCCTCGAT
>NZ_SRUT01000317.1:0-299 GCF_004791315.1 Mesorhizobium sp. M8A.F.Ca.ET.208.01.1.1
CGACGGTCAGGCCCGGCCTGCGGTTGACGAAGTGCAGCACACGATGATGGGCGCGGCCGAAGCCGTAATCGGCAAGGATCTGGTCCGGATCGGAGGTGAAATCGCGATAGGCGAAGAAAAACAGTTCGATGATGGCGAAGTCGATGCCGTCCTCATCGGTGATGGCCGTCCTGATCGGTTTTCCGGCTGCGGGGCTCGTCATCATTTCTCCATGCGAGGCGGGAATTATGTCAGTACTATTGACGTAATTTCCGGGCAATGATAATTTTTGACAAGCTTTTCGGCGGATTGCGAACGAA
>NZ_SRUT01000318.1:0-299 GCF_004791315.1 Mesorhizobium sp. M8A.F.Ca.ET.208.01.1.1
CCAGAGACGACCGCGCCAAGCTTGCCTTCATTGGCAAAGCCGATGCGGACGGCGCCGGAGTCGGCGCTTTGCACATAGACGTTGCCCGGCATCGCGGTGAGGTTGTCGGGGCTCTGAACGTCGGCCAGCGGAATCTTGTAGAGCGGCTTGGTGGAGCCGTCCTGGAACTGCGCGTAGATGACGCCGTCCTGGCTGATCTGGATCTTTTCGAGCGTGCTCGGGGCATTGCCGTTGACCTTGGCATCGGAGACCGTGAAGCCCGTGCCGAGCTGCGTCAGCTTTGAAAGATCGAGATTGAG
>NZ_SRUT01000031.1:0-839 GCF_004791315.1 Mesorhizobium sp. M8A.F.Ca.ET.208.01.1.1
TCGCCGACCAGAACCGGCACGATGTGGGTCGGCGATTCCATCACCGGCAGGCCGGCGGCGGACAGGATCTGCTTGGTCCGGGTCGCCTGCTGCTGCTGGGCGTCGCGCTCGGCCTGTGAGCGCTTGAGATGACGGATCGACGTGGTGGCCGCCGCGGCGATCGCCGGCGGCAGCGCGGTGGTGAAGATGAAGCCCGGCGCATAGGAGCGCACGGCGTCGATCACCGCGCTGGTGCCGGTGATGTAGCCGCCCAGCGTGCCGAAGGCCTTGGCCAGCGTGCCCTCGATGATGTCGATGCGGTCGGCGAGGCCCTCGCGCTCGGTGATGCCGCCGCCGCGCGGCCCGTACATGCCCACGGCATGGACCTCATCGATATAGGTCATGGCGTTGTAGCGCTCGGCGAGTTCGACGATCTCCTTGATCGGCGCGATGTCGCCATCCATCGAATAGACGCTTTCGAAGACGATCAGCTTGGCGCGTTCGCGTCCCGCCGCCTGCAGCAGGCTTTCCAGATGCGCGACGTCATTGTGGCGGAAGATCTTCTTCTCGGCGCCCGAGCGGCGCACGCCTTCGATCATCGAGGCATGGTTCAGCTCGTCCGAGATGATCAGGCAATTGGGCAAAAGCCGTGCGATGGTCGAGATCGAGGCTTCGTTGGAGACGAAACCGGAGGTGAAGACCAGGGCGGCTTCCTTGCCGTGCAGGTCGGCCAGCTCATGCTCGAGTTCGACCAGCGGGTTGGACGTGCCGGAAATGTTGCGGGTGCCGCCGGCGCCAGAGCCCATCTTGCCGGCCGCGCTCTGGAACGCGGCGATGACGTCGGCGTGCTGGCCCATGCC
>NZ_SRUT01000319.1:0-299 GCF_004791315.1 Mesorhizobium sp. M8A.F.Ca.ET.208.01.1.1
AGAATCGACGGCAATTCGGAGAGCGACTGCAGGAAGCGCTGGCGGCAATCGGCGGCCCAAAACCGAAAGCCGCCCTGCTCCAGATCGACCTTGACGATTTCAAGTCGGTCAACGACACGCTCGGCCATGGAGCAGGCGACACGCTTCTGCAACTCGCGGCAGGCCGAATCCGCGACGCGCTGCGGGATGGCGAGTCCGCGTACCGGTATGCCGGCGATGAGTTCGCTGTCATCCAAGTGGGCAAGGAGCAGCCCGCGGAGGCCGAGCGCCTAGCCGGATCGCTGATCGACGCGTTCAAG
>NZ_SRUT01000320.1:0-298 GCF_004791315.1 Mesorhizobium sp. M8A.F.Ca.ET.208.01.1.1
GGCACAAGCTCGTAGGAGCCTTCGGCGAACAGTTTCAGCACCTGGTCGTCCGACATCGGCTTCGCCGCAGCGGCCGGAGCGGCGGCTGGAGCGCCGGCGGGCGACTTCGCAGCGGGGGCAGCCTTCGCGCCACCGGAAGAGATCGCCGCTTCGACATCGGCCTTGACGACGCGGCCATGCGGGCCGGTGCCGGTCACGGCGGACACATCGACACCGGCATCCTTGGCGATGCGACGAGCGAGCGGCGATGCGAACACGCGTTCGCCGCCGGCGTGGCCATTCGCGACCGGAGCGGGCT
>NZ_SRUT01000321.1:0-298 GCF_004791315.1 Mesorhizobium sp. M8A.F.Ca.ET.208.01.1.1
GGCCGGCCTTCCGTGAAGGTAAGGATGTTCAGTCCGTCCCGAATTGACTCGTAGCTGACATATTTGGGGCGTATGGTTACCAAGTCGTCCGTACCAAATAGAGGCATGCGGATGCTTGGAAGCGGTCATTATGCTTTCGCCCTGTCTGGGGAGGCAGGCATGTTAGCCTACGGGGTGGCGGATTCCGCCCGGCATGGCATTCTCACAAAAGCATTGAACGACCATCCAGTCAGTAATTACCCTCGCTCACACCAGTGTTGGCATGATCCAAGGCTATTCGCGCAAGCGCTAGCCGTTG
>NZ_SRUT01000322.1:0-298 GCF_004791315.1 Mesorhizobium sp. M8A.F.Ca.ET.208.01.1.1
AAGCACGTTACCAAGATTATATAGAAGTCATAGACACATTTAAAAATGACGTTACATTTTTTACCGTTAACATCAGTTCTCCTAACACGGAAAACCTACAAAGTTTTCATGATAAAAATGAATTTTCTCAATTATGTACTGCTATACAAAATTATAAAGCACAACATGAGCTTAACGTACCTCTTTTTATAAAATTAACATCTGACCTTAGTACAGAAAATTTGTCTCGAATGCTTAAACCTATAACACAAACGTTTGATGGCATCATTTTAGCAAATACTACGCAAAAGCGTGAACA
>NZ_SRUT01000323.1:0-298 GCF_004791315.1 Mesorhizobium sp. M8A.F.Ca.ET.208.01.1.1
GTAAGCCTCTTCTTGTTTGTGTCGAAGGTGAGTGTAGCGGTGCCCTTGCCCTTGATGGTCACGGGCGGGCTCTGCTGGCTGCCGTCGAGCGTCGCCTTGAACTTCATCGTCTCGGCCATGGCCGGCGCTGCGAGAAGGAAGGCGGTCGAGACGGCTAAGGCCGAAAGCATCGGCACGGACAGGATGCGCATGAAAGAACCTCCGTTGATTGCAGCATCCTGCGCGGCTCCCCGACGCACGGATGCCTCCCTGAAACGGTTGGGCGGCGATTTGTATCCCGGCACACAATTATTTTACC
>NZ_SRUT01000324.1:0-297 GCF_004791315.1 Mesorhizobium sp. M8A.F.Ca.ET.208.01.1.1
TGTCCAGCCTGCTGCCCGACTATTACTGGGCCTACGGCCCGGCCTTCGACATGGACGCCAGCGAGACGCGCGACGGCCGCGTCGTCAACCGCCGGCGCCAGTTCGGCACGATGGTGCTGTCGAAGCTGCCGATCGTCTGGTCACGCCTGCACACGCTGCCGCTGCGGCGGACGGTGAGGCCACTCAACACCCGCAACGCGGCGCTGGAATGCATGATCCGCACGCCGGCGGGACCGGTGCGGGTGCTTTCGCTGCATCTTGCCCATATCGCGGCCGAGGAGCGGCTGGAGCAGATCG
>NZ_SRUT01000325.1:0-297 GCF_004791315.1 Mesorhizobium sp. M8A.F.Ca.ET.208.01.1.1
CTGAAATTCATCGGTGACGGGGTGCTGGCGATCTTTCCTGTCGGCGAGCGCTCGGCTTCAGAGGCTTGCGAGGCAGCGTTGCGCGCGATCGGAGCGGCGCGGGCGGGAATGGCGCAACTCAATCAGGTCCGCACCAGACAGGGCATGCCCGAACTGCAGTTCGGCATGGCGCTGCATCTGGGCGACATGGTGTGGGGCAACGTCGGCACGGCCGACCGGCTGGATTTCACCGCGATCGGCCCAGCCGTGAATCTAGTCAGCAGGCTCGAAGGACTGTGCCGGCCGCTTGGACGGAGT
>NZ_SRUT01000326.1:0-297 GCF_004791315.1 Mesorhizobium sp. M8A.F.Ca.ET.208.01.1.1
AGGCCTCGATGCCGAAGCCGATCCTGGCCGGATCGATGCGGGTCGAGTAACCCTTGATGACGCCGGCCTCCTCCAGCGCCTTCACCCGTTTCCAGCATGGCGTCTTGCTCAGCCCGACCTCCTCGGCCAGCTAGCCGAAGGAGATTCGCGCGTCGCGCTCGAGCGCGGCCACTATTCTGCGGTCGAGGGCGTCCAGTATCGTTCGTTCTCCCATGTGGCCGGAAAGGCCGGACTTCGTCCTTCATTTCATGCCATTTGGATAACGAAAAGGAACAATGTTCAAGCGCAAAGCGCTAT
>NZ_SRUT01000327.1:0-296 GCF_004791315.1 Mesorhizobium sp. M8A.F.Ca.ET.208.01.1.1
GCCGAAATAGAACTCAAGTGGCCGGCCGATGATGGTGCCGACCGTCTGGCGCGGGTTCATCGCCACGTCGGCCATCTGGTAGATCATCTGCAGCTGGCGCAGGTCTTCCTTCGGCCGGTCGGAAAGCTTGTTGCCGAGCGTGCGGCCGTCGAAGACGACGCTGCCCTGCTCGGGCGGCAACAGGCCGGTGATGGCGCGCGCCGGCGTCGACTTGCCGGAGCCGCTTTCGCCTACCACGGCCAGCGTCTGTCCGGGAAAGATGTCGACCGAGACGTTCTTCAGCACCTTGACGTGAC
>NZ_SRUT01000328.1:0-296 GCF_004791315.1 Mesorhizobium sp. M8A.F.Ca.ET.208.01.1.1
CGATCAGCCCTTCGACCTCGACCCCAGCCTCATCGACCGTTTCGCTTCCATCGTCGGCGACAAATACGCGCTGCGCGACCAGGTCGACATCGCGCCTTACATCACCGAGCGGCGCGGCCTCTGGCATGGCCGCACATCCCTGGTGCTGAGGCCCGGCAGCGTTGAGGAAGTGAGCCGCATCATGCGGCTCGCAACCGAGACCGGAACGCCGATCGTGCCGCAGAGCGGCAATACCGGGCTGGTCGGCGCCCAGGTGCCCGACAAATCCGGTCACGACATCGTGCTGTCGCTGTCGC
>NZ_SRUT01000032.1:0-827 GCF_004791315.1 Mesorhizobium sp. M8A.F.Ca.ET.208.01.1.1
GTAACATTGACCTGAACCGTCGCGCTCGCCTGGTCTCCGTCCGAATCGGTAGCGACCACATTGATGCCGGTCAGGTTGATGACATTCTGTCCACCCGCGTCGGGATGCGAGAAATTGTCGAGCAGCGTCACATTGACTGTCGCCGAGCCGTTGGTGCCAGCCAGGATTGGCAGCGACGATGCGACCAGGTCGATATGGATGGCGTCGATGCCGTTGATCGAGCCGGTGATCTGGGTCGGCCCGGCCAGCGTCCAGACGATGTCGGCGCCGGCAACTCCGTTGACGTCCGCCGTGATCCCGGCGACCGATGTGAAGGCCACCCCGGTGATGTTGTCGGAACCGGCATGGAACGTCACCGTTCCGCTGCCGTCCTCGACGTTGGTCGCGGCCGCGCTGCCGGTCGCATTGGCGGTGCCGAGCCCTTCCTCGTCCACCGCGATGACCGCGTTGGTGACCACCGACGGGTTGGCCCCGTCATTGATGGTGATAGTCAGCGTGGTCTGCGAGGTGTCGCCGTCGCCGTCCTTCAGCGTGTAGGTGAAGGTATCGGTCACTGGAGAGGCGTTGCTGATGTTGGAATTGGCCACGTAGCTATAGGTGCCGTCGGGGCTCAGTGTCAGCGTGCCGTACTGGCCGACGACATGGAAGTCGCCGCCCACCACCGTCGTTGCCCCAGAACCCGTCACGCCGCTCACCGCGGCGCCGTCGGCACCCTTGGTGTCGGCGCCGGCCGCATTGCCGTCGCTGCCGACGCCGGTAATCACGTTGCCGCTCGCCGTGCCGCCTTCCGTGACACTGTCCGTGTCGGCAACCGCCGTCGGCACGTC
>NZ_SRUT01000329.1:0-296 GCF_004791315.1 Mesorhizobium sp. M8A.F.Ca.ET.208.01.1.1
CCCGCCTCGCTCGGCCACCCATGCGGAGCGGACAAACTCGTCGGCAACCGCGGCGCCCAGTTCATGCGGCGGGAGCGGCTGTGGATTGAGTGCGACGCGCGCAAGCCCGCCCTGCGGTCCGTGCGGAATGACATCGTAAATGGCGGGAATCCGCTTTCCGATGATTGCCAAAAGCTTTTTATTCAATTGCATAAGACCTCCTTCTGCAGGCGCTTGTCACACCCGCTGCTTCCGTTCGATATGCCCGAGCAACATGGAAGTAGAGGTCGTTGGAGTATGTGAAAATTATCACGAAC
>NZ_SRUT01000330.1:0-296 GCF_004791315.1 Mesorhizobium sp. M8A.F.Ca.ET.208.01.1.1
GTAGAGCCACCTAACGCCATGACAACAGTAATTGCATTTTCAAATGCTTCTTTGGTCATGATATCTTTAGGGTATATACCTTGCTCTAATAAATGATAAACAGCTTTCCCCGCTGCGCGACTATCTTTTGATTTGTTTGTTGATACAGCTGGGTGAGAAGCGCTTCCAGGCAAACTCATTCCCATAGCTTCAATAGCAGAGGACATTGTATTAGCAGTAAACATCCCACCACAAGCTCCGGCACCAGGACAAGCAGCGCACTCTACTTTATGTAATGCGGCTTTATCTATTTCTCC
>NZ_SRUT01000331.1:0-296 GCF_004791315.1 Mesorhizobium sp. M8A.F.Ca.ET.208.01.1.1
GAAAAAGACATGTTTTTAAGTTTAATTAAAGTGACAGGCATCGGTCCCAAATCAGCTTTAGCAATTTTAGCTAGTAGCTCACCAAACGAAGTGAAAATTGCAATTGAAAATGAAAATGATGCTTATTTAACAAAATTTCCTGGTATAGGTAAAAAAACAGCACGGCAAATTGTTTTAGATCTCAAAGGTAAAGTACAAGTAACAGAAGAAGATAGCAGTCAATTGTTTAATGTGGACCAAAATAATCCGCAAAATTCTGCAATTGTAAAAGAAGCATTATTAGCTTTAGAAGCATT
>NZ_SRUT01000332.1:0-296 GCF_004791315.1 Mesorhizobium sp. M8A.F.Ca.ET.208.01.1.1
GCGGATCGGCAAAGGTGCAGTTCGGAGGCAAGCATGGCCGCACGCTCACCATCAAGGCGGCAGACGTCGCTATTTTGCCAGCAGGCACTGGTCACCAGTGCCTCGCGGCGAGCAAAGACTTTCTCGTGGTTGGCGCCTACCCGCCCAACGGCACATACGATGAATGTTCTAGGAGCGAGGACCATGCCCACGCCGTCAAGACCATTTTCAAGGTCGCTAAACCACGACAGGATCCCGTCTACGGTGGCAGCGGTGCGCTTTTCGACATTTGGAAAGCATTTCGGTAAGCGCTGAGC
>NZ_SRUT01000333.1:0-296 GCF_004791315.1 Mesorhizobium sp. M8A.F.Ca.ET.208.01.1.1
CGCGTATCCTGCCGCAGATTTTCGGCTTTGCCATCTATTCGGCGGTCATCCTGGTGCTGGCGCGGCACTTGCAGCTCGATCTCAGCGCCTTCAGCATCGCGCCGTTCGGCCTCGTCGGCGTGACGCTGTCGATCTATCTGTCGTTCCGCAACAACGCCGCCTACGACCGCTGGTGGGAAGCCCGCAAACTCTGGGGCGCGCTGGTTTTCGAGATCCGCAACCTGGCGCGCGCCACCACCAGCCTGATCGGCGACCGCGCCGAGCAGCGCGCGCTTCTGATGGAGGCGCTCGCCTTC
>NZ_SRUT01000334.1:0-296 GCF_004791315.1 Mesorhizobium sp. M8A.F.Ca.ET.208.01.1.1
CTTTCCGGCACCGTCAGCGGACACGGGACTGCCTTGCGCGTGCGCCTTGCCCTGCAGCGCAATGGCGAGGCGACAGCCGCCGCTCAAGCCTACGAACCGCTGCCCGCGGACAAGATCTGGCGGCTTCAGCTGGCGCGCATCCGCCTCGATTCAGGCAACATGCTGCTGCGCCATAAGACAAGCCGTCGCGAGACTTACCAGCATGCGCGCGCGGAATATCTCGCGACCCGCGCCGACGAAGTACTTTTGGCCAACGAGCGCGGCGAGCTCTGCGAGGGCACGATCACCAACCTCTT
>NZ_SRUT01000335.1:0-295 GCF_004791315.1 Mesorhizobium sp. M8A.F.Ca.ET.208.01.1.1
CCTCGACGAGGTGCTGGCGATTTCCGACCGCGTCTACACGATGAAGGACGGCGCGGTCGTGGCCGAGCACCACACCGCGGACGTCACCGCGCCGGAGCTGCACGAGATCATGGTCGGGCGCGGCCTGCAGGCGGAGTATTACCGCGAGGCGCGCCAGCAGCCGCCGGGCGACAAGCTCATGGTCGAGGTCAAGGGACTGGGCGCGAACGGTTTTTATCGCGGCGTCGATTTTTCGATCCGGGCCGGCGAGATCGTCGGCATCGCCGGCGTCGTCGGCTCCGGCCGCGAGGAGGTG
>NZ_SRUT01000336.1:0-295 GCF_004791315.1 Mesorhizobium sp. M8A.F.Ca.ET.208.01.1.1
GGACAAGTTCGCGCTGCCCGGCTCGAAGCCGTCTTCGCCAGCTCAGTAGCCCGCTTCGCGGTCCACCAGGTTTTCCAGCTTTTCGCCGCGCTCGAAGGCATCCATCTGCCGAAGCATGATCGGCACCAGATGGGCCGGATCAGAGGTCGCCGCCGCGTGCGGCGTCACGAACACCTTCGGATGGCTCCACAGCGGGCTCGTCTTCGGCAGCGGCTCGACCTCGAACACGTCGAGGCTCGCTTCCTTCAGCGTGCCGTCGTCCAGCGCCCGCAGGACGTCGGCGTCCTTCTGCAGC
>NZ_SRUT01000337.1:0-295 GCF_004791315.1 Mesorhizobium sp. M8A.F.Ca.ET.208.01.1.1
GCCGAGGCAGCGATCATCGGCGGTCTGGCCGACTGGTATGCGGTCGTGGCCCTGTTCAGGCGGCCGCTCGGCCTGCCGATCCCGCACACCGCCATCATCCCGGAGAACCAGCACCGCATCGCCGACAATCTCGGCCGGTTCATCGAGGCCAATTTCCTCGCGCCGGAGCCGGTGCGCGAAAAGCTCGCCGAGGTCGACTTTGCGGCTTTGGTCGCCGACTGGCTGGTCGATGCAGAACGCGCCGCCGGGCTGTCGCGATTCGTCGCCCGGCTGGTGCCTCAGACCCTCACCGCCG
>NZ_SRUT01000338.1:0-294 GCF_004791315.1 Mesorhizobium sp. M8A.F.Ca.ET.208.01.1.1
GTCGTGTGGATCGGGTCGGCTTGATAGCGAGGCGGCGATGCTGCGCAGGCCAGGTTGAAAACGCGATCGACAGGTTCAGCGAGTTCCAGCGGGGTGCAAACGTCCTGCTCGATCAGCCGAAAGCGCGCCTGGCCAACCAGCGGACTGATATTCTCCATTCTGCCGGTGAGGAAATTGTCGACGCTGATCACTCGATAGCCGTCATGCAGCAGCGCCTCGCACAAATGCGAGCCGAGGAAACCGGCACCGCCGGCAACAAGCGCCGTCCGTGTTTGTTCAGCCCTTTTTGATCGC
>NZ_SRUT01000033.1:0-605 GCF_004791315.1 Mesorhizobium sp. M8A.F.Ca.ET.208.01.1.1
GTGCCGAGGCCGATCAGAAGTCCCTGGATAAGGCTGAAGGCAAGGATCGAGGTGGTCAGCGAGGCGAGCAGGAAGCCCGCGCCGAGCGCCACCGCCGAGACGAGCGCCGGGATCCAGTAGCCCATGCGGTCGATAGCGCGTCCGACCAGCACGTTGCCGGCGGCGAAGCCGACCATGGTCGCGGTGTAGGGCATTGAGGCCGCGGCCCGATCGACGCCGAACTCGGCCTGCACGGCGGGCAGAACCACGACCACCGCCCACATGCCGGCGCCGCCGATCGTCGACAAGAGCATCGAGATGCCGAGCCGCATCCATGCGTAGGCGCTGTCTATGCTGGGGCCACCCGCGCGGCTGGAGACGGTTGTCGTCACGGCGTTTCCTGTCCGCGCGTCCTTGTGATCGGGCGGTCTCGTCCAGTATCGGCGCATTTCCTGTACCGAGCAGCGCCACAAGGGACAAATCGGTGGCTCCAGCAATCGGGAACCGGCCATGCCGCCCGGAGTTGTGCACCCAGGGAAGGAGTTTCGCCATGACCGCCAGCAAGAAATGGTCGGCCGAAGTCACGGAGCACAGCGATGCGCTGGATCTCGAGGAGCACGTCTTCG
>NZ_SRUT01000339.1:0-294 GCF_004791315.1 Mesorhizobium sp. M8A.F.Ca.ET.208.01.1.1
CGGCTCTGCCGCCAAGAGGGGGTTCATGTTCCGCACTATCCTGACCGCAGCGCTGGCATTGTCGGTCGCACCGGCATTGGCCAACGATTCGATCGCAGAACTCGGAACCGGGGGACTGATCCTGTCGCGCAGCGACGCCGTCGCCATGGAGAGCGAGGACCTCTTCATCTCGCAGGAAAAGGTCACGGTCGACTATGTCTTCCGCAACAACACCGACAAGGACGTCAGTGCCATCGTTGCCTTCCCGATGCCCGACATCGAAGGCGACCCGAACGAGATGCCGGCGATCCCCGA
>NZ_SRUT01000340.1:0-294 GCF_004791315.1 Mesorhizobium sp. M8A.F.Ca.ET.208.01.1.1
GCCCCGTGGTCTTTTGTTTGTTGCCGCCCAGGCTAGGCGTCATTGTTAAAGAATCAGGAATCCAACGGCATGGAGACCGCCCTATTTCCGGCGGCTTGGTTATCGAATGGTTTTAGAATAAGAGAGACTTTGATCCCTGAACGGAACAGGAACCTCGTTCGCCCGCCAAAAGCGTGGCAGTATCGAGGAGTGATTCGCAGTACCGGACTTAATGACCAGCATGGACGACACCAGCGATCTTTTCGGCAACCATGACAAGCAGCAGCCCCAGCAGGGGCGCGCGTCCTCCCGCCC
>NZ_SRUT01000341.1:0-294 GCF_004791315.1 Mesorhizobium sp. M8A.F.Ca.ET.208.01.1.1
GTCCCGGTGCCGACGATGAGCTCGGCAAGGGCCGCATGGAGTTTTGCCGAGTGGCTGCCAAGTTCCCGCATGTCGCCAAGCACAGCGATGCGCCTGCCCTCGCCCGATACAGGCGTGGCGTTGAGCAGCGCCATGGCTGCCGCCATCGACGCCGGGTTGGCATTGTAGCTCTCGTCGATCAGCGTGATCGGGCCGCTTGGATGATGCAAGATGTGGCGCCTGCCGCGCCCGCGCTCGGCCGAAAGATCCGCACGCGCCGCCGCCACCTCGTCGAGATCGGCGCCAACCAGTTGA
>NZ_SRUT01000342.1:0-294 GCF_004791315.1 Mesorhizobium sp. M8A.F.Ca.ET.208.01.1.1
CAGGAACAGGATCAAGGATCCCTTGGCGGCGCGAATGCCGGTGTTTCGGGCCTTGCCGAGGAAGCCGTTCTTTTGCCGGATGATCCGCCAGCCGCGCTGCTCGAACTCAGGCTCGACTTCAGCGAGCAGGCGTATTGCGTCCGGATCGGTTCTGCCGTCGTCGACGACGATCAATTCGATATTGGGGTAGTCCTGGCGACGGACCGATGCGATCGCCTGCGGCAACAGGCGCGCCCGATTGTAGTGGGCCGTGATGATCGAAACGAGCGGCAACCGGGCTCGACCGCGGCCAGC
>NZ_SRUT01000343.1:0-294 GCF_004791315.1 Mesorhizobium sp. M8A.F.Ca.ET.208.01.1.1
GTCTCTTCAGGTCGCTCGGAAGAAGATGGCAAGGCGCTGATCGAGGAGATTCTTTCGGCCGGCCTCGATCAGGGTATCGTCGGCGATGCGGTGGTGTCGGCAAGTCTTGCCCAGGGCGACGCCTTCTGGAATTTCCGCGAGACGCTGCCAGAATGCCAGAAGCCGGAGGGCGCCTCGATCAAGCACGACATTTCGGTGCCGATCGCCGCGATCCCCGAATTCATCGACAAGGCGGCCGGCGTGGTGGAGACCGTGTGTCCGGGCGCGCGCGTGGTCTGCTTCGGCCATATGGGC
>NZ_SRUT01000344.1:0-294 GCF_004791315.1 Mesorhizobium sp. M8A.F.Ca.ET.208.01.1.1
GCAAGATGCCGACCAGCGCGATCAGCATCGCGATCGTGCCCTGCTTGGCCAATTCCCCGGAGACCGTCGGCCCCACCACTTCGACGCGGCGGAAATCATACTGGTCCTGCAATTCGCCCCGCACCTTGTCGATGACGGTCTGCTCGGCATTCTCGCCGGCGTCCTGTGTACCGACGCGGATCAAGACGTCGTTCGGCGCGCCGAATTGCTGAACCTGGACCTCGCCGATGTTGAGCTCCGACAGCCGGTTGCGGATGTCGCCGAGATCGGCGTTCCCCTGCTTGGACTGCAGCT
>NZ_SRUT01000345.1:0-294 GCF_004791315.1 Mesorhizobium sp. M8A.F.Ca.ET.208.01.1.1
TGGAAATCGGGGTCGATGTCTGACAGGTCCGGCACGGTCCGGCGTTTCTCGATCACCTCGTACTGCGTACCGCTCATATCGAGAGGCTTCCCGCGCAGCGCGGCGGCGAGCACCAGGCCAAGGCTATAGATATCGGACTGCTCGCTGACCTCGCCGCCATAGAGGCCGAGCTGCTCCGGCGAAACATAATTGTATTTGCCGGCGAACCTTCCACCGATCAGCGTCTCGCCGCCGGTCGCCGAGCGCGCGATGCCGAAATCGATGATCTTGGCGCGATCGACCCGCCCGCCCGGC
>NZ_SRUT01000346.1:0-293 GCF_004791315.1 Mesorhizobium sp. M8A.F.Ca.ET.208.01.1.1
GTCACTTTTCAAAGGTAAAGAAAATGCATTTTACGATCCAGAAGGCGATATGGAAATGACTAAAGATGCTTATCATTTTATCGCGGGGATTCTGAAAAATGCACGTGGTTTAACTGGTGTATGTAACCCATTAGTAAATTCTTATAAACGTTTAGTTCCAGGTTATGAAGCGCCATGCTATATTGCTTGGAGTGGTAAAAACCGTTCACCATTAATCCGTGTACCAACTTCACGTGGTTTATCAACGCGTGTAGAAGTTCGTTCAGTAGATCCAGCAGCCAATCCTTACCTAG
>NZ_SRUT01000347.1:0-291 GCF_004791315.1 Mesorhizobium sp. M8A.F.Ca.ET.208.01.1.1
ACGCTCGGCGTGCCGGTGGAGCAGGTGTCGGTGAAGCTCGGCGACTCGCTTCGCCCGGGCCGGCGTCACCGGCGGCTCGCGGCTGGCCGGCGTCATGACCGGCGCTGTCTACAAGGCGGCGGGCCAGGCACTGGACGAGCTGATCGGCCTGGCGCTCTCCGACCCGCGCTCGCCCTTCCAGGCGCTGCAGGCAAACACGTTGGTCGTGCAGGACGGCCGCATCGCCTCGCCGCGCGGCGAGGGACCGGACCTGTCGATCGCCGAACTGATGGCCGCTATCGGCCGCGAAAA
>NZ_SRUT01000348.1:0-293 GCF_004791315.1 Mesorhizobium sp. M8A.F.Ca.ET.208.01.1.1
GTCACGACATCAGCCCCATACCGCCTCTGCAGGCGCTCGACGCGGACTCCGTCATCTATGTCGGCACGCTGTCCAAGACGCTCTCGCCCACCTTGCGGCTCGGCTATCTCGTAGTCCCCGCCAGCCTGCGCCGGGCGTTCAGCGAGGCGAAGCGCCTGACCGACCGGCATGCTCCGATGCTGGAACAGGACGTGTTGGCCGAACTGCTGACGAGCGGCGCTTATGAGCGCCATGTCCGCAGCATTCGCAGAAAAAACACCGACGCAGGGAGGTGCTGCTGCAGGCGTTGGCGG
>NZ_SRUT01000349.1:0-293 GCF_004791315.1 Mesorhizobium sp. M8A.F.Ca.ET.208.01.1.1
GGCGGATCAGCCGCCTCAACGGAAAGGTCGTCGCATTCGACGGACGATCGCAACTCGGTTGGGCCTGCGTCGACGGCGCGTGGAAGATCCGTCAGGAGCTGAACTACGCGCGGGTGGTCAAGCCGGAGGATATTGCGCACTACTATCGGCAGAAGGCGCAAGGTAAATGAGCGCTACCCATCCTTACATCGGCGTGTGGGTTACGGCAGACGGCCACATCCGGCATGAACTCCTGCCGACCGGGCGTTATGTCGAGGCACGCGGCAATCGTGAGCGGGCCTACGAGGGGCGCT
>NZ_SRUT01000350.1:0-293 GCF_004791315.1 Mesorhizobium sp. M8A.F.Ca.ET.208.01.1.1
GACACGCTGCGCCATTTCGTCCGCCATGCCGGCGTCGACGGTTTTCGCTTTGACCTTGCGCCGGTGCTTGGCCGGGTCTACGGCGCTTTCGACCCGAATGCGCCGCTGCTCCAGGCCATCGCTGGCGATCCCGTCCTGGCCGACCGGGTGCTGATCGCCGAGCCGTGGGATATTGGTGCTAACGGCTACCAGCTCGGCAATTTCCGGTCGCCAGACCTGGAATGGAACGACCGTTACCGCGACGATGTCAGGCGCTTCTGGCGCGGCGACGCCGGGAAGGTCGGCTCGCTCGC
>NZ_SRUT01000351.1:0-292 GCF_004791315.1 Mesorhizobium sp. M8A.F.Ca.ET.208.01.1.1
GCCTGTTGCGCCGGCTGCAGCGCAAGGCAGGCGAAGCGCCGGGCCTGCTCGACGACGTGGTGAAGTCGCTCGACGAGGCGATGCTCTCGCTCGACGCGGCCCAGTCCGGTGTCGAAGCAGCGCTTCGCGCCACCGAATATGATCCGCAGCGTTTGGAGAAGGCGGAGGAGCGACTGTTTGCGCTGCGTGCCGCTTCGCGCAAGCACAATGTGGCGGTCGACGATCTGGCGCTACTGCGCGACACGATGGTGGCCGATCTCGCCGACCTCGATGCCGGTGAGGAGCGGCTGCA
>NZ_SRUT01000352.1:0-292 GCF_004791315.1 Mesorhizobium sp. M8A.F.Ca.ET.208.01.1.1
CGCATGTTGTCGATGACGGTCTGGGCCTTGTCCTTGTCAGCGCCCGTCGCCTTCTTCTGCAGGTCGAGCATGACATTGTAGTCGGACGGGTGCGAGATCATCATGCCGAGCTGGCCGGCCAGGAACAGCGGCTGGTTGTCGGCCTGCTGGTTGGTGAGCGCCGAAACCGGAACCGACTTGTCCCGGACATACATATCGTAAGAGGCCTGCAGCGCCGCCTTGCTCTGCGGGCTGTTGAGCTCGATCTCCTTGTAGGTCGGGTCCGCCTTCGCCTCGTCGAAGACGCCGCCGC
>NZ_SRUT01000353.1:0-292 GCF_004791315.1 Mesorhizobium sp. M8A.F.Ca.ET.208.01.1.1
GCGCCAACCCCGGCGGGTCGATGGTCACCAGGATGGTGACGAAGGCGTTGAACAGGCTGTCGAAGCTCGGCATCGCTGGTCCCCTCCCGCCGGGCGACGCCCTAGCTCTTCAATTGGTAGAGCAAAGCGGGAGCGGTGGGAACAGCCGGAAGGGGATTTCAGCCGGATAGAGCGCGATGCAGGTCAATAGAAAAGTCGGCATCCGCTCTATCTGTTTACTTAGCCACATTTCTGCGACGCCAAGTGATTCCACTTGGCTGCAGATGCTCAGTCCGCTTTGCCGCAATAGGCC
>NZ_SRUT01000354.1:0-292 GCF_004791315.1 Mesorhizobium sp. M8A.F.Ca.ET.208.01.1.1
ACGACAAGGGCAGCTACGCCGAGAAGCGTGACCAGCAGAGGATGAAGGTGCAGTAGGCAATAGGAGTTGGGTGGCAGTAGGCAGTAGGCAGTAGGCAGTAGGGAAATGAGCTTTCTACTGCCTACTGCCTACTCACATATCCAGCCACGCCATTCTCCGTCAGCTCCGCCAGCGCCAGCGACTGGTCGAGATGCCTGGCGCGCCAGGTCAGCGTCTTTTCGGCGAAATCCAGTCGTACCGGCAGATAGGCGGGGTCGTTCGCGACGTTGCTCAGCTCGCCGGGATCCTTCAT
>NZ_SRUT01000355.1:0-291 GCF_004791315.1 Mesorhizobium sp. M8A.F.Ca.ET.208.01.1.1
TGGCCATCAGGCTCGACTGCGGCGACAGGACGCGATCCGGCAAGGACAGCGTCCCGCTCGCCGGGTAGCTGGCGAGCTTGAGGCTGATCGGGACATCCGCGGCCGGGAGATCCAGTTTCAGCGGGACTGGGCCGACGCCGACCGAGACGCCTATGTCGCGATTTCCGATCGCTTCGGCGACCTGAATTCCTCGTTCCACCACCTGTTGGTTTTGTTGGCCGTCGGGCGCCGGCGCCGGCTGCTCCACACTGCGCATCAGTACCACGTCGTCGAGCAGCGACGAATTCTCCC
>NZ_SRUT01000356.1:0-291 GCF_004791315.1 Mesorhizobium sp. M8A.F.Ca.ET.208.01.1.1
GTTTAGTTAATATTTGTTTAATTGAGAGAATCCGCAAGTTTTAAAGCTTCTTGTTTTGCTTGTTTACTGTAATATGAATGAGCAAAATGCATTTGTAAAATTAAAAACAAACCACTAAATGTCCAATACAAACCAAGTGCTGCTGCAGAATGTAAAGATATGTAAGTTATAAAAATAGGTGATAATATCATCATCACATAATATGTTTTGCGTTGATTTTTAGGATAATGCATTGCATTTACAAGAGGTTGTATGAAATAAATAGCAGCTGCAATTAATGACATCCATAAA
>NZ_SRUT01000357.1:0-291 GCF_004791315.1 Mesorhizobium sp. M8A.F.Ca.ET.208.01.1.1
GTGAGGTCCGCGGGCACGACGGAGCGGCCGGGTTGGCTGTCGGACCTCATTGCAAGCCGGATTGAACGGAGCCGCGGGCAGGACTGGCGCTATGGGGATTGTAGCCCGGATCTGTGGCCGGGATAGTCTTCGCCAGAATGATCAAGGGCCGTCGGGATGCAATGACGGCAAAGGACGCTGCGACAGGGGGCGGCATCTTGATGGCAGGTGCCGTCGGACAGGCTGTAGTGCCTTCTATCGCCGGGCTGGCTGCTTGCAGCCTTGTGCGATGGGCCAAGCGTTGGCGTTCCG
>NZ_SRUT01000358.1:0-291 GCF_004791315.1 Mesorhizobium sp. M8A.F.Ca.ET.208.01.1.1
TCATGGCCGACCTTGCGCATCACATCGAGGACTATGCGGCGCGCCTGCCTCTGGTCGCCTCCTGCCGCATCCACAACCTTGCCGGCATTTCGCCCGGCGCGCTGCAGGGCGCGGTGGAGAATCTGTCGCTCAAGGCCAACGGCGTCGGCGTCATCGCCGTCGACCATCCGCGCACACGCAACATCCTGCGCGAGCTGGTCGAGGCCGGAATCAGGCTGGTCACGCTGGTCTCAGACGTGCCGGCCGCGCCCCGCTAAAAAAAAAAAAAAAAATGGTTAACTGTCGTTACAG
>NZ_SRUT01000034.1:0-573 GCF_004791315.1 Mesorhizobium sp. M8A.F.Ca.ET.208.01.1.1
GGCCATTGACCGGACCTCGAAGTTCGCCTATGCGGAGTTGCATGAGAAGGCTGGGAGGATGGCGGCCGCCCAGTTTCTGCGCAACCTCGTGGCCGCCGTCCCCTACGCCATCCACACCGTGCTCACCGACAATGGCATCCAGTTCACCAACCGCACGCAGGACCGGCACGCCTTCGAGCACATCTTCGACCGCGTCAGTCGCGACAACGGCATCGAGCACCGGCTCACGAAAGTGAAGCATCCGTGGACGAATGGTCAGGTCGAGCGCATGAACCGCACGGTCAAGGAGGCCACCGTCAAGCGTTTCCACTACGACAACCACGATCAGCTCCGTCAGCATCTCCAAGACTTCATCGACGCTTACAACTTCGGGCGCCGGCTTAAGACACTGACGGGGCTAACCCCCTACGAATACATCTGCAAATGCTGGACAAAGGACCCTGAACGCTTCAGGCTCGATCCAATCCATCAAATGCCGGGACTAAACAGCTAGGCTCCGCTCAGTTCCGGTCCTCCGGAAAGATCGGGATCGGCATGAATTCGACGCCGTCATCGGCGAGGCTTTTTGCCTCT
>NZ_SRUT01000359.1:0-291 GCF_004791315.1 Mesorhizobium sp. M8A.F.Ca.ET.208.01.1.1
ATAGAAGGTCATACGGCCGAGGCCAGCGAGCAGCGCTTTGGGGAGGGTTGCGCCAAAACCCAAAGACTGGGCCGCGGCGGTGAAGAAGATCGACAAGAGCACGCCGCTCGAGCCCCCCATGGATGCGCCCAGCGTATCGCCGATTGTAGCGACCGTTGCGGCCCTGTCGGCAAGCGGAAGTGCGTCGATACGGTCAAGTACACTGCGCGCGCCGGTCGCCACCGTCGAGCCGGTGTCGCCGTCGCCGGCCTTGGCGTCCAGGCCGTTCAGCGTCTGTTCGAGCGAGATAAG
>NZ_SRUT01000360.1:0-290 GCF_004791315.1 Mesorhizobium sp. M8A.F.Ca.ET.208.01.1.1
GCGCCCGATGTCGCGACAGCCTGGGCCATCGCCAAGAGCACGACGCCAATCGTCGGCGTCACCAAGCCCTATCATGTCGATGGTCTGGTCCGGGCCAGCAGCATCGCGCTCACCAGCGACGACATCGCACAGTTGGAAGCTCTTGCCGGCGCCACCAACGTGAACACC
Organism: Mesorhizobium sp. M8A.F.Ca.ET.208.01.1.1; assembly: GCF_004791315.1. Lineage (NCBI taxonomy): Bacteria > Pseudomonadati > Pseudomonadota > Alphaproteobacteria > Hyphomicrobiales > Phyllobacteriaceae > Mesorhizobium > Mesorhizobium sp. M8A.F.Ca.ET.208.01.1.1. The sequence continues at coordinate 169 of NZ_SRUT01000360.1, forward strand.
CGCGGCTGGTGGGAAAAAGAGATGTAAAGCCTGGAGCAGTTCAGCGTTTCACGGAAAGGTGAACTGCCATCTCTAACGCAGCGTCGCCAGCAGGCGTGCAGCAGACTTCAGATCAGAGATCG
>NZ_SRUT01000361.1:0-290 GCF_004791315.1 Mesorhizobium sp. M8A.F.Ca.ET.208.01.1.1
GAAGAATCGAAAAACCGTGATACGACGTATTCTGCACCTCTACGTGTAAAAGTACGTCTAATCATTAAAGAAACAGGCGAAGTGAAAGAGCAAGAAGTGTTTATGGGTGATTTCCCATTAATGACAGATACAGGTACATTTGTGATTAATGGTGCTGAACGTGTTATCGTATCACAATTAGTTCGTTCACCATCCGTTTACTTTAATGAAAAATTAGATAAAAATGGTCGCACAAACTATGATGCAACAATTATTCCTAACCGTGGTGCATGGTTAGAGTATGAAACTGA
>NZ_SRUT01000362.1:0-290 GCF_004791315.1 Mesorhizobium sp. M8A.F.Ca.ET.208.01.1.1
CGGATATCCACTACGATGCCGCTTTCGGCCGTCCGCTCGACTACTATACCGGCCTCGTCTTCGAGATCGCGGCCAAGCGCGTGGAGAGGCCGCTGGCCGGCGGCGGCCGCTACGACCGCCTGCTGACGCTGCTCGGCGCGAAGACGCCGATCCCCGGCGTCGGCTTCTCGGTCTGGCTCGACCGCATCGAGGCGCTGCGGGAGAAGGCCAGATGATCACGCTCGCGCTGCCATCGAAGGGCCGGCTGAAGGAGCAGGCGCTGGACGTGCTGGCCAAGGCCGGCCTCACCG
>NZ_SRUT01000363.1:0-290 GCF_004791315.1 Mesorhizobium sp. M8A.F.Ca.ET.208.01.1.1
GATGGAAAACTAGCCTCGGAGCTGCTAAAATCAATAGACAGTTAAACAACGAGGCGCACAGTTCGCGCTGGGAGGAAAGGAGATCGACCCAAGGGAGCTGCGATGCGCAACCATTCCGAAATGGACCTGATGCTGAGGGGCTATGGGCTGACCACGGCCAAGATTCTCTATCACTTCCCCGACCACCCGCATCTGCTGCAGAGCTATATCTGGCAGGACTACGATATCGCTCCCAAATTTCCGGTGCTGATCCGCTTCATCGAATTCTGGAAGACCAGGCTCGATGGGCC
>NZ_SRUT01000364.1:0-212 GCF_004791315.1 Mesorhizobium sp. M8A.F.Ca.ET.208.01.1.1
AAAAAAAAAAAAAAAAAAAAAAAAAAAAAAAAAAAAAAAAAGAAAAAAAAAAAAAAAAAAAAAAAAAAAAAAAAAAAAATAAAAAAAAAAAAAAAAAATTATATAAAAAAAAAAAATAATTTTTTTTTTTTTTTTTTTTTTGCCGCCTCGGCGAGCCGGAAGAGATCGCGCGCTGCGTCGTCTTCCTCGCTTCCGAGGATGCTGGTTTCATC
>NZ_SRUT01000365.1:0-289 GCF_004791315.1 Mesorhizobium sp. M8A.F.Ca.ET.208.01.1.1
TCGCCTTTGAAGGCAAAGTCCTGCAGGCCGCGCGAAGCGCCTTGTCCCAGCCATTGCGTCAGCTTGTCGAGTGAGGGCGATGTGGCCGAGACCTGGCCCTTGAACGTGCCGGCGCCCCCGGCAACGCCGTTTATGCTGCCTTCGAGGTATTTGGAGGAAACCGAAAGGCTGATCGGCCCGGACGCATCGGCGACCGAGGCGCGGCCAAGAAAAGATGCGGGCGCGATCTGGGACTTGAACGCAACGGCCTGTCCCCGCCAGGCGAGCTTGCCTGTCAAATCGATCGGTT
>NZ_SRUT01000366.1:0-289 GCF_004791315.1 Mesorhizobium sp. M8A.F.Ca.ET.208.01.1.1
GGCGCCTTGTTGGTGGTCGCCGGCGTGTTTTTCCTCACCGGCGGCGTGCAGAGCGCGTCCTACTGGCTGCTTGAGAATTTCCCGGTGCTGGGGCGGTTGGGGTAGGTTGCCATTTTATGCGCGATGATCACTCCGGCACGCCGGCGATGCCCAAGGCCTCGACGTAACGCTCGCCGAACACCTTGTCCTGCCATGGGTTGATCTGTCTCTGCAGGGTGAGCGTGTAGGTCGGGAACGCCTCCATCAGCCGCTGCGCCGCCGTCCGCGCCTCGTCCAACCGATCGAGTTT
>NZ_SRUT01000367.1:0-289 GCF_004791315.1 Mesorhizobium sp. M8A.F.Ca.ET.208.01.1.1
CTCGAACTGGTGGCGGCGGCGGAGAACGCCGCCAAGGCGATCGGCCTGCCGGTGCATATCGAGAGCTACGCTCCGCCGCACGACCCGCGCCTCAACGTCATTCGCGTGGCGCCGGATCCGGGCGTCATCGAGGTGAACATCCACCCGGCCGCCAGCTGGCAGGAATGCGTCGCCACCACCACGGCGATCTACGAGGAAGCCAGGCAGTCGCGGCTGGGCACCGACAAATTCATGATCGACGGCCGCCACACCGGCACCGGCGGCGGCAACCACGTGGTGGTCGGCGGCG
>NZ_SRUT01000368.1:0-289 GCF_004791315.1 Mesorhizobium sp. M8A.F.Ca.ET.208.01.1.1
CGCGCAGGTCAAGGGCACGCAGCGTATCTCCGAGATCAGGGGCCTGACCGAAAGCCATCCCGGGCTTGGCTGGGCGCTGGTGATCGGCGTCGTCGCCATCGCCGGCCTGCCGCCACTCGGCATCTTCATGAGCGAGTTCCTGGTCGTCAGCTCGACCTTCGCCCGGCATCCGTGGCTGGCGATCCCGCTGGTGTTCGGGCTGCTGATTGCCTTCGGCGCGCTTCTGCTGCGGCTGACCGGACTCGCCTTTGGCGAGCCGCGCGGCGGCACGGCGCCGGTCGGGGCCTCC
>NZ_SRUT01000035.1:0-558 GCF_004791315.1 Mesorhizobium sp. M8A.F.Ca.ET.208.01.1.1
CGGAGCCGGTGGACGACAAGCTCGACGTGGACATCGTGGCATTCCTCGAGGCGCTGAGCCAAATGGTTTGAACCCGAGATAGGCTCCAAGGGCTGTTTTCTGTGGACCTTCGGCGCATGATGAAACCGTTGCGGTTGGCGTAGCGGTCCTCCCAGCCTATGGTCGCCGCTCTTTCGACAGGGATCGGCATGGCATCGGACATCAAGCGCATCGCAGCAATCATCGCGGCCGAGATCGGTTCGCGGCCGGAGCAGGCGGCGGCGGCAATCGGGCTGCTGGATGAAGGCGCCACGGTGCCGTTCGTGGCGCGTTACCGCAAGGAAGTCACCGGCGGGCTCGACGACACGCAACTGCGCGACCTTTCCGAGCGGCTTGCCTATCTGCGTGAGCTCGACGCGCGCCGCGAGACGATCGTCGGCTCCATCCGCGAGCAGGGCAAGCTGACCGAGGAACTGGAGGCCAAGATCGCGGCGGCAAGCACCAAGGCGGAGCTGGAAGACATCTATCTACCCTATAAGCCGAAGCGACGCACCAAGGCCGAGATCGCCAGGGAGCGCG
>NZ_SRUT01000369.1:0-289 GCF_004791315.1 Mesorhizobium sp. M8A.F.Ca.ET.208.01.1.1
GCGCTGGTCGAGGGTTTTCGCGGCGACATCCTTGCCTGGCTGCGCATCGGCGAGGACGGCCTGATCGAGCGCTGCCACTTGCGCGACCCATCATGGTTCCAGTGGCCGCTGCTGGAAGCGGCGATCGAAGGCAACATCGTCGCCGATTTCCCGCTCTGCAACAAATCGTTCAACTGCTCCTATTCCGGCCACGACCTGTAAAACCATGCGAAAACTGCTCTTCGAAAGCCTGATCCGCCCGCCCCTGACGGAACGCCCGCCACGAGCCAGCAATGCTGCCGTCGACGAG
>NZ_SRUT01000370.1:0-289 GCF_004791315.1 Mesorhizobium sp. M8A.F.Ca.ET.208.01.1.1
ATCGTAGGATACGTCGTTGCGCCCACTCACCTGCCACAGCCCGGTGAGACCCGGGCGCGACTTCAGATAGTAGACGGCTGCACTGCCGTAGATCTCGAGTTCGTCACGCACCACGGGGCGCGGTCCGACGAGGCTCATGTCGCCCTGCAGGATGTTGATGATCTGCGGCAGTTCGTCGAGGCTGAGCTTCCTCAGCACCTGGCCGACGCGCGTGACACGCGGATCGTTCTTCAGCTTGCGCGTCGCCGCCCATTCGGCAGCGGCGTCCGGATTGGCGGCGAGATGCGCG
>NZ_SRUT01000371.1:0-226 GCF_004791315.1 Mesorhizobium sp. M8A.F.Ca.ET.208.01.1.1
AAGATCAAAAATTTGTAAATCAAGCACAATTGTTAACATCTAAAGAAATGTTATATATTGCTAATGTCGGAGAAGACGAAATTGGCGATGAAGATAATGAAAAAGTTCAAGCTATTCGTGAATATGCTGATAAAGAAAGTTCAGAAGTCATTGTCATCAGTGCTAAGATTGAAGAAGAAATTGCTACATTGGATGATGATGATAGAGCAATGTTCTTAGAAGATTT
>NZ_SRUT01000372.1:0-289 GCF_004791315.1 Mesorhizobium sp. M8A.F.Ca.ET.208.01.1.1
GCCCAGCATGACATTGGCGTCGGTAACGGCGAGCGGGCCGCCGCGCCGGTAAGCGGCAGGCCCGGGATTGGCGCCGGCGGAATCGGGGCCGACGCGGAAGCGGCCGGCCTAGTAGTGCAGGATCGAGCCGCCACCGGCGGCAACCGTGTGGATGCGCATCATCGGCGCGCGGATGCGCACGCCGGCGACCTCGGTGTCGAAGGCGCGCTCATATTCGCCGTCATAGTGGGCGACGTCGGTCGAGGTGCCGCACATGTCGAAGCGGACGACTTTGCCGCAGCGGGCGAGC
>NZ_SRUT01000373.1:0-289 GCF_004791315.1 Mesorhizobium sp. M8A.F.Ca.ET.208.01.1.1
CTCGACATTACCGGCGAGGACGTCCACGACACCGGCCTGATCTGGGATACCGGCGATGGCGATCTCAGGGCATGGCCGATCCCGGGAACGCTGGTGCCGCTGCACGGCACCAAACCGCCGCGCGGCCAGGTGCTGATGTCGATGTATCACCTGGACGGCCAGCCGATGACCTCCGATCCGCGGCTGGTGCTGGCAAGGCAGGTGGAGCTGCTGGCGGCGCGCGGCCTGCATCCGGCCGGCGCCTTCGAGCTGGAGTTTTTCCTGCTGTCCAATGACCGCGACGCTGACG
>NZ_SRUT01000374.1:0-289 GCF_004791315.1 Mesorhizobium sp. M8A.F.Ca.ET.208.01.1.1
CGACGCGCCAACGCGTGGGATCAACCTGATGGCGAAAGCGAAATCGCCCAAGACTGCCGCCGCCGGATCCCCGGACGGAAAACCTGTCCTGCTTTCAGGCGGCAACCCGCAGATCGCCAAGGGCTATGGAGACGCTCCCGTGCAGGCCTATATCGCCGCGATGCCGGGCTGGAAGAGCGAAGTCGGACGCCGGCTCGACCAACTCATCATGCATGCCGTTCCCTGCGTCCAGAAGGCCGTCAAATGGAACTCGCCGTTTTACGGGATGGAAGGCGAAGGCTGGTTTCTC
>NZ_SRUT01000375.1:0-288 GCF_004791315.1 Mesorhizobium sp. M8A.F.Ca.ET.208.01.1.1
CCTGGGCAAGAGCCGGGCACATCGCATGCGCGGCATCGCCCACGAGGGCGACCTTGCCTCTTGTCCAGGGCGCCGGTTGCGCGATGGTCAATGCCTTCAGCCTGTCGCAGGACCTGGAGGCGGGCTCTTCGGTCGAGGACGCGCTCGTCGCGTGGGAAAAGCGCATTCGCCCGNGGCAGTTCTATTTCAATGTCACCGGCATCGACGCAGCGGCTAAACGCGTGACCGACAATGGCGGCAAGATCCTGATGGGACCCATGGAGGTCCCCGGAGGCAGCTGGGTCGTGC
>NZ_SRUT01000376.1:0-288 GCF_004791315.1 Mesorhizobium sp. M8A.F.Ca.ET.208.01.1.1
CGCGGAGGTAGCCCAAGGCGTTCACCGGGGCGTTGCGGTGATCGGCGACGACAGGCGGCCTGATGAAACGGGACAGCTCGAGCCGGCCGTGGCCGTCCGGCATGCGCATCATGGCAATCTCGACGTGCTGATCACCCAGTCCAGTGACGCGCCCGGCCCATTCTCCTTCGATCGTGGCACGCCCTTCGAGTTCAAGGCCAAGCGCGCGAAAGAAATCAACCGTCGCGTCGAGGCCCTCGACGACGATTCCGATGTTGTCCCTTCGTATGAGCGCCATGTGTCCAAGCT
>NZ_SRUT01000377.1:0-288 GCF_004791315.1 Mesorhizobium sp. M8A.F.Ca.ET.208.01.1.1
TCGGAGGAGACGGCGGTGAAGCTGTCGGTGATGGTGTCGCCGGCGCCGAGCTGCTGGATGGCGGCCTGGGTGTTGTCGGCGGTGTAGGTCCAGCTGCCGTCGGCGGCGAGGGTGAAGGTGCCATAGCCGTTGCTGCCGGCGGTGGCGGCCTGGGTGGTGAAATTGGCCTCGCCGGCGTCAACGTCGGTGATGGTCAGCAGTCCGTCGGCTGTCAGGTTGCCGGCAACGATGCCGTCGGCGCCATTGTCCTCGGTGACGTCGTCGGTCGAGACGCCGCCGAGCACCGCG
>NZ_SRUT01000378.1:0-288 GCF_004791315.1 Mesorhizobium sp. M8A.F.Ca.ET.208.01.1.1
GCCGGCGACAGCACGCGCCAGATCTCGTTCAGCGTCTCGCGCGGGTTCTCGGCATGTTCGAGCGAATGCACCAAAAGCACGCGGTCGATGCAGGAATCGACGAGCGGCAGTTCCTCGTCGAAGACCAGCGCCGTCGCCGCCGGCCCGATCGCCGGCCACACCACCGCGCCTTGCGTCGCCGGCATGAAAGCGAAGACGCGCTCGGCATCGGTGCCGAAGCGTTCCAGCCAGGGCAGCGTATAGCCGAGGCCGACCAGCCGCTCGTTGGGCACGGTCGTCCAAATGGAC
>NZ_SRUT01000036.1:0-543 GCF_004791315.1 Mesorhizobium sp. M8A.F.Ca.ET.208.01.1.1
CAGACACCGGCCTTGCCGCTTTGGGCGAGCATTCCTTCAAATTGCGTCGCCTTGGCCGGACGGAAGCGGGCGGCCGGATATACAGCGTGGATACCGAGTGATGGCCCGCGAAACGGCGCTGAGCCGTACGCCGCGTTGATCGGACGTCGTCCATCGCTCCCAGCTGTACCTCCATCACCTAACTGTTTGATCCTGGCATTTGATGGTGCATTGTTTTCCCAAGAATGGAAGGATGCACTATGGGCCAGGTTCTTCACGGCAGCGCCACAACGACAGAGGCGATCCGTCGAACAATACAGAATAGTCAAGAGAGCCTGAGAACGCTGGCCAAGCGCTACGGGATCAACCAGAAGACCGTCGCTAAATGGAAGAAGCGGACGTCAGTTGCCGATCTGCCGACCGGCCCACAGGAGCCGAGATCGACGATCTTGTCGCTTGAGGAAGAGGCAATCGTCGTTACCTTTCGCAAGCACACGCTGCTGCCGCTGGATGACTGCCTCTATGCCCTCCAGCCGACGATCCCGCACCTGACGCGCTCCTCGC
>NZ_SRUT01000379.1:0-288 GCF_004791315.1 Mesorhizobium sp. M8A.F.Ca.ET.208.01.1.1
CTGGACTAGAAACACCTCGCCACCATTGTCGCGGATGGATTCGGCCACGGTTTCGGCGGGTGCGCGGCTGGCATTGTAGTGCAGCGCGACGCGGCATTTCTGCGCCGCGTAGGCACGGGCAAGTGCTGCACCGATGCCGGTCGAGGCGCCGGTGACCAGCACTGTCTTGCCGGCAAGATCGGGGATGGCAAGTGTCGTCATGTCGGCTGGCCTCCGGGTTACCGTCTTTCGTAGTCCACTGCCGGCCTTCCGTTCAAGTGTTGGCGTTCAAGTGCGGGCGCGTTCAGG
>NZ_SRUT01000380.1:0-288 GCF_004791315.1 Mesorhizobium sp. M8A.F.Ca.ET.208.01.1.1
GTTTCGTCATCCACGCGCGGGGCGGGAGCGAAGCGGACGCGTAGACCACCCGAGGATCCTGTGTGTTGGTTCCGTTGTATGGTTGAAGTGGGAAGGAGGCCGAGAGGATCCTGGTCGTCCTTGCGGACAGGCCGTGGCATGGCTCGGTCCCTTCCCACCAAAGAACCATCAACCTGAACAGTTGCACGGGGCTGTTCCAAGCAGACCCCGCACCACAGGAAGAGGCGTGGACATGATAATGCAGAACTATGTCGGCTGCGACATCTCCAAGCAGTGGCTCGACTTTTT
>NZ_SRUT01000381.1:0-288 GCF_004791315.1 Mesorhizobium sp. M8A.F.Ca.ET.208.01.1.1
GGCAATACCAGGGACTACACTTGGGATTTCGAGCGGATCGGCTACGAACAGACCGAGAGGATGCTCGGCAGTGGCGGCCTGCCGGGCAAGACCATCCTGTGCAACAACGATCGTCTCGCCTTCGGCGTGATGGCGGCCGCCTTCTCGAAAGGGCTGAAGGTGGGCCGCAAGGCGGATTGCGACCTGCGGGTGGCTGCGCATGACGACCATCCGCTCAGCCGCTACACTTGCCCGGCGCTCACCACCATGGCGCAGGATTTCGCGGCGATGGCCGGAAGCAGCGTCGAG
>NZ_SRUT01000382.1:0-288 GCF_004791315.1 Mesorhizobium sp. M8A.F.Ca.ET.208.01.1.1
GTCTCGGCGCCGGCCCCGTTGCGCAGGAGATAGATACAGAGCAGGCCGATGGCGATCTCGGCGACGGTGAAGGCCAGCCCCTCGGCCGAGAAGACGAAGTCGGACACGAGCAGCACATAGGCCTGGCGCACGAGGATCCAGATGATGATGGCGATCTGCCAGATCGTGTAGTGGCGCGGGAACCGGGCCGAGCGGTTGAAGGCAAGGCCAAGCAGGTACAATCCCCACAAAATGGTGAGGACGCCGCCGACCAGGCCGCCATAGATGAGGAAGAATACGTTGTCCGGC
>NZ_SRUT01000383.1:0-287 GCF_004791315.1 Mesorhizobium sp. M8A.F.Ca.ET.208.01.1.1
GCTCGAAACAACAATTAGAGCGGTTCGGACCTGAACTGCTCTCATGACAACGAGGAATGCCCATCCATGAACATCGCCCAGAACATCGCGGCCGGTCTCGACCGGATCCTCACCATGGAAGTCGTGCGCGTGACCGAACGCGCGGCTGTGGCGGCCGCCAGGCTGCGTGGGCGCGGCGATGAGAAGGCCGCCGACCAGGTGGCGGTCGACGCGATGCGCCAGGAGCTCAATCGCCTCGCCATCAAAGGCACGGTTGTGATCGGGGAGGGCGAGCGCGACGAGGCGCC
>NZ_SRUT01000384.1:0-287 GCF_004791315.1 Mesorhizobium sp. M8A.F.Ca.ET.208.01.1.1
CGATGAACATCATGTTCATGTTGTTGAAGATCAGCTCGCCCACTGCCGGGCCGTCGATGTCCGGCCGCACCAGGCCGATTTCCTGCAGGCGGGCGATCAGGGCGCGGATCTGCTCGGTGAGCGCATGGTCGAGCGCGGTGTAGGCCTGGCCGAAGGGGCTGTCGGGCAGTTGCGTGGAGATCGCCATCGCCTGCCGCCACATCTCCTTGCTGAGGTAATTCAGCGAGTGCTCGATGTAGATGCCGATCAGCGTGTCCAGCGCATCGCCAACATTGGCGGGCGGGCTG
>NZ_SRUT01000385.1:0-287 GCF_004791315.1 Mesorhizobium sp. M8A.F.Ca.ET.208.01.1.1
GAAATTTATAGTTTTAGTTTACATTTTTAACCATTCTCGACATTGTTGTTAATGCTATAATTCCAAATATCGCTAGTAATAAAAACGCTAAATGACTGGAACCTGTAACTATTGTGACATAAGAAATAACAATCGGTGGGAAGAATCCCCCAAACCGCCCATCATAGAAACAATACCATTTGCAGTACCTGCCTCTTTACTAAAATATAAAAATAGGGAATTCCCTTAACTAAAACCTAAAGGAATCCCCTACTACATATCATCACTTAAAATGGCGGTTGTCCTAA
>NZ_SRUT01000386.1:0-287 GCF_004791315.1 Mesorhizobium sp. M8A.F.Ca.ET.208.01.1.1
AAACTTAGTTGAAGGATCTGTTGCACCTCCCTTCGTCACACCCGCGCCGCCGAGTCTCATCCTGATTGACGCTGAGTCTCACCTTGATTTCGCCGCGCAGTCCGTCCATGACAAAGCTCAGAGCGCTCGCCTGGCGGTGCGGAAATATAGCAGGATGCATAGATGTAGCCGCTCGTGCGCTCTAGGCGATCGTCCATGCCGAGTTTGGCCATAGCCTGGAGGATCGCCTGCCTTTCCGTCGATGTGGAGAAGCGCCGCTGGCGCTGTCTGAACCGTTTTAAAGGCTC
>NZ_SRUT01000387.1:0-287 GCF_004791315.1 Mesorhizobium sp. M8A.F.Ca.ET.208.01.1.1
TCTCGAGCCGTCTTTGATCTTCTTGTCGAGGATGACATAGGGCTTGAGGTAGAGCTTGTCGTCGCGCGGGTTGGCGGCAAGCGTGGTGCCACTGATCAGGTTCGCGCACACGAACGGGAAACTGGCGCCGGCCAGCACCTTGTCCAGGAAGGACAGGCCGTAGTTGAATTCGTGGTTGCCGAGCGTCGAGCATTCGTATCCGAGCAGGTTCATGCCCTTCATGATCGGATGCAGGTCGCCGTCCTTCATGCCCTTCTCATAGGCGACGTAGTCGCCCATCGGGTTGC
>NZ_SRUT01000388.1:0-286 GCF_004791315.1 Mesorhizobium sp. M8A.F.Ca.ET.208.01.1.1
ATTCCAGCTCGACGCCTATCCGGCCGTGGTGGACTGGCTTAAGCGGGTCGAGGTGGATGAAGGGCACGTGCCGATCGAGTGGGTGGCTAACTGACGTAGGCGAAAGTCCGGGTGACAGCTTCCTTCTCCCTGTTCACCGGGAGACGATGGCGGCAGCCAGATGAGGGGCGGCGCCAGCCTTACTAAGTCAACCAAAGTGACAGTTCTGAAGCGTTGGCGCGGCCCCTCATCGCCCTGCCGGGCACTTCTCCCCGTGAATGGCAGGGCTATCGCATATGGGTTAGGG
>NZ_SRUT01000037.1:0-536 GCF_004791315.1 Mesorhizobium sp. M8A.F.Ca.ET.208.01.1.1
GTCGACCGCGAGCTGTCCGACATCGTCGCCAGCATTTCCGGCCTGCCCGATCCGGCCGAGAAGCGGCTGCTGGTCGAGGATGCCGCGGCGCGGCTGGAAGAGAGCGAGGCCGGCGCCATTGCGGCCGAGCAGGCGGTCGCCGAGGCGCGTGGCGCCGAAAGCGCCGCCCGTCCGCCGCTACAGGACGCCAAGGCTGAGTTGCAGCGCATCGAGACCGAAGCCCGCACCCTTTCCAAGATTCTGAATGCCGCCAGTGGCGATCTTTTCCCCTCCGTGCTGGAGCAGATCAGCGTCGAGCGCGGCTACGAGACGGCGCTTGGCGCAGCCCTTGGCGAGGACCTCGACGTGCCGCTTGACCGCAGCGCCCCGGTGCATTGGGGCGAAAGCGCGATGCAGCCGGGCGACGCGTCACTGCCCGAGGGCGTGAAGAGCCTGGCAAGCGTGGTGCATGCGCCGGCGCAGCTCGCCCGCCGACTGGCGCAGATCGGCATCGTCGACGCCGCCGACGGCCGCCGGCTCCAAGCGCTTCTGGCTCC
>NZ_SRUT01000389.1:0-286 GCF_004791315.1 Mesorhizobium sp. M8A.F.Ca.ET.208.01.1.1
AGGAAACAGGCCGTGGCGATCAGGACGAAGATGATGCTCTGCACCCTGCGGTGGATGATGCCGCGCGTCTCTGTCATCCGATAGGCGCGGTTGAGCGAGGTGCGCAGCGCCTCGATGCCGTTCGAGGCAAAATAGGCCGCAAGCAGCACGCCATAGGTCAGAAGGTCGGTGCGCCGCACCGTGAGCACATTCTGCACCTCATGCGCGATCGGCTTGGCGATCTGCTCCGGCCAGGTGTCGAAGACCAGATGCACGGCCGTGTCGGCGAAGGCGCGCGCGCCCAGAA
>NZ_SRUT01000390.1:0-286 GCF_004791315.1 Mesorhizobium sp. M8A.F.Ca.ET.208.01.1.1
AGCCGCTCGCGCAACTCGGCCTCGATCGTGCGCGCCTCGCGCACGATCGACCTGGCCATATGCTGATCGAGGAGGCGCCAGAGCTGATCGCCACGATCATCCGGCGCAACATGAACCGCCGTGCCAGGCCCTTGCGCCCGAATTAGCCGAGACCGGCTGGGCCAGCGCGACACCACCCGGGCGCCTCGCCTGTGTCCTTCATCGGCGTCTGCCTCGCGGGGTTGGTTAACACGCAGTTAACACAGCCGCCGGCAAAATGCACTGGCGCGATCAAGACGGCGAGGCG
>NZ_SRUT01000391.1:0-286 GCF_004791315.1 Mesorhizobium sp. M8A.F.Ca.ET.208.01.1.1
TTCGGTTATAAGATCCCTCAAAGATGATGAGGTTAATAGGTTCGAGGTGGAAGCATAGCGATATGTGGAGCTGACGAATACTAATCGATCGAAGACTTAATCAAATTTAAAAGTTTTGTTGGTTGAACTAAATTTTACTTACTATCTAGTTTTGAATGTATAATAGTTATACATGATATTGTCTGGTGACTATAGCAAGGAGGTCACACCTGTTCCCATGCCGAACACAGAAGTTAAGCTCCTTAGCGCCGATGGTAGTCGGACTTACGTTCCGCAAGAGTAGGAC
>NZ_SRUT01000392.1:0-286 GCF_004791315.1 Mesorhizobium sp. M8A.F.Ca.ET.208.01.1.1
TGCGCAAGACCGGCATGTCGATGACGCTGGAGGCGCGCCAGGCGCTGCGCCGCAATCTCGGCGGCGACCGGCTGGCGTCGCGCGGCGAGATCGAGAAGCTGGTGCTCTACGCCCACGGCCAGAAGGAGATCAACCTCGACGATGTCCGGGCGACGTCCGGCGACGTGTCAGGCGCCTCCTTCGACGATGCCGTCGATGCGCTGCTGGACGGCAAGATCGCCGATTTCGACACCGCTTTCACCCGACACTGCCAGGGCGGCGGCGACCCCTTCCTGGTGCTGTCGGC
>NZ_SRUT01000393.1:0-286 GCF_004791315.1 Mesorhizobium sp. M8A.F.Ca.ET.208.01.1.1
GTGGCTCTCCCGGCGGCCCGACCCTTTGGATCTCGGCTCCATCGGGGGCGATGTGCCAAAGGCCGGTCTGCTCCGCCTTGATAAGGGAGACAGCCTGCGCGAGCTTCTCCTCGCGCGAAAGGTGCACATAGAGAGTCCGGCCAAAGGCCTTCTCGAAACGCGCCTTGTCTGATGGAAGCCCGGGATAAATCTGGTCCAGGATCGCGGAAAGCTCGTCCAGATTTTCTCGCATCAGGCCGAAGACACTCGACTCGCCCTGGCCAGCTGCATCGCCGCATTGAGATAG
>NZ_SRUT01000394.1:0-286 GCF_004791315.1 Mesorhizobium sp. M8A.F.Ca.ET.208.01.1.1
GCGGCGGATTTCGAGACGGCGCTGCGCGAGGTGATGAAGGCCGAGCAGCCGCGCGTCTTCCTGGACGCGGTCACCGGCCCGCTGGCTTCCGCCATCTTCAATGCCATGCCGAAGCGCTCGCGCTGGATCGTCTATGGAAGGCTCGATGCCGAGCCGACCGTCATCCGCGAGCCAGGCCAGCTGATCTTCCAGCACAAGCGCATCGAAGGCTTCTGGCTGGCCGAATGGATGCGGCAGTTCCGCGACAGGATGGGACCGGCGGTGCTGGAAGCGCAGCAGCGCTTTT
>NZ_SRUT01000395.1:0-286 GCF_004791315.1 Mesorhizobium sp. M8A.F.Ca.ET.208.01.1.1
TCGTCGGCGGTGACCTTGCGGATGCGATCCGGCCATTCGAGCACGTCCTGCACATTGCCGCCGGTGGCCAGTGTCGAGCCATACATGTTGGCCATGTCGTCCTGCTTGTCGCGGGCGAAGATCATCGAGCGGACATAGCGGGTCTTCGCCCGCTCCAATTCGTCGTCGGTCACGCCGTCCTTGACAATGCGCGCGATCTCGCCGTCGACGGCCGCCTCGACATCGGAGAGCTTGGCGTCGCCGCGCGGCGTGCCATAGACGGTGAAGTTGGTGGCGTCGAGCATGG
>NZ_SRUT01000396.1:0-285 GCF_004791315.1 Mesorhizobium sp. M8A.F.Ca.ET.208.01.1.1
TCGCACATCGCCAGGGCGCTTGGCACCAACCGCTTCATGACCTTCCATCCGCCGGTGACGCAGGCCGTGCTCGACGCTTTTCCCGAGGGCGATCTGCTCTACGGCAAGCCAATGCCGGTCGGCGCCGCCAGGGCAGCGCTGACCCAAGGCAGCGCCGGCTGGTGGTCGCGTGTCTGCTGGCTGATCGACGCGCCTGAGCGGCTGACCGAATATGGTGCACTCGCTTCCGCGCTCGACACCGAGTTGCGCATCGCTTTCGAGGTCGATGTCGGCCTGCATCGCGGC
>NZ_SRUT01000397.1:0-285 GCF_004791315.1 Mesorhizobium sp. M8A.F.Ca.ET.208.01.1.1
ACGCAATTCCGGACGGAAAACCGCTCACACTTTTCCTGGAATTGCTCAAGGGCGAAATGAGGCGTGCAGCCCTGCCCTGTCAAGAGCGGCCGCGCTCAACCTTCCTTCGCCGGGCGGCGGAGCCTCAGGATCAGCACCGCGGCAAGGGCGGCGGCCAGGCCATACCAGGTGACGGCATATTGCAGGTGGTTGTTCGGCAGATCGATGATGGTAACGCCGCCGACCGGCAGACCGCCGGGATTGGGCGTCCTGTCGGCATCGATGAAGAACGGCACCAGCCCGGCG
>NZ_SRUT01000398.1:0-284 GCF_004791315.1 Mesorhizobium sp. M8A.F.Ca.ET.208.01.1.1
CGCGGCTACACCAAGATCGTCGACCGCAAGAAGGACATGATCCTGGTCTCCGGCTTCAACGTCTATCCGAACGAGCTGGAGGAAGTGGTGGCGCACCATCCGGGCGTGCTGGAAGTGGCGGCGATCGGCGTGCCGGACGAACATTCCGGCGAGGTGCCCAAATTGTTCGTTGTCAGGAGGGACCCGGCACTGACGATCGAGACCTTGATGGTCTATTGCCGCGAGAACCTGACCGGCTACAAGCGGCCGAAATTCATCGAGTTCCGCACCGAGCTGCCCAAGAC
>NZ_SRUT01000038.1:0-535 GCF_004791315.1 Mesorhizobium sp. M8A.F.Ca.ET.208.01.1.1
ACGATCGAATCGGGCAAGGGGCGGAAAGCGTTGCGCGAAAGCCAGCGGCTGCCCGCCTCGTACCAGCGCTCGGGAAAATCACGCGTGTAGCTCGAAATGTCGTGCGGGTGTTCCTGCGCCGTGCGCGCCAGGATGTCTGCAATCACCGCGCCCTGGCCGACATCGGGCGCGGCGGTGCTGTCGAAGCGCAGCTTGCCGCTCGGGGCGTCGATTGGGCGCGTGCCTTGCAAGCCCGGTTCGACCTCGGGTTTCGGCGTTTCGGCGCGCTGGGCGAGCACATAGGTGCCGCGACCGACCTCACCGCTTACCAGGCCACGTTCGCGCAGCAACTGATAGGCCCTGCCGATCGTGCCGACCGTCGTGCCGATATCGTAGGCGAGGTCGCGCTGCGGCGGCAGTTTTGCACCGGCATCGATGACGCCCTTATCGATATCTGACTCAATGCTGTCAGCAAGGCGCTGATAAAGCGGACCGGAGCCAGTGGAAAGGTCAGGGAGCCAATTTGTCATGGTGACAATTTTCTATATTGCACCGC